>NZ_JBVJIR010000012.1:0-316307 GCF_055586185.1 Actinoplanes sp. NPDC051405
GGACCAGGTCGTCGGTGGGCTCACCGCGGCCGGAGTAGCGGTGGGCGAGGTGGCGGGCCAGCGGCAGCCAGGCCTCGATGGCCCGGTCGCGCAGGCGGGCCCGGCGGCGGTCCCCGCGTGGGGTCGCGGCCAGCCGGATCAGGAGCTCGGCGGCGGTTTCGGTACCCAGGGGCTCGGCGGGGCTGGCCGCGGGGTGCGCGTCACTGAGTGTGGTCGATGGGATCGTGACAGCGGTCATCGAGGAGGTCCTCCATCAAGCGGGCAGAGAGCCGTGCCCGCACGCGGCGACCGTTCATTTCTCCTTACGCTAGCTGCTCGGACGAGCCCTGACTAGCCGAAAGTATGAGTGACGTTGCGTGAGTGAATGTGAAGCCAGGCGGTGAACTCCTCGGCCGGCAACGGGCGGGACAGCAGGTAGCCCTGGACCACGTCACAGCCCTCGGCGGCCAGGTAGGCGTACGTGTCGGCGTCCTCCACCCCCTCGGCGACCACCCGCAGGTCGAGCGCGTGGCCGAGCTGCACCGCCGAGCGCACGACCGCCCGGTCCCGGTGGTCCGCGGCGACCCGCTGCACGAACGACTTGTCGATCTTCACCTCGTGCAGCGGCAGCTCCCGCAGCCGGCCCAGCGACGAGTAGCCGGTGCCGAAGTCGTCGATCGAGATCTCCACCCCCAGCGCGTGCAGCCGTTCGAGGGTGGCCAGGCTGCCGGCCGGGTCGGTCAGGATGGTGCTCTCGGTGATCTCCAGCGTCAGCGCCCGCGCCGGGTTGCCGGTCGCCTCCAGCAGCCGGGCCACCAGGTCGGGCAGCGCGGCGTCGAGCAGGCTGTTCGGTGACAGGTTGACCGCGACGTGCAGGTCGTGCCCGGCCCGGGCCCACTCGGCTCGGCTGCGCAGCGCCCGGTCCAGCACGTGCAGGGTCAGCGGCCAGACAAGGCCGCTGTGCTCGGCCAGCGGGATGAACACGTCCGGCGGGATCGGCCCCTGCTCGGGATGGTGCCAGCGGGCCAGGGCCTCGGCGCCGACCACCCGGCCGGTCCGCGGGTCGACCTTGGGCTGGTACGCGACCGCCAGCTCCCCCCGCTCCACGGCCCGGCGCAGGTCGGCGATGAGCGCCAGCCGCTGCGGGCTGTTGCGGTCCAGCTCGCTGTCGTAAAGACGCAGGCCGTGGCTCTCCTTGGCGGCGTACATGGCGACGTCGGCGTGCCGGATCAGGATCTCGGCGTCGTCACCGTGCAGCGGCGCCACCGCGACTCCGACACTGGCGCGCGGTGACAGCACCAGCGGCCCGATCCGGATCGGCTGGTCCACCACCCCGGCCAGTTCCGCGGCGGCGGCCAGGCCCGCCCCCGGGCTGCCGTCGGTGGGCAGCAGCACGGCGAACTCGTCGCCGCCGAAGCGGGCCACCCGGCCACGTCCGTCGAGGTGGGCGCGCAGCCGCTCGCCGACCTCGCACAGCAGCGCGTCACCGGTCTCATGGCCCAGCGCGTCGTTGATCTCCTTGAACCGGTCCAGGTCGAGCACCAGCACCGCCAGCCCCGGTCCGCCGGCGCGCTGGGCCCGCAGCCCGGCGTCGAGCAGGTCGTGGAAGTGCCGGCGGTTGGGCAGCCCGGAGAGCGGGTCGTGCAGCGCCAGGTGTTGCTTCTCGTCGGCCTCGCGGCGCAGCCGGTCGACCAGGTCGGCCCGGCCCAGCGCCGCGCCGGCGTGGTTCGCCAGCGCGCCGAGCAGCCGCAGCTTGGCCTCGGTGAAGCCGCCCGCGTCGGTGAGGCTGTCCGCGACGAGCAGGACCGCCCGGTGTTCGCCGAAGACCAGCGGCACGGCCATCGCGTCGCCCGCCGGGCCGGCCGGGCGCAGCACCGGGGTGCCCAGCAGCGCCGGCCCGAGCCAGGCGTCGGCGCCGGGGCTGCCCAGGCGTACCGCCGGGCGGCGGGACTGCCCGGCCAGCCGGGTGTGCCGCAGCTCGTCACCGTGCGCGACCACCAGTTCCGCCGTGCCCGCCCGCAGCACGTCGCGGGCCCGGTCCAGCACCACCGCGACGAGCTCGTCGATGCCGCCGGCCCCGTCGAGCGCGCGGGTGAAGTTGTAGAGCTGCTCCACCTCGGCGTTGCCGTCGCCCAGCGCGATGTAGGCGCGGTAGGCCAGCAGCAGCACAACGGCCACGATGCCGATGAGTGCCGGCGCCCACTGCGGTTCGGTGGCGGCCAGGAAGCTGATCAGGGCCCCCGTCGTGGTGACGACGACGAGCCAGGTGCTGCGCAGCGCGGCCGGCAGCCGGCGCCACTCCCCCGGGTCGTCGTGCACCGCGATCACGGCGGTGACCAGCACGGCGGCCACCGCGTCGGCGGCGATCATGGCCAGGTAGGCGGCCAGCACGGTCCGCAGCCCGACGCCCTCGGCGGAGATGCCGAGCACGTGCGGCGTGACGGCGTGAAAGACCAGGACGCCGACGCTCGCCTGGACGGCGAGCAGGGCGACGTTGAAGGCCAGCTTGGTGCCGCGCTGACCGCGTACGGCGACCAGCCCGGCCCCGCCGGCCAGGGCCCGGACCAGGATCACCGTGACCGGGTCGAAGCCGAGCAGCCCGAACACCATCGGGAACTCGGAGACGTTGATGCCGTGCGCGCCGCGACGGACCCGGACGTGCACGGTGAAGCCCTCGGTGAGGAAGAACAGCACCGCGAGCCCGGCCAGCCACCACAGCCCGCCGGGCAGCGCGGGCGCGGCGATGCCGTCGGCGGCGAGGACCAGCGCCACGGCGGCGGAGGCCGCGCCCATGCTCGCGGTGAGCAGACCCACCAGGAGCTGAGGACGCGGCCGCCGCCGGCGACGCTCTAGTGCCATGGCTCCCCGGTCCAGCCGGCCGCCGACCAGCTGCGCCCGCTCCAGGACCGGCCCGTCCAGGTCTGTGACGACCAGCTCCGTCCGCTCCAGAGGGCGCTCGACCAGCTGCGCCCCGACCACAGGGCGCCCGACCAGGACCGGCCGGTCCAGATGACCGGGGACCAGGTCTTCGGGCCGGTGTACGTCGAGGCCCAGGTGGTGCCGGTCCAGACGGAGCCGTTCCAGGAGCCGCCGATCCAGCTGCGCTGCGTGGCCGAGGCCTGCGTCCAGACCGGGGCGTTCCAGGGCTGGCCGAAGATGTCGCGTTCGCCGGTCAGCGGGGTGCCGGTGACGGAGTCGTAGACGTAGGCGCCGGCCCGCGAGGCCTCCAGCGAGCCCAGGCCGGTGGCGGCGACGTTGACCTGCCGGGTGTAGGTGGTCCGGGCCCGGGCGGCGCGGGCCACGTTGATCTGGCCCGCCCCGGCCGCGTACGGGTCGCCGCCGATGATCGGGTCGGCGGTGCTGGTCAGCAGCTTCTTGACGTCGTCGGGTCGCAGGCCGGGACGCTGCTGGAGCAGCAGAGCCACCGAGCCGGAGACCACCGCGGCCGCCTGGGACGTGCCACTGCCGCGCAGGAACCGCTGGTCGGGGTCGTCCAGCAGGCTGAGCCGGGCCCCCGGGTAGGTCCGGTCGATGTACGAGCCCGGGCTGCGCAGCGACACCACGGAACGCCCGGCGGCCAGCACGTCGGGGTGGCGCGCCGCGTTGCCCCGGTTGCTGAAGTCCGCGACGACGTCGTCGGTCCGCGGGTCGGTGCCCCGCGGATCGGCCCCGCCGACGGCGATGACGTCCGGGTCGGCGGCCGGCATGGTCAGGTTGTCGGCCGTGAAGCCGTCGTTGCCGGCGGCGACCACGACGACGATCCCGGCCTCCCAGGCCTTCTCGACGGCGAAGGCCAGCGGGTCCAGCGACGCGGGCTGGGTGGACTGGGTGCCGTACGACAGGTTCAGGACTTTGATGTTGAGCCCGGGGTCGTTGCGGTGCGCGACGACCCAGTCGATGCCGGCGATGACCTGGGAGACGTCGCTGGCCCCGTCGGCCGAGGCGACCTTGACGCTGACGATGTGCGCGCCCGGCGCCACGCCGGTGAAGCGGGTGCCGACCGTGAAAGTGGGGTCCTGGCCGGCGATGATGCCGGCCATGTGGGTGCCGTGCCCGAACGTGTCGAGGTGGCGCAGGTTGGCCGCCTGCGACTCGAAGGACAGGTCCGGTCCGTTGATGACCTTCCCGGCCCCGTCGAGGCCTTTGACCGGCGAGACCCCGGAGTCGATGAGCGCCACGCCGACGCCGGCCCCGGTCAGCGCGATGCCGGTGGCGGCGTCACCGTCGTCCGGATTGTCTTTGTCCGCCTTGTCGGCGCCTGCACCCCTGATGACGGTGCTCAGCTTGGTCGTGCCGGTCTGCACCAGCCAGTTCTGGCTCAGCCAGGGCGTGTCCGCGGCCGCGTGGGCGGGGGCGGCGACCGCGAGGGTGCCGGTCACGGTGACAGCGGTGACGGCCAGGGCCGCGAGTTTCCGCATGGATGCTCCTTCGGTGACACCGCTGCCCACGGGTCGGGGAGTCGCCCCTGGGCGCAGTGCCGGTACAGCCGCCCTATCGACCACGACCGCCGGGACTTGAACGGAATCGGCATGGCACCCGTCACGAGCGGGCAGATCCCCGGATGGCACGATTCGACACCGGGTGTGCGTGGGTACACAGACGTCAAACGCACCGGAGACGGAGTACTGGCATGGCCATTCTGGGTATCGACATCGGCGGTTCCGGCGTGAAGGGGGCGCCGGTCGACACCGTGCGGGGTGAGCTGCTCGAGGAGCGGTTCCGGGTCCCGACCCCGCAGCCCTCGGACGTCGGCAGCGTCGTGGAGGCGGTCGCCGAGGTCGCCGCCAAGTTCTCCGGTTACGACCGGGTGGGTGTCACCTTCCCCGGTGTGGTGGTCGACGGGGTCACCCGTACCGCCGCCAACGTCGACAAGTCGTGGCTCGACGCGCCCGCCGCGCAGCTGTTCACCGAGCGGCTCGGCAAGCCCGTGTCCGTGCTCAACGACGCCGACGCCGCGGGCGTCGCCGAGGTTGCCTTCGGCGCCGGGCACGACCAGCGCGGCCTGACGATGATGCTCACCTTCGGTACGGGCATCGGCAGCGCCCTGTTCCTGGACGGCACGCTCATCCCGAACACCGAGTTCGGCCACCTGGAGCTGGACGGCAAGGACGCCGAGCTGCGCGCCTCCGACCGGGCCCGCGAGCAGGAGGACCTGAGCTGGGAGAAGTGGGCCGGCCGGGTCCAGGAGTATCTGCGGCACGTGGAGATGCTGCTGTCGCCGCGGCTGTTCATCGTCGGTGGCGGCGTGAGCAAGAAGGCCGACAAGTGGCTGCCGCTGATCGAGATCCGTACCCCGATCGTGCCGGCCACCCTGCTCAACAACGCCGGCATCATCGGCGCCGCGGTCACCGCCGAGCAGGCCGACGGGCACCCCGGCGCGTTCCCCGTCGACGCCGACCAGCCGAGCTGAGGAGTCCCATGCCGCGCACCATCGCCACCAACACCGAGGTCGGCCGCGAGGAGCTCCTCGAGTTCGTCCGGCCCCGGCATCACGCGATCCTGATGACCACCCGCCGGGACGGGCGCCCGCAGGCGTCGCCGAACACCTGCGGGGTGGACGCCGAGGGCCGCATCGTGATCTCGACGTACCCGGAGCGGGCCAAGGCGATGAACATCCGCCGCGACCCGCGGGTCAGCGTCTGCGTGCTCTCCGACGACTTCGGCGGCCCGTGGGTGCAGGTCGACGGCACAGCAGAGGTCATCGACCTGCCGGAGTCGGTCGAGCCCCTGGTCGAGTACTTCCGGAGCATCTCCGGTGAGCACCCGGACTGGGACGAGTACCGCCAGGCCATGCGTGACCAGGGCAAGTCCCTGATCCGGATCACCGTCGAGCGGTGGGGGCCGATCGCCACCGGCGGCTTCCCGGCCCGCCTGGCCTGACGGCGTCCTCCCGATCGGTCCGGGCCGGTTCTGGTTCGGTGCGACCCCGGCGGGTACGCCTGCCGGGGACACCCCGCCCGACAACCGGCAAAGGAGCCGAGCATGACGGACGTCGCAAGCAAGGGTTCCGCCCCCGACGACCGCCGGGACGTGCTGACCACCCGGCAGGGCCATCCGGTCTTCGACAACCAGAACCAGCGCACGGTCGGCGCGCGCGGGCCGGCGACGCTGGAGAACTACCACTTCCTGGAGAAGATCAGCCACTTCGACCGCGAGCGCATCCCCGAGCGGGTCGTGCACGCGCGCGGCGTCACCGCCTTCGGCCACTTCGAGGCGTACGGCCAGTGGGGTGACGAACCGATCGACCGGTTCACCCGGGCCAAGCTGTTCCAGGAGCCCGGCAAGCGCACCGACGTGGCGCTGCGCTTCTCCACGGTGATCGGCGGGCGCGACTCCAGCGAGGCGGCCCGGGACCCGCGCGGCTTCGCGGTGAAGTTCTACACCGAGGACGGCAACTGGGACCTCGTCGGCAACAACCTGGGAGTCTTCTTCATCCGGGACGCCGTCAAGTTCCCCGACGTGATCCACGCGCTCAAGCCGGACCCGGTGGACTTCGAGCAGAAGCCGAACCGGATCTTCGACTTCATGTCGCAGACGCCTGAGTCGATGCACATGCTGGTCAACCTGTTCAGCCCGCGCGGCATCCCGGCCGACTACCGGCACATGCAGGGCTTCGGGGTGAACACCTACAAGTGGGTCAACGAGGCCGGCGAGAGCGTGCTGGTCAAATACCACTGGATGCCCAAGCTGGGCGTGCGCAGCATGACCGAGGAGGACGCCGCGAACGTGCAGGCGGGCGGGCTCGGGCACGCCACCAAGGACCTGTACGCGGCGATCGGTGCCGGCGACCTCCCCGAATGGGAGCTGCTGGTGCAGATGATGAGCGACGACGAGCACCCGGAGCTGGACTTCGACCCGCTGGACGACACCAAGGTGTGGCCGGAGAACGAGTTCCCGCCGCGGCCGGTGGGGCGCCTGGTGCTCGACCGGATGCCGGAGAACTACTTCGCCGAGAACGAGCAGATCGCGTTCGGCACCGGCGTGCTGGTCGACGGACTCGACTTCTCCGACGACAAGATGCTCATCGGGCGCACGTTCTCGTACTCGGACACGCAGCGCTACCGGGTCGGCCCGAACTACCTGCAGCTGCCGGTCAACCAGGCCCGCAACGCGTCCGTCCGGACCAACCAGCGTGACGGCCAGATGGCCTTCCACCAGGACCTGGCCGGGCAGAACCCGCACGTCAACTACGAGCCGTCGATCACCGGCGGGCTGCGCGAGGCGCAGTACCCGAGCCACGACGAGCAGGGTCCGGTGATCACCGGGCGGCTGACCCGCAAGCGGCTGCCGCGCACGAACGACTACGCCCAGGCGGGCCAGCGCTACCTGCTGATGGAGCAGTGGGAGCGCGACGACCTGGTGCGCAACTTCGTCGATCTGCTGGCCCAGTGCGACCGGCCGATCCAGGAGCGGATGGTCTGGCACTTCCTGCTGGTGGAGAACGAGCTGGGCCTGCGGGTCGGCGAGGGTCTCAAGATCAGCCCGGAGGACGTCCGCGGCCTGCGACCGCTGAACGGCCAGACGCTCACCGACGAGGACCGGGAGCGCCTGGCCCACCTGGGCACCAACCCGCCCCGGGACGTGGCCGGCCTGAAGATGACCCACTGCGTCCCCGACGAACGCGCCAAAGTGATCCGCTAAGCGGCGACGGCTCCCAGCAGATACAGCAGGGTCTCGCGGTGCAGGTCCGCCACCGGTTCGAGCAGGTCCGGGTGGCGGAGCAGGGCCGCGGCCTCCAGGTCGCGGGGGTCCGGGGCGGTCAGCCGGCGGAACTCGCTGGGCAGGTCGCCCGCCTTGCGCGGCCGCGGCCGGGGCCGGCCGTCCGCGACCGGCACCGCCGCGGCCACCGAGTCCACCGCCCGTGCGGCCAGCACCGGGTCGGCCAGCAGGCAGGCGGCCCAGCTGACCGCGACCTCGTCGACCCAGGTGCGCCAGCCCTCGTCCTCGGCCAGCTCGTCGTCGGGCTCGCTGCCGACCCGCCAGTCCAGCACCGCCGAGCCGCCCGGCCCGGCCATGGCGACCAGCTCGGCGTCCACCGGGGTCGGGTAGCGCAGCCACGCGGCGACCGTCACGGCCTGACGGGCCTGGAGCTCGGCCAGGGTGTCCGCGGCCCGGTCGGCGCCGCTGGACGGGTACGCCCGGACCAGCCAGTGCGTGCTCGCCGCGATGACCGGCGACAGCGCGGTGGACGGTCCGGCCATGTGTGCCCCCAAGAGTTGGCGCACACCCCGTCGCGGGGTGCGTCACGCTACCTCTCGGCGGTGGGCGGTCCCGCTTGAGTAGCCTCGCCCCGATGGCAACCCACGGCAACCGACGCGCAACGAGCTTCACGCGGGTCGCCTCCGGCACGGCCTCGCTGGAGCCGGACCGCCACCGGGAGCGGGGCTGGACGCTGCTGGTCGACGGGGTGCCGCAGTCGTACGTCGATCTGGCCGATCCCACCTACCTGGGCTTCGCATACGTGCGCCGGCTGGCCACGGTGCTGCGGTTGGCGGCCCCTGCGGCCGTACCGTTGACCGTCCTGCATCTCGGCGGCGGTGCACTCACGCTGCCCCGCTGGGTGGCCGCGACGCGACCCGGGTCCGCGCAGACGGTGGTGGAACGCGACGGCCTGCTGCTCGCGCTGGTCTCCCGGTCGCTGCCCTGGCCATCCGCCGTCGAGGTCGTGGTGGGTGATGCCCGCGAGTTCGTCGACGACGGCCCGGTCCGGGGGTACGACGTGATCGTGGTCGACGTGTTCGAGGGCGCGGCGATGCCGGCGAGCGTGGCCGGGGTGGGCTTCGCGACGGCCGCCGCCCGGCTGCTGCGCCCGGCCGGGGTGCTGGCGATGAACCTCACCGACGTGCCGCCGCTGTCCTACTCACGCATCCAGGCGGCGACGCTGCGCGCGGCGTTCGGCGACGTGGCCCTGATCGCCCCGCCGGGCATGCTGCGTGGCCGCAAGGCGGGCAACGTGGTGCTCGCGGCGACCCATGGGCCGGGAGTGCTGGACGTCGAGCGGCTCACCCGTTCCGTGGCCCGCGACCCCGAGCCGGCCCGGGTCTGGCACGGCGCGGAATTGAGCGGTTTCCTGGCCGGCGCGATGGCGCGCCTCGACGGGCCGCGCTAATTGCTCTCCGGTAGGTTGGACGCACCGGGTGCGCGGCTGTTTGCGGTTGCTCCATAGCGGAGAAACCTGTCCTGACGGCTGCCCAATTCGCCCGTCGCCGTGCCCGCCCCCGCGCTCGAAGATTACGGTGGAGATCATGACCGGTCGCTTTCCCATCGAAGATGTGACGCCATCGGTGTCCTGTGGCCGCTACCCCGCGAAAGCGGTGGTCGGCGAGCTCGTCCCCATCTCGGCGGTGTCCTATCGGGAAGGCCACCACGCCCTCGGCGTGAACGTGGTATGGCAGGGCCCCGAGGGCGAGGCCGAGCCGTTCACCCGGCTCACCCCGGGCGAGCCCGGCCTGGACAGATGGCACGGCGTGATCAAGCCGGACCGGGTGGGCCGGTGGACGTTCACCATCGAGGCGTTCGACGACCCCTACCAGACCTGGCGCAACGCCGTGACCAAGAAGATCGGCGCCGGGCAGGGGCTCGAGGACCTGGCCAACGACCTCGCCGAGGGCGCCGAACTGCTGGACCTGGCGGCCAAGATCGTGCCCCACGACGAGGAGGAGCGGGTCCGCGACGCGGCCGCCGCCCTGCGCGACCCGCAGCGCTCGCTGTTCTCCCGGGTCTCCCCCGGCCTGGAGCTGGAGGAGCTGCTCTGGCAGCACCCGGTCCGCCAGCTGGTGACCACCACCCGCTCGTACGCGATCTGGGTCGACCGTCAGCGGGCCCTGTTCTCGTCGTGGTACGAGTTCTTCCCGCGCTCCGAGGGCGCCGAGATCGGGCCGGACGCGACCCCGGTCAAGCACGGCACCTTCGCGACCGCCGCCGAGCGCATCCCGGCCGTCGCCGCGATGGGCTTCGACGTGCTCTACCTGCCCCCGATCCACCCGATCGGCAAGATCAACCGTAAGGGCCGCAACAACACGCTGGTGGCCCGCGAGGGCATCGACGTGGGCTCGCCCTGGGCGATCGGCTCCGACGAGGGCGGCCACGACGCGATCCACCCGCAGCTGGGCACGCTGGACGACTTCCGGGCGTTCATCGGCACGGCCCACGAGCACGGCCTCGAGGTCGCGATGGACCTGGCGCTGCAGTGCGCTCCGGACCACCCGTGGGTCACCGAGCACCCGGAGTGGTTCACCACCCGCGCCGACGGCACGATCGCGTACGCGGAGAACCCGCCCAAGAAATACCAGGACATCTACCCGCTGAACTTCGACAACGACCCCAAGGGACTGCGCGAGGAGGTCCTGCGCGTCGTCCTGCACTGGGTGTCCAACGGGGTCAAGATCTTCCGGGTCGACAACCCGCACACCAAGACGCTGAACTTCTGGCAGTGGGTCATCGCCAAGATCAAGGACGTCGACCCGGACGTGCTGTTCCTGGCCGAGGCGTTCACCCGGCCGGCCATGATGAACGGGCTCGGCAAGATCGGCTTCACCCAGTCGTACACGTACTTCACCTGGCGCACCACGGCCTGGGAGATGCGGGAGTACCTCGGCCAGCTCAAGGCCTCGATCGACTGGATGCGGCCCAACTTCTGGCCCAACACCCCGGACATCCTGCACGAGTCGCTGCAGCACGGCGGCCCGCCGATGTTCAAGATCCGCACCGTGCTGGCCAGCATGCTCTCGCCGTCCTGGGGCATGTACTCAGGGCTGGAGCTCTTCGAGCACGTGGCCCGGCCGGGCGCGGAGGAGTACATCGACAACGAGAAGTTCGAGCTGAAGCCGCGGGACTGGGCGGCGGCCGAGCGGGCCGGGCGCAGCCTGGCGCCGTACATCACCAAGCTGAACACGATCCGGCGGGAGAACCCGGCGCTGCACTGGTTGCGGAACCTGGAATTCCACGAGATCGACAACGCCTCTCTGCTGTGCTGGTCGAAGCGGGATCCGGAGTCGGGCAACACCGTTCTGGTGATCTGCTCGTTCGACTCGGCGAACGTGCAGTGGGGCAACACGACACTCGACATGCCCGCGCTGGGCCTGGACTGGCACGAGCAGTTCACCGTGACGGACCAGCTCACCGGGGCGACGTACGAGTGGGGACAGCACAACCCGGTCCGGATCGACCCGTACGTCGAGCCCGCACATGTGTTCGTGGTGCACCCGCGCCGATAGGCAGTACAAGCGATTCAGTTCCTGCGGGGTGGGGTAGGTGAACGTCTGATGGACCTGACGAGCGAACTCGGCGAGAACGTCGAGCACGATCCCGCGGAGGGCAGCCACGTCGAGGACGGTGTGGTCGAGCACCCGACCGCCGACGACTTCGGGCATGCCCGCGCATTGCCGGCCGACCGGACCTGGTTCAAACGCGCCGTCTTCTACGAGGTGCTGGTCCGGGCCTTCTACGACTCCAGCTCGGACGGCTCCGGCGACCTGCGCGGGCTGATCGAGCGCCTGGACTACCTGCAGTGGCTCGGCGTCGACTGCCTGTGGCTGCCGCCGTTCTACGACTCACCGCTGCGCGACGGCGGGTACGACATCCGCGACTTCTACCGGGTGCTGCCGGAGTTCGGCACGGTCGAGGACTTCGTCGCCCTGCTCGACGCGGCGCACAAGCGCGGCATCCGGGTCATCACCGACCTGGTCATGAACCACACCTCGGACTCGCACGCGTGGTTCCAGGAGTCGCGCCGCGACCCTGACGGCCCGTACGGCGACTACTACGTGTGGAGCGACACCAGCGAGCCGTACTCCGACGCCCGGATCATCTTCGTCGACACCGAGGAGTCGAACTGGACGTTCGACCCGGTCCGCCGGCAGTTCTACTGGCACCGGTTCTTCTCGCACCAGCCCGACCTCAACTACGACAACCCGGCCGTGCAGGAAGCGATGATCGACGTCCTGCGCTTCTGGCTGGACCTCGGCATCGACGGCTTCCGGTTGGACGCGGTGCCGTACCTGTTCGAGCGCGAGGGCACCAACTGCGAGAACCTGCCGGAGACGCACGCGTTCCTCAAGCACTGCCGCAAGGTCATCGACGACGAGTTCCCCGGCCGGGTGCTGCTCGCCGAGGCCAACCAGTGGCCCGCCGACGTGGTCGAATACTTCGGTGACGCCGACACCGGCGGCGACGAGTGCCACATGGCGTTCCACTTCCCGCTGATGCCGCGCATCTTCATGGCGGTGCGCCGCGAGTCCCGCTTCCCCATCTCCGAGATCCTGGCCCAGACGCCGGCCATCCCGGACATGGCCCAGTGGGGCATCTTCCTGCGCAACCACGACGAGCTGACCCTCGAGATGGTCACCGACGAAGAGCGCGACTACATGTTCACCGAGTACGCGAAAGACCCGCGGATGAAGGCCAACGTGGGCATCCGCCGGCGGCTCGCCCCGCTGCTGGAGAACGACCGCAACCAGATCGAGCTGTTCACCGCCCTGCTGCTGTCGCTGCCCGGCTCGCCGGTGCTGTACTACGGCGACGAGATCGGCATGGGCGACAACATCTGGCTCGGTGACCGCGACGGCGTGCGTACCCCGATGCAGTGGACGCCCGACCGCAACGCGGGCTTCTCCACCGCCAACCCCGGCCGGCTCTACCTGCCGGCCAACCAGGATCCGATCTACGGCTACCAGTCGGTGAACGTGGAGGCCCAGCGGGACAGCTCGACGTCGCTGCTCAACTGGACCCGCACCATGCTGGCGGTCCGCCGCCGCCACGAGGCGTTCGCCACCGGCTCCTTCCGTGAGCTCGGCGGCTCCAACCCGTCGGTGCTCGCGTTCCTGCGCGAGGACGGCGACGACGTGGTCCTCTGCGTCAACAACCTCTCGCGGTTCCCCCAGCCCATCGAGCTGAACCTGCAGCACTGGAACGGGTACACGCCGGTCGAGCTGACCGGGCACGTGAACTTCCCGCGCATCGGCCAGCTGCCGTACCTGCTGACCCTGCCGGGACACGGGTTCTACTGGTTCCAGCTGTGCGGGTCCGAGGAGAAGCAATGACGCTGCCCTACGCCGAATGGCTCCCCCAGCAACGCTGGTACGCGGGTCGCAGCCGCACCCTCGCCGACGTCAAGCAGGCGTCGTCCACGCCGTTGAAGGACGACCTGGACCTGGTGCTGCTGGACGTCTCGTACACCGACGGCAGCTCCGAGCGCTATCAGGTGCTGGTCGCCTGGGACTCCGGGCCGATCTCGGAATACAGCACCGTGGCGACCATCGGCACGGACGGCGACCGCACCGGCTACGACGGCCTGTACGACCCGGAGGCCGCGACCTACCTGCTGTCGCTGATCTCCTCCGACGCCACGGCCGGGGACATCGTGTTCTCCTCCGAGCCCGGGGCGACCTTCCCGCTGGAGCACGCGTCGCGGGTCTTCGACGCCGAGCAGAGCAACACCAGCGTGATCTTCGAGCAGGAGGCCATCCTCAAGGTCTTCCGCCGGGTCGACTGCGGCATCAACCCCGACATCGAGCTCAACCGGGTGCTCGGCCGGGCCGGCAACCCGCACGTGGCCAAGCTGCTCGGCTCGTTCGAGACCACCGAGGGCGGCGAGCCGTGCCCGCTGGGCATGGTGACCGCGTACGCGCTCAACTCCGCCGAGGGCTGGGCGATGGCCACCGCCAGCGCCCGCGACCTGTTCGCCGACGCGGAGATGGGCGCCGACGAGGTGGGCGGCGACTTCGCCGGTGAGTCGTACCGCCTCGGTGAAGCGGTGGCCTCGGTGCACAAGACACTCGCCGACGAGCTGGGCGCGGGCCCGTCGCCGTTCCCGGTGGACGCGGTCATCGCCCGGCTGGCGACCGCGACCGCGGCCGTGCCCGAGCTGAACGAGTACGTCCCGGCCATCGAGGAACGCTTCCGCAAGCTCACCGGCGAGCAGGTCACGGTCCAGCGGGTGCACGGCGACCTGCACCTGGGCCAGGTGCTGCGGGTGCCGGAGGCCTGGCTGCTCATCGACTTCGAGGGCGAGCCGGGCCAGCCGCTCGACGAGCGGCGGCTGCCCGACTCGCCGCTGCGCGACATCGCCGGCGTGCTGCGCAGCTACGAGTACGCCGCCTACCAGCTGCTGGTGGACCAGGACGACAACGAGCACCTCGCCGCCCGGGCCCGCGAATGGGTCGACCGCAACCGCACCGCCTTCTGCGACGGGTACGCGGCCGCCTCCGGCCACGACCCGCGGGAGCAGGGTGCGCTGCTGGCGGCGTACGAGCTCGACAAGGCGGTCTACGAGGCCGCGTACGAATCCCGGCACCGGCCCGGCTGGCTGCGCATCCCGCTGCGGTCGATCGCGCGGCTCGCCGGCTGATGACCCCGTCCGACCGCCCCGCCACCGCCCTTGACCGGACTGAAGATTTTCTTCTAGGAGTTCCGATGCAGACCACCCCGTCGCCGTCCCTGGCCGGCGATCAGCGCGCGATGAACGCCGTGATGGCCGGCGACACGCACGACCCGCACAGCCTGCTCGGCACGCACCCGAGCGGCGACCACACGGTGATCCGCACGCTGCGCAAGGGCGCCAAGGAGGTCAGCCTCGTCATCGGTGACGAACGCGTCCCGATGACGGCGGTGCACCCCGACGGCATCTTCGCCGCCTCGGTGCCCGGCACGGTGCTCGACTACCGGATCGACGTCGAGGGCACCGTCTGCGACGACCCGTACCGGCATCTGCCCACCCTCGGTGAGCTCGACCTGCACCTGATCGGTGAGGGCCGGCACGAGAAGCTGTGGAAGGTGCTCGGCGCCCAGGCCAAGGGCGACGGCGTCGCCTTCGCCGTGTGGGCGCCCGGCGCCCGCGGCGTGCAGCTGATCGGCGACTTCGCCGGCTGGGGGCCGTTCGACGGCCTGCCGATGCGGTCGCTGGGCAGCAGCGGCGTCTGGGAGCTGTACGTGCCCGGCGCCTCCTCCGGCACCAAGTACAAGTTCAAGATCCTCGGCCGGGACGGCGTCTGGCGCGAGAAGGCCGACCCGCTGGCCCAGCACACCGAGGTGCCGCCGCGCACGGCGTCGGTCGTGTACGAGTCGTCGTACGAGTGGCAGGACGCCGACTGGATGACCCAGCGCGCGACCAAGCAGTGGCACCAGGAACCGATGAGCGCGTACGAGGTGCACCTCGGCTCGTGGCGCCCCGGCCTGTCCTACACGGAGCTCGCCGAGCAGCTGGTCGACTACGTGGTCGAGACCGGCTTCACGCACGTCGAGCTGATGCCGGTCATGGAGCACCCGTTCGGCGGCTCGTGGGGTTACCAGGTCACCGGCTACTTCGCACCGACGTCGCGCTTCGGCTCTCCCGACGAGTTCCGCTACCTGGTCGACAAGCTGCACCAGGCCGGCATCGGCGTCATCCTCGACTGGGTGCCCGCGCACTTCCCCAAGGACGAATGGGCGCTGGCCCGCTTCGACGGCACCCCGCTCTACGAGCACGGCGACTGGCGGCGCGGCGAGCACCCGGACTGGGGCACGTACGTCTTCGACTTCGGCCGGCGCGAGGTCCGCAACTTCCTGGTCGCCAACGCCAACTACTGGTGCGAGGAGTTCCACGCCGACGGGCTGCGGGTCGACGCGGTCGCCTCGATGCTCTACCTGGACTACTCCCGCAAGGACGGCGAGTGGACCCCGAACCAGTACGGCGGCCGGGAGAACCTCGACGCGATCAGCTTCCTGCAGGAGATGAACGCGACCGTCTACCGCAACAACCCCGGCGTGGTCACCATCGCCGAGGAGTCGACGGCCTGGCCGGGCGTCACCCGCCCCACCCACCTCGGCGGCCTGGGCTTCGGCTTCAAGTGGAACATGGGCTGGATGAACGACACCCTCTCGTACATGGAGAAGGAGCCGATCTACCGGCAGTGGCACCACCACCAGATGACCTTCGCCACCGTGTACGCGTGGAGCGAGAACTACATCCTGCCGATCAGCCACGACGAGGTCGTGCACGGCAAGGGCTCGCTCACCGGCAAGATGCCCGGCGACCAGTGGCAGCAGCTGGCCAACACCCGGGCGCTGCTGGGCTTCATGTGGGCCTTCACCGGCAAGCAGCTGATCTTCATGGGCGCCGAGATGGGCGACCAGCGGGAGTGGAGCGAGGAACGCGGCCTCGACTGGGACCTGCTGGCCGACGAGAGCCGCGGCGGCGGCATCCACAAGCTGGTCAAGGACCTGAACAAGGCGTACCGGGACATCCCGGCGCTGTGGACGCAGGACACCACGGCGAGCGGCTTCCGCTGGATCACCAGCGAGGACTCGCAGCACAACACGTTCTCGTTCCTGCGCCTGGCCCCGAACGGCGACACGCTGGCCTGTGTGGTCAACTTCGCCGCGGTCCCGCACGACAACTACCGCATCGGCCTGCCCCGGGCCGGCGTCTGGCGCGAGGTCGTCAACACCGACAGCACCCTGTACGGCGGCTCGGGTGTGGGCAACCTCGGCGAGGTGCACGCGGAGGAGATGCCGTGGCACGGGCTGAACGCGTCGGCGTCGTTGCGCGTACCGCCGCTGGGCGCGGTCTGGCTGCACCTCGAGGGCTGAGCCGCTCTTTGCGAGGAGGCGGCCGAAACTGTCGGTGGCCGGGTCTATGGTGCGAGAAGTCGTTCATTCTCGGCAAAGGAGCCGGCCATGGCAGTGCGCCTCAACCCGTACATCGCGTTCACCGACGGCAAGGCCCGCCCCGCGATGGAGTTCTACCACTCCGTCCTCGGCGGCAACCTCACCATCAACACGTTCGGTGATTTCGGCGCGCCCGATCCGGCGCTGGCCGACAAGGTCATGCACGCCACGCTGGTCACCGACACCGGCATGGTGCTGATGGGCGCCGACGCACCGCCCGGTCTGGAGCACGTGCCGGGCAACGACATCGCGATCAGCCTCAGCGGCGACGAGGCCGACGTGATGCGCGAGTGGTGGGCCAAGCTGGCTGACGGTGGCACGGTCAGCACCCCGCTGGAGAAGCAGATGTGGGGCGACGAGTTCGGCACCTGCACCGACCGCTTCGGCGTGGAGTGGATGGTCAACATCGGCGCGCCCCAGTCCTGATGCTGGACGAGCTGCGCCGCATCTGCACGGCTCTCCCCGAGGTCACCGAGCGGCCCAGTCACGGGGCGCCCACCTGGTTCGTGCGCGACCGGCGGACCTTCGTGACCCTGTGGGAGCACGGCCATCATGACAACGAGTTCCCACACCTGTGGTGTGCGGCGCCGCCCGGAGCCCAGCAGGAGCTGATCGCCGCGGCTCCGGAGCGGTTCTTCCGCCCGCCGTACGTGGGACACCGCGGCTGGCTCGGCGTCCGCCTGGACGGCGACGTCGACTGGGCCGAGATAGCCGAGTTGTGCCAGGACGCCTACGAAACCGTCGCGACGCCGAAGAAGTCAGCCTCCAGGAGGCCGTAAAGGAGGTCGTCCGTCCACTCGCCCTTGCTCCAGGTGTGCTGCCGCAAGAGTCCTTCGCGCTGGAAGCCGGCACGCTCCAGCAACCGGTACGAAGCGACGTTGCGGGCGTCGCACTCGGCCGACACCTTGTGCAGCCCTTTGACCCGGAACAGATGCTCCAGCACCGCCCGCACAGCCTCGGTGGCATAGCCGTGCCCCTGCCGGTCGGGCGCCAGGCTGTAGCCGAGCTGGGCCTGCATCCGGTTGTCATGCAGATTGACGGCGACGTCACCGATGTGCGCCCGCTCGGCGGTGAGCTCAACGGCGTACTGGAACCAGCCGGGCTGATCGGGATCCGCGGCGGCCATGGACTCGATCGCGTAGCGGGCCTTCTCCACCGGGTACGGCGAGTTCCAGGACTGGTAGCGCGCGACCGCGGGATCCGTCCGGTAGGCGGCGAGAGTCTCGGCGTCGGCGGGGCGGAAGCGGCGGAGCACCAGCCGTTCGGTCGTCAGGAGCACGGTTCGAGCGTACGCAGGGATCAGGAGGACGGGATATGCACTCGGGCGGCCGCGAGGGGCTGCTTCGCCACCTGGCTGAGGCAGTCGGGTCGGTCTCGGTCACCCACCCGGCCCGGGTCGCCATCGACGGGCCGCCCGCCGCCGGCAAGACCACTCTCGCCGACGAGCTGGCCGGGGTCCTGCGGGAACAGGGCCGTGAGGTCGTCCGTGCGACGATCGACGATTTCCTTGTCCCTCGGGTCCAGCGCTATCGACGCGGTGAATTCTCGGCCGAAGGCTGTTACTTCGACACCCACGACTACGAAGCACTGAACCGGGTTCTGCTCGATCCGCTCGGCCCGGCCGGAGATCGACGCTTCCGGCACGGGATCTACGACCACACAACGGACGCTGTGCTGTCCCCGCCGACCACGACCGCCTCCGCCGACGCCGTGCTGGTCTTCGACGGCGTCTTCCTCCTGCGCCCGGAACTGATCGGTCAGTGGGACGTGCGCATCTTCGTGTCGACCGCGCTCGAGAAGACCGTGCATCGTGCGGTGATCCGAGAGGGCCGGGTGTCATCTCAGGCCGACATCGAACGGCGCTGGCGCGAGCGCTACATCCCCTCGCAGCAGCTCTACTTCGCGACGGCCCGGCCGACCGATCTTGCCGACATCATCGTGCACAACGACGACCCGCAGCAGCCGGTCTGGGCGGCCCGAACCCGTGAGGGACGCTGACGTGGGGGTCCTCCGGCGGCGGCTCGCCAGCTGCTGCTGGTGTCGATGGTCGCGGGCAGGGCCACCGGGCCGACCGCCGGGAATGACGGGACCGGGCCGACCGCCGGGAATGACAGGACCGGGCCGACCGCCGGGGATGACTGGGTCGGGGCGGCCGCGCGAAATGGAGTGGCCGGGGCCGTGCCGAGCAGCCGATGATGAGCCGACATGAGCAACCTGACGTCGATCGCCGCCCGGGTGGCCGCCGGCGCCACCGTCGAGTTCCGGCCGACCGGCTCGTCGATGGTGCCGCTGATCCGCAGCCGGCAGCTCGTCACGGTCGCGCCCGTCGATCCGGCCGAGGTTGTCGTCGGGGACATCGTGCTGGCCCGCGTGGCGGGCGCCGTCCATCTGCATCTCGTCTCCGCAGTCGACCCGGTCAAGGGCCGCGTGCAGATCAGCAACAACCGCGGCCGGGTCAACGGATGGACCGGCTACGCCCGGGTCTACGGCATCTGCACAGCCGTCGACGGCCGCCCCCGGCCGAGAACCCGCCGGGCGGACGCTCAACCAGGCGCAACAGCCGGCCGAGAGATCGCAGCCGACCCGGAGCGGCCTACTCCTCCTCCACGTCCGCGACGATCACCGTGACGTTGTCCGGTGCCCCGGCCTCCAACGTCCGCGCGATCAGCTCCGCCGCGCACACCTGCCGGTCCGCGTACGACCGCAGCGTAGTAGCGATCACCTCGTCCTCGACATAGTCACTCAGTCCGTCGCTGCAGAGCAGGAACCTGTCCCCCACCCGCACCGGCACCATCCGCCCCGCCGGCCGGAACGGCCCGCCCTGCACCGCCTGGGTCACCAGCGCCCGCTGCGGGTGCCGGCGCGCGTCGTCCGGGGTCAGCACCCCTTGATCCACCAGCGCCTGCACATAAGTGTCATCCCGCGTGATCTGCGTCAACTCGCCGTTGCGGCTCAGGTAGCACCGGGAGTCGCCCACGTTCAGGGCCGCCACCCGGTCTCCGGACAGCATGAGAGTCGTCACCGTGGTGCCCATGCCGTCGCGGGCGTCGTCGTCGGCGACGGCTTCCTCGATGCGCTTGTTGGCTGTTTCCAGCGCCGCGATCAGGTCCTGCAGGGGCTCCCCCGTGTCCGGTTTCGCGTCCACGTCGGCCAGAGCGGTGACCAGGATGTCGCTGGCCAGCTCTCCGGCCGGCAGGCCGCCCATGCCGTCCGCCACGACCAGCAACCGGTCGCCGACGAAGACCGCGTCCTCGTTGTTCGACCGGACCAGGCCCTGATCGGAGGCGGCGACCGCACGAAGCACGACACTCATGTCACAAGACTGCCAAAGGGCTGCGGCGGTGTCTGTAGTACGTAGTACGTAGTGTTGGGTGGTGATGCCGGTACCGATGGTGGGACGAACGGACGCGTTGGACGAGCTCCGGCGCGCCTGGGAGCGTGTCGGCGCCACCCGCAGGTGCGTGCCCGCCGTGATCACCGGGCTGCCCGGCACCGGCAAGAGCACCCTGGTCTCGGCCGCTCTGCAGCTCACGACCCCTCAGGTCGTCCTGTCCGGCTCCGCGCGGCTGCATTCGCCCGCCCCCTACGACTGGCTCGCCGCCGTGCTGGCCGGGCTGGGACCGCGCCCCGGGCTGCCGGTGCCGCCGGACGCGCTGGCCTGGCTCGCCCAGGACCCCGATGTCCCCCGGGAGCGGTACACCCCCGACGCGCTGCTGCGGCTGGCCGTCACGACCGTGCGGACGCTGGTGGGCGGTCGTCCCGCCGTACTCGTGGTCGAGGATCTGCACGCGCTCGATCCGGCCAGCCTGAACCTGATCGGTGAGCTCGCCGCCGCCGATCTTCCGGCCCTGCTGGTCGTGACCAGCCGGCCGCCCGAGGCGGCGGTCTCCCCGCTGCTCACGGCCCGGGTGCTGGCCCGGCTGTCGGGCGCCCCCGGCGCGGTGCGCCAGCATCTGGGTGCGCTGACCGCCGGGCAGGTGAGCCGCATCCTGGCCCACGTGTACGGCGCCAGCTGCCCGTCCCCGCAGGTCGCCGAGGCAGTGTGGCGCCGCACCGGCGGTAACCCGTACCGGTTGAGTGAGCTGCTCGCCACGGCAGGTGGACCGGAGGCGCTGGCCGACGCGCCGCTGCCCGCCCATCTGCGGGAGCAGCCCGAGTTGACCGCCCGGGAGCGGGAGGTGATCGGTTGCCTGGCCGAGGGCATGTCGAACAAGCAGATCGCCCGCGCGCTGGGCATCTCGGTGCGCACGGTCACCGTGCACGTGTCGAATCTGCTGCGCAAGACCGGCGCCGCCTCGCGCACCGAGGCCGCGCTGTGGGCCGTTCAGCGTGACCTCAAGGCCACAGCAGCGTCTTGATCGAGCGGCGCTCGTCCATCGCCGCATAGGCCTCGGCCACCTTCTCCATCGGCAGCTGCAGGTCGAACACCGCGCCGGCGTCCAGGGAGCCGGCCAGCACGTCGGCGAGCAGCTCCGGCAGGTACGGCCGCACCGGCGCGACGCCACCGGCGACCGCGATGTTGTCGGCGAACATCTTCTTGATCGGCAGCTCCGCCCCGCCCAGCGGCACCCCCACGTAGCCGATCCGGCCGCCGGGGCGCACGGACGCCATCGCCTGGGCCATCGACTCTTTGTTGCCCACGCATTCGAGGACGGCGTCCGCGCCCTGGTCGGCGAGCAGGTCGCGCAGTGCCGCGGCGCCGTCGTCGCCGCGTTCGGAGATGACGTCGGAGGCGCCGAACCCGGTCGCCACGTTCTGCCGGTCGGAGTACGACGAGAACGCGATCACCCGGTCGGCTCCGAGGCGGACAGCAGCCAGGACCGCGCACAGGCCGACCGCGCCGTCGCCGACCACCGCGACCGTGCGGCCCGGGCCCACGCCCGCGGAGACAGCGGCGTGGTGGCCGGTGACCAGGACGTCCGAGAGGGCCAGCAGCGCCGGGATCCGCTCGCGGTCAGGATGCTCGGGCGTGGCGACCAGGGTGCCGTCGGCCAGCGGTACGCGCACGTTCTGCCCCTGGCCGCCGTCGAGGGTGCGGCCGTCGGGGTCGGTGCCGCCGTACCACTGGGCCTGGACGCACGAGGTGGTGACGCCCTGCCGGCAGTGCCCGCAGGTGCCGTCGCTGATCGAGAACGGGGAGATGACGAAGTCACCGGCCCGCAGAGTGGCCACGCCCGCGCCGATCTCCTCGACCACGCCGACGAACTCGTGGCCGATCGGGTGCGGGTCGGCCGGCGGCCGCGCACCCCGGAACGTCCACAGGTCGGAGCCGCAGACGCAGGCGGCGACCACCCGCACGATCGCGTCCGTGGGCAGCTGGATGGTCGGGTCCGGACGCTGCTCCCAGCGGATGTCGCGGGGCGCGTACCACATCGCGGCGTGCATTCCCCCGACCTTACCCGCGCCCGGGCCGGGTGATCATCCGTGCGGGATTCGCGGGGCGGCGCGACAAGCACCGGGCGCCTCGGTCACAATCGTGGCGTGACGACCAGCATCCATCAGCGCATTGCGAGTGAGCTCGGGGTCCGCGAGGGACAGGTGACCGCGGCGGTCGACCTGCTGGACGGCGGAGCCACCGTGCCGTTCATCGCCCGTTACCGCAAGGAGGTCACCGGCACCCTCGACGACCAGCAGCTGCGCACGCTCGAGGAGCGGCTCGGCTATCTGCGGGAGCTCGAGGACCGTCGCGCGGCCGTGCTCGAGTCGATCCGCTCGCAGGGCAAGCTCGACGACGCCCTCGAGGCGCAGATCCTCGCCGCGGAGTCCAAGGCCCGGCTCGAGGACATCTACCTGCCGTTCAAGCCCAAGCGCCGGACCCGGGCCCAGATCGCCCGCGAGGCCGGCCTGGAGCCGCTGGCCGACCTGCTGCTCGGCGACGCCACCAGGGACCCGAAGGCCGAGGCGGCGGCCTACGTGGACGCCGAAAAGGGCGTGGCGGACGTGACCGCGGCGCTCGACGGTGCCCGGGCGATCCTGATCGAGCGCTTCGCCGAGGACCCCGACCTGATCGGTGAGCTGCGCGAACGCATGTGGACCAAGGGCCGGCTGATCGCCAAGGTCCGCGAGGGCAAGGAGACCGAGGGCGCGAAGTTCGCGGACTACTTCGACTTCGCCGAGCCGTTCACCAAGCTGCCCTCGCACCGCATCCTCGCCATGTTCCGCGGCGAGAAGGAGGACGTGCTCGACCTGACCATGGAGCCCGAGGAGGGCGCCGATCCCGCTTCGCCGTCGTCATTCGAGGCTTCCGTGGCCGGCCGATTCGGCATCACCGACCACGGCCGGGCCGGAGACCGCTGGCTGCTGGACACCGTGCGCTGGGCGTGGCGGACCAGGATCCTCATCCACCTGGGCGCGGACCTGCGGGTCCGGCTCTGGCAGGCGGCCGAGGACGAGGCGGTACGCGTCTTCGCGGCCAACCTGCGCGACCTGCTGCTGGCGGCCCCGGCCGGCAGCCGTACGACGATGGGCCTCGACCCCGGCTTCCGCACCGGTGTCAAGGTGGCGATCGTCGACTCGACCGGCAAGTGTGTCGCCACCTCGACGATCTACCCGCACGTCCCGCAGAACAAGTGGGACCAGTCGCTGCACACCCTGGCCACGCTGGCCCACGAGCACAAGGTCGACCTGGTGGCGATCGGCAACGGCACCGCCTCGCGGGAGACCGACCGGCTGGCGGCCGATCTGATCAAGCTGCACCCTGAGCTCGGGCTCACCAAGGTCATGGTGTCCGAGGCCGGTGCGTCGGTGTACTCCGCTTCGGCGTACGCGTCGCAGGAACTGCCCGGGATGGACGTCTCACTGCGCGGAGCAGTGTCCATCGCCCGGCGCCTGCAGGACCCGCTCGCGGAGCTCGTGAAGATCGACCCCCGGTCGATCGGCGTCGGGCAGTACCAGCACGACCTGTCCGAGGTGAAGCTGTCGAAGTCGCTGGACGCGGTGGTCGAGGACTGTGTGAACGCGGTCGGGGTGGACGTCAACACCGCGTCGGCTCCGCTGCTGACCCGGGTGTCGGGCATCGGCGCGGGCCTGGCCGAGAACATCGTCATGCACCGCGACGCCAACGGCCCGTTCAAGAACCGCTCCCAGATCAAGAAGGTCGCCCGGCTCGGCCCGAAGGCGTTCGAGCAGTGCGCGGGCTTCCTGCGCATCCCGGACGGCGACGACCCGCTGGACGCGTCCAGTGTGCACCCCGAGTCGTACCCGGTGGTCCGGACCATCCTGGCCACCGCCGGCGCCGACCTGAAGACGGTGATCGGCAACAGCCCGCTGCTGCGCGCCCTGCGCCCGGAGAAGTTCGTCACCGACACGGTCGGCCTGCCGACCGTCACGGACATCCTGCGCGAGCTGGAGAAGCCGGGACGGGACCCGCGCCCGGCGTTCACCACGGCGACGTTCGCCGACGGCGTCGAGAAGATCGCGGACCTGCGCCCCGGCATGATCCTGGAGGGCGTGGTGACCAACGTGGCGGCGTTCGGCGCGTTCGTCGACGTCGGCGTGCACCAGGACGGCCTGGTGCACGTGTCGGCGCTGTCCAACACGTACGTGAAGGACCCGCGCGAGGTGGTCAAGTCCGGCGACGTCGTGAAGGTGCGGGTGGTGGAGGTCGACGAGGCGCGCAAGCGGATCTCGCTGACCATGAAGCTCGAGGACAAGCCGGAGCAGCGCGCGCCGCGTGAGCCGCGTGAGGCCCGGCCGGGTGGTGGTCAGCCCCGGCAGGGCGGCCAGCCTCGTCAGGGCGGGCAGCCTCGGCAGGGTGGGCAGCCCCGGCAAGGCGGCCAGGGCGGCCAGAGCAGCCAGGGCGGTCGAGGTCAGGGCGGTCGAGGCCAGGGCGGTCAGCGGCAGGGCGGCGGGGCGCAGCGCTCCGGCGGCCAGGCGCCCGCCGGCGGCAACAGCTTCGGCAACAGCGCGATGGCCGACGCCCTGCGCCGCGCCGGCCTCACCAAGGACTGACCCCGCGAAAAGGGCCCGGCGCGCTTCCACCGCACCGGGCCGCTCAGCGGTCGATCGGCCAGATCTTGATGTCGTTGAAGGCGACCTGGTACGGCCCCTTCACCGGCGCGCTGCGCTCGGTGAAGATGCCGAGCACGACCCGCCCGCCGCGGATGTCCTTGTCCTGCACCGGTACGGCACCGAGCAGCTCGCCGTCGCGCAGCACCTCGAGGGTCTCGCCGACGACGCTCACCGTGATCACGGTTGCCGGTGCGCCGACGTCGATCGGGCGGTCGTCGAGCGGGAACGTCTTGTAGACCTCGGTGGTGGTCGACTTGTGGGTGCCGACGTACACGTTGCGTTCGCAGACGCGTACCTGATAGCCGCGGTTCTGCGCGAACCGCATCCAGATGGACGCGCAGCTGTCCGGGGTCAGCAGCCGGACCTTGACCTCGGCCTGCACGTCCGGGGGTTCGTAGTCCTCCGGCCCGCGGCAGCGGAAGACGCCGCGGGTCGCGCGGCTGACCACCAGGCCGCCGTCGAACGAGCACCCGGCCTGCTCGTCCTCCAGTGACGTGGCCTGCCAGAGGCGTTGCCCGGTCAGCGGGTCCGAGAGCAGCACGGTCTGCTCGGACTCCTCGACGCGCGGGTCGATCGTGGCGCCGGTGCCGGTGCCGCCCGGCCACAGCGTCGCCACCACCCCGCCGACCGCCAGCATCGCCAGGACCAGCAGGACCACCGCGGCGGGCAGCACCCACGGCCGGCGTGGCGTGGGGTCGTGGGTGAACGGCGTGTCGGGGGCGGCCGGTGAGGTCGGCACCGGCTGGGTGACGATCGAGTTCTCCGAGTAGCCGATCAGGGTGGGCGCCGCGGTGACCTCGGTGAGCAGCGCCGCGGGGTGCACGCCGGTGACCGCCTGCGCCTCCTGCGCGGCGAACCGCAGGCCGGGCTGGTGGTCGAGCGCGGCCCCGGAGGCGGCCGGGCGCTGCGGGCCGTCGACCAGCAGATCCAGCAGCTCACGGGCGCTGGGACGGTTGGCCGGGTCCTTCTCCAGCGCGTGAGCGATGAGGTCGCGCAGGGGGCCGCTGAGCCCGGACAGGTCCGGCGGCTGGGTCAGGATCCGGGCCGCGGTCGCCGGCGGGGAGTCGGCGCTGAACGGGGTGCGGCCGGTGCCCGCGTACGCCACCACGCCGCCCCAGGCGAACACGTCGGCGGCCGGGGTGAGCGGCACGTCCAGGTCGGGGCCGAACCGCTCGGGCGCCATGTACGCCACCGTGCCGACCATCTGGTCGGTGCTGGTGTGCGCGCTGGTCGCCTCCATCGCCCGGGCGATGCCGAAGTCGATGACCTTGGGGCTACCCGGAGCCAGCAGGACGTTGCGCGGCTTGAGATCGCGGTGGATGACGCCGGCGCCGTGGATGGCGGTCAGCGCGGTCGCCACCCCGATCGCCACACTGTGCAGATTGGACGCGGTGAGCGGGCCGCGCTCCTCGACCACTTCGGCCAGGCTCGGCCCGTCGACGTACTCGACGACCAGGTAGGGCTGCTCGTGGTCGGGGTCGGCGTCGAGCACCTCGGCGGTGCAGAACGGCGGCACCTGGCGGACCCGGTTGACCTCGCTGCGGAACCGGCGCCGGAACGCGTCATCCGGCGCGAGGTCGGCCCGGACCACCTTGACCGCGACGAGCACCCCGGCGGCGCTGCGGGCCAGATAGACCGTGCCCATGCCGCCCTCACCGAGCCGGCTGAGCAGTTCGTACGAACCGAGCCGGCGAGGGTCACGCGGGCGCAGCGGGCTGGTCCGCTCGTCCGACATGCCGTTTACTCCTACGCCCCCGCGGCATGACGCCGCCCCACCCCCGACAGGAAAGGTCACCCTATAGGGCCTTGTCATCGCCTGCGAAGACCTGTCCGCCGGTTGGCGCACAACCGACACAGATCACCATCGGCACCGATGCGTCAGGGCGACCGTCAGAAGGACCGGATGTCCACGTCGGCGAAGGTCACCGCGTACGGCGGGTCGGTGTCGACGGCCTCGACGCTCAGGCCCAGCAGCACCTGACCCTGCTCCGGCCCGTCCTTGGGCAGCCGCACCGCGCCGGCGAAGTCACCGCCGCGGAAGACCTGGGCCTCGCCCTCGCGGACCACCAGGTGCACGCGGACCGACTCGCGCAGGTCGATCCGCTGGTCGAGCGGGACCCGCCCGTAGACCCGGCGGTCGTCCGGCCGGTCCGCCGCCACCGACATCTCGTTCTGGCAGACGCGCAGCACCTGCCCGCCGCGCCGCGGGTCCCAGTGGAACCAGATCGCCGCGCAGCTGCCCGCCGACTGCAGCGCGGTGGTCACCTCCACGCCGAAGTCGTCCGCGATCGACTCGTCCGGGCCGACGCACTGGTACGTGCCGCGGTCCACCCGGGCGGCGCGCATCACGCCGCGGGTGAAGCAGTTGGCGTTCTGTTCCCGGATCTCGCTGTCCAGCCACTGGCCGGGCCGGTTCAGCGCGTCCTGGATGATCGGCTCGCCGCCGTCCGGCTCCACCGGGGTCCGGTCCGCGCCGTCGTCGTCCTCGTAGTCGGCCGGCTCGGTGGGCGGCGGGCTCTCCGGGGCCGCTGCCCCGTCCTGCCCGGTGGACTGCTCGACGCCGGCGGCAGCGCCACCGCGCGGGGATCCTCCCGTGATCGACGGATCGCCGGCGCCGCGCTGCGCGTTGAGGACCAGCGCCACCGTGGCCACGCCCGCGACGACCAGCAGGACGGCCAGTACGGCGAGCAGCCGATGGCCCCGCGGCCGTCGCCTACCGGCGGGCACCTCACCGCGGGAGTAGTGGTCGGTGGCGTAGGGGCGGGGCGGGTAGCTGTCGTCGGACTCGACATACCGGGGCACGACCGGCGGGGCCGCGACGACGGGGGCGCTGAACACCGTGGTGCGCTGACGGGCCGGCGGGCGCGCGCCGCGCTGGTCGTCGCCCAGCAGCATGTCGAGCAGTTCGCGGGCGGTCGGCCGCTCCTCGGGGTCCTTCGACAGGGACAGGGCGACGATGTCCCGCAGCGACTCGGGCAGCCCGTTCAGGTGCGGTGGCTGGGTGAGGATCCGGGCCGCGGTCGCCGGCGGCGAGTCTCCGTGGAACGGCGTGCGGCCGGTGCCGGCGTAGGCGACGACACAGCCCCAGGCGAAGATGTCCGCGGCGGCCGTCAGCGGCGTGCCCGGCTCGGAGGAGAAGCGCTCGGGGGCCATGTAGGCGACCGTGCCGACCATCTGGTCCGTACGGGTGTGCTGGCTGGTCGCCTCGAAGGCCCGGGCGATGCCGAAGTCGATGACCTTGGGGCTGCCCGGGGCCAGCAGCACGTTGTCCGGCTTCAGGTCACGGTGGATGACCCCGGCGCCGTGGATGCCGGTCAGCGCGGTCGCCACCCCGACCGCCAGCGAGTGCAGGGCCGCCGCGCGCAGCGGGCCGCGTTCCTCCACCACCTCGCCCAGGCTCGGGCCGTCGACGTACTCGACCACCAGGTACGGCGGGTTGTGGTCCAGGTCCGCGTCGAGCACCTCGGCCGTGCAGAACGACGGCACCTGCCGGGCCCGTTCCACCTCGCTGCGGAAGCGCCCGCGGAACTCCGGGTCGTTGACCAGGGCCGCGTGCACCAGCTTGATGGCCACGTAGTTGTCGTCGCGGTCGGTCGCCAGGTAGACCACGCCCATGCCGCCCGAGCCGAGCCGGCCGGTGAGCCAGTACTCGCCCAGCTGCTCCGGGTCCCCACGGCGCAGCGGAGTCACGCGGTACGCGGTGTCCACGGTCAACTCCCCACTGAGGTACGACGGCGCCGCGACAGCAGGAGCGCCGTCAGGACCAGCGCGGCGAGCAGGAGCACGAACCATCCCGCGCCGAGCCGGCCGACCACACCACTCAACTCGCGCTGGAGATTCGAGGCAAGATTCACGATCGGATCCTGCCCGGAAGTCCTCAGATCCTTGACAAGGCGCAGCTCGTACCATCCGTAGTAGGCCACGTACGCTCCGGCGACGACCAGCACCGCGCCGCCGATCCGGGGCACGAAAGCCGCCGCCCGGCGCAGGCGCGACACCGCGGAGACCCGGACCAGAGCGACGGCGAGGGCGGTCACGCCGATCACGAGACCCATCCCGGCCGCGTAACTGACGAACAGGCCCACCCCCTCGACGGTGGAGCCGGCGCGCAGGCTGGAGACGACGATGGCCAGGAACGGCCCGATCGCGCAGCCGAGCGAGGCGATCGCATAGGCCATGCCGAACAGGACCATCGACGCGGCCGTCCCGGTGAGGCGCGGCGCCCGCATCCCCCGGCCGGGGGCCGGCAGGGACCGCCCGGCGAGCAACCAGCCGCCGAGGATCACCAGCCCGGCCCCGAAGACCACGGTGAGCCACGGCAGCCGGGGCATCAGCCACCCGGTCAGCGGGGCCAGCAGCAGCCCGAACACCCCGAAGACCAGGACATAACCGGTGGTCAGGGCGACCGTGCAGCGCAACGCCCGGCCCACTGCGGCCGGACCGCCGCCCGCGGGTCGCGGCTCATCGCCGGCAACCAGGACCGAGAGGTACGCGGGCAGCAACGCGAAGCCGCACGGGTTCACCGCACCGAGCATCCCGGCGGTCAGCGCGAGCAGCAACGTCGCCCGCACGGCTCACGCCACCAGCGACTTGACCTTGGTGGTCAGCTGCAGATCGTCCAGATAGTCGGTGGTGACGATCCGGCCCGCCCGGTCGAGGATCACGTAGGTGCTCTGCTGTGTGATGCCGAACTTCTTCCACAGCTTGCCCGGCTCGTCGTCCAGGTGCGGCACCGCGCCCACCTCCAGGTCGGCGACGAACTCGTGCATGTCCTTGTTGTTGCCCAGGCCCGCGATGCCGAGGATGTTGAGCCGGCCCGCGTACTCCTGCTGCAGGTCGGCGATCGACATGGCCTCGCTCGCGCAGGTCGCGCACCAGGGCGCCCAGAACCACAGGATCGTCGGCTTGCCGGCCATGGTCGCCGCGTCGAAGGCCTTGCCGTCCAGGGTCTTACCCGTGAACTTCAGCGACGCCGGCACCGTCACGGGCGCGACCGGCTCCGCGGCAGCGCTCGCCGGTGGCGCGGCCGGCGCCGGCTGCGACGCCGCGACCGGCTCGGAGGCCGCCGGGCCACACCCGGCGAGGAGCCCGAGGCAGATCCCGGCGACCAGCCCGGACAGCAGCCGGGTCACTTCTTCACCGCTTCTGTCAGCCGCAGCGCCAGCGCCGGGCACACGTTGACCGCCTTGCGCGCACCGTTCTCCAGCCACGGCGGCAGCGGCGTCTGCGGGAACGCCGGGAAGCCGTTCGCGTCCAGCCGGATGATCTCCGGGGCGACCGCCGAGCAGAGACCGTGACCGTCGCAGCGCGACCAGTCCACCGCGAGCTTCCGCGCCCCCTGATCGGTGTGGTACGGCAGCGGCAGGACGCCGCGCACCTGCTTGCCGCAGCCCTCCCCGTTGGCGTGCAGCTCCACGTCACGGGCGAAGACCTCGAGCGCCGACAGCGCGAACCGGGCCGTGCCGTCGGGGTGGCTGCAGGCACCACGGCCCTTCACCACACCGGCCGCCTGGCGGACGTTCTCCAGCGCGCTGCCGCCCAGCGCCACCAGGGTCACCGCGCGGGCCAGGTCGGGCAGGCCGAGCCGGCACGGTCCGCACTGACCGGCCGACTCCCCGGCCAGGTACTGCGTGACCTGGGCGACCTCGCCCAGCGGGCAGGTCGTCGAGCCGATCGGGATCAGCATGCCAGCGCCCAGCGTGCCGCCGACCTTGGCGAAGCCCTTACGGGAGATGGTCACCGTCTTCGCCGCCTCGGCGCTGATCCACTTGCCGTGGTAGCCGCCGACCAGCAGGCCCGGACCGATGTCGGCCCCGCACATGGTGAGCACGTCCATCAGCGGCGTGCCGGTCGGTGCCTCGATCACGGCGGGCGCGGTGGCCGAGCCCCCGACGGTCAGCATGACCGTGCCGGGCTCCTCGGGGATGCCGACCGCGTTGTACTCCCACGGGCCCAGCCGGGCCGCGATGGCCAGCTGCGAGTACGTCTCGGCGTTGGAGAGCAGGGTGGGCAGCCCGCCGACGCCGTTGTCGCTGGAGCGGACCTTGCGGCCGGGTGGGATGTGCGCCTCGCCGTTGATGCCGCGGACCAGCGCGCCGCCCTCGCCGGAGATGAACCGGTGCGGGACGGTGACGATCCGGGTCGGCACCGGCATCCGGCGCTCGGCCAGGGCCGCGGCCAGCGAATCCTGGCCGATGCCGTCGTCGGCGATGCCGATCACGATCTCCTCGGCGTCGAGCGCGGCGGCGGCCAGGGCCGCGCCGTCCAGGATCAGGTGCGGGCCGCGGGTGAGCACGGCCTTGTCCTTCCAGGACGGCGGCTCGCCCTCGGTGGCGTTGACGACGATCACCGGCGGCAGGTCCTGACGCTGGCAGGAGTCGAGCACCGCGCGCACCTTGCGGGCGAACGGGAACCCGGCCCCGCCGCGGCCGCGCAGCTCGATCCGGTCGGCCAGACCGATCAGCTCACCGCTGGACAGCGCCGCGAAGCCGCCGTGCACCTCCTGGTGCGCGATCAGGTCCAGGCGGCCGTACTCGTCGAAGCCCGCGGTGATCCGCGGTGTCCCGATGCTGGTGACCGGAGGGACCAGATCGGCGCTCAAGACGATGCCCCGCTGCGGGTGGCATCGCCGCGGCGGGCGATCCGGTCGATGGCGCGCTCAGTCACTGTGCTTCCCCTCGCAGCTGACGCCAGTACACGTCGTCAGCCGATTCGTCGGTTCTGCCCCTGCTGCCGCGGCGAGCCCCCCGGCTCGCCGCTCGGGCGGGTTCCGGCTGGGTCGCCCGGCGGGCCCGGCGCGACGCCATGTCGACCAGGGTCGGCGTCTCGTCGGGTTCCAGGTCCGGACCGGCCACCGCGCGCGGCGCCCCGGCCAGGTCCACGAACTCACTGCGGCTGTGTCGTCCCGAGTCGGCGCTGTCGACGTCGGCGCCCCGGTCGCGCCGGGTCCGGGGCGCAGTCTCGACATCGTCGGTGTAACGCGACGAGCGGGACGGCCGCGGCGGCTCGTCGTCCGGGTAGCGGGCGGACCGCCGCCGCGGTGGCGGCGCCTCCTCGTACCGGTCGTCCTCGACGTAGCGCCGCTGCCGCGGTGCCGGGACGTCGTCGTCGGCGGCGTAACGCCGGGAGCGCGGCGCTTCGTCCTCGACGACGCGCCGGGAACGTGGCGCGGGAATGTCGTCCTCGTCGGCGTAGCGCCGGCCGCGGACCGGGGCCTCGTCCTCGAACTCGGTGCCGGCGTAGCGCCGGGACCGGGCCGGGGCCTCGTCCTCGAACTCGGTGCCGGCGTAGCGGCGCGAGCGGGCCGGGGGCTCCTCGGCGTACGGGCCACCGGCCCGGCGGCGGCCCCGCGGCTCGGGCACCTCGTCCTCGTCGGCGTAGCTGCGCAAACCCTCGTCGAGGGCCCGGCGCGACATGGCGCTGGTCGGCTCGTCGAAGCTCTCGGCGGCGCGGCGCTGACGGGGCGCCGGGGCGTCCTCCTCGGCGTAGCGGCGTGAGCGCGGCGCCGGCAGGTCGTCCTCCTCGAACTCCCACCGCTGGGTGGGGGCGTCGTCGAAGTCACGGCGGCGGCGGACCCGCTCCTCGTCGTCGACGCCGCGGCGCGGGCGGCGCCCCGGCTCCGGCGGGACGCTGATCGGCGCGCTCGCGGGGGCACTGACGGGCTTGGCGGCGGTCTCGGCCGGCGGCGGCGCGCCCGTGGCGCGAGCGGCGGGCGTCCAGGTGGCCAGTGCGGCCGACCCGTCGACGACGACCGCGTCGTCGCGGCGGCTCTTGCCCCGGCCCTTGATGCTCGGGGTGGTGGTGGGGACCAGCTTGCCGACCGGCTGGATCTTGCCGGTGCCGGTGCCGGCCTGCGACGCGAAGTCCTTGCGGCGGTTCAGCCGCACGGAGAGGCGCACGGCCAGGCCGACCAGCACCATCAGGATGCAGATGATGTAGGAGACGATCACCCACGGCTTGGCCTCGCGCCCGGCGCCGAGGCCGTGCAGCAGGGCGATCGGCCACATCAGGTACGAGATCGCGTGGATGCCCCGCCACATCCAGGGCTTGCCCTTGCCGACGAAGCGGGACCGGGCGATGCCGGTCCACATCACCATCACCATGATGTAACCGGAGAGGGTGCCGAAGCCGATGAGCATCGTCTTGTTCGGCGCCAGGAACGGGACGAACACGTCCATCACGCCGATGTAGTTCATCGCCACCTTCGTCCACACGTGGAAGAAGAGGGCCACGACCGCGATCACGCCGGTGGTGCGGTGCGCGGACTGCAGCAGCACCCGCTGGCGGATCGACAGGACCAGCCGGTCGGTGGCGACCAGTCCCACCATGATGGTGATCGAGAGCGAGACGAGGGCGACGACACCCACGTAGAACTCGGTGTAGGCGAAGACGTACACGTAGGCCTTCTGGCCGGCCGGGGTCAGCATCGCGGCGGCCCAGAGCGCGGCAAGGACGGAGACGCCGAGCACCGCGTAGGTGATCATCGACGGCGGTGTCCGGCCGCCGGTAGCGCTCATCGGGACGTCCACACGACTGGCGGATCGCTGGTTCATCTTCGTCCGGGCCATAACTCCTCGTTCTCCGCAGCGGTACGGCGTCCGTCCTGGGCGGTCGGGACGCCGGCATCCGTGGGGGATGCCCCGCGCTCATTACTGTCGGGCCGGTCTACCGGCGGCCTGCCCTTCCTCACCCTGTGTGAAAGCCGGTCTCCTGCCCTCCCCCATCTACGTGTGCGGCCTGGGTTCGGATGAACGTTCGGGAAGTTCTTTGCCGCGAAGTTTGCGCGAGCATGCTAGCGATCTCCCTCGGAAGTGCCTTGACCAGGCAAGACACCGTCCAGAAACCCGGGGCTAAGGCAAAAATAAAGTGTTATCGAGGTGGGAATCACCGGTCCGGGGTGAACCTTTCGCGCGGCCCTCCCGAACTACCTCACGTGCGTGCAAGTTGACGCCATAGCGTGAGGAGATGATTGCTGTGCGGCATCGCGCTGCTCTGCTGTGCGCCATCCTGGCCGCCACGGCCGCGACCCTGATCATGCCCGGTCGGGCTTCCGCGGTCGAGCCGGGCTTCCAGGTCGAGATCACCGAGCTGCCCCGCACCTTCACCGCGGGGGCCGACGCACGACAGGTCACCGTGGTCGCCACCAGCGAGCAGAACCGGTGCCTGAAGGTGCGCTGGTCGCTGCTCATCGAGGTGGACGGGCCGGGCCTGGACGAGGTGGAGGTGGCCCGCGACGAGGACGGCGACTTCCCCGTCCAGGTGCAGAACGTGGCCGCCGGCACCGCCCGGATCACCGACGTGCAGCTCGACCCGGGCCAGCTCTGCCGGGGCCGTACGGTGACCGCCCGCTACCAGATCGCCTTCGACGACGAGGCCGAGCCGGGCCGGGTCACCTTCCGCGCGCAGGCCTTCAACGCGGGCCGCACCCTGCTGCAGGAGACGAGCTCGCGCAGCGAGGTCAAGGGCGAGCAGGAGGAGCCGGAGGAGAGCGAGTCGCCCAGTCCCTCGGCCAGCCCGTCACCGAGCGAGTCCGCCGAACCGGAGGAGGCGGACGACGAGGCCACCGCCGAGCCGGAACCCACCGACACGGACGTGGACGTCGCCGCGGTGCCGACCGGCAGCAACAGCGGCACCCCCAGCCTGCTGGGCGCCGGCCTGATCGTCGGCGGGATCCTGGTCTTCCTCGGGGTCGGGCTGCTGCTGCGGCTGCGCATGCGCGGCCGGGCACCGAAACACGGCAGCGATCTGCCGACCGGCTTCTACCCCACCAACTGATCTTCCTCCACAACTTCCTGGGGTAAACCTGCGGAAGACTTCAACCGCAGTTAAGACACCGTCGCGGACAGTAGCCCTAGGGTGGGTCGGGCGCTACGCCCTACTGTGGAGGATTCTTGAAGACCAAGTCTGTCCGTATCTCGGCCGGGGTCGGCGCGGCCGCTCTGGCGCTCGTCGGAATTTCCGCCGGTGTCTCCTTCGCCGACGACAAGCCCGCCCCCGTCTCCGCGGCGAGCGCGGCGGACCGTTTCCTCGGCGGCGCCATCACCGTGCCGGCCAACCTGGTCCCTCCGGCGGGCAACACCCTGACCTCGGTCTTCCGGGCCAAGGGCGTGCAGGTCTACGGCTGCACGGACACCAAGTGGACCCTGATTGAGCCGGCCGCGTCGCTGACCGGCATCACCCTGAGCCCGGTCAAGGTGGCCTCCGCGCTGCACTTCCGCGGCCCGAGCTGGCAATCGCCCGACGACGGCTCGCTGGTCGAGGGCACCGGTCCGGTCTCGGCGCCGTCGGCGACCCCGAACAGCATCCCGCAGCTGCTCGTCACGGCGAAGGCCAGCCGCGGCCCCGGCGTCTTCGGCGACGTCACCTTCATCCAGCGCCTGTCCACGGTCGGCGGCGTCGCCCCGGCCACGGCCTGCACCACCGGCGCGACGACCTCGGTGTCGTACCAGGCGGTGTACCGCTTCTTCAAGAAGAGCTGACCACCGCGAACCACTGACCTTTCCGAGGGGCCGGATGCCGGTGCCCCGCCGATGCGGCGGTGCACCGGCATCTCTCGTCAGGGTTCGTCGAGGCGCAGGACCGTCTCCTCGATCTCCTCGCCGCGGGCGGTCGCGTACGCGACCTCCTTGCCGACCGGCCGGAAGCCCACCTTGCGCAGCACCGCCAGCGAGCCGGCGTTGTCACTGGCCGCCCGGGCGGTGATCGGCCGCACCGGCTCCAGATCGAGCAGCAGCTCCACGGCGCGGGTGGCGATGCCGCGCCCCCACTGGGCCCGGTCCAGCCAGTACGTGATCTCGGTGTCGTCACCGACCGGGAAACTGGCCACCGTGCCGGCCAGCTCGCCGTCGACGGTGATCGCGAACAGCAGGATCTCCGGATCGGTGCGTATCCGGGTGAAGTGCGCGTCGAAGGCGGCCCGGTCGTCGGGATCATCGGCGGTGAACGCAGCCATCCGCACCGCGACGGGATCACGCATCTGGTCGTAGATCAGGTCCAGATCGTCGTCGCGCACCGCACGCAGGCCGAGCTCAGCCATCCGTCGCTCCTGTCCCGGCCCGGATCACCGCGCCGTCGCGTCGTCGCCGCCGGGCCCGCTCACCACCGCACCTGGGATCCGGTGGCGGCAGCCTACCGAACGACCGGCCCTGAGCACTGTCCATCCAGCGGTGAGCAGGACGACACCGGCCGCGGCGAGCGGACCGGGCCCGGTGACCGGCAGCCCCGCCCCGGCCGGCTGCGGCGTGCCGTGGCCCAGAGCGCTGTAGGAGACCCCGCCGTGGCTGACCGCGGCGACGACCACGGTGTAGCGCTTGCCCGCGGTCAGGCCGGTGACGGTGCAGGCCCGCGCGGGGCGGGCGGTGCAGGACCGGCCGCCGTCCAGGGTCCGGCCGGTGAAAGCCACGGCGACGTACGCCGCGATCCGGTCGGCGCCCGGCGTGGCCGGTGCGGCCCAGCTGACCCGCAGACCACCGGGCCGGGCCACGGCCCGCACCCCCGTGACAACCCCAGGAGCCAGCGGTACGGCCCTGAGCACACCGTCACGGGTGCAGTAGACGGCCTGCGAGACGTCCACGGCACAGCTGCGATCGGCCCCGACCGACAGATCGGTGACGATCGGAGCCGGACGCCCGAGCAACAACCGAACCAACGTCGACGTCCGGATCCCGCTACGGTCAACCGGCGCCGCCAAGGCCCGGTCGCTGCTGCCACCGACCGCAAGCTGCCCATGATCGTTGGCGCCCCAGCAGTACGCGGCCCCGCCCCCGGTGAGCCCGCAGGTGGAATCCCCACCGGCGCGCAGCCCGGAGTAGGCACGCATACCGGCCCGCCGCGGCGCAGAGCGGTCACCACCCCGGCCGAGCTGCCCCCGGTCACCGGCACCCCAGCAGTAGGCGGCACCCTTCGGCCCGAGTGCGCAGGCATGGCGGCCCCCGACACTGATCTCCGTGTACGGCCCACCGCCGACCGCAACCGGACTCGGCGCGGGAGCACCGGCGCCGCCGCCGTCCCCGAGCTGACCGTCCGAGTCGGAACCCCAGCACCAGACCTTGCCGCTCTGCTCCAGCGCGCAGGTGCTCTCGTCCCCGGCGGCCAGATCGATGACGCCGGTCAATCCCGGCACCAGCTGCGGATTGGCCTCACTGGTGCCCAGCGTGCCGAAGCCGAGCTGGCCGACGTCGTTGCGCCCCCAGCAGGAGACGGTCAGCTCGACGTCGAGCACGCAGGTGTGCTCAGCTCCGGTGACGACCTGCACGGCGTTCCCGGCGACCTGCGCGGGCCGGCCACGGTCGGCGAAACTGCCGTCGCCCAGCTGCCCCTCGTCGTTGCCACCCCAGCAGTGGACGACCAGCCCCATGGCGGCGTACTCCAGGGTGAGCGCACACGTGTGCACCCTGCCCGAGTGGACGGCGAGGATGCGCGCGGCCTCGGCCAGCTTGCCGGACGCGGTGACCCGCACCGGCCGGGCGGAGTCGCGGGTGGTGCCGTCGCCGAGCTGGCCATGGTCGTTGCCGCCCCAGCACCAGAGATCGGAGTACTGCACGACGGCGCAGGTGTGCCGGCCACCGACGGCGGTGAGGCCGGCGCCGGGGCCGGACTCGGCGGCTGACGGCCCGGGAGCCCAGCCGGTCACCGCGCCGACCGCCGGATCAACCGGCGGCTCACTCGCCGAGCCGGCCTTTCGCTCACCCGCCCGACCGACCGCGGGGTCAGCCGCTCGCTCACCCTGCAAACCGACTGCGGGCCCGTCCGTCGGGCCGGCCGCCGAGCCACCTGCCCGAGCACCGTTCGGACCGACCTTGTGCCCGCCCGTCGGGCCAGCCGCCGGGCCAACCAATCGCTCACCCCGGGGACCCGTCGGGCCTACCGCCGGCGAGCTGACGAGCGGCTCGGGCAGCGGGCGGAGGGCCAGGCCGGCCAGCCGGAGCACCTCAGCCTGGGCCGCGTGGACAGCCTCCGGTCCGGGGTCGGCCTCCGCCCCGGCCGCGGGCCACAGTGGTACAAGGGCGACCGCCGCGACGACCCCGGCGACCCGCCGGGTGAAGATCCACATGCGGCCCAGCGAATCACACGGAATCGCGCCGGACAGCCGGAAAGTACTATTCGTCCTGCCGGGCGTGCGGAGGCCGGCCCGCGTCCCGCTCAGGGATGCAGCCGCCGACGTGTTTCGGGCGGCCAGGCCTGAGGGCGACCGGCCGCCGGGTTGGCAGCATCAGCTCCTGGTCGCGCTCGGGTAGGCCGCCGCCATATGGGGACATCAGCGAGCGACAGACCGCCGGGTCGACAGGGCCAGGCGGGTCGCGCTCAAGGCGCCCGCCGAGGTGTGCCGGATGGGGACCTCCACCGGCGACCCGCTGCCGGGGTCAAACCCGGGCAGCGCTCAGGTAGGCCGTCGCCGCCGTGTGCCGGATGGGGACCTCCATCGGCGACCGGCTGCCGGGATCAAGCCCGGGCAGCGCTCAGGTAGGCCGTCGCCGCCGTGTGCCGGGTCGGGACATCCGCCAGCGACCGGACGTGCGCGTCGAACCGGTCCCGCTCAGCCGGGGTCAGCGCCGTGTCGAGCACCTCCCCGTAGGTCGGCACCAACGGATTCGGCGCTGTGCGGCGGACGGCGGGCCAGTCCGTGATCGGCGGGCCCGGCATGTCGACCTCCGCGCGGTAGTCCAGCCGTACCCCGATGAAGCCCGCCTCCCCCGCCCAGCGCACCAGGTCGCGCTCGTCGAAGTCGAGCATCGCGTCCGCCGCCGACCCCGCCGTGGTGCAGGCGGTGCGGATCTTGGCGATCAGGTCGGCGATCGGCGCGGGGTCCAGGCCGAGCAGGGTGTCGCGGCCCATCCGGGCGGCGAAGTTGTTGATCGGCTCGAAGACGGACAGCCGGCCGCCGGGGCGCAGCACCCGGTACAGCTCGGCGAAGGCCGCCGGCTTGCGGGTCACGTAGATCAGCACCGACCGGGTCGTCACCACGTCCACCGAGGCGTCCGCGACCGGGCTCAGGTCGTCGGCTGCCGCCCGTACGAACGACGAGCGGGCCGGGTCGGCCTGCCGGCGGCACTCGTCCAGCAGGGGCTCGGAGATGTCGCTGAAGATGACCCGGCCGGCCGGTCCGACCCGGTCGAGGGCACCGAGCCCGATCAGCCCGGTGCCGGTGCCGACGTCGAGGACCGTGTCCCCGGGGGATATCGCCGCCCGGTCGAGGACGCCGTCGCGGTAGGCGGTCAGCTGGGGCGCGAACTGGGAGCGCAGGCCGGCCGAGCCGCCGTCGCGGTGCCGCAGCAGCCAGTTGGCCCATCTGTCGGTCGTCACCGGGACACGCTAGCCCCGTGGCTCGTTCGGCGGGGGGCCAGCAGCACGGCCGGTACGAGGGTCACCAGGCTGAGGGTCACCACGTTGCCGGCCTGGTCGATCGGTGCGTAGTGGGCCAGGTGACCGAGGTGGTAGATCAGGTGCGGCACGGAGAAGGCGAGCCAGGCCAGGGCGGTCAGCCGTACCAGGAAGTCGTCGGCGGGCCGGGCCGCCGCGCCCAGGGTGACCACTGCCAGGGCCAGGTAGAGGGCGCCGACGTCGCGGGCCAGGTGTTCGTTGTAGGTGCCGAGCATCGGCAGCCAGTGGTGGCCGGCGCCCGGGAAGGACCGCCACCAGAAGGCCGGCGCCGCGGCCGCCCAGGCGCCCACGAACAGGGCGGTGGCGGCTTGCAGGAGCAGGAGCGTGCGGCGCAGGTTCGCTGTCATGACCCCAGGACGAGCCGGACGGCCCGGTTGTGACAACCGGGCCGTCCGTGTTGGGAGAGGGTCAGAGTGCGGGGTACGCGTTGGCCATCAGCTCGCGGAACTGAGCCGAGAACCACGCGCCGGAGATCGGTGCGTTGGGCAGTGCGCCCGTCATGCTGTTGCCGTTGCGCTCGTTACCGGTGTAGGTCGGGTCGCACATCCGGTCGAAGCCCTTGCCCTCGTTGTTCGGGATCAGAGAGCTGGAGCCGTCCGACTCGCCCGGGGGCTTGACCCAGACGTAGGCGTCGATGCCCGTCTCCGGGGCCGCCTTCGGGCGCTCGCCCAGACCGGCACCGGACTGGTTGCACCAGTTGCCGGCGTGGATCCGGCGGTCGATGCGGGACTGGTTGACGAAGGTGTTCACGTCGGTGGACGTGCTCGCCGCGGTGGGCCGGTTGGCGCCGCCCCAGCCGTTGCGGGAGGTGTCGATCAGCATGCCGATGTTCGAGGCGAACCCGGCCGAGACCAGCTGCTGGCGGAACGCCTGGGCGAAGCTCAGCTCGTCGACGTAGAAGTTCCAGTCGACCCACTTCGACTGGCGCACGGACTGGCCGCCCACCGTCGAGTTGGCCTGGAAGAACGGCTCACGCAGGGCCGAGTAGTTCGCCGTGTTGACGATGAAGCCGGTCACGTTGTTGACGTTGCCGGAGGCGCGAGCGGCCTCGAGCAGGATCTGCGCGGTCGGGCCCGAGTTGGTGTCCCAGCCGATCCAGCCGTGGTGCGCCGCGTCCACGTAGTTGTAGACGTTGCCGATCGCGCCGAGCTTGTTCAGCGCGTAGCCGACGCCCTGCACGTAGCCACCGTTGGACTTCATGGTGGCGCAGGTCGCGACGTTGGTGTTGGTGATCAGGTTCGGCAGCGAGTCGATCTCGATGATGTTGATGATCCGCAGGCCCGCGTACTTCGGGTCGGCCTGGATCGCCGCGATCGGGTCGATGTACTCGGCCTTGTAGCGCGGCAGGTCGTTGACGCCGAGCTCACCGTTGGAGGCGAGCGCCGAGCAGTCCCGGCCGGGCAGGTTGTAGATGACGAACTGGGCGTAGCCGGCGCCCTGGGCGAGAGCCGCGTCCAGGTGGTCGCGCAGGCCCATGCTGCCGTTGGAGCTGCTGCCCGAGGTGCCGGCGATGGCCGCGATGCGGTCCAGCCAGACGGCGGTCGGGTTGCTGGAGACGCGGCTGCCGCCGGGCTCGGCGTCGGCCTTGGCCTTCCACTCCGGGTTCACGTAGCCCTTGGCCCCCGCGTACGGGTTGTCGACCTTGGTGCCGGGCGGCGGCGGGGTGCTGGGGCTGGTCGGCGTCGACGGGGTCGCCGACGGGCTGCCCGGCGTCGACGGGGTGGCCGACGGGCTGCCCGGGGTGGTCGGGTTGCCCGTGCAGGCGGTGCCGTTGAGCGAGAACGAGGCCGGGGTCGCGTTCGTGCCGGAGTAGTCGGCGTTGAAGCCGAACGTCGCCGACGCGTTCGTGCCCAGGTTGCCGGCCCAGGACGGGCTGGCCGCGGTGACCCGCTGCCCGCTCTGGGTGACGGTGGCGCTCCAGCCCTGGGTGATCCGCTGGTTGCCCGCGAAGTCCCAGGTCAGGTTCCAGCCGCCGGAGATCGCGTCGCCGAGGTTGGTCACGGAGACGTTGCCGGTGAAGCCCGTGCTCCACTGGTTTACCGAGTAAGTGACCCGGCAACCCGCGGCGGCGCTGGCCTGCTGCGCCGCGACGGCTATGCCGGCGCCGGTGAGGAGGGTGATCGCGGTGGCGGCCGTCAGGCCTCGCACCAGCGAGTGGGGACGTGGACTCATGCGCAAGCGCTCCTGGAAGACATGGCGACGCCCGGGGCAGGCGTGCCGAGGGGAACGAACTTCCGGCGCGGGGATCGATCGCTGTCGCTGACCACCGCGTGAGGCCCACACTATGGGAGCGCTCCCATGACATCAATACGTAATGGCCGCGAAACTTTTTGTGGATTTCTCGGAGCGTTGCCGATGATGATCTCCATGGAGGAGCTGACGGACCTGATCGTGGCCGCCGATCCGGTCTCCGGCGCCCGCCTGCCGGTACGCCTGGACGCGGTCATCGCCCAGCTCACGGCGGGTGGCCAGGATCGGGCGGCCCGGCTGGCGCGACGGCTGCCGGTCCGCGACGGCGTCCTGCCGGCCGAGGAGATCGACGCGTTGCAGATCCGGGTGCACTGTGAACTTCAGCGGCTCGGTGAGGAGCTGCAACTGCCCCGCCGCATCGCCGAGTGGCTGCTGCGGTGGCGCGCCACGCGGCCCGGGGAGCCGATCCGGGTGGTCGACGTGGGGTGCGGGCTGGGGCACGTGGTGCGCTGGCTGGCGGCGTACGACGCGCTGGGCCCGGGCGCCGACCTGGTGGGTGTCGACCTCAACCGGGCCCTGGTCGGGCGGGCCACCGAGCTGGCCGCCGCCGAGGGACTGCACTGCCGCTTCGTCGCCGGCGACGCGCTCGCCCCGGGGGTCGCCGGGGACGACGGCATGACCACCGTCGTCATCTCCTCGGGCCTGCTGCACCACCTGCCGGCGTCAGCCCTGCCGACATTTTTCGCCGCCCAGCGCGACCTTCAAGTCGCAGCATTCGCACACTGGGACATCGACCCCGGCCCCTGGACAACGGCCGGTGCCTGGATCTTCCACCGGGCCCGGATGCGCGAGCCGGTGTCCCGTCACGACGGTGTGCTGTCGGCCCGGCGCGCTCATCCGGCATCCGTGTTGCTGGCCGCGGCCCGGGCCGGCGCCCCGGACTACCGGCCGGCCTGCGCCGACGGACCGCGCTGGTGGCCGCGGCTGTCGGAGGTGCTGCGCCCGGTCACCGGGACGGCCCCGTGACCACGGCGTGGTGGGTGCCGGTCGCAGGCCGGGCGATGCTCGCGCTCTACCTACCCTTCGGGGCCACCGTGCTGGCCGCGCTGGCCGGTTACGCCGTGCTGGGCTGGCGCCGGCGGTTGCTGGCCAGTGCGCTGATCCTCGGCCCGTTCACCTTCGCCCGGCCGTTCGTCGCGGTGGCCGGCGTCGTGCTCGCCGCCCGGGCCGGTGCCGGCTGCACAGTGCTCGCCGCGGCCGCGGCGGCGGTGATCGCGGCCCTGGCCGTGGAACCGGTCCTGGACCGCTGGTGGGTGGCCGCCGCACGGCGGCGGCCACCCGGGCTCCCTACTGGAACAGCTTCGCCGCGGTGATCGCCGTCTGGATCACGCCGTAACCCAGCAGCACCACGACCAGCGCCCAGGACAGGGCCAGCCGTACGTTCGACGTCTTCATGCCACAGCCTCCTTCTTCTCCTCGCTGCGCGGCTCGTGGAACCGCTCCGGCACCGGCTGCACCAGCAGGTTGGCGATGAAGCCGACGGCCAGCACCCCGACCATGGTGAACAGCGCCGGCTGGTACGCCGACGCGGTCAGCGTGCCCGGCTTGCCCTGCGCGTCCAGGAAGCCGTTGACGATCAGCGGACCGGCCACGCCGGCGGCCGACCAGGCGGTCAGCAGCCGGCCGTGGATCGCGCCGACCTGGTACGTGCCGAACAGGTCCCGCAGGTAGGCCGGCACCGTGGCGAAGCCGCCGCCGTAGAACGACAGGATCACGCCGGCCAGCAGCACGAACAGGCCCACGGCGACGTGCCCGACCGAGGCCAGCAGCGCGTACAGGATCATGCCGACGCCCAGATAGACCATGTAGATCCGCTTGCGCCCGATGAGGTCGGAGGTCGACGACCAGACGAAGCGGCCGGCCATGTTGAACAGCGAGAGCACCCCGACGAACCCGGCCGCCGCGGCCACCGCGACCGCGGACTTGCCGCCGGAGTCCCGGAAGAAGTCCTGGATCATCGGGCTGGCCTGCTCCAGGATGCCGATGCCGGCCGTGACGTTGCAGAACAGCACGATCCAGAGCAGCCAGAAGGCCCGGGTCCGGATCGAGTTGGCCGCCGACACGCTGGCCGTGGTGACCAACGGCTTCTCCTTGACCGAGGCCGGGTCCCAGCCGTCGGGCACCCAGCCGTCGGCCGGTACGCGCATGTTCACGACGCCGAACATCATCACCACGAAGTAGCCGATGCCCAGGGTCAGGAACAGCGCCACGAGCGCACCACCGCCGGCCACCGAGGTCGACACGTTCGGGTCGTAGCCGGAGTCGTAGAACGACAGCAGCTGGCGCGACAGCGGGCTGGCGATCAGCGCGCCACCGCCGAAGCCCATGATCGCCAGGCCGGTGGCCAGGCCGGGGCGGTCCGGGAACCACTTGATCAGCGTCGAGACCGGCGAGATGTAGCCGATGCCGAGCCCGATGCCGCCGAGCACGCCGTACCCGAGATAGACCAGCCACAGCTGTTTGGTGCTGATGCCGAGCGCGCCGACCAGGAAACCGGCGGCCCAGAAGCAGGCCGAGACGAACATCGCCTTGCGCGGGCCGTTCGCCTCGACCCAGGTGCCGCCGACGGCCGCGGACAGGCCGAGCATGACGATGGCGATACTGAAGATGATGCCCACCGACGTCGCGCTGGCGTCGAAGTGGGAGACGAACGAGTTCTTGTAGACGCTGGTCGCGTACACCTGGCCGATGCACAGGTGCACGGAGAGCGCGGCCGGTGGGATCAGCCAGCGGCTGAACCCGGGCGGCGCCACGGAGTGTTGACGGTCGAGCGCGGACAGCATGCGGCGCCTCCCAGCCCTGGTGATGATCTATCGAGGCTCATCATCGACCCGCGGGAAAATTGCTGCAACAAATAGCGGCCCGCCGGACACAGCAGGATGTGATGACGCAGACCGGGCCGACCGACCAGGACCTCTGGACCGCGGTGGCCGCCGGCGACGAGGCCGCCTTCGGGACGCTGTTCGACCGGCACTCGCGCGCGGTCTACAACCACGCCTTCCGGCTCAGCGGCTCGTGGAGTGTCGCCGAGGACGTCACCCAGGCGACGTTCCTGGTCGCGTGGCGCAAGCGCGGGGTGGTCCGGCTGAGCCACGGGACGGCGCTGCCGTGGCTGCTGGTGGTGGCCGGCAACCACGTGCGGACCGAGTGGCGTTCGGCCCGGCGGCGGCGGGCGCTGCTCGGGCGCGTACCGGTGGAGCACGATCCGGATCCGGCCGACGACGTCGCCGGCCGCCTCGACGACGAGCGCGCGATGGGCCGGATCCTCGCCGCCGTGCGGCGGCTGCCGCGGGCGGAACGCGAGGCCGTCGCGCTGTGCCTGTGGTCCGGCGTCGGTTACGCCGAGGCCGCCGCCGCCCTGGGCGTCACCGAGGTCGCGGTCCGCTCCCGGGTGAGCCGGGCCCGGGCCCGGCTCGCCGCCCTGCTCGGCCCCGCAGTCAAGGAGGACCAGCGATGACCGACCTGATCGAACCCCCGGCCGAGCGGGACCTGCCGCCGGCCCGGGCCGTGCGGATGCGCGAGGAACTGCTCGCGGCGGCCCGCGGCCCGCGGCCGCGGATCTCCCGGCGGCTGCTGGTCGCGACCGCGGCGGTGCTCACCCTGGTCGCGGCGGTCGCCGTGACTTCGGAGGTACGGCATGAGGACCGCACCCAGATCCTGGCGATGAGCCCCGGTGAGCTCGATCCGTCGCTGCGCCGGGTGGTGGATCAGTGCCTGGAGTGGATGAAGCCTCGCGAGGGTGCCCCGGACCCCGAGTTCGTGCCGGTGTCGCCGTCGGACGTCACCATCGCCTCCCGCCACGGTTCCTGGACCGGGGTGCTCTTCCTCAACGAGACCGGCTACATGGCCTGCGACGTGCAGCTGGCTGACGGCCACGAGCGGTCGGGCAGCGTGGGCGGCGAGGCGTGGCCGCACCGCGGCTGGCTGCCGGGCCCGGTGCAGCGCCTGAGCCTGTCCTCGACGGAGGCCGACGGCGGCTCGGTCGCGGTGCTCGGGCGGGTCAGCGCCCGGGTGCACCGCCTGGTCCTCGAGCACGGCACCGGACGGACGACGACGGCCCGGCTGCGCGACGGGGCGTTCGGACTGATCTCGCGGACGGACGACGTGCGCGAGGACGCGGAGCTGGTGAGCTACGACGCCGCGGGCCGCGAGATCGACCGGCGGCGGCTCTTCGAGTATTCGGGGCAGTTCCCGCACTGCTACACCGACCCGGCCGGCAAGGTGATCTACGACGGGCCCGGCCCGCGGTGCCTGCCCGCCGATCCCTGGACCCGATAGCAGGCGGCGGGCTCCCGCTGGGAGCCCGCCGCTCGCACCGTTGCTAGTTGCCCGAGGCGTAGAGGTCCTTGATCTCCGCCGCGGACAGGGCCCGGTCGTACAGGTGCACCTGGTCGACAGTGCCGTCCAGGTAGTCGACCGGGTTGCCGCCGAACTTGCCACGGCCGATCACCGTGTTGCCGGTCGGCGCCGCCTGCGGCAGGCAGGCCCCGGTCCGGCCGGCGAGCTCACCGTCGACGTAGAGCCGCAGCTCGCCACGCACGGAGTCGCGTACGCCGGTCAGGTGGTACCAGCGGCCGACCTCCGGCTTGACCGGCCCGAGCGCCCGGACACCCGCGAAGCTCATCGCGAACCGCTGGTCGGCGCCGGAGTACTGCAGGAAGAAGTCGCTGACGCTGGCGCCGTCCTGGCTGACGATCGTCTGGAACGCGCCGTCGGCCTTGTCGAGCTTCACCCACGCGGAGGCGGTGTAGTCCGACGCGGTGTTGAGCACCGGCGCGCCGGTGTCGATGAACTGGCTGGAGCCGTTGAGCTCGACGCCCTGGCCCTTCTTGGCGTCCACATAGCCGGGGTCACCGACCAGAGTGGCGTCGTGGTCGCCCGCGGCGTCCTCGGCGTTGCCGTCCAGCGGGTAGAACGCGACGCCGGTCAGCCCGGGCGTGCCGGGACCCGGCTGCGGGGTGTCACCCGGGGTGCCGTCGGCCTTGGCGATGATCTCCCGGTTGATCGCGCGGACCTGCCGGAAGTCCATCTTGGCGACCTGCCGGTCATAGGTCCAGAAGCCGTTCAGCTCCCCCTCGACGTCGGTGATCTGGGTGTAGATCGCGGCGCTGATCCCGCACGAGCGGGCCGAGGTGAGCACGGCCCGCTGGTTCTCCACGTACTTGCGGGTCAGCGTGGCCGAGTCCGGCGTCATCTCGTACGCCTGACCGTCGCCGAACCACATGTGGTTGGAGGTCTTCAGCCCGAAACCGCCGTGCTCGCCGTCGATCGAGACCCGGTTGTCGTCCGGCGCCGGGGAGGCCGGGCCGAGGTACTGGTGGAAGTCGATGACGTCGCCGCGGCCGGAGTCACCCTTGGAGTTGCAGCAGTTCACGCCGCTGTGCGCGTTGACCAGCCGGCTCGGGTCCTGCTTCTTGACGTCGTCGGCGATGCGGCCGGTGGCGGTGCGGTCCCACTCGCCCCAGCCCTCGTTGAACGGCACCCAGGCGATCACCGAGGTCCAGCTGCGGTGCTCGCGGACCATCTCGTGCAGCTCGGCCTCGAACTGGTCCCGCCACTCCGGCGGGATCGGGCCGGTGTTGGCCGCCGGCATGTCCTGCCAGACCAGCAGGCCCAGCTTGTCGGCCCAGTAGAACCAGCGGTCGGGCTCGACCTTGATGTGCTTGCGGACGGCGTTGAAGCCCATCTCCTTGTGCTGCTGGAGGTCGAACTTGAGCCCGGCGTCGGTGGGCGCGGTGTTCAGGCCGTCAGGCCAGAAGCCCTGGTCGAGGGTGGCCATGTTGAACAGGATCTTGCCGTTGAGGGCGATCCGCAGCTTGCCGTCGGCGCCCTTCCTGGTGCCGATGGCCCGCATGCCGAAGTACGACTTGACGGTGTCGACGGTCCGGCGCCCGTTCAGCAGCGTGACCTCGAGGTCGTACAGGTACGGGTTGTCGGGCGACCACAGTTTGGCCTTGGGGACGGGCAGGCTCAGCTCCGTACCGGTGGCTCCGGTGACCCTGCCGACCACCTTGCCGCCGGCCTTCGCGACGGCCTGGACCGTCAGTCCCTCACCGCGCACGGTCTCGGCCGTCAGCTTGAGCGCCGAGGCCGCCAGGTCCGGCGTGGTGACCAGCCCGGAGATGCTGGAGTCGGCGACCGGCTCCATCCAGACCGTGCGCCAGATGCCCGAGCTGCCCTGGTAGAAGATGCCACGGTCGGAGACCCGGCGCTGCTTGCCGATGGGCTGGCCGGTGGCGTCGGTGAGGTCCTCGGCCCAGACGATGAGCTCCTGCGGGCCGGTCCCCTTGAGCGCGGCGGTGACGTCCACGTCGAACTTGTCGTAGCCGCCGCGGTGGGTGGCCACCTCGGTGCCGTTCACCCACACCTTGGCGTCGTAGTCGACGGCGCCGAAGTGCAGCACCAGCCGCTGTCCCTGCCCGACCTGCCAGCCGGCGGGCACGGTGAACGTGCGGCGGTAGAACATCCGGTCCTCGTGGCGCTGGATGCCGGACAGCGCCGACTCGATCGGGTACGGCACCAGCACCCGCTCGCTCAGCTCCTGGCCGACGGGCGGGGCCTGGCCGACCGCCGCCTTGCCGAACTGCCAGACGCCGTTGAGGTTCTGCCACTTGCTGCGGACCAGTTGCGGGCGGGGGTACTCGGGCAGGGCGTTCTGCGGGCCGACCTGGGCGGTCCAGGGGGTGGCGATCGGCGGGATGCCCTTGTGCCACTGCGGTTCGGCGGCTGCGGCGGGTGCGGCGCCGGCGGCACCCGCGGTACCGATGGCGAGAAGGGTGACGGCGGCGGCGGTGACGGCCCGCCGCGCTGTCCGGGGTGTGGTCATGCGCTGTGGTCCTCTCGGTGGGAAAGAACACGGGCAGCACCGATCCGCACTCGGCCGTCGCGTTCGGACGGACGGCAAGCGCTCGGCGGGACCGCCCAGGAGCAAACACAGTTCAACAAGATTGCTCAGATCCCGTCAAGGCTTGAATGGAAGAAGCTCGATGGTCGTGCCCGCCGGGGCAACCCGTTCAGACTGATGTGCGACGATGCCGCGGTGCCTCAATCGATCTTGGAAGTGATCGCGCTGGACGCCGCGGACGCGCGGGCGGCCAAGGCCGGCGGCGCCGACCGGATCGAGCTGGTCGCCGACATGCGGCGGCAGGGCCTCACCCCGCCGGTCGCGACCTTCGCGGCGGTCCGGGAGGCGGTCGACCTCCCGGTCCGGGTCATGCTGCGGGCCGAGGACGGGTACGCGCTGAGCGACCCCGGCGCCCTGGTCGAGGCGGCGACCGGCCTGCGCGCCGCCGGTGCCGACGAGTTCGTCCTGGGTTTCCTCGACGCGCGCGCCGCGGTGGACCTGGCCGCCGTCGAGGCGGTGCTCGGCGCCATCGAGGGCTGCCGGTGGACGTTCCACCGCGCGCTGGACCACACCGCCGACCGGCCGGCCGCCCGCCGCGCGCTGGCCGGGCTGCCCGGGCTGGACTGCGTGCTCACCGCCGGCAGCCCGGCGACCGTCGAGGAGGGCCTGGCCACGCTCACCGCCGAGGCGGCCTCACCGCCGCGGGTGCTGGCCGGCGGCGGCCTGCGCCGGCACCACCTCGCGCCGCTGCTGGCCGCCGGGGTGGACGCCTTCCACACCGGCAGCGCAGTGCGTCCCGGCGGCCGCTGGGACGCCCCCGTGGACGCCGCGCTCGTCGAGGCCTGGCGCGCTGCCCTGCCCTGAGCCGCCGATCAGCGGCCGGTGACCGACAGGTAGCGGTAGCCGAGCTTGGCCAGGCGCTCCGGGTCCAGGCAGTGCCGGCCGTCCAGCACGACCGGGGTCCGCATCAGCGAGGCGAACTTCGCCCAGTCCAGGTCGAGGTACTCCGACCACTCGGTGACCAGCACGACCGCGTCGCTGTCGTCGAAGATCTCCTCGACCTCGCCGGCCAGGTACGGCACCAGGTCGGGCTGCTCGCGGCGGAAACGCTCGGCGGCGACCGGGTCGTGCAGCCGGATCCGGGCGCCGCGGTCGAGCAGCATCCGGGCGATGTCCAGGGCCGGCGCGTCGCGCATGTCGTCGGTGTTCGGCTTGAACGCGAGCCCGAGCAGCCCGATCTTGCGGCCCTTGAGGATGCGCAGCTCGTCCAGCAGCCGGTCCACGACCAGCCGGCGCTGCATCTGGTTGACCTCGCGGGCGGCGGTGACGATCGGCATGGCGTGGTGGTACTCGGCGCTGGTGGCGATCAGCGCGGCGGTGTCCTTGCCGAAGCAGGAGCCGCCCCAGCCGATGCCCGGCTGCAGGAAGCGTGGCCCGATCCGGGTGTCCAGCCCGATGCCCCTGGTGACCTGCGAGATGTCCGCGCCGACCCGGCCGGCCAGCTGGCCGATCTCGTTGGCGAAGCTGATCTTGAGGGCCAGGAAGGCGTTGGCGGCGTACTTGATCAGCTCGGCCGAGGCCAGGTCGGTCGAGACCATCGGCACCGCGCCGAGCTCCGCCGGTCGCGGCAGATAGGTCGGCGGCGTGAACGTCTGGTTCAGGATCGTGCGGTAGAGCCGGTTGAGCACGTCCAGGCTGCGCGGGTTGTCCGAGCCGACCACGATCCGGTCCGGGTACAGGGTGTCCTGGATCGCCGCGCCCTGGCGCAGGAACTCCGGGTTCGACGCGACCGAGAACTCACCGTCGCTGCGCCGCTCGTGGGTGCGCTCGAACGACTCGCGCAGGATCGAGTCGACCCAGTTGCTGCTGCCGATCGGCACGGTCGACTTGTTGATGACGACGGTGAACTCGCCGTCGATGTGCTGCCCGACGCTCTCCGCGGCCGAGCGCAGATATTGCAGGTCGGGGTTGCCGTCCGGCAGCGACGGGGTCTGCACGGCGATGAACACCACGTCAGCACCGGGCACGGCCGCGCTGTAGTCGGTGGTGAAGGTCATCCGCTCGGCCGAGTCGGCCAGCAGGGCGTCCATGTGCGGCTCGTAGATCGGCGACCGGCCCCCACTGAGCAGGTCGACCTTGGCCTGGTCGAGGTCCAGGCAGGTGACGTCGTGCCCGAGAAACGCCAGGCTGACGCCGGTGGTGAGACCCACGTAGCCGGTTCCTACGACGCACACCTTCATGCCCGCACTTCCCTTCGGTTCGCATCGGGTCCGGGTGTACCCGATCGCTGCACGGTAATCCGTCCTGTCCCGCCGCCGGGTGTCGCGGGATCCTCAGGCGAGTCGGATCACTGCCGATCGAAGCGACTGTGACGGTCAGCAACGACGTGCGTACCCTCGGCGCAGGTAGGCCGACGGTGGCAGTGTCGTCTCCCGGCGACGAGCAGGCTCTGTTGCACAACGACCTGATCGCCGTGATGACCCGCGACATCCCCTCGGTCGCCCACATGCTCGCCATCATCGCCGCGCGCCTCACCCGGGCGTGCGGCCTGCGCGCCGCCTCCGTCTTCACCCTCGACCCCGACGACGGCAGCCTGATCCCGGGGGCAACCCACGGCGCCGCCGCGCCCGGCGACATCACCCTGGCCGGCGCCGTCTTCCGCGTCGCGGCGGGTGCCCCACCGGTCCGCGACGGCGACCGTACGGCGATACGACTGCGCATCGGCGGCCGGACCCTGGGCGTCCTGGTCCTCACCGGTGCCACCATCGCCGCGCTGCGCCCCGAGGTGGCGGCCACCATCGGCCTGCAACTGGCCACCACGCTGCAGGCCCTCGCCGCCGAGCAGGACCACCAGTACGTCGCCCGGGCCAACGCCACCATCCGCGGGCTGTTCGAGCTGGGCACCGCCGCCACCTCGGTCGAGGAGGCCGGCCGGCTGCTGGCCCGGGCCACCGGCGAGGCGTTCCGCACCGAGCGCGCGGCCGTGCACCTGATCGGCCCGGACGGGCGGATCTGCTACGCGGCGGGCGTCGGGATCACCGAGCCGGTCAGCGCCGAGCTCGTCCGCAACCTGAACGGCAAGCTGGCCGCCGACTCGCCGGTCTGGCGCACCATGGCCGCCGGCCACGGCGACCCGACACTGGTCGGTGACGTCACGCAGGCCTCGGTCCGCCCGGGCGGCTTCGTGCAGACCCTGCAGCTGCGCTCGTTCCTCGCCATCCCGCTGATGTCCGCGGCCGGGCCGGTCGGCATGGTGATGTGCGGCGACGCCAGTGGCCCGCGGCGCTGGACCGGACGCGACCACGCGCTGGCCCGCCAGGTGGCCCTGGAGGGCGCGCTGATCGTCGACAGCGCCCGCCTGCGCCAGGCCCAGCAGCGGCACCTGGCCGAGCTGACCCGGCAGGCGTACCACGACGCCCTGACCGGCCTGCCCAACCGCACCTACCTGCTGGAACGCGCCGAGCAGGAGGTCGCCGACGCGCGGGCGACCGGCGGCCGGCTCGCCCTGCTGCTGCTCGACCTGGACGGCTTCAAGCGGGTCAACGACACCGTCGGGCACCACGCCGGCGACGCCCTGCTGCACGCGGTCGGCCGGCGGCTGGAGGGCAGCCTGCGGGAGGGGGACCTGGTCGCGCGCCTGGGCGGGGACGAGTTCGCCATCCTGCTGGCCCGCGATCCGGACGCGGCCGCCGCGAGATCAGCGGCCGAGCGGCTGCACGCGCGGCTGTGCGAGCCGTACGACATCGAGGGCACCCAGGTACGGGTGGGCGCCAGCATCGGCGTCGCCCTGTTCCCCGACGACGCCGACGACATGCCCGCACTGATGCGCGGCGCGGACGCGGCGATGTACCGGGCCAAGCGCGCGGGCGGCGGCGTGCTCTTGAGCGCCCGGACCGCTCCCGGCTAGGCTCGTCCGCAGACAGTCGATACGTATCGACGGCGGGAGGTGAGCCCGGGCATGGTCACCAGCCGGGACGTGGCCCGCCTGGCCGGCGTCTCGCAGAGCACGGTCTCGTACGTGATGAGCGGCCGCCGGTCGATCTCCGCCGAGACCCGCCGCCGGGTCGAGTCCGCCATCGCGGAGCTCGCCTTCCAGCCCAACGCCGGCGCCCGCGCCCTCAAGAGCCAGCGCACCCGGGTGATCGGGCTGGTCGTGCCGTTCGGGCCGGACGCCGACACGTCCGGGCTGCTGCCGTTCATCGAGACCATCGCCCACTGCGCCCGCGAGCAGGACCACGACATCCTGCTGGTCACCCGGGACGAGGGGTCGGCCGGGCTGACCCGGCTGGCGGCCCGCTCCCTGTGCGACGCGATCGTGCTGATGGACATCGAGACGCACGACGCCCGGATCCCGGTCGCCGCCGGGCTCGCCGTACCGGTGATCCTGATCGGCCTGCCCGCCGAACCGCTCGGCCTGCCCTGCGTCGACCTGGACTTCGAGCAGGCCGGCCGGCTGGCCGTGGACCATCTGGCGGCCACCGGGCACGACCGGATCGCCCTGATCGGCCATCCGCGGCCGACCGTGGCGCGGGAGGTCAACTTCGTGGGCCGCTTCCGCCGCGGCGCGACCGCGGCGGCGGCCACCCACGGCCTGCCGTGCGCGGTCGTCGACCAGCCCGAACGGGGGCCGCGCGGCGTTTCGGCGGCCCTGGACGAGGTACTGCGCTCCGGTGACCACAGCATCGACGGCCGGCTCGGCCTCGTGGTGCACGACACCGAGGCGGTGCAGCCGGTGCTGACCGCGGTGGCCGGCCGCGGGCACCGGCCGGGCCGCGACCTGTCCGTCGTCGGCCTGTGCCCGGACGTGCTGGCCACGGGCACCACTCCCCCGGTCACCAACGTCTCCCTCGAACCGCGGGACGTGTCCCGGCGGGCCATGCGCACCCTGTTCCGGCTGCTCGACCGGGACCCCACCGCGGCCGAGCCCGTCGAGCTGATCACGCCGCGCCTCACCCGGCGCCGCACCACACCGCCCGGCTGACGCGCCGGCACCGCTTGGAGATCAGGAGGGACGCACCATGGACCAGATCCGCGTGACCGTGTGGGGCGAGAACCGCCACGAGCGCACCGAGGAACACGTCGCGAGGCTCTACCCGGACGGCATGCACGAGACGATCGCCGCCGGCATCCGGGAGAATCTCGGGGAGGTTGCGGAGGTCCGGACCGCCACCCTGGACGAGCCCGAGCACGGCCTGACCGAGCAGGTGCTGGCCGGCACCGACGTGCTGACCTGGTGGGGGCACGCCGCGCACGGCGAGGTGGCCGACGAGGTGGTCGAGCGGGTGCACCGGCACGTGCTGTCCGGGATGGGCCTGGTGGTGCTGCACTCCGGGCACTGGTCCAAGATCTTCACCAGGCTCATGGGTACGACGTGCACCCTGCGCTGGCGCAACGAGCACGACCGCGAGCTGATCTGGACCGTCGACCCGACCCACCCGATCGCCCAGGGCGTGCCGCACCCGATCGTCGTCCCCGAGGACGAGATGTACGGCGAGTACTTCGACGTCCCGCCGCCGGACGAGCTCATCTTCATCAGCTCGTTCAGCGGCGGCGAGGTGTTCCGAAGCGGCTGCACGTGGCGCCGCGGGCACGGCCGGATCTTCTATTTCAAGCCCGGCGACCAGGACTACCCGGTCTACCACCACCCGGACATCCGGCGGGTGATCGCCAACGGGGTGCGCTGGGCCCGTACCGACCGGCCCGGGCGGGAGCTGCCCGAGCTGCTGCGCTACGACACCTTCTCGGCGCCCACGCACCAAGGCTCGGCCGCATGATCCGGGTGCTGCTGGCCGGCGCCGGCGCGATGGGCCAGGCCTGGCTGGAGGCGATCTCGAACGACCCCGGCGTCGAACTGGCCGGGGTGGCCGACCTGGACCTGGCGGCGGCCCGGCGGGCGGGACCCGGACTGCCGGTCGGCACCGACGTCGCCACGCTGGCCGCCGAGACCGGGGCGGAGGCGGTGATCGATGTGACCGTACCGGTGGCCCACCACGCGGTCACCACCGCCGCACTGTTCGCCGGGTTGTCCGTGCTCGGCGAGAAGCCGGTCGCCGACACGCTGGCCCAGGCGCTGTCCCTGGTGGCGGCGGCGGACGTGAGCGGCCGGCTGTTCATGGTCAGCCAGTCCCGCAGCTGGAATCCGCAGCTGTTCGCGCTGCGGGCGATGACCGGGAAACTCGGCCCGGTCGGCTCGGTCAGCACCGGCTTCCACCGGGCGCCGCACTTCGGCGGCTTCCGCGAGCAGATGGCGCAGCCGCTGCTGGTCGACATGGCGATCCACGCCTTCGACGCCGCCCGGTTCCTGCTCGACGACGACCCGCTCGCGGTCTCGTGCCAGACCTGGAACCCGCCCTGGAGCTGGTACGCCGGCGACGCCTGCGCCGCCGCGGTCTTCGAGATGACCGGCGGCGCCCGCTACGTCTACCACGGCAGCTGGTGCAGCCCGGGCGCGGAGACGTCCTGGAACGGCGAGTGGCGGGTCAGCGCGCAGGAGGGCACGGCCCGCTGGGACGGCGACCACGATCCGGTGGGACCGCCGGTCGACGCGCCGGACGACCGGTACTCGGGCATCGGCGGGGCGCTGCGGGTGTTCACGGAGGCCCTGCGGACCGGGGTGACGCCGATGGGTGAGGTGCACAGCAACGTGCTGAGCCTGGCCATGGTGGAGGCCGCGGTGGACTCTGCGGCGCGGGGACGGCCGGTGCTGATCGACGACGTGCTGGCGCGGGCGCACGAGCAGGCCGTCCGGGACGAGAGCCGGCCGGAGGTCCGGGACGAGCTGCGGAGCTGGACCGACGTGCGGGCTGCCCTTCGCCCGGCCTGATCTTTTCCGGTCGCCGGTCGCTCGTTGCGCTGTGCGCTCGTTGCGCCGTCCGCTCGTTGCGCCGTGCGCTCGTTGCGCCGTGCGCTCGGTCCGTTGTCCACAGCCGACGGTCGTGCGCGGGTTTTCCACAGCCGGTCAGCGGCGGCCGGGGTGAGTGACTAGCGTGCCTGGAGTGAACGCTCTGTCGCGGTTCGTCGTCGCGCACCGTTGGTGGGTGCTGGTGTCCTGGTTGCTCCTCGCCGCCATGGGCGGTTTCGCCGCGCCCAAGGCGACCGCCGCACTGAGCTACGACTTCTCCCTGCCCGGCCAGGACGGCTACGAGACCAACAAGGCGATCACCGAGCGGTTCGGCTCGGGCGGTGACTTCTCGCCGATCCTGCTGGTCATCGCCGAGGCCGGCGATCCCGCCCCGGTGGTGCAGGCGGTGACCGCGGCCGTGCCGGGCGCCCGGATCCTCTCCCCCGCCGACGAGCCGGCGCTCCGGGCGCCGGACGGGCGCACCAGCGTGGTGGTCGTCTATCCCCCGCCCGCGCCCGGCCCGGAGCCGTACGTGGCCGCCCTGCCGGCCCTGCGCCAGGTCGCCGCGTCCGCCGCCGTGCCGGTGACCGTGACGGGCAAGGACGTGCTCGAGTCCGGCGAGGACGGCGAGAGCGGCGGCGCCGACGTGCTGGTCGAGACGATCGCGGGCGGCACCGGCGCGCTGCTCGTGCTGCTGCTGGTCTTCGGCTCGGTGCTGGCGCTGATGCCGCTGCTGATCGCCGCCGCCTCGATCCTGACCACGTTCCTGATCGTCTGGGGCATCACCGGGGTCACCGACGTGTCCTTCATCGTGCAGTACCTGCTGGCGCTGATCGGCCTGGGCGTGGCCATCGACTACGCGCTGCTGATCGTCACCCGCTGGCGTGAGGAGCGCGGTCACGGCCACAGCAACGCCGACGCGGTGATCCGGGCGATGGGCACGGCGGGCCGGTCGGTGTTCTTCTCCGGGGTGACCGTCGCCGTCAGCCTCGCGGCGCTGATCGCGTTGCCCGTGCCGTTCCTGCGCAGCGTCGGCTTCACCGGCCTGCTCATCCCGGTCGTCAGCGTGCTGGCGGCACTCACCCTGCTGCCGGCGCTGCTGCTGGTCATCGGCCCCCGCCTGGACTGGCCGCACCGCCGCTCGACCGACCCGGAGAGCCGGCTGTGGCGGCGGATCGGCGCCGCGGTGGTCGGGCGCCGCTGGGTGTCCATCGCCCTCGCCACGCTCGTCCTGCTGGTGCTGGCCGCGCCGGTGCTCGGGCTGCGGCTGGGCCGGCCGACCAACGAGTCGCTGGCCTCGCAGGGCGGCACGGCGGCGGCCGCGGTCCTCCGGCTCGACGCCTCCGGCATCGGCTCGGGCCTCACCACGCCGATCGAGATCCTGACCCCGGACCCGGCCCGGGTGCGCACCGCGGTGCAGGACATCGACGGGGTGGCCGCCGTGGTGACACCGGCGGCATGGACCCGCGACGGCCTGTCGGTGGTGGATGTGTGGACCCGCGCGGACAGTTCTTCCCCCGAGGGCGCGGACGCTGCCGCCACGGTCCGGGAGGCGGCCGAGCGGGCGGGCGCCCGGGTGGGCGGCACGCCGGCGCAGGACGCGGACTTCATCGACGCGGTCTACGGCAACGCGTGGTGGGTGGTGCTGGCCATCGTGGTGGTCACGTTCCTGCTGTTGCTGCGGGCGCTGCGCTCGGTGGTGCTCCCGCTCAAGGCGCTGCTGCTGAACGTGATCTCGCTCGGGGCCGCGTACGGGATCACGGTATGGATCTGGCAGGACGGCCACCTCACCGAGCTGCTGTTCGACCGCACCGCCTCGGGCGCGATCACCGTGTGGATCCCGATCGCGGTGTTCGCGTTCCTGTTCGGCCTGTCGATGGACTACGAGGTGTTCCTGCTGGCCCGCATCCGCGAGGAATACGACCAGGGCCACGACACCGACGCCGCAACCGTGCACGGCGTGGCCCGCACCGGCCGGCTGGTCACCTCGGCGGCGCTGATCCTGTTCCTGGCGTTCATCTCCCTGGCCCAGGTGCCCACAACGGAGGTGAAGATCCTGGCCACAGCCCTGGCCCTGGGCATCGTGATCGACGCGACGATCGTCCGCGGGGTGCTGGCCCCGGCTCTGGTGGCGGCCCTGGGCCCGGCCAACTGGTGGCGGCCGTCCGGCCGCCGCCCAGCCCCGGCCGCACCGGAGGTGGTGCACAGCGAGACGTAGGCCCGCCCGGACATGCAAATTGCGCCTCCGCGCAGCTCGCCGCCGCCGCGGGCCACGGTCAGGCCACCGTGGCCGTGGCAGCAGCCACAGACGCGAACGACCTTCACGGCCCCATGCCCGCCGGGTGCCCTCGGTAGCCGCGGGTCGCGGCGTGGCCGCGGACGACCATCACGGCCCCAAGCCCGCCCGGTGCCCTCGGCAGCCGCGGGTCGCGGCACGGTCGCAGACGACCCCTCGCCCCCAGCCCGCCGCGTGCCCCCGGTAGTCACGGCACGGTCGCCAGACGACCATCACGGCCCCCAAGCCCGCGGAAGTCCCCGGCGACCGCGGGTCGCGGCACGGCCACGGACGACCATCACGGCCCCAAGCCCGCCCGGTGCCCTCGGCAGCCGCGAGTCGCGGCACGGTCGCAGACGACCCTCGCCCCCCCCCCAGCCCGCCGCGTGCCCTCGGTAGTCACGGCACGGTCGCCAGACGACCATCACGGCCCCCAAACCCGCCCGGTGCCCTCCGTAGCCGCGGGTCGCGGCACGGCCGCAGACGACCCCTGGCCCCCAGCCCGCCGCGTGCCCCCGGTAATCGCGGCATGGTCGCCAGACGACCATCACGGCCCCCAAGCCCGCGGTGCACTCGGCAGCCGCGGGGTCGTGGGCCCACCGTCAGGGGGTGAGGGGCTGGGCGACGTCGTTGGCGTGGTCGGTGATGGCCGCGCCGGTCACGGTGGCTCGGATCGGCAGGAATTCCAGGCAGCGACGGACGGCCGCGCCCACCAGAGGGTTCGGCACCCGCATCGAGATCGTGCAGTGCGGCACCCACCGCCCCGGACGGTAGTGCTCCCAGACCTCGATGCCGTGCCCGGCCAGCCGGTCATGCACCGCGCGGTGCAGTTCGAGCAGTTCCAAGGTCGGGGTGACCCCCAGCCACAGCACCCGCCCGATGAACTGGCCGACGAAATCCAGCTCCAGCGTCAGCCCGCGCCCCACCGCGTACCCCGCCAGCGCCGCCGTCACCGCCTCCGGCTCCAGCCGCCGGGCGGCCGCCAGTGACACGTGCGGGCGGTGGCGTTCGTCGAGCAGGGACGCCAGCGTCTGCACTCCCTCCTCCTCGAGGGCCTGCCACAGCTTGCGCACCCGGCGGGACGCGTCGACGTCCAGATACAGCTCGATCGCCGCCACCACCCGCTCACCCTATGCGGATCACCGGACGCGCCTCGCCAGCAGGTAGGCCCGGCGGCTCGGGAACTCGGCCGGGTCCAGCGGCTCCCGCACCATCGTGGACTCGATCCGGAACCCTGCCGCCCCCAGATCCGCGCGCACCGCGTCCGGGTCCAGGAAGTGCACGTCCACATCCACCTGCGCGCCGAACCAGCTGGTCAGGTGGGTGGTACCACCGGCCGGCACGTCCGGGCCCTCGACGTGGAAGGACACCAGCAGCCGGCCGCCGCCGCGGATGGCCCGGGCCAGTTCACCGAACGCCGCCGCCCGGTCCGGCGGGCTCAGGTGGATGATCGAGTACATCGCCACGGCCCCCGCCCACGCACCGTCGGCGACCGGCAGGGACAGCATCGACGCCACCGTGAACGGGATCTCCGGCGCGCGTTCCCGGGCTATCGCGATCATCTCGGGCGACAGGTCCAGGCCGGTCACGTCCGGGTGCCGGGCCGCCAGGAAACGGGTGACGTGCCCGGGACCGCAGCCGACGTCCGCGACCCGGCCGGTCCCGGCCAGTTCCAGGAACGCGGTCAGCAGCGCCCGGTCCAGGGGTTTGTGGTCAAGCTCGCCGGCGAGCTGGGCATCGTAGGCGCGGGCGACCTTGTCGTAGGTGTCACGCAGGCGCCCGGCCTCGCCCGGACGCGGAACGCCGTCGCTCAGACCAGGACCGCCGTCGCTCGGATGTGGGCCGGCCTCGAGGAAAGGATCGCTCATGCGGCCATCGTCGCCTGCTGGGCGGTGTCGATGCGTGCCCGGGCCAGCTCGTGCGCCGCCGCCAGCGGCGTGATGCCGCGACGCCGAGCCGAGTGCAGCACCGTGGTCAGCGTTCCGGCGATGCCGCGTACCCGGGCCGTGGCCTGCGCTTCCGTCTCCCCGCGCAGTTCCACCCCGGTCGCGTGGACGACGCCGCCGGCACTGACGACGAAGTCCGGCGCCCACAGGATTCCCCGCTCGTGCAGCAGGTCTGCCGTCGCCGGCCGATCGAGCTGGTTGTTGGCCGGTCCGCAGATCTCGGCGCAGCGCAGCCGGGCCACCGTCGCCGCGGTCAGGACCCCGCCGAGGGCCGCCGGCACCAGCACGTCCGCCTCCGCGGCCAGGATGTCGTCGGTCCAGGTGGCACCGAGCTCGGCTGCGAGCTGCCGGCGGCTGTCGTCCACGTCGTTGACCACGAGTTCGGCGCCGGACGCGGCCAGTTCGCGGGCCACGTGCGCGCCGACCCGGCCCAGTCCCATGATCGCGAAACGCCGTCCGGCCACCGGGGCGAGCGCGGCCAGTGCCGACAGCACGCCCTCGGCCGTCGGTCCGGACGAGTCGCCGCTGCCGCCGGCGCCGACCGGGCGGCAGAAGACGTGGTCGGTGCGTTCGGCGATGACGGCCATGTCCTCCGGTCCGGTGCCGACGTCCGGCCCGGTCGCGTAGCCGCCGCCGAGGGACTCGATGGTGTCGCCGACGTCGTGCAGGACGGCCCGCCGCAGCCCGGCGTCGAGCGTCGTTCCCGGGGGCAGAGCCACCACGGTCTTGGCGCCGCCGTGCGGCAGGCCCGCGACGGCGCATTTGGCGGTCATCGCGGCGGAGAGCCGCAGCGCGTCGGTGAGGCCGTCGCGCCAATCCGGGTACGGGGCCAGCCGGCACCCGCCGATGGCCTGACCGAGGGCGCTGGAGTGCACAGCCACGATCACCGGCAGCCCGCTGCGGACACCTCGGCGGGCCACGACCCGTTCGAACTCGTCGAAATTTGATGCGGTAGTCATGCCCGGACCATAGGAGCTCGTTCCGTCCACCGGTCGCAGCTCCGAACTATATTCGGCGAGTGACGGGAGCAACGATCGTGGACGAACTTGATGCGGCGATCATCCGGCATCTGCAGCAGGACGCCCGGCAGACCAACCGGGAGCTGGCCCGGGCGGTGGGCATCGCGCCGTCCACCTGCCTCGAACGCGTCCGGTTGCTGCGGGCCCGCGGTGTGATCACCGGCTACCACGCGGAGATCAGCCTGGCCGCGCTGAACCGGACGGTGCAGGCGCTGCTGCACGTCCAGGTACGCCCGCTGAGCCGCGAGGTGATCGAGAGTTTCAAGACCTCGATCACCTCGCTGCCCGAGGTGCTGTCGGTGTTCGTGGTGGCCGGCGCCGACGACTTCCTGGTGCACGTGGCGGTGCCCAGCGTCGACGCGCTGCACGCGTTCCTGATGGACAAGTTCAGCAAGCGCCGGGAGATCCTCGGCTTCCGCAGCTCGGTGATCTACCAGCACGCCCGCACGATGGTCGTCGAACCCCTCGACGACTGAGACGACTGACCGGCGCGGGCCGGGGTCAGCCGCGGACCGTGGATCCGGCGGCGTCGGTGAGGGCCGCGCAGAGCCGTGGCACCGCGACGCCGATCGGCTCCCGGATCACCTCGGCGGCCAGTTCGTCGTACGGCGTCGGGTCCCGGTTGACGATCACCAGCCGGTTACCGGCGTTGAGGGCCACCGCGCACAACGACGCCACCGGCTCGACCAGCAGGGAACTGCCGATCACCAGCAGCACCTCGCTGTGCGCGGCGATCCGCTCGGCCAGTCCCGCCGTACCCGGGTCGAGGTGTTCCCCGAACAAGACCACCGCGAGCTTGAGGATCCCGCCGCACGCCGGGCACCGGGGGTCGCCGTCCCCGGCGGCGACCCGGTCGAGGGTCGGCCGGCTGGGCGAGCGCTGCCCGCAGCCGGTGCAGACGACCTCGTGCATGCTGCCGTGCAGCTCGAGCACCTTGCGGGCGCTGGAACCGGCCTGCTGGTGCAGCCCGTCGACGTTCTGGGTCAGGATCCGCACGGCCACCGGGGTGCGTTCCAGTGCGGCGAGCGCCCGGTGGGCGGCGTTCGGCTCCGCGCGCCACGCGCTGTGCCCGAGGTACGTGCGCCAGAACCGCTCGCGGACGCCCGGATCGGCCAGGAAGGAGTCGTAGGTGAACGCGTCCACCAGCGCCGGATCACGGGTCCAGACGCCGTCCGGCCCCCGGTAGTCCGGGATCCCGGAATCGGTGGAGATGCCGGCCCCGGTCAGCACCGCGACCCGCGAGATTCCGTCCGTCCAGCTCGTGTTCATGGTCGCCGATGCTAGGAGGGGCAACCCCGGAGGTCGAACGGGTTACGGGTGGCCGGCGTTCGGCTGAGATTCCTCCGTTCCGGTGGACGGTCCCGCGATCCGGGGGCCTGACCGGTTGCGGCGCATACGGTGGGCGGGTGTTCCGAGCCCTGCGCGTCACCCGTACCGGAGCAGGGCTGATCGGTCTGGCCGCCTGCGTCGCCGCCGGCGCCGGCTTCCTGACCAGCACCGGCGACCGCCCGGCGGCAGCGCCGGCACCCGCCGCGCCCTCCCCCAGCGTCGCGGCCCGGACCCCGGAGCCGACCCTGTCGGCAGCGCCGGCCCCGGCCGGCCTGCCGGTGATCGACTACTGGACGGCACCCCGCGGCTTCCCGGCCGACCCGGCGGCGATGTCCCTGACCGCAATCACCGAGGGCCTGCACCCCACCCGCTCGATCCCGGTCTACGACGCGCCCGGCGGCCGGCCCCGCGCCCGGCTCACCCCGGAGATCAGCGGCATGCCCCTGATCCTGCCGATCACCGACCGGCGTTCGGGCTGGGTCGCGGTGCTGCTGCCCACGGCGAACCGCCGGATCGGCTGGCTGCCACCGAAGGGCTGGTCGCCACGGCCGCTGCGCGACCACCTCATCGTCCAGCGCCGCACCCACAAACTGATCTGGCGCCGCGACGGCATCCGCAGGGCCGCCTGGACCGTGACAACCGGCACGGCGGCGACCCCCACCCCGCTGGGCCGAAGCTTCGTGCTGGGCCGCACCCCGACCAGCGGCTCCGCGTACGCGAACGTGGACGCGCTGGCGCTGAGCTCGGTGCCGGAGAACCGCCGGTCCCTGCCGGCGGCGCTGCGGGGCGCGCACACGGGCATCCACGGCTGGTACGACGATGGCGCCTTCGGCCGCAGTGCGTCGAACGGGTGCGTACGGATGCCGCGGGAGGCTCAGCGCACCCTGCTGAAGCACATCGGGCACGGCACCCTGGTCACGGTCGTCGACTGAGACCGGCCGACCGCCTCAGGCGGACCCCCGGATCAGCAGCTCGGTCTCCACCAGCGCCAGCCCGCCCGGCTCGCCCGCCAGCAGCCGCTGCACCTCCGCCACCGCCAGCTCCCCCATCCGCCGCTTGTCGATCGCGATGGTCGTCAGCGGCGGGTCCAGCAGCTCGCCCAGATTCAGGCCGTCGAAACCGAGCAGGGCGACGTCGTCCGGGATGGCCAGGCCCGCTCGGCGGGCGGCCCGGTACGCGCCCAGCGCGATCAGGTCGTTGAAGGCGAACATCGCCGTGAGCTCCGGGCGGGCCGCGTGCAGCTTCTCGAAGCCCGATTCGCCGCCCGCCATGGACTGCTCGACGCCGATGATCGCGTCCGGCGGCACCGTCAGGCCCTGGTCCTCGGCCTCGGCCAGGAAGATCGCCCTGCGGGCCGGGTCGGCCGCGTCCGGGCAGTCGATCATGCCGATCCGCTGGTGGCCGCGGGCGACCAGGTGCCGTACCGCCGCGCGGACGCCCGTCTCCAGGTCGATGTCGACGGCCCCGAAGGCCGCTTCGCGGGCGCGCCGGCTCATGACGACCAGCGGTACGCCCTCGACCGCGGCGGCGACCACGTCGTCCGGCTGGAAGAGGTAGCCGATCAGGGCGTCGACCTGGCCGGCGAGGGAGCGCAGCAGCTGCGGTTCGCGGCCGGGGTCGTCCTGCGTGCTCGCGACCAGGACCTGCCAGCCGCGTTGCTCGGCGGCCTCGAGGACGCCGGCGATCAGTTCGGGGAAGAACGGGTTCACCACGTCGGACACGATCAGGCCGACGGTGGTCGCGCCGGGGCGGACCAGGCCGCGGGCGAAGCGGGACGGGCGGTAGTGCAGTTGCCGGGCGGCGTCCAGGACGCGGCGGCGGGTCTGCGGGTCGATCTCACCCTTGTCGTTGATGGCCCGGGACACGGTCTGGTGCGAGACGCCCGCCAGGCGCGCCACGTCGCGCAAGGTCGCGCGTTTTCCGGCGCCCGCTCCGGCGGTGTCCTGCTGTTCGTCTCCCACGATGACCGCATCGTAAACCGCTGGGGGTTGACGGCCCGGCAGCACCTACGCGACGATCCCGTTAACGGTCACGTGAGCGTTAACGGGACGAGGAGGTCTTGCTCATGGAGGGTGTGGCTCTGCTGCTGAGCGTGCAGGTGACCCGGCGTACCAGCCATTCGGCGCTGCCCGGCGCCGAGGTGCAGGTGCCCCGGGAGAGGTGGCGGTGGGCCAGGGCGGCCCTCCGGCGGATATGGCAGACCGGCTGAGACGTCCACGAACGGTCCAAGGACTCTTTCGACCTTCAGGCGGAAGACCATAGGATGCGCGAGTGACCGATCAGTCCTTTCGGGGTCAAGGGTGATCACCGGCCTGGTGCCGGTCATTGCAGCCACTCTCGTCCTGTTCGGCGTATTGCTGACAATTCGCCAGAAGAACCGTACGGACCGCAAAGAGCAGTGGTGGAAGAGGGTCCAGTGGGCGCTGACGCGGTAGCGTCGAGCGACGATCGGAGACGCTGCATGGGAATGTCGATGCTCATCGCGCTCATCGATTCGTCTCCCGTTGTCGAGCGGGACGACGCCCGGCTGCTTCAGGCGATCATCGATCAGGTCGACCTCTCGTCTTTTTCCTGACCACAGTGAGGAAGTATTCGTGCCGGAGAGCGGGCGCCGACCCACCCGACTCGAGATCATCGCCGCCCGCGCCCAGGTGGCACTGGACCAGAGAATGAAACAAGAAACGGCGCCCTGGTTGACGCGATTGGCGGCCACCCGGCTCGCCGAGGCCGAGCCGCCGCCCCCAGCCACGCCGGGCCCCCGCAACCCGGCTCGATCCGCCGCAGTGCTGCCCCACACCAGTAAGAGGTCACGGGCCTTGGCCAGCCTTCCCGCCCGGCCCATGCAGGGACGCGACGTGCTGGATCTGCAACGACAACTGGTGGCCATGGGCTACGGCGACGACGATCTCATCAACGGCGTCTTCCTGGACAGCACCGAGACCGCGGTCCGGCGCTTCCAGACCGACTTCGACATCCTCAACGACGGCGTCTGCGGCCGGGTCACCCAGCGGGTGCTGAGCTATCTGGAAGAGCAGGGCATCGACAAGGACAACGCCGCGACGGTGCAACAGCGGCACATGATCAGCTTCATCGTCAAAGCCCAGCAGGGCGGCTTCGTCGTCATCGATCTGGTGTCCCGCAGCTCGCAGTTCAACAGTGAGAGCGATGAGCACGCCGCTTCACTGGCCGATTCCTTCATCGACCAGCTCGGCCGGCTGCTCGAGGTGCAGATCGACACCGCGACCGGAATGCAGTCCTGGATGCTCAACAGAACGGACATCGCCACGCAGGACGACGGGCAGGTGGCGTCCTTTGCGAACAGGATCAAAGCCGAATTCATGATCACACTCAGCCTGGCCGATGCCGTGGACACGGTCCCCGGCTGCGCGACGTTCTATTTCGGCACGGCACCCGACGTGTATTCCCATGTCGGCCGGCCCCTGGCGGAAAGCATCCAGCGAGAGATCGTCAGGATCGCGGGAGCACCGGACCGCGGCACCCATGCCGAATTCTCGCACCTCTTCGAGCAGGCCCAGCTGCCCACGATCCGGGTCGAGTTCGCCAATCTCGCGGATGACCGTGATCTTGCCCGGCTCCGGCAAGCGGAATATCTGAATGCCGTTGCGGCGGGGATCGCCTCGGGAGTGAAGCACTTCTACATGCTCGGTCAGAACGGTACGGAGACCCCCCATCTCCCTCTCGGCGCCACGGCCCGGGCCTGAGCCGTCGCGGCCCCGGCGCGCATAGCATTCCTGCGCCCTGGGTAGCGGGACAGGAATGACCACTGTCGCGGCGGCCGGGGGCCGTTCGAGATTTCTGCCGCTGCTGGCCGGTGTGCTGCTGCTCGGCATCGCGGACTCGATGATCGGGCCGTACCTGGTGCTCTTCGGGGCCGACGAGGCGAAGCTGTCGCCGTTCCAGGTCGGGGTCTTTCTGTCGCTGGTCGCGATCAGCGGCCTCGCGGTGAGCACCTGGCTCGGCCGCCGCTACGACCGGTCCGCGAGCCGGTGGCCGGCGTTCGTCGCCGTGGCCGCCCCCGCGGCCGGCTACCTGGCCCTGACGACCACCACCGACTACGCCCTGCTGGCCTTGATCGGCGTCGGCTTGCTCGGGGCCGGGATGGCCGCGTTCCCGCAGCTCTTCACGCTCGCCCGTACCCATCTCGACCGCTCCGGCAGCGACGCCGGCCGCCGCACGCCCGCGCTGCGCTCGGTGTGGTCGCTGGCCTGGGCCATCGGCCCGCTGGTCGGCGCGGCCGTGCTGGCCTGGCGCGGCTACGACGCGCTGATGGCGCTCACCGCGGCCGCCTTCGCACTGGTGGCGCTGCCGCTCGTGGCGCTGGGGCCGACCCCGGCGCCGGTCCGGGCCGCGGCGCCCGAGGCCGGACGGGAACGGCTGAGCCGGTCGATGCTGCTGATCGCCGGCAGCTTCACGCTGTTCCACACCGCGATGCTGGCCGGGTCGGTCGCGCTGCCGCTCTACGTCACCCGGACGCTGGCCCGCCCGGACAGCGACGTGGGGCTGCTGTTCAGCATCTGCGCGGTGGTGGAGATCCCGGCCGCCCTGAGCGTCATGCTGCTGCCCGCCCGGGTCGCCAAGCGCGGCGTGATCCTGCTGGGCATGCTGCTGTTCACCGCCTACTTCGTGCTGGTGGCGATCAGCGACGGCATGCCGCTGCTGATCGCCACCCAGGTCGCCCGCGGCGTCGCGCTGGCGGTGGTGGGCGCGCTCGGCATCACGTACGTGCAGGACCTGCTGCCGCACGCCACCGGCCGCGCCACCACGATGTACGCCAACACTCTGACCATCGGCTCGCTGATCTCCGGCGTCCTGGCCGGCGCCACCGCCCAGGCCCTGGGTTACCGGTCCGCACTGCTGCTGTGCGGTGCGCTCGCCGCCGGCGGGTGTGCCCTGTTCGCCGCGGCCCGGGTCAGCGAACCCGGCGCAACACGTCCAGCAGGAACCATTCGTCCTCGTGATGGATCCGGCGTTCCAGACCCGGCCGAGCCGCCAGCGCGGCGTGCACATTGAGGCCGTCGTGGTTGCCGCCGGTCTGCTGGTCGCGGAAGTGCACCGAGACCAGGTCGCCGTCCGGCTCCAGGCGCTGCACCAGGCCGTCGAGCGTGGCCTCCAGGTCGTCGGCGGACAGGTAGTAGAGCAGATCGCCGAGCACGATCAGATCAAAGGTGGCGTCCGGCAGGCCGGCCGGAAGCATGGCGTTCTCCACCCGTACGTGGGGGAAGTCGCGCACCTGCTCACGGGCTGACTCCACCGCCTCGTCCACGCAGTCGACGGCCAGGATCTCGTCGCACCGCTCCGCGAGCATCCGGGTCAGCAGCCCGATCGAGCAGCCCGGCTCGTACGCGCTGCGGTACCGCTCGCGCGGCAGGCTGGCCATGGTCACCGCGTACTTGCGCCGGTTGTGCCAACTCGTGGCGACGTCCCAGGGATCGGTCTTGGCCAGGTACAGGCCGATGAAGTGCTCTTGGGAGACAGTCTCGGCGGGCGGCCGGGCTGTGTCTGCTTCTGTCACGCCGAGATTGTGCCCGAAGCCCGGGCGCGGTCCCCGGTCACCCTGAACAGTTCGCACGTCATGTCGTAGTAGCGGTCCGTGCGGCCCAGGTGCGTCATGCCGAGCCGCCGGCAGAGCTGCTGGGAAGCGACGTTGTCCGGATGAGTGACGGCATGAACGGCCTCCAGACCCGCGTCGAAGGCGTACGCCAGTACCGCCGCTGCGGCCTCGCGGGCGTACCCGTGGCCCCACGCATCGGGGTGGAAGTACCAGCCGATCTCTGTGTCGGCGCTGTCCGGCAAGGCGACCAGCAGCAGCGTGCCGAGCAGCTTCGCGTCATCACGGTCCTCGACCGCCCACACCGCGTGCACGCCGTCAGCCCGGCCGCGCCACCGGGCGATGGTGGCCAGGGCATCGGCGCGGTCATGCAGCAGTCTGGGCTGCGCGCCGATGAACCGCTGCACTTCCCAGCGTGAGCACATGTCCAGCACGAAATCGGCGTCGTCCTCGCGCCACTCCCGCAGCCGGAGACGCTCAGAGGTCAGGGAGTCCATGAACGCATTTTGACAGGACGCGGTAGCGTACGGAATCGAAGTCCACTAGTTGACTATGGGATTGGTTGTCGTCGTGATCTTCCGGATCGATCGTCGGACCGGGACCGCCGTGTACGCCCAGCTGATGCAGCAGGTGCGCCAGGCGATCCGGATGGGCCGGCTGGCGCCCGGTGACCAGCTGCCGACCGCTCGTGAGGTCGCCGAGAGCGCCCGCATCAATCCCAACACCGTCCTCAAGGCGTACCGGGAGCTGGAGGTGGCCGGGCTCGTGGAGGCGCGGCAAGGGTCCGGCACGTTCGTCCGGGAGCACCTGGCGCCGCTGCCCGACAACCTCGAGGCGTTGCGGCGTGAGCTGGCCGCCTGGGCCACCCGGGCCCACGCAGCCGGTCTCGATGTCTCCGACATGCAGGCACTGGTCGCCGAGGTGGCAACGGGGACGGTTCCGGCCGGAGAGGAGACGGCCCGTGTCGGCTGACCGCAGACCGCCGGCGCTGGACGTCGACGGGGTCACCCACAGCTTCGGCCGGCGGCGCGCGCTGGACGACTGCTCGTTCACGGTGCCGGCCGGTGCGGTCACCGCGCTGGTCGGGCGCAACGGGGCGGGCAAGAGCACGCTGCTGCGCGCCGCCGCCGGGCTGCTGCGCCCGGACGGCGGCCAGGTGCGGGTGTTCGGCGAGCCCGCCGGTGACGGCTCACTGCCCCGGATCGGGTACGTGGCACAGCAGGCACCGTTGTATCCGATGCTGACAGTGGCGCAGACCCTCGCCCTCGGCAGCCGGCTCAACCCGCGCTGGGACCCCGCGTACGCGCAACGACTCACCGACGACGCGGCTCTGCCCGCCGCGGCTCGCGTGGGCACCCTCGCACCGGGGCACCGCAGCCGCCTGGCGGTGGTGATGGCATTGGCCAAGCGCCCCGATCTGCTGTTGCTGGACGAGCCGCTGGCCCCGCTCGACCCGGTCGCCCGCGCGGAGGTCGCCGGGACGATGATGGCCGACGTCGCCGAGCGCGGCACGACCGTGGTGCTATCGTCGCATGTGGTGGCCGACATCGACGGCGTCTGCGACCACGTCGTGGTGCTGGCCGAGGGGCGGGTACGCCTGGCCGCCGAGGTGGAGGCGGCGCTGGCCGGCCATCTGGTCGCGGTGGGCGCCGGCATCGAGTTCAGCGCGTTCGACAGCTCAGAGGTCGTCGAGGTGCGCGCCGCGGGCGCTGACGCCACCGCCCTGATCAGACCGGCCGGGTCAGCCCCGGCCGGAGGCCTGGCTTGGCACCGGCCCACGTTGGAAGAACTGCTCCTCGGCTACCTGAGGGCGGCCGGACCGGAGCCGACGCGAAAGGTCCCCACCGCATGAACTGGCTCGCCCTGCGTCTGCTGCGGCCGTACCTGACCGTCGCGGCCGCTCTGAGCGCGGTCTCGACGGCGTTCGTCCTCGTCGGCGCCCGCGTCATCCAGCAGCAGGTAGACGCGCACGGCATCGTGATCGAGGCCTACGCGCCGGACCGCACCGGCCTGTGCGAGCAGGCCGTCAGCTGCCTGCCCGCGGGCGCGGCGACGAACCTGGGACAGGCCATCGCGCTCGTCGCCGCGTTCGTGCCGTTGCTGATCGCGCTGATCCTGGGCGTGCCGCTGTTCGCCCGGGAGCGGGACGAGTCGACCGACGCCTTCGTGCTCACCCAGTCGGTGCCCCGGTCGCGCTGGCTGTCCGCCAAGCTCTTCTGGGCCCTGACGGCCGGCGCGCTCGGCACGGCCGCGGTCGCGATCACCTTCCGCCTGGCGGCCGCCCGGTACGCGCTGGTCGTCGACGGTCTCGGCTACGGCCTGCTGCGGGAGGTCCACAAGAACAGCATCGGCTTCATGGTGATGCAGACGGTCTTCATCACCGCCCTGGCCGGCATGGTCGGGCTGGCCGGCGGTCGCACGCTGCGCACCTTGGTGGTGTCCGTCGTGGCGTGGCCGGTGGCGCTCGTCGTCGCGCAGCTCGGTGGCCTGCTGCTCGGGCTGCTGGCCTACCTGCTGACGTCCTGGTCCGGGACGCTCTCCCAGCTGCTCGGGACACAGACCGAGAACGAGACCGCCGCCTTCGCGGCCCTCGCCCTCGCGGCCGGAACCGGCGTCGCCGTGCTGATCGGACGACGGATCCTCACCGGTACCACGGCCCGATCCTAGGTGTTCCGGGCGGCCACGAATCAGCGCACGTTGTCGAGCATTCTCTGTATCTCGCCGATGACCATCGCCGGTTGATCAGTCTGGATGTGGTGACGCGAGTCGACGTACCGCAACTCGCCCCGGGGTAGTCGTTCGGTGAAGTCCTGCAGTGCCTTCTTCCTGGCCGCCAGCTCGGCTTTCCTGACCTCCAGCTCCAGCTCGGCCGGCGGGTAGCCCAGGTCGGTCGCGGCCAGGACGAGGACGGGGACGGCCGGGATTTTCGCCACAAGCGCGTCAGCCTGCGGCAGTGTCTCCAGGAAGTCCACATGCTCGGAATTCTTCGCCAGCGCGGCCAGCCCCGCCGAGCGTTCCGGTTCGGGGACCAAGGCGTATTGCTCGGCCTGGTCCGGCAGGGAGGGATCGATCAGCACCAGCCCGCCTATCCCGGCGGGATAGGTACCTGCGTACATGGCCACCAGGAGCCCGCCGAGCGAATGCCCGACCAGGATGTACGGCGCGGGCAGGGCGGCGACGTCGAGCAGAGCGTGCAGGTCACGAACGCTGTCCTTGCCGGTGTGCCGGGCCGCGACCCGATCACTGACCCCCGCGTTCACCCGGTCATAGGCGCAGGTCCGGACATCAGGAAACGCCTCGGCGACGCCGGTCTGGAACCACGTTCCCAGATTGTCGCCCAGCCCGTGCTCGAACACGATCGTGGGTGACCCGGTGCCCCGGCAGCGGAGGTTGAGTTCGTACCCGCCGACATCCGCCCGCGTGGAGACCCAGCTCGCGGTGGCCTGCGCCGATGCCGCTCCCACCCGCACGGTCGTGCCGGACAGTGCCTTGGCGACGAGAGCGGATTCCGACGTCGTCGGTCCTAGACGAAGGCGCTCAGGCCGGTCACCGCGCGGCCCACGATCATCGTGTTGATCTCGCGGGTGCCCTCGTACGAGTACAGCGCCTCGGCGTCGGCCACGAAGCGGCCGATGTCGTAGTCCAGCACGATGCCGTTGCCGGCCAGGATCTCGCGGGCCCAGCCGACCACCTCACGCATCCGGGTCGTCGTGTACGCCTTGGCCAGCGCCGAGTGCTCGTCGCGGAACTCGCCCGCGTCCTGCAGCTGGGTCAGCCGGACCACCATGCCCAGCGACGAGGTGACGTTGCCGAGCATGCGGACGAGCAGGTCCTGGACCAGCTGGAAGGAGCCGATCGGGCGGCCGAACTGCTCGCGCTCCTTGGCGTAGGCCAACGCGATCTCGTACGCCGCCAGCATGACCCCGACCGCCTGCCAGGCCACCCCGCTGCGGGTCTGCCGCAGGATCTTCGCGGTGTCCTTGAAGGTGTTGGCGTTCTGCAGCCGGTCCGCCTCGGGCACCACGCACTCCGTGAAGGTGATGTCGGCGTTCTGCACGATCCGCAGGGCGATCTTGTTCTCGATCTTCGTGGCGGTGAAGCCGGGGGTGTCCTTGCCGACGACGAAACCCTTGACCTGGTTGTCGGCGACGTCGCGGGCCCAGACCACGGTCAGGTCGGCGAAGGTGGCGTTGCCGATCCAGCGCTTCTGCCCGTTCAGCACCCAGTGGTCGCCGTCGCGGCGGGCCGTCGTGCGCAGGCCCGCGGCCACGTCCGAGCCGCCGGTCGGCTCGGTCAGGGCGAACGCCCCGATCTTGTCGAAGCCGGCCATCGCCGGCAGCCAGCGTTCCCGCTGCTCGGGCGAGCCGCAGGTCTCGATGCTGCCCATCGCCAGCCCGGCGTGCACGCCGAAGAACGTCGCCATGGAGGCGTCCGCGTGTCCCATCTCCATCGCCAGCCAGCCGGAGAGCAGGTTCGACTGCTTGCGCCCGGCCAGGGCCAGCCCGGCGAAGCCCTTGATCAGCTGGTACGGGAACTCGGCGCGGGCCCAGTGGTCGTTCGCGATCGGCACGACCTCGGCGGCCAGGAACGCGCGGACCCGTTCGACGACGGCGGCCTCCTCGGCGTTCAGCAGGTCCTGAAAGCGGTACAGATCTCCTACCAGCAGCTCCGACATGGGATTCGTATACCCAGGTGACGGCCTCACTAGACTGTGACTCCATGCTCACCATGCAGGACGCCCTCGCCCGCCTCACCGCGTACTGGACCGATCAGGGCTGCCTGGTCGTGCAGCCGATGAACACCGAGGTCGGCGCCGGGACCCTGAATCCCGCGACCTTCCTGCGGGTGCTCGGGCCGGAACCGTGGCGGGTCGTCTACGTCGAGCCGTCCGTGCGCCCCGACGACTCCCGCTACGGCGAGAACCCGAACCGGTTGCAGACCCACACCCAGCTCCAGGTGATCCTCAAGCCCGATCCCGGCAACCCGCAGGAGCTCTACCTGGGCAGCCTCACCGCGCTCGGCATCGACGTGGGCGCGCACGACGTGCGGTTCGTCGAGGACAACTGGGCTGCCCCCGCACTGGGGGCCTGGGGCCTGGGCTGGGAGGTGTGGCTGGACGGGCTGGAGATCACCCAGTTCACCTACCTCCAGCAGGCCGGCGGGGGGAATCTGGACCCGCCGTCGGTGGAGATCACCTACGGCATCGAGCGGATCATCATGGCGCTGCAGGGCGTCACTCATTTCAAGGACATCGCGTACGCCCAGGGCGTCAGCTACGGCGAGGTCTTCGGCCAGGCCGAGTACGAGATGTCCCGCTACTACCTCGACGACGCCGACGTGGCGACCAACCGCCGGCTGCTCGAGCTGTACGCGGCCGAGGCGCAGCGGCTGATCGACGAGGGCCTGCCGGTGCCCGCGCACACGTACGTGCTCAAGTGCTCGCACGCGTTCAACGTGCTCGACTCGCGCGGCGCGGTGTCCACCGCCGACCGCGCCGCCGAGTTCGCCCGGATGCGCCGCCTCGCCGGTGAGGTCGCCCGGCTGTGGATGGCCCGCCGCGACGAGCTCGGTCACCCGCTCGGCCTGGTCAGCCCGCTGCCCCCGGCCGCCGCTTTCGAGGCCGCTCCGGCCGGTGACACGCCGCGGACGCTGGTCTTCGAGGTCGGCACCGAGGAGATGCCGCCCAGCGAGGCCCGCGCCGCCCGCACCCACGTGCAGCGCGAGCTCACCGAACGGCTCGGCGGCACCCGGCTCGCGTACGGCGACGTACGGGTGCACGCCACGCCGCGGCGGCTGATCGCCGTGGTCACCGAGGTCGCCGCCCGCGAGCAGGACCACGTCCGTACGGTCAAGGGCCCCAAGGCCGGTGCGCCGGCGAAGGCCGTCGAGGGTTTCGCCCGCTCCCAGGGTGTGCCGGTGGAGTCGCTGGAAACGGCCGAGCTCAACGGCGTACAGCATCTGGTCGTGCGCCGGCAGGAGGCCGGTCGCGCGGCACCCGCCGTGCTGGCCGACGTGCTGGCGAAGGTGGCCGGCAGCCTGCGCTCGGCGAAGAACATGCGCTGGAACGACCCGCAGCTCGCCTTCACCCGGCCGATCCGCTGGCTGGTCGCGCTGTGGGGCGACGAGGTGGTCCCGCTCGCCGTGTCCGCGCTGCTGGCCGGGCGCGAGACGCGGGTCCTGCGCACCGCCGCGCAGCCGGCGATCAGCGTGACCTCGGCGGAGACGTTCATGGAGACGCTCGCGGTCAACGGGATCGTCGCCGACGCCGAGGACCGCCGCGAGCTCATCGTCACCGGCGCGCAGGACCTGGTCTGGGACACCGGCCGGATCGACGTCGCGGGCGAGAGTGCGCTGATCGACCAGATCACCTACCTGGTGGAGCAGCCGACGCCGCTGCTCGGCACCTTCGACGAGAAGTATCTGGAGCTGCCCGCCGCGGTGCTCACCACGGTGATGCGCAAACACCAGCGGTACCTGCCGGTCCGCGACGCCGACGGCACGCTGCTGCCGATGTTCGTCACGGTCGCCAACGGCCCGGTCGACGTCGAGCGGGTCCGCACCGGCAACGAGGCCGTGCTGCGCGCCCGCTACGAGGACGCGGCGTTCTTCTACCGCGCCGACCGGCAGACCCCGCTCGCGGCGATGCGCGACAAGCTGCAGCGGCTGACCTTCACCGACAAGCTGGGCTCGATGGCCGACCGGGCCGCGCGGATCGCCGAGCTGGCCGTTTCGCTGGCCCCGCGGCCATCGGCCACTCTGGAGCGCGCCGCGCAGCTGGTCAAGTTCGACCTCGGCTCGCAGCTGGTCACCGAGATGACCAGCCTGGCGGGCATCATGGCCCGCGACTATGCGCTCAACGCCGGCGAGACCCCCGCGGTCGCACAGGCGGTCTACGAGGCCGAGCTGCCGCGCAGCGCCGGCGACGACCTGCCGGCCTCGGTGCCGGGCGCGCTGCTGTCGCTCGCCGACCGGCTCGACCTGGTGGCCGGGCTGGCCGCGACGGTCGGGCTGCCGACCGGCAGCAGCGACCCGTTCGCGGTACGCCGGGCGGTGCTCGGCCTGCTCGCCGTGCACCGCGCGCACCCGGAGCTGACCGGCATCGACCTCACCGCCGCGCTGGCCGCCGCGGGCGCCCTGCAGCCGGTCGAGGTGCCGGATGCGGTGCTCGCGGACGCCGGCGAGTTCCTGGCCAGGCGCCTGGAGCAGGTGCTGGTCGAGGAGGGCCACCCGGTGGACCGGGTCCGGGCGGTGCTGCCGCACGCGGGCCGGCCGGCCTTCGCGGACCTGCTGCTCGCGCAGCTGGGCCGGCTGATCGCCGACCCGCAGTTCCTGGCCCTGGCCGAGGCGATCCAGCGGGCCCGGCGGATCGTGCCGGACGGCACGCCGGCGCAGTACGACCCGGCGGTGCTCAAGGAGCCGGCCGAGGTCACGCTGCACGAGACGGTCCAGGCCGTACGCGGTGAGCTGCCCGCCGACGCCGACCTGAGCCGCTTCACCACGGTCGCGGGACCGCTCACCACCCCGGTCAACGCGTTCTTCGACGACGTCTTCGTGATGGCGGACGACCCGGCGCTGCGCTCGGCCCGGCTCGGGCTGCTGGCCACGGTCCGCGACCTGGGCGCCGGCCTGCTCGACTGGCCGCAGCTGCGCCTCTGAGCCGTTCGGTCAGGCGGCGCGGGGCAGGCGGTCGGGCAGGGTCAGCGTGACCCGGTCGAGGCGCTCGCCGTCCACCGCGTACTGGGCGTGCAACGCGAAGCCGGCCAGCATCCAGCGGTCCCACGGGCCGTAGTCGCCCAGGAAGCGGTCCCGGTACGGGTCACCCTGCTCGTCGGGGTGACCCAGGGCCGCCCACAGCTGCGTGCGCCGCGGGATGCTGCCCGCCCCGCCCGGGATCTCACCCTGGAACGAGGTGAATCCGTCGTCGCCGTGGAAGTGCAGGAAGACCGTGGTGACCAGGCCGTGCGCGTCGGCGGCGAGCTCCACCCCGGCGTCGCGGGACAGGTACGAGCGGGAGAGCCCGGAGCCGACCGCCGCGCCGGACCGCGGGATGAGGCCGTACTCCTGGCAGATCTGCTGGACGCGCGCCTCGAGCACGGTGCGGCCGAGCAGCAGGGTCAGGTCGGTGCGCCCGACCGGCCGGGGCGCGACCGGCTGGTCCGGGACCGGCTCGGCAACCACCCGTGCGGGTGACGGCGCGGCCGCCGGCGGGGCGGGCGGTGAGGTGGGCAGTCCGACCGGATCGACGTTGGCCCGGCGGGCGTGGGCCGGCTCGAAGAGGGGCTCGTTGGAGCCGCCGGGACGCGGGCCGGTCTTGGTGCCGTACCGGTCCTCGGGCCGGGCGGGCCTGGTCACGGCCTCCCCGGCCTGCCGATTCTGATCGGCGCGACGCTCGAGAAATCCCATGGTGACACTCCACGAAGGCTTTTCACTGTGAGCGTTCGGACCACAACCCTAAGCCGATCTTCGCCGGAACCTCAAGGGGACGAAGGGGCAGCGGACCGGACCATCTGGACGACCATGACGTTCCCCGCGCCCCGTCCCGGTACACCCTGCCCCGTGAAGTGATCATCACCGACGGTTCCTCACGAGGCGTTTGCCCGGCCGCCACGGCGACTTCGCCTGCCGGTCGGAGTGATCGCCTGAACTCGCTGCGGGGAGGCCCGGCGACGGTCGCCGGCGGATCCCGTGGAGGAACCGTGGCAGATCGCCGACAGGTGCTGCGCTTCGGCGCGCTGGCCGCCGGCGTACCGGCTGTGCTCGGGGCGGCGGCCACGCCCGCCCTCGCCACCGTCGAGCTCGGCGGGCACGGCGGTGGGCGGGGCCCGCTGGTCGTGGGCCACCGGGGCGCGTCGGGCTACCGGCCGGAGCACACCCTGGCCTCGTACGAGCTGGCCGCCCGGATGGGCGCCGACTTCATCGAGCCCGACCTGGTCATCACCAAGGACCGCGTCCTGGTCGCCCGGCACGAGCCGGAGATCGGCGGCACCACCGACGTCGCGTCGCGGCCCGAGTTCGCCGCCCGCAAGCGCACGGTGCTGCTGGACGGGGTGTCGGTGACCGGCTGGTTCACCCACGACTTCACCCTGGCGGAGCTCAAGACGCTGCGCGCCGTCGAGCGCATCCCTCAGCTGCGCCAGCACAACACGCTGTACAACGGGCTGTTCGAGGTGCCGACCTTCCAGGAGGTGCTGGACCTGCGCAAGCGGCTCTCCCGGGAGCTGGACCGCGAGATCGGCGTCTTCCCGGAGACCAAGCACCCGACCTACTTCCGCGGCCTGGGCCTGGAGCTGGAGGCGCCGCTGGTACGCGCACTGCGCCGCAACGGGCTGGACCGGGCCGACGCCAAGGTGTTCGTGCAGTCGTTCGAGGCGACGAACCTGGCCGCGCTGCGCACCCGGTACAAGCTGCGGGCGCCGCAGGTGTTCCTGACCAGCGCGTCCGGCCGGCCGTTCGGCGACCCGAAGACCTACGCGGAATACCTGACCCCGGCGGGCCTGCGCGGGCTGTCCCGCTACGTCGACGGCATCGGACCGGACAAGGCCCAGGTGATCCCGCGCCGGGCCGACGACACCCTGGGTACGCCGACCAGCCTGGTCACCGACGCGCACGCGGCCGGACTCAAGGTCATCCCGTACACGTTCCGGGCGGAGAACCAGTTCCTGCCGGCCGACTACCGGACCGGCACCGACGCGGCGGCCTGGGGCCGGGCCATCGACGAGCAGGTGACGTTCCTGCGGACCGGCCTGGACGGCCTGTTCACCGACCAGCCCGACATCGGCGTGCTGGCCCGCGCCGCCGCCCTCGCCCGCGTCTGAGCCCGCCCGGCTCCGACCTCGCCCGCAGCCGACCTGGCCGCGGTGGGGCGGGCCGCGGCGGGGCGGGCCGCGGCGGGGCGGGCCGCGGCGGGGCGGGCCGCGGCGGGGCGGGGCGCGGCGCGGCGCGGCGCGGCGGGGTCAGCCGGCCAGCCGGCGGACCAGCTCGGTGCGGGAGCGCACCCCCAGCCGGGCGAAGACGTTCCGCAGGTGGTGGTCGATCGTGCGGGGGCTGAGGAAGAGCTGCTGGGCGATCTCCCGGTTGGTGGCCCCGTCGGCCACCAGCCGGGCGATCCGCTCCTGCTGAGCGGTCAGCTCCCGGGCCCCGGCCGGATCCGGCGGCACGGGGGCCCCGGCCGCCCGCAGCTCCACATCGGCCTGCGCGGCCCACGGCCCGGCCTGCAGCAGCCGGAACGTCTCGACCGCACTGTGCAGGTGCTCGCGCGCAGCCCCGGGCCGCCGCCGACGCCGCAGGTCACGGCCGAACAGCAGCTCGGTGTGCGCCCGGGCGAAGTCGGCGTCCCCGCGGTCGTGCTGGCGCAGCGCCTCCCGGAAGTGTTCCTCGGCGGCCTGGGGCTCCGCGGAGCGCAACGCCCGGCACCGTGACCGCAGCGCCAGCCAGGCCGGTTGCCCGGTCCCGGCGGTCCACCGGTCGAACGGCTCGAACGCCCGGTCCAGCGCCGCCGTCCGCGCGTCGGAGCCGGACATGCGAGTGGGCGGGTCGCAGCGCCACACCGCCTCGACCAGGTGCGGGGTGGCCGCCACCTGCACGATCAGGTTGCCCCGGGCGCTCGCCGCGACGACCAGGGCGCCCAGCCGTTCGACCGTCCGGCGGGGCCGGCCCTCGACCAGGTCCAGCAGCGCGAGCGCCCACTGGCACAGCGCCCGCGCCTCGCCGGGGCCCTGCACGGTGTCCCCCGCGCCGGCCTCGCGGATCCGCAGCACACAGCTCTCCCGGTCGCCGACCAGCGCGGCGAGCACCGCCAGGACGCCGAGCTGGCTGCGGACCAGGGCGGGCTGGCCGGTGGCCCGGGCCAGGGCGGCGCCCTCGGTGGCGGCGGTGGTGGCGGCCTCGTAGTGCCCCTCGGCGAGCCCGGCGTACGCGGTGATCTCCAGGGCCTGCGGCACCAGGGTGACCTCGCCGCGGTCGCGGGCCAGGGTGATCGCCCGGCCGGCCAGCGTGCGGGCGCGGGAGTCGTCGCCGACCAGGATTCCGGCCCCGGCGGCGCGGATCAGGGCCGCGGGCTCCTCGACGCGGGCGGCGAGCCGGAGCACGTCGCGCAGGCGGGCGAACGCGGTGTCGTGCTCGCCCGCGTACATGTCGGCGAGCCCGGCGACCTGCTGGTAGGCCAGCGCCACCGGGGCCGGTTCGTCGCCGCGGCGCAGGGCCAGGGCCCGCCGGGCGACCACGCGGTAGTGACCGTGATCCCCGGCCAGGTGCACCGCCTCCCCGGCGAGCAGCAGGGCTTCGAGCGCGGCCGGGACGTCGTCCGGCACCAGGTGCGCGGCCGCGTCCAGCAGCATGTCGCGGGCGGTGGCCGGGTCACCCTCACGGAGTTCCATCTCGCCGGTCAGGCCGCCGGCCCGGGCCCGCGCCCGCGGGCGCCGGCTGACCCGGCGCAGCAGCATTCCGGCCTGTTGCCGCTCCCCCGCCAGCCACGCCTGCCGGGCGGCGGCGACCATCGATCCGGCGGCCGCGTCCGGGTCCGCGGTCAGTTCGGCGGCATACCGGTACGCGGCCGACGCCGTCCGCGGTGGACCGTCAGCGGCGGCCGTGAGCAGGTCGCGGGACAGGTCCTCGTCGGCTCCCACGGCCGCGGCGGCCCGGTGCACGAGCCCGCGCAGCCGTTCGCCATGCCGGTCGAGCACCACGGCGAGCAGGCTGTGCGCCGCGCGCCGGGCGGCCAGCGGAGCGTCGTAGTAGACGACTGCGCGCAGCACCGCGGGCGTGAACTCCACGGCGCCGGAGGTGACCGAGACCAGGCCGGCCTGCTCGGCGACCGCGAGGGATTCCGCGGCCCCGGCGGCCAGCAGTTCGCCGGGAGCCAGGTCCGGGTCCGTGGCGGCGAGCAGCAGCGCGTGGCGGGTGCGCGCCGGCAGCACAGCGAGGGCGGCCCGGCACCGGCGGCCGAGCGGGCCGGCGGCGGGCAGGGTGCAGGGTGGTGGCTGGGTGCCGCGTACCTGCTCCGGGGTGAGGGTCCCGGCGACCTCTTGCAGCACGGCCGGGTCGCCACCGGCCAGGGTGAGCACCGCGGCGGCGACCTCGGCCGGCAGGCCCGGGACCAGCTCGGCGAGCAGGGCCCGGAGCGCCACGTCGTCACGCGCGGCGTCCCGGCCGTACCGGAAGGCTTCTTGCACTATCGGTGCAATTACCATGCGACACAGTGTCGGCCGGTCCGCCCGCGCAGGCAAGACCGCTGATTTCATCGATGTGTCAAAAGTGTTGCCGATCAGGCCGGCTTGATCCAGTCGAAGGTGCGCTCGACGGCGCGCCGCCAGTTGTCGTACTCGCGGTCGCGGACGGCCGGGTCCATCGCCGGCATCCACTGGGCCGCGCGGTGCCAGTTGCGCCGCAGGTCCTCCAGGTCCGGCCAGTGCCCGACGGCCAGGCCGGCCGCGTACGCCGCCCCGAGCGACACCGTCTCGCTGGCCAGCGGGCGGACCACCGGCACGTCCAGGACGTCCGCGATGAACTGCATGAGCAGATTGTCGGCCGTCATCCCACCGTCCACCTTGAGCGTGGTCATGGCCAGGCCGGAGTCGGCGTTCATCGCGTCGACCACCTCGCGGGTCTGCCAGGCGGTCGCCTCCAGCACCGCCCGGGCCAGGTGACCCTTGGTGATGTACGAGGTCAGCCCCACGATCACCCCGCGCGCCTCGCTGCGCCAGTGCGGGGCGTACAGGCCGGAGAACGCCGGGACGATGTAACAACCGCCGTTGTCGTCGACGGTCCGGGCCAGCGTCTCGATCTCGGGCGCGGTGGCGATCAGTTCGAGCTGGTCACGGAACCACTGCACCAGCGAGCCGGTGATCGCGATCGAGCCCTCGAGGGCGTACTGGGCCGGTTCGCCGGCGAGCTGGTACGCGACCGTGGTGAGCAGCCCGTGCGTCGAGCGGACGAGCTCCGTACCGGTGTTGAGCAGCAGGAAGCTGCCGGTGCCGTACGTGCATTTGGCCTCGCCCGGGGTGAAGCAGGTCTGCCCGAACAGCGCCGCCTGCTGGTCGCCCAGCGCCGCCCCGATCCGCACCCCGGGGAACGCCGCGGTGGCCGTGCCGAACACCCCGACCGACGGGCGCACCTCGGGCAGCATGGCCCGCGGCACGCCGAAGAACTCGCACGCCTGCTCGGACCATTGCAGGGTGCGCACGTCGAGCAGCATGGTCCGGCCGGCGTTGGTCACGTCGGTGACGTGCAGCCCGCCGGTCAGGTTCCAGATCAGCCAGGTCTCCATCGTGCCGAACAGCACGTCCCCGCGTTCGGCGCGTTCCCGCAGGCCGGGGGTGTGGTTCAGGATCCAGGTGAGGCGCGGGCCGGAGAAGTAGGTGGCCAGCGGCAGCCCGCTGCGGTGCTGCACCTCGTCCGCCCCGGGCTCGCCCAGCAGGGTGTTGACCAGGGTGTCGGTACGGGTGTCCTGCCAGACCACGGCCCGCCCGATCGGCACCCCGGTGCGCCGGTCCCAGAGCACCGTGGTCTCCCGCTGGTTGGCGATGCCGACCGCGGCGACCTGGTCGGTGCTGATCCCGGCCCGGCTCAGCGCGAGCGGGGCCAGCCGTTCCACGTTGCGCCAGATCTCCGCCGCGTCGTGCTCGACCCAGCCGGGCCGCGGGAAGTACTGCTTGTGCTCCTGCTGGGCCAGGGAGACGAGCTGGCCGCGCCGGTCGAAGACGATGCACCGCGTCGACGTGGTGCCCTGGTCGATCGCGATGACGTAGCTCTCGGTCATGGTCCCTCCCCTGCCAAATCGGGCTTTTGCATGGGTTTTCCGCCGCGGGTCAGCTCAGTGCCGGGCGGCTCCGAGGTCCCGGGAGACCGCGCGGGCGGCGTCCCGGACGTAGCCGACCAGTCGCGGGTGCGGCCGGTACCTGGTGTCGCAGATCCGTTCGACGAGCCCCGAGATGCCGATCGCGCCGACCACCAGGCCGCCGTACCCCCGGATCGGCGCGGCGATCGCCGCCTGCCCGAGGGTCAGCTCCTCGATCTCGGCCGCCCAGCCGGCCGCGCGTACCTCGTCGAGGGCGAGGGCCAGCTCGCGCGCGGCCACCACCGTGCGCCGGGTGAACTGCTCCAGCTCCCCCGGCGCCCCGGCCGACCGGTACGCGAGCAGCACCTTGCCCAGGGCGGTGGCGTGCAGCGGCAACAGCGCGCCGATGTCCAGGGTCTGGAACGTGTCGTCGGGCCGGAAAACGTGGTGCACGACCAGCACCCGTCCCTCCAGGACCGTGCCGATCCGGACGGCCTCCCCGCTGCGCGCGGCCAGCGGGTCGGCCCAGTTGATCGAGCGGGAACGCAGTTCGTTGATGTCGAGATAGCTGGTGCCCAGGTGCAGCAGGGCGGCGCCGAGCTGGTAGTGCCCGGACGCTTTGTCCTGTTCGACGAAGCCGACGACCTGCAGTGTGCGCAGGATGCCGTGGGTGGTGCCCTTGGCCAGATCGAGGGACCGGGCGATCTCCCCGAGACCGAGGCGGCCCGTGCCACCGGCGAGCATCCGCAGGATCGCGGCTGCTCGTTCGATGGACTGCACCGTCCCCGGCATGTTTCGGATGCTATGCCAATCCGTTACCGCGTGGTCACGTCCGACGTTCGACAATGCCGAACGGCGTTCATTGCCCGCCCCCGGTGCGCCTCCCTAGCGTCTGAGCACATCAGACCCTGGAGGGCACATGGCAGAACGTCTGAAGATCCCGGGACTACTCGGCGAATGCGCCGCCGAGTTCGCCGGGACCATGATCCTCATTCTCTTCGGCGTCGGCGTCGTCGCTCAGGTGGCGGGCGGCGGCATCGGCGACCACGACAGCATCGCCTGGGCGTGGGGGCTGGGCGTCATGCTCGGCGTCTACGTCGCGGGCCGGATCAGCGGCGCGCACCTCAACCCCGCCGTCACCATCGCGCTCGCGGTCTTCAAGGGCTTCGAGTGGCGCAAGGTGGCCCCGTACTCGCTCGCGCAGTTCCTCGGCGCCTTCGTCGCCGCCCTGCTGGTGCGGTGGAACTACACCGAGGTGCTGCACGCGGCCGACCCCGGACTGACCGTCAAGACCCAGGGCGTCTTCTCCACCCTGCCGGGCAACGGGACATTACCGGTCAGCGAGTGGGGTGCGCTGCGCGACCAGGTGATCGGCACCGCCATCCTGCTGTTCCTCATCCTGGCCATCACCGACGCGGCCGGTACGCCACCGGCAGCCAACCTGGCGCCGTTCGTCATCGGCCTGCTCGTGGTGGCCATCGGCATGGCGTGGGGCACCAACGCCGGCTACGCGATCAACCCCGCGCGTGACTTCGGACCGCGACTCGCCAGCTTCTTCACCGGTTACGGTGGCGCGTTCCGCGACCAGACGGGTTATCTGTACTTCTGGATCCCGATCGTCGGGCCCATCGTGGGCGGGATCCTCGGCGCCGGGCTCTACCAGGGCCTGGTCGGCCGGTTCCTGCCGTCCGCGGCCCCCCAGGAGCCGGGCGAGCTCCCGACCCCCCAACCCGAGCGCGTGGAGGCAAACCGTGGCTGATTTCGTCGGTGCTGTCGATCAGGGCACCACCAGCACCCGCTTCATGATCTTCGATCACGGCGGCAACGAGGTCGGCCGCCACCAGCTCGAGCACGAGCAGATCCTGCCGCAGGCCGGCTGGGTCGAGCACAACCCCATCGAGATCTGGGACCGGACCGTCTCGGTCATCCGTACCGCCATGCAGAAGGCCAACCTCCAGGCCAGTGACCTGGCCGCCCTGGGCATCACCAACCAGCGCGAGACCACCGTGGTCTGGGACCGGCGCACCGGGCGGCCCTACTACAACGCGATCGTCTGGCAGGACACCCGCACCGACCGGATCGCCTCGGCGCTGGACCGCGACGGACGCGGCGACGTGATCCGCCGCAAGGCCGGGCTGCCACCGGCGACGTACTTCTCCGGCGGCAAGATCCAGTGGATCCTGGAGAACGTCGACGGGGTCCGGGAGGCGGCCGAGCGCGGCGACGCCGTCTTCGGCAACACCGACAGCTGGCTGCTCTGGCACCTCACCGGCGGGGTCGAGGGCGGCAACCACATCACCGACGTGACCAACGCCAGCCGGACCATGCTGATGAACCTGGAGACCCTGGACTGGGACGACGAGCTGCTCGGGTTCTTCGACATCCCGCGGCAGATGCTGCCGGAGATCCGGCCGTCGTCCGACCCGAACACCTACGGCATGGCCCACGCGCCGGGCCCGCTGGGCGGCGACGTCCCGCTCACCGGCGACCTGGGCGACCAGCAGGCGGCCATGTTCGGCCAGGTCTGCTTCGCGCCCGGCGAGGCCAAGAACACCTACGGTACGGGCAACTTCATGCTCCTCAACACCGGTACCGAACTGGTCCGCTCGGACAACGGCCTGCTCACCACGGTCTGCTACAAGTTCGGCGACTCGGCCCCGGTCTACGCCCTGGAGGGCTCGATCGCGGTGACCGGCTCGGCCGTGCAGTGGCTGCGCGACCAGTTGCACATCATCAACTCGGCGGCCGAGAGCGAGACCCTGGCGTCGTCGGTGCCGGACAACGGTGGTGTGTCCTTCGTGCCGGCGTTCTCCGGGCTGTTCGCGCCGTACTGGCGCTCGGACGCGCGCGGCGCGATCGTCGGGCTGTCCCGGTTCAACACCGACGCGCACATCGCCCGGGCCACCCTCGAATCGATCTGCTACCAGAGCCGGGACGTGGTCGAGGCGATGGCGCAGGACTCCGGCGTGACGCTGGACGTGCTGAAGGTGGACGGCGGCATCACGGTCAACAACCTGTGCATGCAGATCCAGGCGGACGTGCTGGGCGTGCCGGTGAGCCGGCCGGTGGTCGCCGAGACCACCGCGCTGGGGGCCGCGTACGCCGCCGGGCTGGCGGTCGGCTTCTGGAAGAACACCGACGAGCTGCGCGAGAACTGGAACGAGTCGCAGCGCTGGCAGCCGGCCTGGTCCGAAGAACAGCGGGAAAAGGGGTACGGCCAATGGAAGAAGGCCGTCCAGCGCACTCTCGATTGGGTAGACGTTGACTGACACGACCCTCTCACCGGCCGGCCGGGAAGCGGCACTGACCGCCCTGGCCGGCGACGAGGTCGACGTGCTCGTCGTGGGTGGCGGGGTGGTGGGCGCCGGCAGCGCCCTCGACGCCGCCACCCGCGGTCTTTCCGTCGGCCTGCTCGAGGCGCGCGACTTCGCCTCGGGCACGTCCAGCCGGTCCAGCAAGCTCATCCACGGCGGCCTGCGCTACCTGGAGATGCTGGACTTCGGGCTGGTCCGCGAGGCACTGCGGGAACGCGGCCTCATCCTGACCCGGCTGGCGCCGCACCTGGCCCGGCCGGTGCCCTTCCTCTATCCGTTGCAGCACCGCGGCTGGGAGCGCCTGTACGCCGGCGCCGGGGTGCTGCTCTACGACACGATGGCCGCGGCGGCACCCGGCCTGCCCCGGCACCGGCACCTGTCGCGGCGTGGCGCGCTGCGGGCCTGCCCGGCGTTGCGCCGCGACGCGCTGGTCGGCGCGCTGCAGTACTACGACGCGCAGATCGACGACGCCCGGCACACCATGTTCCTGGCCCGGACGGCCGCCGCGTACGGCGCGCACGTCGCGTCCCGTACCGAGGTGGTCGGTTTCCTCCGCGAGGGTGAGCGGGTCACCGGCGTACGGGTGCACGACCTGGAGCACGACCGCACCTTCGAGGTACGCGCCCAGCAGGTCATCAACGCGACCGGCGTGTGGACCGACGACACCCAGGCGCTGGTCGGCGAGCGCGGCCAGTTCCACGTCCGCGCCTCCAAGGGGATCCACCTGGTGGTGCCCCGCGACCGGATCCAGTCGAACACCGGGCTGATCAGCCGCACGCCGACCAGCGTGCTGTTCATCATCCCGTGGGGCCGGCACTGGATCATCGGCACCACCGACACCGACTGGGCGCTGGACAAGGCCCACCCGGCGGCGTCGAGCACGGACATCGACTACCTGCTGGACCTGGTCAACAAGGTGCTCGCCACCCCGCTCACCCGCACCGACGTGCAGGGCGTCTACGCCGGGCTGCGCCCGCTGCTGTCCGGCGAGTCGGAGTCGACGTCGAAGCTGTCCCGCGAGCACACCGTGGCCAGCCCGACGCCGGGACTGGTCGTGGTGGCCGGCGGCAAGTACACGACGTACCGGGTGATGGGCCGCGACGCGGTCGACGCCGCGGTGCACGGGCTGGGCCGCTCGGTGCCGCGTTCCTGCACGGAACGGGTGCCGCTGCTGGGGGCGGAGGGCTACACCGCCCTGTGGAACCGCCGCCGCCTGCTGGCCGAGGAGTCCGGGCTGCACGTGGCCCGCATCGAGCACCTGCTGGGCCGCTACGGCTCACTGGTGCACGAGATCCTGGAGCTGATCGCCGGCGACAAGGACCTGGCCCGGCCGGTCGAGGGCGCGGAGGACCACCTGCGCGCCGAGCTCGCGTACGCGGCCAGCCACGAGGGGGCCCGGCATCTGGAGGACGTGCTCACCCGGCGTACCCGGATCTCGATCGAGACCTTCGACCGGGGTCTGGCCGCGGCGCCGGTGGCGGCGGAGCTGATGGGTGCGGTCCTCGGCTGGTCCGAGGAGCAGCAGCAGCGGGAGGTCGAGCACTACCGGCTCCGGGTGGAGGCCGAACGGGCCTCGCAGGAACAGCCCGACGACGAGACGGCGGACGCGGCCCGGCTGGGCGCCCCGGACGTCGTGCCGCTGCAGATGCAGTGACGGGCGGTTGATAGACGGAGATGAACGGCCGGTTCTGCGGTGCGCGACCTGGGCGCATCCGCAGGACCGGCCGTCCCCGTCGACCCGCCCTGGTCCGGTCATCGCCGGCGACGCTGCCTCAGCACTCGTCGTCGAGCGCGCTGGTGCCGTACGGTCCGGCGGCGACGCCCGGCGGCTGAGCAATCAGCGCCTCCCCGACCCGGCCGCCAGGTATTCGCCGCCGCAGGCCTCGGCCAGCCCGGCGCCGAAGAGCGCGGCCGGGGTGTAGGCGCCCGGCCGTCCGTCACCGGCGAGCAGCCGGCGGGCGATCTCCGCGGGCACCGCGCCGGTGTACGCCTGAGCCTCGCCGAGCCGCAGCCAGCCCTCCCGGGTCTCGCCGTCCGCCCAGGTCACGACCGCGTGGCCCCAGGAGTGCTCGCGCGGGCGGTCCGCCGCCTTGACGCGTGCCCCGGCGAGCCGGCGTTTGGCGAACTCGCGCAGCGGCGCCCAGTTCAGCAGCGCGAGGGCAGCGGCAGCACCGCCCGGACCGCAGGCGCGGAGGGAGCCTCGCTGGACGCGGAGACCACGAAGCGGGCGCCGCTCGCCCGCTGGGCCGCGAACAGCTCGCCGAGCGGCATGCTCGCCGTGGTCACCTCGGTGCCGTCCGGCAGGGTGAGGCGCCGGGCCTCGCCGCCGATCCGGGCCGGGGCCGGCCGGCCGTCCGCGATCTGCCGGCCCTGGAAGCGGCCGCCGCCGGGGACGCCGGGCAGGCCGTCCAGGATGGTGCCGGCCGGGGCCGCCCCGACGACCCCGGCCTCGATCGCCAGCGAGGGCACCATGTCGACCCGGATCCGCAGCGGGGCGGGACGGTCCGCGCACAGCTTCACGACGACGCTCTCGGTGGCGGTCACGCCGAACCCGGCGCCGGTGACGAGGGTGCGACCGGCCGTGGTCGCCGCGTCGTGCCGGCCGAGCGTGGTGGAGACCGCGGCGACGTCGTCGGCCAGGTCGACGTAGTGGCTGCCGGGCAGGCAGGCGCCGATGATCGGCCCGGCCGTCGTGGTGAACGGCCCGACCGTGCTGATGACCACGGCCGGGCGCTGCCGCCGGATCTCCGCGGCGGTGGCGTCGACCGAGCCGGCCACGACCGTCCGGCTGCCGGTCGGCTGCGCGGCGGCGGCCAGGCGGCTCGCGTCCCGCCCGACCAGGACCGCGGGCACACCGCGCCGGGCCCGCCGCTCTCGAGCTCTTCGCCGAGCAGGGCTTCGCCGCGACGACGGTCCCGCAGATCACCGCCCGGGCCGGGCTCACCACCCGCACGTTATTCCGGCACTACGCCGACAAGCGCGAGGTTCTGTTCGCCGGTGAGCACGAACTGCCCGAGCTGGCGCGCCGCATGATCGCCGAGGCGCCCCCGGCGGCCGACCCCCTCGCGCTGATCGTCGGCGCACTGCGGACCGTGGCGGACACCTGGTTCGAGGGCCGGCGGGACGAGGTGCGCCGGCGGCGTGAGATCGTGCGCTCCGACCCGGGCGTGGGCGAGCGGGAGCTGCGCAAGCGTGCGGGCATCCGCGAAGCGATCAGCACGGGCTTCCGCGAGCGGGGGTGCCGGCGATGACCGCGGCGCTGCTCGCCGAGACCGGCGTGACTCTGCTGCACGTGTCGATCCAGCAGTGGCTCGGCCAGGACGACGACCGGCCGCTGTGGCACTTCGCCGAGGCGGCGCTGGCCGCACTGCGGGCAGCGCCGCACGTTCCGGATACGGCAGTGACCGCGACGGGAATGTCCGCCGCGGCCACGCTCACCGGTGTATCCACTGTCCGATCAGGACGGCCTAGAGAACGGCCGCACGCTTGACTGCCACCACACTCAGCCGCCGGGCCACTGCCTCGTGCCCGTCGCCGGTCTCCCAGCCGGTGTCGGCCACGACCACGACGGCGCGACCGGTCCGGGCCACCACCACATAGGTGTCCTTGTTCGTCTCGGCGTAGTCGATGTACTCCCGGCGCCGCAGCAACAGCGACTCGTCCCCGGCCACGCCCGTGCCGACGACAGACCATCCGTGGCCACAGGTCGCCACAGCCTTGCGCAGCTGCGTCAGATACCGGTGGGCACCGTCGGACGCGTACGTCGCCACGTCGTTCACGATCACCGACGGGCGGTTGTCCACGCCGATCATCGCCTGCACGGTCCGGTGCTCCCGGCGCAGCCCGGCCGAGGAGTACGGGCCACACGGCTGCGGCGGCTGCAACGCGGCCCAGTAGTCGTCGGTGACCGTCGTGGTGTCCGCCCCGTTCAGATCCGCCGGCTGGAGCATCGCGGCGGCCGGCACGGCGTAGTTCGGCGCGGACGCGATGCGGTAGGTGAGCATCGTCGGCCGCTGATGGCGCGCGGCCCGCCCGATCAGCGCGACACAACCGGCAGCACCCGCACCGCCGTTACGGAACAGCTTCTCGTAGTTGCCCCGGGCGTCGGTGACCACGTTGTTGATCGCACCCCCGTCGAAGTCACAGTTGCTGTCGTACGCGGTGGCCAGCGCCTTCGACCGCAGCGGCCGCCCGGTGTCGGTGTAGTAGGCGCGCCCGTGGATCCGGAACCCGCCCCCGTCCAGCAGCGAGTAGCGCAATGTCACGGCGGGCCGGTGGGTGCCCCGTACCCGCAGCTTGGGGGACGCGGTCCCGGACAGCGCCTTGGTGACCGTGTTGCCGGCCGTGTCCGACGCCCCGGCCGACACGATCCGCACGGTGCCGTTCCAGGTGGACGGGACGTTGACGGTCGCGCTCCAGGTGCCGTCGGCCGCCGTTCCCGAGGTACGCGTCAGCACCGGCCGCAGCTTCGACTGGAAGCCTGGGACGGGCCCGAGGGTCAGCTGCGGGGACGGGCTCATGTCGTGCGGGTTGTCCAGCACACCGGACGGGTCGGTGAGGCGCAGGGACACCCGTACGGGGACGACGGCGAGCCCCCGGACCGCGACGGACGAACGGGAGAACCGGACGTCACGTATCTGCGGCGGTGACTTGTCGGCCGAGATCAGGGCCGGGCGGTGTGCCGTGGCGCCGGCCCAGGCGGGCGGTGCTCCGGTGGCGACCAGCGCCCCGGACAGCACGACGGCGACGGCAAGGGATTTCGGTACGGGTGCAAGCATGTCGGGCTCCGCTTCATGAGTGGACGGTCAGCAAGTTCGTCCACCGGTTCGCCCGTGATGGTTCGCTACTGTCGCCTACCTGACTGTCCCCGTACGGCTACGGAACGTGGCACGAGCGGGGGACATCCGGCCGTGCACCCCGGATGCATACTGAGCGCGGAGAGGACGCGCTATGCACGCTCCCGATGTCGAAGACCTGGCCCGCATCGCCTCCGCCGGCGATCTGGCCGCCCTCAATGTGCTCCTGGTGACGGTCCGCCCCGAAGTGCTGCGGGTCTGTGCCCGCCTGCTGCCCAACCGCGAGGACGCCGAGGAGGCGTGCCAGGACACCCTGCTGGCCGTCGCCCGTGGCCTGCCCCGTTTCGAGGGCCGCAGTGCCTTCCGGACGTGGATGTACCGCCTGGCCACCAACCGGGCCCGCTCGGCGTACCGCAGATCCCGCCCGGCCGCGGCGGCCGACAGCACCGACGTGCTGGCCGACGTGGCCGACCCGCGCCGGACCAGCATGGTCGCGACGACCCGGCTGGACCTGCTGGACGCCCTGGCCCGGCTGCGGCCGGAGCTGGCCGAGTCGGTGGCGCTGCGCGACGTGCTGGACCTAAGCTACGCCGAGATCGCGGCGCTGCACCAGGTGCCGGAAGGCACCGTGAAGTCCCGCATCCACCAGGCCCGGCGGGAGCTGCGCAAGCTGCTGACAGCCTGATGGGGCCACCGCGAGCGGTGACCCCATCATCGGCAGTGCTGTGCCGTCTGGTTACTCGTTCAGCGAGCAGGTGCCGAACTTCTCGAGACCCTCGGGCTTCGGCGCGTTGCGGCCGATCGCCGTCTCGATCCGGTTGAGGGTCGCGACCCGCTTGTCGGCCAGCGGGCCGAGGATCGCGTTCTGGATGAACGCCGGGCCGCCCTGGCCGACGCTCGACGCGATCCGCGCGTTCGCCTCGGCAATCTGGGTGTCGAGCAGCTCCAGGTTGCGGGTGACCTCGGCCGCCGCCTGCGCCGGGATGGCCGGCAGGCCGGTCACGTCGGGGCAGTTGACAGTCGGCGTGGCACCGCCCGCGGCGTCGTCGCCAGCGGCACCGTTGTCCGCCGGGACCTCGGTGGGCTCGGGAGCGGCCTCGCCGCCACCGTTCTCGTTCAGCGAGCAGGTGGCCAGGCCGTCCACGTCCAGCACCGGCTTCGCCGCGTTGCGGCCGATCGCCGTCGCCATCCGGTTGATGGTCGCGACGCGCTTGTCGGCCAGCGGGCCGAGGATCGCGTTCTGGATGAACGCCGGGCCGCCCTCGCCCTGGCTGCTGATCAGGCGCTTGTTGGCCTCGGCGATCTGCGTGTTCAGCAGGGCCAGGTTGCGCTCGATCTCGGCCTGGGCCTGCGCGGGCACGGCGCCCAGCTCCCCGGCGACCTCGGGACAGTTCACGGTCGGGGCGCCACCGGCCTCGCCGCCGTCGGCGCCGGAGTCGTCACCGCCGGCCGGGGGCACCTCGGTGGGCTCGGGGGCGGCGGTTCCGCCGCCCTCGTTCAGCGAGCAGGTGGCCAGGCCGTCCACGTCCAGCACCGGCTTCGCCGCGTTGCGGCCGATCGCGGTGGCCATCCGGTTGATGGTCGCGACGCGCTTGTCCTGCAGAGGCCCGAGAATCGCGTTCTGGATGAAGTTCTTGCCACCCTCGCCCTGGCTGGTGATCAGGCGCTTGTTGGCCTCGGCGATCTGCGTGTTCAGCAGGGCCAGGTTGCGCTGGATCTCCGCCTGGGCCTGCGCCGGCACGGCACCGAGGGCACCGGCGACGGCCGGGCAGTTGACCGTGGGGGCGGTGGATTCGCCGGCGGATGCCACACCCAGGCCGACGCCGACGAGTGCCACGGCGACTGCGCCTACACCGGCGATCTGCCAGCGCCGGGCGGGAGTACGGGAGCGATTCATTCTGTCGCCTGAGCCTTCCTGTCGTAGGACCTCGGTCCTCAATACGGAAGCGCTCCCAGAATGGATCAAAACAATTTTCAGACCTCCGGCAACGGGCCGGCCGACCCCACGATCTCCCAGCTGACGCCCGGTGCCAGCCGGTACGGACCGGTCGCCACCAGGGCACCGATGGCCTTGCGGAGCCGGGAGACCTCAGCCCGTACGGTCACCACGTGGGCGTCGTCGCCGTAGAGCGCGCGACTGAGCCGGCCGGCGCTCAGTCCCTGCGGGCCGGCGGCGTGCAGCAGCGTCAGGATCTCGGCGTGCCGGCGGGTCAGCGGCGCGCGCCACAGCGAGTCCTCCCCCGCCACCGACAGCACCGGTGCGCCCGTACGGTCCAGCGAGGCCCGGATGCCGGCCGCCGGACCGGCCGGGCGCACGATCCAGCCCTCGGCGAGCCGCTCCGGCAGGCACAGTCCGAGACCCGGCACGGCCAGAGCGGTGTCCGCCCGGGGCACGGCGATCCGGTCGCGGACGGCCACGCCCGCGTGGTGCGCCACCCAGCCGTGGTCGTCGACGACCAGCAGCGGGCCCGTCGCGGTGCTGACGACGTGCTCGGCCGAGCGGCGCAGGCGGTCCAGCCGGGCCGCGTGGTGACGCCACAGCTGCGACTCGGCCAGCCGTACGCCGGTCTCGACCAGCGCCGCGATCGCCGGGTGCAGGGTGAGCGCCGGACCGCTGACGTCGACGATGCCCAGCAGCTCCCCGGTGCGCGGGTCGTGGATCGGGTGGGCGCTGCAGTACCAGGCGTGCTGCGCCTGCTCGAAGTGCTCGGCGGAGAACAGCTGCACCGGCGCCGCCTCGACCAGCGCGGTGCCGATGGCGTTGGTGCCCACTGTGGACTCGGTCCAGGTCGCGCCCTCGCCGAACCCGAGCGTGTCGGCGCGGCGCAGCACGGCCGGTCCGCCGACCCGCCACAGGATCACCCCGTCGGCGTCGGTCACCACCAGCAGGGCGACGTGCTGGATCACCTGGGCCAGCTCACCGACGATCAGGTGCAGCGGGGACTCGCGGCGGCGGCGTTCGATCTCTTCCCGGGGATGCGGGTCGCGGGCGTTGGCGCCGTCCGGATCGAGCCCGGTGCGCAGGACCCGCGACCAGGAACGGGCGACCACGGCCCGGGGCCGGGCCGGCGCGCTGCGGCCGCCGAGGACCGCGTCGTGCACCCGGACCAGCTCGCGGGCGTGCCGGGACAGATCCGTGCCGGGCCGGACCGCGCTCAGCTCGCCCACGCCCGGCCTCCTCCCGACCCGGCGAGCGTAACCCGCTCACTGTGACCGCCGCCACACCCGTGGTGTGCAACTCCTTGCAACCCTGGTGCGGCGCGGGCGCCGGTCGTGTGCTGGCAGGCATGACAGAGACACGAGAGCGGGTCCAGGCGTGGCTCACGGCGTTCGAGGCCGCGCTGCACGACCGGGACATCCCGCGGGCCGCCGCCCTGTTCGGCGCCGACAGCTTCTGGCGCGACCTGGTCGCGTTCTCCTGGAACATCACCACGGTGGAGGGCCCGGACGGCGTGACCGACCTGCTCACCACCCGCCTCGACGACGTGGACCCGGGCGGCTTCACGATCGACGGCGAACCGGCCGAGGCCGACGGGGTCACCGAGGCGTGGCTGCGCTTCGAGACCCGCGTCGGGCGCGGCACCGGTCACCTGCGGCTGCGCGACGGCCGGGCCTGGACGCTGCTGACCACGCTGCGCGAGCTCAAGGGCTTCGAGGAGGGCCGGCCGCAGGGGGTCGAGCACGAGCTGCGGCCCGGGCGCCGCTCCTGGCGCGAGGAGCGGGAGACCGAGGAGCAGACCCTGGGGTACGAGCGCCAGCCGTACGTGGTCGTCATCGGCGGCGGGCAGGGTGGCATCGCCCTGGGCGCCCGGCTGCGGCAGCTCGGCGTACCGGCGCTGGTGCTGGACCGGCACGAGCGCCCCGGCGACCAGTGGCGCGGACGCTACAAGAGCCTCTGCCTGCACGACCCGGTCTGGTACGACCACCTGCCGTACCTGCCGTTCCCGAAGAACTGGCCGGTGTTCGCGCCCAAGGACAAGATCGCCGACTGGTTGGAGATGTACACCCGGGTCATGGAGGTGCCGTACTGGTCGAAGGCGGAGGTCCGCTCGGCCCGCTACGACGCCGAGGCGGGCCGGTGGCAGGTCACGGTGGACCGCGACGGCGAATCCGTGGAGCTGCGCCCGGCCCAGCTGGTGTTCGCCACCGGCATGTCCGGCAAGGCCAACTATCCGAGCCTGCCGGGCCAGGACGTGTTCCGCGGCGAGCAACACCACTCCAGCCGGCATCCCGGCCCGGAGGCGTACCGGGGGCGCAAGGTGGTGGTGATCGGCTCGAACAACTCGGCCTTCGACATCTGCGGGGCGCTGTGGGAGCACGACGCCGACGTGACCATGGTCCAGCGTTCCTCGACGCACATCGTCAAGTCCGCGTCGCTGATGGAGATCGGGCTGGGCGCGCTCTACTCCGAGGAGGCCGTCGAGGCGGGGGTCAGCACCGAACGGGCCGACCTGATCTTCGCGTCGCTGCCGTACCGGATCATGCATGAGTTCCAGATCCCGCTGTACGAGCAGATGGCCGAACGCGATCACGATTTCTACACCCGCCTGGAGAAGGCCGGCTTCCAGCACGACTGGGGCGACGACGGGTCCGGGCTGTTCATGAAGTACCTGCGCCGCGGCTCCGGCTACTACATCGACGTGGGCGCCGCCGAGCTCGTCGCGGACGGCCGGATCAAGCTCGCCCACGGTCAGGTCGACCACCTGACCGAGACGTCCGTGGTGCTGGCCGACGGCACCGAGCTGGAGGCGGACCTGGTCGTCTACGCCACCGGCTACGGCTCGATGAACGGCTGGGTCGCCGACCTGGTCGACCGGGAGACCGCGGACCGGGTCGGCAAGGTGTGGGGCCTGGGCTCGGGCACCACCAAGGATCCCGGGCCGTGGGAGGGCGAGCAGCGCAACATGTGGAAGCCGACCCAGCAGGAGAACCTGTGGTTCCACGGCGGCAACCTGCACCAGTCGCGGCACTATTCGCTCTACCTGGCCCTGCAGCTCAAGGCGCGCTACGAGGGCCTGCCGACGCCCGTCTACCGGCTGGCCGAGGTGCACCACCCGGGCTGACCCCGCCGGGTCCGGTCGTGCGGGCCCGGCGTCCACCGGGCCCGCACGATCGGGGTCAGTCGCCCTCGGGCGGGTCGACCAGCGGCCAGCCACCGGCGGCGAGCCGGGCCGAGACCCGGACCACGTCCTCGGGCGTGGCCTCCTGCAACAGCGACGAGCTGATCATCTGCTCGATGTCGGCGGTGCTGATCGGGTCGTCACCGGCGAGCACGGACTGGTCCGCGAGGTCCACGGCGATCTTGCGGACCTCCTCCTCGGTCAGCTTGCGGCGCAGCACCCCGAGCAGGGCCACGTAGTCCCCGCGCGGCACACCGGTCGGGTAACCGGCGCGCAGCCACTCGACGGCCCGGGTCATGAAGTTCGAACGGGAATCGGTCACGGACGCCCCCGGTCACTTGTCCACGATGGTCGGGTAGAGGTGCTCAAAGCTCAGCGCCTTGCCGAAGCCGCTGGCCACGATGAACGTGATACCCAGCACGACGCCGAGCACCACGATCGCGAACAGCAGATAACCGGTCACCGTGCCGATCGGGTGCGCCCTGGGGCCGGACACCCCCGACTCGTGCACCTCGGCGTCGCCGCCCGCGCCGTAGGCCAGGGAACGGATGCCCAGGGCGAACAGGGCCGGCAGCCCGGCGCCGAGGACGATGCTGGCCAGCAGGACTTTCCACGCGCCCTCGAGGGCGAATCCCAGGTTGTGCATGTCGCAGGCCCTCTCAGCTCGCCGTGCCGGCGGGGACGCGGTCGGCGGCCGGCGCCGCTTCCCACTCGTCGTTGACGTTGTTGTGGTCGACCGGTGTGCGGCGCGACCGCAGATACATGCCGAGCGCGGCGGCGACGAGGATCGCGGTCACCGCGATCGCGCCGGCGAGCCCGCCGCCGAGCAGGTCGGTCACCCACCACATCAGGGCGCCGACGAGCGCGGCGGCCGGCAGGGTGATGAGCCAGGCGGCGACCATGCGCCCGGCGACCCGCCAGCGCACCCGCGCCCCGGGCCGGCCGACCCCGGAGCCCAGGATCGAGCCGGTGGCGACGTGCGTCGTGGAGAGCGCGAAGCCCAGGTGGCTGGAGGACAGGATCACCGCGGCCGCGGCGGACTCGGCGGCCAGGCCCTGCGGCGGGGCGATCTCCACCAGGCCCTTGCCGAGCGTGCGGATGATCCGCCAGCCGCCGAGGTAGGTGCCCAGCGCGATGGCCAGGGCGCAGGAGGCCTTCACCCAGAACGGAATGTTCCCGGTGTCGGTCCAGTCGCCCGCGGCGATCAGGGCGAGGGTGATGACGCCCATGGTCTTCTGCGCGTCGTTGGTGCCGTGGGCCAGCGAGACCAGCGAGGCGCTGCCGATCTGGCCCCAGCGGAAGCCGTTGTCGGTGAAGCGCTGGGCGACGCCCACGGTGAGCCGGTAGATCAGCCAGGTGCCGGCGGCGGCGACGGCACCGGCGATGACCGGCGACATCAGCGCCGGCAGGATGACCTTGCCGATGACGCCGTCGAGCTTGCTGCCGTCGCCGTTCCAGTTGACCCCGGCCCAGCCCAGGCCCGCGATGCTGGCGCCGATGAGGCCGCCGAACAGCGCGTGCGACGAGCTCGACGGCAGGCCGAGCAGCCAGGTCAGCAGGTTCCAGACGATGCCGCCGACCAGGCCCGCGAGGATGATCAGCAACAGCGCCGAGCCGCCGTCGGCGAGCAGCTCCGGCTTCGGCGTGCCGTTGGAGTTCTGGATCTTCACCACGGCGTTGGTGACGGTCAGCGCGACCTCGACGGAGAGGAAGGCGCCGATGAGGTTGAGGATGCCGGAAAGGGCGACGGCGACCTTCGGCCGGAGGGCACGGGTGGCGATGGAGGTGGCCATCGCGTTGGCGGTGTCGTGGAACCCGTTCGTGAAATCGAACCCGAGGGCGGTGATGACCACCAGGGCGAGAATCACGGAAGTCTCTGTCACACGCCGATGGTCGCGCCCCGGATCAACCTGCAAAAGGGGTGGTCCGGCAACGCGTGGGAAATTTCATCAGCGTTGCCGGAGCCGCCGCCGGAAGGTCACCGAACGCTCACCGGCCGCCAGGTTTGCCTCAGAAAGCCTCCGCGTCGGCCGTGCGGATCGCCTCCACCAGGATGCCCAGGCCCTCGCGCGCCTCGTCCTCGGTCAGCGTCAGCGGCGGGCCCATCCGCAGCACGTTGCCGTACAGGCCGCCCTTGCCGACCAGCAGGCCGCCCTTGCGGCACTCGTCGAAGACGCGCATGGTCGCGGCCGGGTCCGGCTCGGTGGTGCCCGGCCGGACGAATTCGATGCCGATCATCAGGCCGCGGCCGCGGACCTCGCCCACGATCTTCGTCCCCGCGGCCGCCGCGCCCAGCCCTTCGAGCAGGATCGCGCCGGTGCGCTTCGCATTGGCCTGCAGGTCGTGGTCGAGCACGTAGTCCAGCACGGCGTTGCCCGCGGCCGTGGAGACCGGGTTGCCGCCGAAGGTGGAGAAGCTGGTCGCCGGGACCGCGTTGACCAGTTCCGCGCGGCCCACCACGCCGGCCAGCGCGAAGCCGTTGCCGATGCCCTTGGCGAAGGTGATCAGGTCGGGCTGCACGTCGTGCGCCTGATAACCCCAGAAGTGCTCACCGGTACGGCCCCAGCCGGTCTGCACCTCGTCGGCGATCAGCAGGATCCCGTGGTTGTCGAGCTCCTTCTTCAGCGCGCCGAGCAGCCCGTCCGGGGCGTGCACGAAGCCGCCGACGCCCTGGATCGGCTCGGCGATCAGCGCCGCGACGTCGCCCGCGGTGGTGGTGGCCAGCACCTCGCGCAGGTCCTCGACCGCGGCGTCGATGTGCTCGCTGTCGGACAGGCCCTTCATCCGGCCGCGCAGCCGTTCGCCGGAGTGCAGCCAGGACACCGAGATCGGGCTGAGCGCACTGGCGGACCAGCTGCGGTGCCCGGTGATCGCCATCGCCGCGAAGGACCGGCCGTGGTAGCTGTTGCGGATGGCCAGGATCTGGTTGGACCGGCGGAAGTTGGTGGTGAACAGCAGCGCGGCCTCGTTGGCCTCGGTGCCCGAGTTGGTGAAGAAGACCCGGGCGTCCGGGATGCCGGAGACCCGGGCGATCTTCTCGGCCAGCTCGACCTGCTGCCGGATCAGGTACAGGGTCGAGCTGTGCACGATGCCGGTGGCCAGCTGGCGCTCCACGGCCTCGCGCACCTCGGCGATGTCGTAGCCCAGCATGTTGGTCAGCACGCCGCCGAAGAAGTCCAGGTAGCTGCGGCCGTTCGCGTCGGTCACCCGGCGGCCGGAGCCACTCACCAGCTCGATCGCGTCGTCGCCGTAGTAGGTCGTCACCCAGGAGGGCAGCACGGCCTGGTGCCGGGCGAGCAGGTCATCGGTCACGGGGTCCTCCAAGGGAGTCAGCGCCAGCCCCGCGGGTGCGGGCGGGAACGGGGGCCGCTGCCGCGCGCGGACGCGCCGGCGGCGGAAGCAAGAGTCCGGGCCAGGGAGTCGAAGTCGTCGCGGACCAGCCCGGCGGTGACCCGGACGTGCTCTACGCCGAGCCCGGTGACCTCGAACGGCGCGCCCGGGGCGACCGCGATGCCGTGTGCGGCCAGGGCGAGCATGGCCATCTGCTGATCCTCGACGGTCAGCCAGAGATTGATGCCGTCCGCGGCGGTCGCCGTGGCGCCGTGCGCGGCCAAGGCGGTGAGCAGGGCTGACCGGCGCTCGGCGTAGGCCTGGCGGGCGGCGGCGACCTGGGCGATCGCGTCGGCGTCGGTGAGCAGGTCGAGCAGCACCGCCTGGAGCAGGCGGCTGGACCAGCCGGGCCCGAGCAGCCGCCGGTCGGCCACCGCGGTGATCAGCGGCGCCGGACCGGCCAGGGCGGCCAGCCGCAGGTCCGGGCCGTGGCTCTTGGAGAAGCCGGCGACGTGCACCGTCCGGTCCGGCAGCCGGCTGCCCAGGCTGACCGGGGGCGCGGTGGCGATGTCGCCGGCGTGGTCGTCCTCGACGATCGTGACCTCCGGGTACGCGGCCAGCGCGTCGGCGAGCTCACCGGCCCGGCGCGCGGTCATGCTGATCCCGGTCGGGTTGTGCGCCCGCGGCTGCAGATAGACCGCGACCGGGTCGTACGTCTTCAGCGCCTCCCCCAGCGCGTCCGGGCACATCCCCTGCTCGTCGATCGGCACCCCCACCACGGTGGCCCCGACCGCCTCGAGCAGGTCGAGCACCGGCGGGAAGGCGGGGTTCTCCACCACCACGTGGTCGCCGAAGCGGACCAGGGTGGCGGTCACCCGGTCCAGGGCGTCCAGCGCCCCGTCGACCACGGTGAGCTGATCCGGCGGGTACGGCCAGCGCTGCCGCAGCACCTGCTCCAGCGGCGGCAGCACGGCGGCGTCGAGGTAACTCGTGGTGAGCCGGGCATCCCCGACGCGCTTGAGCGACTCGGTGACGCTGGGCAGCAGGTCGTGGTCGGGCACGCCGGTGGAGTAGTCCCGGGCCACCCCGGTCAGCAGGCCGTGCAGCTGGGCGTACCGCAGGCGCTGGCGGGGCAGGACCGGGGCAGCGACGAACGAGCCGGACCGGCCCCGGGTCTGGATCGCCCCGGCCCGGCTCAGGCTGCGCCAGGCCTCACTCACCGTGGTCGGGCTGACCCCGAGCTCGCGGGCGACGTCGCGCACGGTGGGCAGCCGCGCCCCGACCGGCAGCTCACCGGCGGTGACGAGCCGGCTGACCGCCGCGGCGATGCCCCGGGCGCTGCGGTCGTCGACCGCGCCCGTGATGAGCCCCAGCAAACCGCCCGACCTCCCGCCGCCGCCCGGCGCGCTTCTTACGTCGCCGAAACATTTGGTTACACGCGAGCAATTGTCCGCCCGTGGTTGTGTCATTAGTGTCCTACGACATCAACCCCGGATGTCAAGCGATGAGCTGGGGACGATGACAGCGGGTGGACGGACGATCACAATCGTGGGGTGACCCACGCCACCACTGATTTCAGAGAGGGGCCGCAGCGATGAGCAACGTCATCCGGGCCGCCCTCGTCCAGACCAACTGGACGGGCGACAAGGAATCGATGATCAAGGCGCACGAGGACTACGCTCGCGACGCCGCCGCCCAGGGCGCCAAGGTGATCTGCTTCCAGGAGCTGTTCTACGGCCCCTACTTCTGCCAGGTCCAGGACAAGGCCTACTACGAGTACGCCGAGTCCATCCCCGGCCCGACCACCGAACGCTTCCAGGCACTGGCCGCCGAGCTCGGCATGGTGATGGTCCTGCCGATGTACGAGCAGGAGCAGCCCGGCGTCCTCTACAACACGGCGGCCGTGGTGGACGCCGACGGCTCGTACCTCGGCAAGTACCGCAAGCACCACATCCCGCAGGTCAACGGCTTCTGGGAGAAGTTCTACTTCCGCCCCGGCAACCTGGGCTACCCGGTGTTCGACACCGCGGTCGGCAAGGTCGGCGTCTACATCTGTTACGACCGGCACTTCCCGGAGGGCTGGCGAGCCCTGGGCCTGAACGGCGCGCAGATCGTCTTCAACCCGTCGGCGACCAGCCGGGGCCTGTCGTCGTATCTGTGGCAGCTGGAGCAGCCGGCCAGCGCGGTGGCCAACGAGTACTTCATCGGCGCGATCAACCGCACCGGTGTCGAGGAGCTCGGCGACAACGACTTCTACGGCCAGTCCTACTTCGTCGACCCGGAGGGCAAGTTCGTCGGCGCGGTCGGCGACACCCACAACCCGGAGCTGATCGTCCGCGACCTGGACATGGACCTGCTCACCACCGTCCGGGACCGCTGGCAGTTCTACCGCGACCGCCGGCCCGACAGCTACGACGGGCTGGTAGCGCCGTGATCGACTGCACCGAGCTTCGCCGACCGGAAGCGACCCACGGCCCGGACAGCGAGGGCCAGGAGAGCACGGCTAAGGAGGCACAGTCGTGACCCCGTCCAACCGCCCCGCCACCGCCCTTGACCGGACTGAAGGCAGCTACCTGATCAAGGGCGGGACGGTGGTCGGGTCGACCGGCCCGATCCCGGCGGACGTCCTCGTCGACGGCGAGAAGATCGTCGCCCTCTACGCCCCGGGGGCAGCGCCGCACCAGGACGAGACCATCGACGCCACCGGCAAGTACGTGATCCCGGGCGCGGTCGACGCGCACACCCACATGGAGCTGCCGTTCGGCGGTACGCACGCCAGCGACACCTTCGACACCGGGACCCGGGCGGCGGCCTTCGGCGGCGTCACCACGATCATCGACTTCGCGGTGCAGCGCTACGGCGAGGTCGTGCAGGACGGGCTGGCCGCCTGGCACGCCAAGGCCGAGGGCAACTGCCACATCGACTACGGCTTCCACATGATCCTGGGCGGCGTCACCGACGACTCGCTCAAGGCCATGGACCAGCTCGTCACCGACGAGGGCATCTCCAGCTTCAAACTGTTCATGGCGTACCCGGGGGTGTTCTACAGCGACGACGGGCAGATCCTGCGGGCGATGCAGAAGGCCCGCGACAACGGCGCCATGATCATGATGCACGCGGAGAACGGCCCGGCCATCGACGTGCTGGTCAAGCAGGCCCTGGAACGCGGCGAGACGGACCCGATCCACCACGGCCTGACCCGGCCGCAGGAGCTGGAGGCCGAGGCCACCAGCCGGGCGATCTGGCTGGCCAGCGTGGCCGCGGACTGCCCGCTCTACATCGTGCACCTGTCCGCGTCCAAGGCCCTCGAACAGGTCGCGGCGGCCCGGGACCAGGGGCGCAACGTCTTCGCCGAGACCTGCCCGCAGTACCTGTACCTGACGCTGGAGGACCAGCTGGGCGCGCCGGGCTTCGAGGGCGCCAAGTGGGTCTGCTCGACGCCGCTGCGCAGCAAGCACGAGAGCCACCGGGCCGACCTGTGGCGCGGCCTGCGCACCAACGACCTGGCCGTGGTCTCCACCGACCACTGCCCGTTCTGCATGAAGGACCAGAAGGAGCTGGGCCTGGGCGACTTCTCCAAGATCCCCAACGGGATCGGCAGCGTCGAGCACCGCGTCGACCTGCTCTATCAAGGTGTGGTCGACGGCAAGCTGTCGCTGGCCCGCTGGGTGGAGACGATCGCCACGACCCCGGCCCGGATGTTCGGCATGTACCCGCGCAAGGGCGTCATCGCCCCCGGCTCGGACGCCGACATCGTGCTGTACGACCCGGCCGGCCGTACCCGGATCAGCGCGGCCACCCACCACATGAACATGGACCACTCGGCCTGGGAGGGCTGGGAGATCGACGGCAAGGTCGACACCGTCATCTCCCGCGGCACGGTCGTCGTGCGCGGCGGCGAATACCTGGGCCGTAAGGGCCATGGTCAGTACGTCCGCCGGGGACTCTCGGACTACCTGGTCTAGGGGGCCACATGCGCGAGATCAGACACTGGATCGACGGCGCCGCCGTCGAGGGCACCAGCGGCCGGCAGCTGCCGGTCTGGGACCCGGCCACCGGCGAGCAGCAGGCGTACGTCGTCGCGGCGACCGCGGCCGAGACGGCGCACGCGGTGGCCGCGGCCAAGGCCGCCTTCCCGTCCTGGCGGGCGGCGTCGCTGTCCCGCCGGGCCGAGGTCATGTTCCGCTTCCGCGAGCTGGTCGACGCGAACCGCAAGGAGATCGCGTCGCTGGTGAGCCAGGAGCACGGCAAGACGGTCGCCGACGCGGGCGGCGAGCTGGCCCGCGGGCTGGAGAACATCGAGTTCGCCGCGGGCGCGCCGCACCTGCTCAAGGGCGGGTACAGCGAGCAGGCCTCGACCGGGGTGGACGTCTACTCGATCCGGCAGCCGCTCGGGGTGGTCGCCGGCATCACGCCGTTCAACTTCCCGGCCATGGTCCCGATGTGGATGTTCTGCAACGCCCTGGTCTGCGGCAACACCTTCGTGCTCAAGCCCAGCGAGAAGGACCCGTCGGTCTCGCTGCTGCTGGCCGACCTGCTGCGCCAGGCCGGGCTGCCGGACGGCGCGTTCAACGTCGTGCAGGGCGACCGGGAGGCCGTCGAGACGCTGATCGCCCACCCGGACGTGCAGGCGCTGTCGTTCGTCGGCTCCACACCGATCGCCAGGTCGGTCTACGAGCAGGGCAGCCGGGCCGGCAAGCGGGTGCAGGCCCTGGGCGGCGCGAAGAACCACATGGTGGTGCTCCCGGACGCCGACGTCGGCGCGGCCGCGGACGCCGCGGTCAGCGCCGGGTACGGCTCGGCCGGCGAGCGCTGCATGGCGGTCTCGGTCGTGGTGGCGGTCGGCGCCGTCGGTGACCCGCTGGTCGCCGCGATCAAGGACCGGATCGCCCGGATCACGGTCGGCCCGGCCAGCGACCCGGCGGCCGAGATGGGCCCGCTGATCAGCCGCGAGCACCGCGACAAGGTGGCCGGCTATCTGGCCGGCGCCGGCGGTGCCGAGGTGGTCGTCGACGGACGGGACGCGCCGATCAGCGAAAGCCCGGGCTTCTTCCTGGGCGCGTCGCTGGTCGACAAGGTGCCGACCGACTCGCCGCTCTACACCGACGAGATCTTCGGGCCGGTGCTGTCGGTGGTCCGGACCGACAGCTACGAGCAGGCGCTCGAGCTCGTCAACAACAACGAGTACGGCAACGGCACGGCGATCTTCACCCGCGACGGCGGGGCGGCGCGGCGGTTCCAGTACGACGTCAACTGCGGCATGGTCGGCGTCAACGTGCCGGTGCCCGTACCGGTGGCCTACTACAGCTTCGGCGGCTGGAAGAGCTCGCTCTTCGGCGACCTGCACATGTACGGCCCCGAGGGCATCCAGTTCTACACCCGCAGCAAGGTGGTCACCTCACGCTGGCCCGACCCCGCCTCGTCCACGGTCGACCTGGGCTTCCCGGAGGTGCGGTGAGCATGGACATCGGTGTCGTCCTGCAATGCGACCCACCCGCCCGGGAGGTGGTGGAATGGGCGAAGAAGGCGGAGGAGCTGGGCTACAGCCACGTGTGGACGTTCGACTCGCACGTGCTGTGGCAGGAGCCGTTCGTCATCTACAGCAAGATCCTGGCCGACACCGAGCGGGTGATCGTCGGCCCGATGGTGACCAACCCGGGCACCCGGGACTGGACCGTGATCGCGTCCCAGTTCGCCACCCTCAACGAGATGTACGGCAACCGCACCATCTGCGGGATCGGCCGCGGCGACTCGGCCCTGCGGGTGCTGGGCCTGCGACCGAACTCGCTGGCCCAGCTGCGCGAGAGCATCGGCGTGATCCGCGGCCTGGCCAGCGGGGAGACGGTGTCGCTGCGCGGTCAGCAGCTGCGGTTCGCCTGGGCACCCGACAGCCGGCTGGACGTGTGGGTGGCGGCGTACGGGCCCAAGGCCCTGGCCCTGACCGGTGAGGTGGGTGACGGCTACATCCTGCAGCTCGCCGACCCGGACATCGCGGCCTGGATGATCAAGGCGGTCCGGGCCGCCGCGGAGCGGGCCGGCCGCGATCCGGCGGCCATCAAGTTCTGCGTCGCCGCGCCCGCCTACGTCGGTGACGACCTGGCCCACCAGCGGGACCAGACCCGCTGGTTCGGCGGCATGGTCGGCAACCACGTCGCCGACATCGTGGCCCGCTACGGCGCCGACGGCGCGGTGCCGCAGGTGCTGACCGACTACATCAAGGGCCGGCAGGGCTACGACTACGCCGAGCACGGCCGGGCCGGCAACTCGCACACCTCGTTCGTGCCGGACGAGGTGGTGGACCGGTTCTGCGTCCTCGGCCCGGTCGAGGCGCACCTGCAACGCCTGGAGGAGCTGCGGGCCATCGGGGTCGACCAGTTCGCCCTCTACCTGCAGCACGACGACAAAGAGGCGACCCTGCGGGCGTACGGCGAGAAGATCATCCCGGTGGTCGCGTGAGACGTGTGCTCAGCGCCGGCGCCGGCCTGGTCGTGCTCATCGCCCTCTGGGAGGGCTACAAGGCGGTCGGGAACCCGGACGGCACCGTGCTGTTCGGCGTCCGGATCCTGCCCCGGGCCGACGACCTGTCGATGCCGCACGTGTGGGAGATGCTCAGCCGGCTCGGCCGTCCGGAACTCACCGGCGGCCGGCCGGTCTGGCAGGCGGTGCTCAGCGCCAGTTTCTTCACGCTGGGGATCACCACGGTCGGCTTCGCGGCCGGCGCGGTGATCGGCCTGCTGCTGGCGGTGGCCATGCAGCGGTTCCGGATCGTCGAGCGGGGTCTGCTGCCGTACGTGATCCTGTCGCAGACCGTGCCGCTGGTCGCGCTCGCGCCGCTCATCGCCGGCTGGGGCGGCACGGTCTGGCCGGAGTGGATGACGGTCGCGGTCATCGCGGCGTACCTGGCCTTCTTCCCGGTCGCCGTGGGCATGCTGCGCGGTCTGCAGTCGCCGCAGGCGGCTGGGGTCGAGCTGATGCGCAGCTACGCCGCCGGGTGGTGGCGCACGCTGGTCAAGCTGCGCCTGCCGGCCTCACTGCCGTACCTGTTCCCGGCCCTGCGGCTGGCCGGCGCGGCCGCCGTCGTGGGCGCGGTGGTCGGTGAGATCTCCACCGGTACGCGCGGCGGCATCGGCCGGCTCATCATCGAGTACTCCCGGGAGGCCACCAGTGATCCCGCCAAGGTCTACACCGCCATGCTCGGCGCGGCCCTGCTCGGGCTCGTCGTCGCCGCCCTGGTCAGCCTGCTGGAACTGCCGCTGATGCGGCACCGACGACGCGTATCGGTGGTGACGATGTGACCGCGGTATCCCTGACCGGAGTGTCCAAGATCTTCAACCCGGGCCGGCCCGACGAGGTCACCGCCCTGACCGGCATCGACCTGGCCATCCCGGCCGGCCAGTTCGTCTCCCTGATCGGGCCGTCCGGGTGCGGCAAGAGCACCCTGCTGCGGCTGATCGCCGACCTGATCCCGGCGACGGCCGGGACGGTCGAAGTGGCCGGCAAACCGGCCGCCCGGGCCCGGCTGGACCAGGAGTACGGCATCGCGTTCCAGCAGGCCGGCCTCTTCGAATGGCGCACGGTGCAGCGCAACGTGGAGCTGCCGCTGGAGTTGCGCGGCGCCTCCCGGGCCGAGCGCAAGGCCCGGGCCACGGAGATGCTGGCGCTGGTCGGGCTGGCCGACTTCGCCGGGCACTATCCGGCCCAGCTCTCCGGCGGCATGCAGCAGCGCGTCGCGATCGCCCGGGCCCTGGCCGTGCACCCCCCGCTGCTGCTGATGGACGAGCCGTTCGGCGCGCTCGACGAGATGACCCGCGAGCGGTTGCAGTCGGAGCTGCTGGCGATCTGCGCCCAGACCGGCACCAGCACGGTTTTCGTCACGCACTCCATCTCGGAGGCGGTGTTCCTGTCCGACCGGGTCGTGGTGATGTCGCCGCGGCCGGGGCGGATCACCGCGACGATCGACGTCGAGCTGGGCACGCGCGACGACGCGGCCCGGCAGTCCCCGGCGTACTTCGCGGCGATCACCGCGGTCCGCCGCGCGTTGCGGGGCACGGGGCCCGGCGTGGAAGCGGGGCCGGGCGTGGACGCCGGTGCGGCGCCGGAAGCTGTGGGGGCGGAGGGCGCCGCCGCGGTTGCGGCGCCGTCGCCCCGTACCTCCGAAGCGACCGCGCCGTGAATCTCCTGCGCCGCGTCGCCCCGCCGGTCCTGCTCGGGATCCTGGCGCTGGTGGCGTGGGAGCTGACCGTCACGCTCGGGCGGATCGCGCCGTTCATCCTGCCGGCGCCGTCGGCGATCTGGCACGAGCTGGTCGTGCAGCGCCAGAACGTGTGGGAGGCCGGGCTGGCCAGCGGGCTCAACGCGCTCGTCGGGCTGACCTGGGGCACGGTCGCCGGGGTGCTCGCCGCGATGGCGGCCAGCCGGTTCCGGATCCTCTCCGAGGTGTCCGTCCCGCTGGCCGCGGTGCTCAACGCGCTGCCGATCATCGCGCTGGCCCCGATCCTCAACAACATGTTCGAGTCGACCTCGAGCGTGCCCCGCCGGCTGGTCGCCGGGATCATCGTGTTCTTCCCGGTCTTCATCAACACGCTGCGCGGCCTGCGCGAGGTCGACCCGACCCACCGGGAGCTGATGACCAGCTACGCCGCCGGCGGCTGGACCTTCACCCGGCTGGTCCGGCTGCCCGGCGCGCTGCCCTTCGTCTTCACCGGCCTGCGACAGGCGTCGTCGCTGGCCGTCATCGCCGCGGTGGTCGCCGAGTACTTCGGCGGACTGCAGGACGGGCTCGGCGCGCGGATCACCTCCGCCGCCGCGTTCACCGCGTACCCCCGTGCCTGGGCCTTCGTGGTCGGCGCCTGCCTGCTCGGACTGTTCTTCTACCTAGCCACGCTCCTGCTGGAGCGGATCGCGATGCCCTGGAAAACCCGCCTCATCTCGTAGGAGTTCGTGTGCGTCGTCCCTTGTTCGCCACCCTCATCGCCGCCGTGCTCACGCTGAGCGCCTGCGGCACCGCCGACACCCCCACGACGACGGCCCCGGGCGCCAGCGGCGGCGCCCTGACCCCGATCAAGCTGCAGCTGCAGTGGTTCTACCAGGCCCAGTTCGCCGGCTACATCGCCGCCGTGGACCAGGGCTTCTACAAGGAGCAGGGCCTCGACGTGCAACTGCTCGAAGGCGGTGTCGACATCGTGCCGCAGACCGTGCTGGCCCAGGGCAAGGCCGACTACGCGGTGGCCTGGGTCCCCAAGGCGCTGGCGTCGCGGGAGCAGGGCGCCGGCATCACCGACGTCGGGCAGATCTTCGCCCGCTCCGGTACGTACCAGGTGGCCTGGAAGGACAGCGGCATCACCAAGGCCGCCGACCTGAAGGGCAAGAAGGTCGGCAACTGGGGCTTCGGCAACGAGTTCGAACTGTTCGCCGGCATGACCAAGGCCGGGCTGGACCCGGGCAAGGACGTCACGCTGGTGCAGCAGCAGTTCGACATGCAGGCGCTGCTCAAGAAGGAGATCGACGCCGCCCAGGCGATGAGCTACAACGAGTACGCCCAGCTGCTGGAGGCGACGAGCCCGGCGACCGGCAAGCTCTACACGCCCGAGGACTTCGCCATCATCGACTGGAAGACCGAAGGCTCGTCGATGCTGCAGGACGCGGTGTGGGCCAACACGGACAAGCTCAGCGACCCGGCGTACCAGCAGCAGACGGTGAAGTTCCTGGCCGGCACGATCAAGGGCTGGGCGTACTGCCGCGACAACGCCGAGGCGTGCCGCGACCTGGTGGTGGCCAAGGGCTCCAAGCTCGGCAAGAGCCACCAGCTCTGGCAGATGAACGAGGTGAACAAGCTGGTCTGGCCGGCGACCGGTGGTGTCGGCACGATCAACGAGGCGGACTGGAAGCAGACGGTCGACCTGTCCCTGACCACGAAGAACCAGACCGGCGACACGGTGCTGACCAAGCAGCCGGAAGGCCTGGCCTTCACCAACGACTACATCAAGCAGGCCCAGGACCAGGCCAAGGCGGCCGGCGTGGACATCAACGGCGCGGGCTTCCAGCCCCAGACGGTGACCCTGACGGCCGGCGGCGCGTAGCCACTGCCGATCCCCCGGGCCCGGCCGTCACCCGACGGCCGGGCCCGTTCGCGCTCTACTGGGTGCTCAGGCGGGCCGCGAACGCCACCGCCGCTATGTCGCCCTTGCGGAGCCGTTCCGCCGCGTCCGTCTCCCCCAGGGTGGTCAGGCGGTGGGCGGCCGTGCTGATCAGGGCCTCGTTGCCGCCCAGCAGCTTGCGGGCCAGGTTCGCCTGCAGCGGGGTCAGCTCCGCGTACGCGCACTTGTCCAGCGCCGCGATGGTCTGCTCGTCGAGGGTGCCGGCCAGGGCCCGTTCCGTGACGATGCGCAGCAGCCAGGACGGCCACCAGCTGTACTTGCCGATCAGGTGGCCGGAGCGGATCGCCTCGCGCGGGGTCTGGCCGCCCTCCAGCAGGCGCAGGGTCATCGGGATGTCGAAGCGTTCCAGGCGCAGCGCCGTGACGAACAGGCGGTACAGCTTCTTCTCGTCCACCAGGGTCTCGGCCGCGGCGGCCGCCGCCGCGTAGTCGCCGCGCAGGGCCAGGTCGACGATCGCCGCCTCTTCGGTGGCGATCGCGGCTCCGGTCGCGCGTTCCCGGATCCGGTCCAGGGTGCGCGACAGCCGTTCGGCGGCCTCGCGGCCGTGCTCGGCGCGTTCGGCGCTCGCCGGGCGCTCCAGCTGGCGGACCACCGCGTCCGCGGCGATCTTGACCTCGCGGCGGAGCAGCGGAGCCTTGATGTACGGGCCGACCAGGTCGCTGAGCCCCTCGACCAGGTAGGCGGCGTCGAAACGGTCGGACGCTTCGAGGAACTGCGCCCACCACTGCTCCAGGTGCACCCCCACGCCTACCAGGGTGGCGCAATCGGGGCCGTGATGCGGGCGGAACGGCCGAGGTCACCGCCGTGGGTGACGGCGGTGACCTCGGTCGCTGGTTACCTCAGCTCTCGGTCGGGTCGAGGACGACCTCGTCCGTCCCGGTCTGCGGCGGGGTGCCGGAGTCGGTGTACGACGCCACGAACACCGCGTTCAGGTTCTCCGCACCGGCGTGACCCGGGTCGAGGAACGTCTGGATGGAGCCGCTGCAGCCGGTGGCCGTGGACAGCGGGTGACCGTGCTGGTCGTGGCCCAGGATGAAGGTCACGGTGACCCTCGAGCAGTCGACCGGCTGGTCGTCCACCACGGTGACCTGGTAGCTCACCGTGTCACCGAAGGCGAACGGCTGGTCCGGGTTCGGCGTGGTGGTCAGGGTGACCTGCGGGGCTGCCGTGCCCACCGGGAGCAGCACCTCCGCGGACGCCCAGCGGCCGGTCGGGTCGGTCACCTTCAGCGTCGGCCGGTAGTTGCCGTTCTCGGTGAACGTGTAGACCGCGTTGGGGGCCCGGGAGTCGACGATGCCGTCGGCGTTGAAGTCCCAGGCGTAGCGCAGGCTGTCGCCGTCGGGATCGGTGGTGCCGGCGCTGGAGAAGGTCACCGTGAGCGGCGCCTCACCGCGGACCGGCGTGGCCGTGATCTTCGGCAGCGGGGTGCGGTTGCCGCGGACGTAGTCGATGCGGGCCAGCTGCGCCTCCGGGTTCTCGGAGAAGTAGCCGTCGCCGTACTCGAGCACGTACAGCGAGCCGTCCGGGCCGAACTCCAGGTCCATCGGGTTGTCGAAGATGACCGACGGCAGCACCTCACGGATCGCGGTGACCTCGTTGTCCGCGCCGAGCGTGAACTCCTGCACGTAGTCGCGGGTCCACTCGTAGAACAGCGGCTTGCCGTCGTAGTACTTCGGCCACTTGGTCGCCGACTTGTTCTTGGCGTCGAAGTCGTACGCCGGGCCGCCCATCGGGCCGATGCCGCCCGTGCCCAGCTCCGGGAACTCCGTCGAGGCCGCGTACGTGTAGATGACCTCCGCCTTCTGCACCGGCGGCAGCTTGCGCTTGCCGGTGTTGTTGGGCGAGTCGTTGACCGGCGCCGCGCAGTTGAACGGCTGGCCGGAGGTCCGGGTGGCGAAGTCGAAGTCGACGTACGGCATGTCGGGCGCGACGCAGTACGGCCAGCCGTAGTTGGCGGGCTTGTCGATGGCCATCCAGCGGCCGTGCCCGGCCGGGCCCCGCGCGGGGTTGGGGCTGTTCGCGTCCGGCGAGTAGTCACCGACGTACGCGACGTCGGTCTTCTTGTCGACCGCGAATCGGAACGGGTTGCGCAGGCCCATCGCATAGATCTCCGGGCGGGTGTACGCGGTGCCCGGCTTGAACAGGTTGCCCTTCGGGATGGTGTAGCTGCCGTTGGCGCCGACCTTGATCCGCAGCAGCTTGCCGCGCAGGTCGTTGGTGTTGCCGGCGGTGCGCTGCGCGTCGAAGGCCGGGTTGCGGTCGGCCCGCTCGTCGATCGGCGTGTAGCCGTCGGAGGCGAACGGGTTGGTGTCGTCACCCGTGGACAGGTACAGGTTGCCCTTGCTGTCGAAGTCGATCTTGCCGCCGACGTGGCAGCAGATACCCCGGTCGGTGGCGACCTCCATGATCTTCTGCTCGCTGGCCAGGGCCAGCGTGTTGCCGTTGAGCTTGAACCGCGACAGCCGCATCACGCCCTTGAACGGGGCGAAGTCGGCCGCGGTGCCGTTCTCCGGCGCGTTGCCCTCGTTGACCGCCGGCGTCGCCGGGTTGTCCATCGGCGTGTTCAGCGGCGGCGAGTAGTAGATGTAGACCCACTTGTTCTGCTTGAAGTTCGGGTCGATCGCGACGCCCTGCACACCCTCCTCGTCGTGGAGATAAACGGGGATCTTGGCGGCCAGGATGTTGCGCCCGCTCTTCGGGTCGTTGATGCGTACCTCACCGGTGCGCGCGGTGTGCAGCACCCGGCGGTCCGGCAGCACGGCCAGCGCAATCGGCTCGCCGGGGAAGTCGTCCAGGGTGACCTTCTGGAAGTTCGCGTCCGGCGGCGGCTCGGCCGGGGCCTTCGCGGCGGCCGGTCCGGACGGGACGGTCAGGGCCGTCGTGAGCAGAGCCAGCACCGGTACGGCAGTCAGCAATCGCTTCTTCATACAGCAGTCCCCTCAGAACCGGAGGTTGTCGAGGTACCGGAAGCCGACCTCCGCGGTGGTCAGCGCGTCGGCGGGGGTACGCGGCGGGCTGCCCGCGTCGTCACGTTCCACGATGTACTCGACCAGGCCCGCCTCGCGGGAGTGCTCGAAGATGCGGCCGAAGTCGATCAGGCCGGCGCCGGGGTCCTCGAAGCCGCTCGAGACCGCCATGTCCTTGACGTGGACCTGGCGGATCCGCCCCCGGTTCTCGTGGATGAGGTCCACGGGGTCGTTCGCACCCCGCCAGGCCCAGTACAGGTCGACCTCGAAGTGCACCAGTCCGGGATCGGTCTCGCGGGTCAGGATGTCGAAGCCGGTGCGCTTGCCGCCGTCCTGCGGCAGGAACTCGTTGTGGTGGTTGTGGTAGCCGAAGCTGAGCCCGGCCTTGCGGGCGAGCGCACCGGCCTTGTTCAGGTCCCGGGCGAAGGCTTTGTAGACGGAGCCGTCGCGGATCGGCCCGTTGGCGTCGGTGCCGAAGTACGGGTGCACGATGTACTTGTTGCCGACGATCTGGGCGTCCTCGAGGGCAGCCTGCCAGGTCGAGGCGTTGAACGGTTGCGGGATGCCGACGTGGCCGGAGGTCGCGCGCAGCCCGGCGGCGTCCAGGGCGGCGCGGAACTGGGCGGCCGTGCGGCCGACGAAGCCGGCGTGCTCGACCCGGGTGTAGCCGATCTCGGCCAGCTCGGCCAGGCTGGCGGCCAGGTCGATATTGAGCTGGTTGCGGAGGGTGTAGAGCTGCACGCTGATCTTGTCGCGCGGCACCCGGGCGAGCCGGCGGCCGCCCTTGGACGCCTCGGCCGGTGAGGCCAGGACGGCGGAGCTGCCGACCACGGCGGCACCGGCCGCGGCGGCGCCCAGAAGATGACGGCGGCTGACGGTGGACTCGTTCTGCATCGCTTGCACTGCCTCCCGGTAGGTGGTGCGGGAATGACGTGGGCGCACGGCATCGGCCGCTCGGGCGGCGGCTCTCGGGGAGCCCTGCGCCACGTCGGAGCACTTTTGTTGCATCGAAGTCGTTCGCTTGCTGATGTTAATGGTTTGTTTCGCTCAAGTGGCGAAAAGAATCTTCGAAATATGCAAAAGTTTGGCTGTGGCACGCGATAAGCGCCCGCCAAAGCCGTGGATCAGACGATGGGGACAGGCCGGACATCGCCCGTTCCGAAAGCCTTCGCCCAGCTCACCGACTTCTGATCGGTGGTTGTGGACGGTCACATGCCCACCGTGCCCGGCCCGGCCGCGCGGGACAAGCGGTATACGTCAGGCCGTGACGGCGCGACGCTGGGCGGCGAGCAGCCGGGTGAACTCCTCGGCGGGCATCGGCCGGGCCAGGTGGTAGCCCTGGCCGAGGGTGTATCCCAGCAGGCGCAGCTGCTCGGCCTGGGCCTCGTTCTCGATGCCCTCGGCCACCGTGTCCAGGCCCAGCGCGTTCGCCAGCTGGATGACCGCGCGGGCCACCGCCTGGCTGGCGTCCCGGCCGGCCCCGGCGTCCTCGATCTCGATGCCGTCCACGAAGGACTTGTCCAGCTTGACGATCGCCGCCGGGAACGAGCGCAGCAGGCTCAGCGACGACTCACCGGTGCCGAAGTCGTCCAGGGCCAGCGCCACGCCGAGCCGGTCGAGCTCGTGCAGGGTGCGCGACACCTGGCTGCCGCGCAGCACCGCGGACTCGGTCAGCTCCAGCACCAGGCGGTCGGTGGGCAGGCCGGAATCGGCCAGTGCGGCCAGCACGTCGCTGACGAAGTCGGGATCGTGCAGCTGCCGCGCCGAGACGTTGACGCCCGGCTTCTGCAACGCGTCCGGGCCGAACTCGGCCAGCCACGCCGCCATCTGCCGGCATGTCTCGCGCAGCACGAAACGGCCCAGCTCGACGATCAGGCCGGTGCGCTCGGCGACCGGGATGAACTCGACCGGCGACACCGGGCCGCGGACCGGGTGGTCCCACCGCACCAGCGCCTCGACGCCGATGATCTTGCGGTCGGCCAGCCGGATCACCGGCTGGTAGACGACCCGGAACTCGCCCTCGTCCAGGCCCCGGCGCAGCTCGCCGCCGAGCTGGATGTGGGCCAGGATCGGCTCCTCCATGCCCGGCACATAGCGTACGTAGCCGGCCTTGCCGTGGCCCTTGGCGGCGTACATGGCCACGTCGGCGTCGCGCAGCACGCTGTCGAGCGTCGCGCCCGGCGCCGCGGTCGCGATGCCGATGCTGGCCTGCACCAGCAGCCGGTGCTCGCTGATCGGCCGGGTCAGCGCGTCCAGCACCCGCTGGGCGACGGTCTCCCCCACCGTGGTGCCGCCGGTGAGCAGCACGGCGAACTCGTCGCCGCCGATGCGCACCGGCAGGCCGTCGGCCCCGCACTGCTCGCGGAGCACGTCCGCCACCGCGACCAGCAGGCGGTCCCCGACGTCGTGGCCGAGCGAGTCGTTGACCGTCTTGAAATCGTCCAGGTCGACCAGCAGCACGGTCGCGGACGCCTCGTTGAGCAGCGCGGCGTGCAGCACGCCGCGGAACCGGGCCCGGTTGGCCAGCCCGGTCAGGCTGTCGTGGCTGACCTCGTGCTGCAGCCGTACCTCCTGGCCACGGATGTCGCTGAGCAGCCGCTTGTTGTCCCGGAAGGCCACGAACTGCCGGGCCGTGACCAGGACGCTGACCAGCACGGCGGCGATCAGCGAGACCCGGCCGGGCCACTGCAGCGGCCCGGCGGCCACGGCGATCAGCGGCAGGTCCGCGGCCGCGATGGCCAGGTACGGCAGCAGCGGCGAGGACCGGCGCGACACCCGGCGACCGCCCAGCGTGGCCTGGGCCTGCGCGCGCACGGCTAGAGTGAGCAGCACCGGCGCGATGGGCAGCACCACGGCCTGCGACGGCACCCCACCGGCGTTGCCGAACGTGGTGGCCAGCACGGCCACCCCGGCCGCGGTCAGGCCCATGGCCGCGACCAGCCGCATCGCGGTCCGGTCGACCGGGCCGTCACCGAGGTACGACACCTTGGTGATGCCGCCGACGGTGAGCAGGAACGCCAGCCCCACCAGGGACAGCGTCTGCGGCGCCCAGCGCTCGGTGGCCGTCAGCATGGGAGCGAGGCCGAAGTGCCACAGCACCGTCGCGCAGCCCAGGAACGCGACGAGCCGGTCCAGATGCATGCGCCAGCGCTCGGCGGGATCCATCGAGCCCGCCGGCACCCGGGCGACGGCCCACATGGCCAGCGCGAAGCCGAGCCCGACGCAGCCGGCGGCGGACAGCGTCATGTCCGGCGGCATGTCGCCGACCGAGAACCGGGCGGCGTTGACGGCCATCAGCACGTAACCGGTGGTCATGAAAGAGGCGGCGATCAGCAGGGTGAGCCAGAAGCGGCTGGCCGTGCGGTCGCCGCGTACGGTGCGCCAGAGCTGGAACAGCCCGATCACCGCGAAGACACCGCCCAGCGGCACCGCCAGGTAGGCGATCGCCACGTGCCCGGCGCCGACGGTGCTGAACAGCAGGAACCACAGCCAGCTGGCGACGGCGAGGGCGGCGGTGATCCACACGTAGCGTGCGGGTGCGCGGGTGTCCTCGGCCATGCTGAAAGCATCGGCGGTGAACGGCTCGGATGTAGCAAAACCGGGCTGACCGGGATTGCTCGCAAGATCGCCGTGGTCCACCGGACCAGGCTGCCGTACGGACGGCCCGCGGGCCATCCGCGAAACGGACTATCGCCCCGGACCGGCCCTGACCACCGCGGCGGGACCGGATCGGCCGAAAGACAGAGGGCCGGCCGGGGTATCCGTCCCTGGCCAGATGTGCGCCGGGGTGGGCCGCCGCGATGCTGACTGCACTGTCGCACTCTGCTCAGGGGGATCCGGATGACGTCCGTACCGCACCACTACGACACCACGCCGCTGGCGCACACGGACGTCCTCGTCCTGGACTACCTGGCCGCGCTCTGGGGCGCCAGCGAGGACCTCGCCCCCGAGCTGCGTGACGAGCTGATGACGACCGTCGCGGACTACATCGCGATGCGGCGTACCTCGGTGGCCGATCCGCTGGAGGACCCGCGGCACATCCTGCACCGGCTCGGTCCGCCGGAGGCGCTCGCGGCCGCGGCCCGCCGCGGCCGGATGCCGGCCCACCTGCGCCGCCCGGTCCTGCCCGCCCCGCTGCCGCCACCGGACGCCACGTCGTCAGCGGGACCCGAGTACGCGGGGATCGCCCTGCTCACCGCCGGCTCGGTGGTGCTGCCGGTGATCAGTCCGCTGGCCGGGCTGATGCTGGTGTCCGGCTCGCCGCGGTGGAGCCCGGCGCAGAAGACCGCCGCCTGGGTGCTGGCCGGGCTGCCGGTCTTGCTCGGCTTCGTGCTGGTGATCGGGGCGGCCGCCTTCGGCGGGGGCGAGGCGGCGGTGCTGCTGGCCTACCTGGGGATGGTCGCCGGCGCCATCATCGCCGGGCTGTCGCTGCTGCCGGGCCTGGCGGCACGCCGCCGGTACTAGAAATCGGCCGGCTGTCGCTGCTGCCCGGCCTGGGGGCGCGCCGGCGCTACCGGGGGTCGGCGGGCTCGCGCAGGGTGGCGCGGGCCAGCACGGCCAGCGCCAGCGCGGAGTGGGCGGGGAGCAGCGCGATCATCGGGAACTCCCCGTCGAAGAGGAAGCCCACGGCCAGGGCGGCCACGATGCCGGCGGCGATCGACAGCGCCCCGGCGACGGCCGCCCGGGTCAGCCCGGTCGCGCCGCGCACCACGGCCACGAACCCGGCCAGCGCGGCGAGCAGGGCGAACAGCACCGCCACCCGGGTGGCCGGGAGGCCGAAGACGGCGGCCCGGCCGACCTGCGGGATGGCGGAACACAGCCCGGCGAGCAGCGGCAGCTCGAACAGCGGCGGCAGCAGCCAGGCCAGCGTGGCGACCCAGCGCAGAGTGGCGGCGCCAGCCGGTGTTTCCGTCATCTGCAGCCGCCTTCGTCGCCCGTTACCGGGACCAGTCTGCCCCTAGCCCGCAACCCCGGCGCCCAGCGGGTCGGCCAGCAGCTGCTCGAAGGCGAGCTCGGCCGCGCCGATCAGGGCGGCGTTGCGGCCCAGGGTCGCGGCCCGCAGCTGCACGTGTTCGCGGGAGGCCGGCAGAGCCATCGCGTCCACGCGGCGGCGGACCTCGCCGGCGCCGGCCGCGTACACCTCACGCAGTGAGCCGCCGAAGACCACCAGGTCCGGGTTGACCACGTTGACCAGGTTGGCCACCCCGAAGCCGAGCCAGTCCGCCACCTGGCGGACCGCCGCGCGGGCCACGGGCTCGCCGCCGGCCGCCGACCCCAGCACGTCGAGGACGGCAGCCCGGTCCCCCGGCCCGCGGCCGGCGTGGCGCAGCAGCGCGTTCTCCCCGATCTCGGTCTCCCAGCAGCCGCGGGAACCGCAGCCGCAGGGCAGCCCGTGCCGGTTGACCACCATGTGGCCGACCTTGCCGCCGTGCCCGCGGTGGCCGGCGACCAGCCGGCCGCCGGTGATGATCCCGGCGCTGACCCCGAGATCACCGTGCAGGTAGATCAGGTCGTCGATGCCCGCGGCCACGCCCCGGACGTGTTCGGCGAGCGCGGCGATGTCGGCCATGTCCCCGGTGACGAAGCCGGGCCCGGCCGGCAGCGCCTCGTCCAGGGCGGCACCGAGCCGCTCGTCCGCGGCGCCGATCCGGATCCGGCCCTCGGCGTCGCGGCTCGTGTCGGCCACCGCGACGGCCCCGCCGATCGGGGGCAGGGCGTCGGACGCGGCCGAGTCCCGCATCGCGCGGAGGAAGCCGGCCAGCGGCGCGACGGTGTCGAGCACCGGCATGCCGGGCGGGCGGGGAATCTCCCGCAGGTCGAGGATCCGGCCGCCGAGCCCGACGCGGGCCGCGCGCAGCTGGTCGGCCTCGATGCTGAGGGCATACGTGTAGACCCGGCCGGAGCAGGGGCTCACGACCAGCGACGGCCGGCCGGCGCGGCGGGCGGCCGTGGGGGCCTCGGCCTCCTCGGTGACCAGGCCGGCCGCGGCCAGGTCGGCGGCGAGCGCCCCGATGGTGCTGCGGTTGAGTCCGAGCCGGCCGGTCAGCTCGGCCCGGGAGGTGGGGCCGTGCACGTGGACGAAGCGCAGCACCGCGCCGAGGTTCTGCCGGCGGATCTCCTCCTGGCTGGCCCCGGGCGCCGCCGGCAGCGGCAGCTCCGCGGGACGCCCCGGGCCGGACGGCTTGGACCGTACGGGTGTCGCCACAGTCCAGCCTCCTCCCGATCGTCCATTTTGTCGGTATCGAGGACGACAAAGGGTCCCCGGAGACGGACTCCGGGGACCCAAGGGCCGTCAGGTACTACCGAGCCGTCACGCCTTGGTGAGCGGGGCGAGCTTCGGGTCGTTCGCGTACGCCTCGGCCGCGTTGGCCTTGGTCACGGCGACCGGCGGGAGCAGGAAGGTGTCGACGACCTTGCTGCCGTTGTTGTAGGACTTCTGGTCGTTGACCTGCGGGGCGTTACCGGCCTGCAGGGCCTTGACCATGTTGATGGTCTCCTTGACCAGGTTCCGGGTGTCCTTGTTGATCGTCATGTACTGCTCGCCGGCCATGATCGACTTGATCGACTCGACCTCGGAGTCCTGACCGGTGACGACCGGGACCTTCTTGCCGGCGCTCTTGATCGAGGTGATGATCGCGCGGGCCAGCGTGTCGTTCGGGGAGAGGACGCCGTCCAGCTCCTTGCTGCCGTAGGTCGAGGTCAGCAGCTGGTCCATGCGGGCCTGCGCACCCTCGGCCTTCCAGCCCTGGATGGCGGTCTGCTTGACCTCGGTCTGCTTCGAGCCGACGACGACGTCGCCCTTCTCGATGGCCGGCTTGAGGACGTCCATCGCACCGTTGAAGAAGACACCGGCGTTGTTGTCGTCCGGCGAGCCGGAGAACAGCTCGATGGTCCACGGGCCGGTCGCCTTCTTGGCCTTCATGCCGTCCAGCAGGGCCTGGCCCTGGAGCTGGCCGACCTTGAAGTTGTCGAACGCGACGTAGTAGTCGAGGTCCGGCGTGTTGGTGATCAGGCGGTCGTACGCGATGACCTTCGCGCCGGCCTGGTGCGCCGCGGCGACCTGGGTCGACAGCTGCGCGGCGTCGGTCGCGCCGATGACGATGACCTTGGCACCCTTGGTCACCATGGCGGTGATCTGGGCCTGCTGGTCGGCCACCGTGGTGGACGCGCCGGCGTACTGCACGTCGCTCTGGAAGCCGGCCTCCTTCAGGCCGTTGGTGAACAGGTCACCGGCGAGAACCCAGTTCTCCGAGGTCTTGGCCGGCAGGGCCACACCGATGAGGGAGTTGGCCGCGAAGCCCTTGGCCGGGGCGTCCGAGCCGGACTCCTCGTCACGGCCGCCGCCGCAGGCCGTCAGGGCCAGCATCGAGATGGCGCCGATGGCCACCGTCTTGGCAAAGAATGTACGCATTGGGGGGAAGTGCCCTTCTTCAGAGGTGATACGGGTGAGAGGGGGTTCGGTGACCGTCAGCCGGCCACCGACGTCTTGGCGGGCTCGCGGCCCGCTTCCGACGTTGCCGGCGGGGCGGATGCCTCCCGGCGGAAGGGCCGCATGATGCTCCCGATGACCGAGAAGCGCCCCTGGCTCTTGTTGTAGACATCCAGCGCGACCGCGAGCAGCAGGACCAGGCCCTTGATGATCTGGACCCGGTCGGTGCCGACGCCCTGCAGCTGGAGGCCGTTGTTGAGCACGGCCATGACCAGACCGCCCACGATGGAGCCGCTGATCGTGCCGATACCGCCGGCCACCGCCGCGCCACCGATGAAGACCGCGGCGATCGCGTCGAGTTCCCAGCCGTTGCCGTCCTGCGGGCCGGAGGCCGCCGAACGCGCCACGAAGATCATGCCGGCCAGCGAGGCGAGCACGGACATGTTCATCATGACGAAGAAGTTGACCCGCTTGAGCTTGACGCCGGACAGCTCCGCGGCGCGCGAGTTGCCGCCGACCGCGTAGATGTGCCGGCCGCCCGCGGTGTTGCGGGTGTAGAACGAGTACAGGATGACCAGGGCGACCAGGATGATGCCGGAGACCGGGAAGCTGGTGCCCACCCGGCCGCTGGCGAAGCGCAGCGCCACGAAGGCGAGCACGCCGACCATGACGGCCATCCGCAGGATCGAGACCCACAGCGGGCCGGCGTCGGCGTCCATCTCGTGCCGGGTACGCCGCGCCTGCACCTCACGCCAGATCACCGCGAGACAGGCGGCCAGGCCCAGCAGCAGGGTCAGGTTGTTGTAGCCGGTGTTCGGCCCCACCTCGGGCAGGAAGCCCGAACCGATCACCCGGAAGCCCTCGGGCACCGGGATCGTGTTGGCGTTGCCGATGAACTGGTTGCCGCCGCGGAAGATCAGCATGCCGGCCAGCGTCACGATGAAGGCGGGCACGCCGATGTAGGCCACCCAGAAGCCCTGCCAGGCCCCGATCGCCGCGCCGATGACGAGGCCGAACAGGATGGCCAGCGGCCAGGGCAGGTCCCACTCCGTCATGGACTTGGCGACCAGGATGCCGGCGAACGCGGCGATCGAGCCGACCGACAGGTCGATGTGCCCGGCCACGATCACCATCAGCATGCCGATGGCCAGGATCAGGATGTAGGAGTTCTGCTGGAACAACGCGATCAGGTTGTCCGACCGCAGCGTCAGCCCGTCCGTCAGGAACTGGAACAGCAGGACGATCGCCACCAGGGTGAAGATCATGCCGAACTGGCGGGCGTTGGAGGTGGTACCTCCGAAGAGGTTCTTCTGAAGGTCCTTGAATCGGCTCATCGGGTCTGCATCTTCTTCGTCGAGGTCATCTGCTTCATGAGGGTCTCCGGATCCGCGTCCTGGCGGGGGATGTCGCCCGTGATCTGGCCTTCGAACACGGTGTAGATGCGGTCGCAGAGCCCGATCAGCTCGGGCAGCTCCGAGGAGATGACGATGACGCCCTTACCCTGGTCGGCGAGCCGCTGGATGATGCCGTAGATCTCGTACTTCGCGCCCACGTCGATGCCACGGGTGGGCTCGTCGAGGATCAGCAGGTCGGGGTCCGTGAACATCCACTTCGCCAGGACGACCTTCTGCTGGTTGCCGCCGGAGAGCTTGGAGACACCCTCGTCGACCGAGGGCGCCTTGGTGCGCAGCTCTTTGCGGTAGGACTCGGCGGCCTTGTACTCGGCCACCTCGTCGAGGACGCCGCGCTTGGTGATCTTGGACAGCTTGGCCGCCACCGTCGACGTCTTGATGTCGTCGAGCAGGTTGAGGCCGATCGCCTTGCGGTCCTCGCTGACGTACGCGAGCCCGTGGGCGATCGCGTCCGCCACCGACTTGAGAACGATCTCCTTGCCGTCCTTGATGATCGTGCCGGACTCCCAGACGCCGTAGGAGCGGCCGAACACACTCATCGCGAGCTCGGTGCGGCCGGCGCCCATCAGGCCGGCGAAGCCGACGATCTCGCCACGGCGCACCACGAAGTTCTCGTTCTTGCAGACCTGGCGCTCGGCCGAGATCGGATGCCGCACGTTCCAGTTGCGCACCTCGAAGAACACCTCGCCGATCTTCGGCGTGTGGTCCGGGAAGCGGCTGCTGAGCTCGCGGCCGACCATGCCCCGCACGATCCGGTCCTCGTCCACGCCGTCGGCCTTGACGTCCAGCGTCTCGACCGTCCGGCCGTCGCGCAGGATGGTGATCTGGTCGGCGATGGCCTCGATCTCGTTGAGCTTGTGCGAGATCATGATCGAGGTGATGCCGCGCTCCCGGAAGCCGCGCAGCAGGTCCAGCAGGTGCCGGGAGTCCGCCTCGTTCAGCGCGGCGGTGGGCTCGTCCAGGATGAGCAGCTTGACGTCCTTGGCGAACGCCTTGGCGATCTCCACCAGCTGCTGCTTGCCGACGCCGATGTCCTTGATCAGGGTGTCCGGGTCCTCGCGCAGCCCGACCCGGGCCAGCAGCTCACGGGCCTGGCGCTGGGCGGACTTCCAGTCGATCGCGCCGCGCCGGCGGGGCTCGTTGCCCAGGAAGATGTTCTCGGTGATCGAGAGCTCGGGGATGAGGGCGAGCTCCTGGTGGATGATCACGATGCCGGCGTGCTCGCTGGCCCGGATGTCCGAGAAGCGGGTCTCGGCCCCTTGGTAAACGATGTCACCGTCGTACGTGCCGTACGGGTAGACCCCGCTGAGCACCTTCATCAGCGTGGACTTGCCGGCACCGTTCTCGCCGCAGATGGCGTGGATCTCGCCGGCCCGCACCACCAGGTTGACGTCGGCGAGAGCCTTGACTCCGGGGAACTCCTTGGTGATGGAACGCATCTCCAGGAGGATCGGCGCGTCGCTCATCGCTCGCACCACCTCGCCAACGTCATGGATGCCTCCGGGAGGGATCTGGCTTTCACATGGTTTTGTTGCCGAAGGCAACCTATTCAGAGCAGAAGATGATTCGCAAGTTTCTAGATCACCGGACAGGTAACAATCCGGCAATAAAGAGCCGGGGGGGGGGGGGGGGGCCCCCCCCCCCCCCCCCCCTTTCCCCCCCCCCCCCCCTCCCTCCCCCCCCCCCCCCCCCCTCTCCCCCCCCCCCCCCCCCCCCCCCCCCCCCCCCACCCCCCGCCCCCCCCCCCCCAACCACCCCCCCCCCCCCCCCCCCCCCCCCCCCCCCCCCCCCCACCACCTTTGTTCAAACGTTGACTTAATTTTTCCTTAGTGGTCCGCGTCACATAGACGATCTTCGTGGCAGCGAAGATCACCTTCGGCCAGCTAGCTTCCTGACGCCCGGTCGACGCCGGGCGCTTTCACGGGGAGAAAGTCTGTGCTGGTCAATCGTCGTTCGCTCCTTCCTGCCCTGGTGACGTGGGGCCTGGTTCCCGCCCTCACCGCCGGGCTCACCATCGCGTGGCAAGCCGAGCCGGCCGCTGCCGCACCGCCGGTCCCGGCCCGGGCCGAGCCGGCCGCCGACGCCGGACCGTCGCCCGAGGACGTCGCGACCCGCCAGGCTCGCGACACCGGCCGGCCCGTGGAGGTGGTCGAGCGGCGGGCCGAGGACGAGATGCTGTTCGCCAACCCGGACGGCACCTTCACCGCGGAGATCACCGCGGGACCGCAGCGGGCCAAGCAGGCGGACGGGTCCTGGTCGGCGATCGACACCACCCTGGTACGCCGGGCCGACGGCTCGGTGGGTCCCCGGGCGGCCGCCGTGGATCTGACGTTCTCCGGTGGTGGCAGCGAGCAGCAGCTGATCCGGCTGGCGGACGACGGCAAGGCGGTGGCCATCGGCTGGCCGGGCAAGCTGCCGGCCCCGGTGCTCTCCGGTGACACGGCCACCTATGTGGAGGCTCTGCCGGGGGTCGACGTCAAGGTGAGCGCGTCGGGCACCGGCTACTCGTACGTGATGGTCGTCAAGTCGGCCGAGGCCGCGGCCGACTCGGCGCTGGCCCGGCTGAGCCTGCCGGTCGAAGGCCACGGCCTGGCGATGCGCGAGACCGGATCCGGCGGCCTGTCCATGGTCGACGCCGACGGCTCGGTGGTCTTCGAGGGCGACCAGCCGGTGATGTGGGACTCGGCCGCCACCGTGACCGGTGCGGCACCCGCGGCCCCGGCCCGGACGACGGCGGCCGACGTCCCGGCCGGGCCGGCGGACGCCCCGGTCCCTGCCGACGAGTCGGTCGCTCCCAGCGCCGGCGACCGGGTGGCGGACGTCGACCTGGGCGTCGCCGCGGAGACCCTGACCCTGGTGCCGGACGCCGCCCTGCTGGCCGACCCGAAGACCGTCTATCCCGTCTACATCGACCCCGATCAGGGCATCAAGCGCACCGACTGGATGTACGTCAGCAGCGCGCACCCGGGCACGGAGTACTACAAGTTCAAGGACGACGAGGGCGTCGGCCGCTGCTCGAACTGGGGCGGTTACGTGTGCAGCAGCAGCGCGTACACCAACCGGATGTACTTCAAGTTCACCCCGGTCAAGGCCGACTGGGCGGACCGGGTCGTCAGCAAGGTGAAGTTCACCGCGGTCGAGACGTGGTCCTTCTCCTGCACGGCGAGCTGGGTCAACCTGAACCTCGTCGACGCCGGCCGGGTCGACTCGGGCACGAACTGGAACAACAAGCCGGCCGACGGTGACCTGATGGTCGACCGCAAGGTGGCCTACGGGCGCGGCAAGTCCTGCGATCCCGATGCGCCGCCGTCGCCGGTCGAGTTCGCCGACAACAAGGAAGAGACCAACGAGAACCTCACCTCGACGGTGAAGGCGAAGCTGAAGGCCGGGTCCCCGATCGCCTTCTCGCTGAACGCCAAGGACGAGAGCGACGGCAACAGCTGGAAGCGCTTCGAGGGTGACACCGCCGCCCTGTCGGTCACGTTCAACACCCGGCCCGGCAAGCCGTACGGCGAGAAGACCACCAGCCCCACAACCGGTTGCGTCACCGGCGCCGCGCGCCCGTTCGTCCGCGACGCCACGCCCGACCTGCAGGTGACCGCGGTCGACGACGAGACCAGCCAGAACCTCAAGGTCACCTTCGAGGTGCTGGACATCGCCACCGGCAAGACGGCCCACAAGGTGACGGTTGATCCGCAGAAGCAGCAGGGCTCCTTCATCGCGCCGGTTCCCGCGGGCAAGCTCGTGCACGGGCACTCGTACAAGTGGCACGCCCTGAGCAACGACGGCCTCGACGACGCCATCGCCTGGTCGGACTGGTGCGAGCTGTCGATCGACCTGGAGGAACCGGCGGTGGCGCCGGTGGTGACCTCGGACGACTTCCCGAGCGAGGGGCGCGGCAAGCCGGTCGGCCAGAGCGGGGTGTTCACCTTCAGCTCCGGTGCGGTGCAGGACCCGGCCTACGGCAACGACATCGACTACTACAAGTGGTCGCTCACCACCGACGTGCCGACCAACACGGTCAACAATTCCGCACTGGGCGGCTCGGGCGTCTCGCCGCCGATCACCCCGACCAGCTTCGGCCCCAACGTGCTCTACGTGCAGAGCTTCGACCGGGCCGGCAACTCCAGCCCGCAGCTGCGTTACGTCTTCCGCCCGACGCGGGCCTGCGACGACCCGGCGGCGGACACCTGTGCCGCCGCGGTGTGGCTGCTCGACGAGGGGACCGGTACGACCGCGGCCGACGGCTCCGGAAAGGGCCACTCGTTGACCGTCTCCGGTGCGGAGTGGGCCTCCGGTCAGCTCGGCGCGGGCGACAAGGCACTGCGTCTCGACGGTACGGCCGACTCCGCGTCCACCGCGGCGGTCGTGGACACCCGTCAGGGGGTGACCGTGGCCGCCTGGGTGAAGCCGTCGAGCTTCGCGCACAACGGCACGGTGGTCAGTCAGGCCGGCACGTACGGCAGCGGCTTCGCGCTGGGCTACTCGGCCGGCACCAAGCGCTGGGTCTTCGGGCGGCACAAGTCCGACAAGGCCAACCCGGCCGCGAGTGACCTGGTGCAGGTGTCGGCCGGGACGATCGAGGCCCCGGAGCTGGACAAGTGGACCTACCTGACCGGCGTCTTCGACCCGGCGGACAACATGCTGCGGATCTTCGTCGACGGCCGGGAGCAGGGCGCGGTCAAGTACACCGGCACGATCTGGGACGCCACCGGCAGCCTGCAACTGGGCCGGGCCCGCGCGAACGACAAGTGGGCCGACCTGTTCGCCGGTGACATCGACGACGTCCGGGTCTTCGCCGGCGTTCTCGACCCCGCCGACATCGACGGGCTCTGGTTCGCCAGCCGCCCCCCGGCGGCCTGATCCGCCGTGCCGACTCTCCGGAAGGAAACATCCATGCGCCGCGCCTCACTGGCTGCCGGCCTGGCGGGACTGCTGCTCACGACCTTCGCGGCGGTACCGGCCCGGGCTGACGACGTCGTCGACGAAGCGGCCCGGGAGGCCCGCCGTCCCAAGACGCAGCAGTCCGTCTCGATCGACGTCGGCGAGGAGGGCATGCAGCCCCCGCTCACCGTCGGCGAGGACAACTCGCCGGCGCGGGTGGCGTGGCCCACCCCCGCCGCGGCCACGGTGGCTGTGCCGGCCGCGGCCGACCAGGGCACTGCCACACCCGGCGGCCTGCCGGTGACCGTGCAGGCCCCGGACCAGACCACCACACCGGCGCCCAGCGCCGTACGCGTGGAAGTGCTGGACCGGGCGACCGCTGACCGTGCCGGGATCGACGGCCTGCTGCTGTCGGTGTCCCGCTCGGACGGCAGAGCCGCGAGCGCCGAGGTGAACCTCGGCCTCGACTACTCCGCTTTCGCGCGGGCCTACGGCGGGGACTGGGCGAGCCGCCTGCGCCTGGCCAGCGTGCCCGCCTGCGCGCTCACCACCCCGGACGAGCCGCAGTGCCGCACCAGGACACCGCTGGACACCCACAACGACCTGGAGAACGAACGCGTCGTCGCCGATGTCCCGGCGCCCCCGGTGGCAACCGGCGGCACCAGGTCCCGGATGGCCTCGGCCTCCGCGGCGGCGGCCGGAGTCGGCCTGCTCGCCGTCTCGAGTGGCGCCAGCGGTGGCACCGGCAGTTACTCGGCGACCTCGCTGGCTCCCTCAGGCAGCTGGCAGAACAGCGGCAACACCGGCAGCTTCTCCTGGCAGTACCCGTTGCGGGTGCCGCCGGCGCTGGCCGGCCCGTCACCGCAGCTGAGCTTCGGCTACTCCTCGGCGAGCGTGGACGGCCGGGTCGGCTCGACCAACAACCAGCCGTCGGTGGTGGGTGAGGGCTTCGACCTCGCGGTCGGCTTCATCGAACGCTCGTACCGCTCCTGCACCGACGACGGCCACGACGAGCGCGGCGAGGAGAAGTACGACCTCTGCTGGCACTCGGACAACGCGACCATGTCGTTCGCCGGCCGCAACGGCGAACTGGTGAAGAAGTCCGCCGACGAGTGGCGGCTCAAGTCGGACGACGGCACGAAGATCACCCGGGAGACCGGCGGCTTCCACGACGGGCACGACAAGCAGAACTGGGTCGTCACCACCACCGACGGCACCCGGTACTACTTCGGCAAGGGCAAGCGGACCGCCGACGACACCGAGAGCACCGAATCGGCCTGGCAGGTCCCCGTCCACGGCGACGACGCCGGCGAGCCGTGCCACGACGACAAGTTCGCCGACTCGCGCTGCCTGCAGACCTGGCGCTGGAACCTCGACTACGTCGTCGACGCGCACGGCAACACGATGACCTACTACTGGAACACCGAGACCAACCGCTACGGCGCGAACCGTGACGACAAGTCCGTGCAGTACGACCGCGGCGGCTACCTCAAGCGCATCGAGTACGGCGAGCGCTACGGCGACGAGCGGGAGACGAAGGCCCCGGCGCGCGTGCTGTTCTCGGTCGCCGAACGGTGCAAGGGCGACGACGCCGACTGCGAGCCGGGGGACCTGAAGGAGGGCACCGCCACCCGGTGGCCGGACGTGCCGTTCGACCAGATCTGCACGGACGACGAGAGCTGCGAGGAGCAGTGGTCCCCGACGTTCTTCACCCGCAAGCGGCTGAAGTCGGTCACCACCCAGGTCCTCGGCGGCGCCGACTATCGTGACGTCGACTCCTGGGAGCTCGCGCAGTCGTACCCCGACCCGGCCGACGCCTCGACCGCCTCGCTGTGGCTCGACTCGATCACCCACACCGGCAAGGCCTCCGGGGCCGACATCACGCTGCCGAAGACGACGTTCACCAAGGCCCCGCTGGACAACCGGGTCGACCGGGACGGCGACGACCGGCTGGCGTTCAAGAAGTTCCGGATCACCGGCATCCAGTCCGAGTCCGGCGGCCTCATCTCGGTGAACTACGCCAAGACCGAGTGCACCTGGAAGGACCTGCCGACCCCGGAGACCAACACCCGGCGGTGCTACCCGTCGTACTGGTCGACCGAGGGACAGATCGGCGAGGACACCGACTGGTTCCACAAGTACGTGGTGGAGTCGATCGTCGAGAACGGCCGCACCGCGAACAGCGTCGCCAAGGTGACGAGTTACCAGTACCTCGGCGGGGCCGCCTGGCACTACGACGACAGCGAGATCACCAAGGCCGACAAGAAGACCTGGGGCCAGTTCCGCGGCTACCAGACCGTGCGCACGATCGTGGGTGGCACGGGCACCGCCGACCGGCTGCGCACGGAGGCGACCTTCCTGCGCGGGATGGACGGCGACCGCAAAGGTGAGGACGGCGGCCGCAAGGGCGAGACCGTCACCGCCAGCGACGGTACGGAGGTCACCGACCACGACCGCTACCAGGGCTTCCTGCTGGAGCAGCGGACGTTCAACGGTGAGTCCGGTGCGGAGATCTCCGGACTGGTCAACACGCCGTGGCTGTCGGAGCCGACCGCGAGCGAGGGCGCCGACGACGCCCGCCTGCTGGCCATCAAGAAGGCCACCAGCCGCACCGCGCTGGACGGCGGCAAGGTCCGGCGCACGTCGGTCGAGCACGAGTACGACGGCTACGGCATGCTCCGGTCCTCCGACGACAAGGGCGACCTCGCCGTCAGCGGGGACGAGTCCTGCACCGAGAACTGGTACAACCGCAACGTCGACAAGCGGCTGCTGACGCTGGTCAGCCGGGTCCGTACGGTCTCGGTGGGCTGCGACGCCACCCCGAGCCTGCCGGCCGACGCGGTCTCCGACGTGCGGACGTCGTACAACGGCAAGGACTTCGACGAGACCCCGGCCAACGGTGACGTCACGCGCACCGAGCAGGCCGAGTCGTACACCGACGGCAAGCCGAACTACCTGACCGTGGCCCGGTCCAGCTACGACAAGTACGGCCGCCTGCGGTACTCGTACGACGCCGCGAACAACCAGACCGAGACCAGGTACGTCCCCGCCGAGGGCGGACCGGTCACCGGCATGTCGGTGATCAACCCGCTGGGCCAGGACACCATCTCGACCGTCGACCCGGCGTTCGGGCTGGTGACCCAGACCGAGGACGCCAACGACCAGCGGACCGCACTGCGCTACGACGCCCTGGGCCGGCTGGTCAAGGTGTGGCTGGCGGGCCGGTCGGTCGAGGCCGACGTGCCCGACATCGAGTACGTCTACTCGATCCAGACCGACAAGCCGGTCTCCGTCACGACGAAGACGCTGACGCCCAACGGTGGCGTCCGGACCTCGTACGCGCTGTACGACGGAATGCTGCGGCCGCGCCAGAACCAGGAACCGTCGCCCAACGTCGGCCGGATCATCACCGACACCCAGTACGACTCGCGCGGCCTGACCGTGGAGCAGGCGGGCCCTTTCTACAACAAGGAGGCGGCCGGCACGACGCTGGCCGACACCTCCTCCGCCGAGGGCAAGCTGCCGCTGACCCAGACCGTCTACGACGCCGCCGGCCGGGCCAAGGAGGAGATCTTCAAGGTCGGCCAGACGGAGAAGTGGCGTACCTCGACGTCGTACCACGGTGATCACACGGACGTGACGCCGCCGAAGGGCCAGACGCCCACGACGTCGTACACGAACGCCCAGGGCCTGACCACCCGCCTGCTGGAGTACCACGGCGCCAAGGCCGAAGGCCCGGCGGACACCACCAGATACAGCTACGACAAGGCGGACCGGCTCGAGGAGATCGAGGACGCCGCGGGCAACCTGTGGAAGTACGGCTACGACCTGCTCGGCCGCCAGACCAGCTCGACCGACCCGGACGCCGGCTTCAGCACCACCAAGTACAACAAGCTGGACCAGGTCGAATCGACGACCGACGCCCGCAAGCGCACGCTGGCCTACAAGTACGACAAGCTCGGCCGGCCCGAACTGCTGGAGGAGGTGCCGGCGGCGCCGGCCACGACCCGGACCAAGCTGGCCGCCTGGACCTATGACACGGCGATCCTCGGCCAGGGCCGGGCGGCGACGGCCACCCGCTACGTCGGCACCAACGCCTACACCTCGACGATCTCCGAGTACGACGTGGCGGGCCGGCCGAAGAACACCTCGGTCACCATCCCGGCGTCGGAGAACAACCTGGCCGGCACCTACGCGGCCAAGGCCACCTACAACATCGACGGCAGCCCGGAGACGATCACCAGCCCGGCGGCCGGTGACCTGACCGCCGAGACGCTGCGCTACGGCTACAACGCGCGCGGCATGCCGACCTTCCTCACCGGCACCTCGGGCTACGTGCGGGACACCACGTACTCGGACTTCGGCGAGGCGCTGCAGTACACCCTGGGCACCAGCACGGCGAGCAAGTACACGTGGCTGACCCAGGCGTACGAGGAAGGCACCCGCCGTCTGCAGAACGCCCGGGTGGACCGCGAGGCGGTGACCGGCACCGACACCAACGCGACGTACGCCTACGACGCGGCCGGCAACATCACCAGCATCGCGGACCAGCCGAGCCAGACCGGCACCAAGGCCGACGTCCAGTGCTTCCAGTACGACTACCTGCGCCGTCTCACCGAGGCGTGGGCCCAGGCGACCACCGCGTGCGCGGCGACGCCGGTCGAGTCGGTGCTCGGCGGCGCGGCCCCGTACTGGCAGAGCTTCAAGTACGACGTGGCCGGCAACCGGACCGAGGAGGTCACCCACCGGACGGTCGCCACGGGCACGGACGTCAAGAAGGTCTTCAAGCCGTACGGCAAGGGGGCGCAGCCGGCCCACGCGGTCGACCGCACGGACGTGACCAGCACGACCGCGGGCAAGGCGGTGGCCACGGCCGACACCTACAAATACGACGCCAACGGCAACACCGTCGAGCGCAACCTCGCCGGCAAGCCGGGTGAGGTGTACCGCTGGGACGCCGAGGGCCGGGTGTCCGAGGTCCTCAAGGCGGGGGTGGTGGTCGCGTCGTTCGTCTACGACGCCAACGGCAACCGCCTGATCCGCCGGGACATCGCCGGCAAGGCGGTGACGCTCTACCTCGGCGGCATGGAGCTGAAGCTCGACACGTCGACGGCTGACGTGAAGACCCAGAAGGTGACGGCGACCCGCTACTACAGCTACGCCGGCATGGCTGTGGCGGTGCGCAGCAAGGCCGCGGTGACCTGGCTGGCCGGTGGCCAGAACGGCACCGCCGAACTGTCGATCAACGCCGCGGACTCGAAGGTGGTCCAGCGCCGCACGCTGCCGTTCGGCGGTGTCCGCGGCAGCACCGGGGCCTGGCCGGGGGAACGGGGTTTCGTCGGCGGGACCAACGACGCGCTGACCGGGCTGATCCACCTCGGGGCCCGCGAGTACGACCCAGCGACCGGCCGCTTCCTGTCGGTCGACCCGGTGATCGACTTCAGCGATCCGCAGCAGCTGAACGCCTACGCCTACGGCCGCAACAACCCGTTCGCCTTCCCGGACCCGTCCGGCATGTGGTGGGGCTGGAGCAACACCGGCCACCTCGCCCTGGACGTGATCGGGCTGGTGCCGGCCTTCGGCGAGGCCGCCGACCTGGTCAACGGCGTCTGGTACGCGGCCGAGGGCAACTATGTGGACTCGGCGCTGTCCTTCGCCTCAGCCATCCCGATCGCCGGATACGGCGCGTCGGCGGCCAAGGGCGCGAAGTACGCCGACGAGGCGATCGACGCGGTCGACGCGGCTGTCGACACAGCCAAGACGGCGGACAACGCCACCGACGCGGCCAAGGCGGCGGACAACGTGGTGCCGCCCGCGGCACCGAAGGCCGCGAATCCGCCGAAGCCGGACCCGCCCGCCAAGCCCAAGGACGCACCGTCCGGCGCCAAGGACGCCCCCAAGAAGTCGGACGGCGACCCCTCGGGTGGTAAGGGCAAGGGCGACGGCGGTGGCGGTGGCGGCGGCAACAACGGCGGTGGCGGCGGGGGGAAGAAGTCCCCGGACGGCGGGGACGAGCCCGACCTGGGCAAGAAACTGGAGTATTTCTTCGGCAATGCGACCGGACGTAAACACAACATCGAACGCTCCGGCGACATGGCGAGCCAGTTGAACAGAATCGGTTTGCAGGACAACGCCGCGGGCCGGGCGATTTTCGAAAAGAATCTTCGCGACACCTATGCCGATCCGGGCTCGGTGATCGGTACGCAGGACAATGGACGAACCCTGCGCAGAGGATTCCTGGCCGGTCCTGGAGGCTTCCTGTCGATCGATACCGTGTGGGACGGCAACAGGCTGGTGACGGGTATGATCTTCGGAAGCAATTCCCGGTACCGGGCGATGAATATCGTCTCGCAGACCGGCCAAAAGGGATAACGTGTCTGCGGCCGGCGCCCCGATGGGGGCGCCGGCCTTCACGTGGAGGTCACTTACTTTGATCATCTCTCTCGGCGACGCCACGGCGATTGTTCGTGAGTGGGCTGACGCCACTGTCGCGGAGGTCTCGGGGCCGGCGGGCATGACGATGCTGAGCAGTCCGCTTTCCGCCGACGGTTCCTTCTTCACGGTGCGGATCGACCGGATCACCGAGCCCGGGAGCACCATCAGCCTCGGCCTGCACGGGGCCCGGCCGTCCATTGCGCCGACCTTGTTGGGCCGCACGTGGGCGGATGCGATCTGGATAGGTGCGGACCTGGCGGCCTATGCCGTGGACCTGCGCTCCGGCCGGGTGACGGAGACCACCTTCGAGTCGCCGTTCATGGAGTTCTTCGTCTCGCGGAAGCTGGACTTGCTCGTGGCGGTCTACGAATCCGGGATGCGCTGTTTCGATGCTGACGGCTCCGAGCGGTGGCGCGCCGACACGGATCTCATCGAGGACCTGCGGTGGACGGATGAGGCGGTGACCGTCGAGCAGTTGGGCCGGCCCCCGGTGGTGCTTTCTCTGGCGGACGGGATCGCCGTCACGGATGAGTGACTCGGAGGAGCAAGCTCTGCGAGAGGTGGTCGGCGGCCGCATCGAGCGGATCCGGCTCTGGTCGGCCGAGGAGACGCCGTCCGACGAGATGAGATCGCCGTGGTCCTCGACGTCGATCACGGCGTGGTGGTCTCGACCACGGCGGGTGAGCTCGCGCTGGCCTGGCGGATCGACGGCTACCACGAATACCTCAGCGTCGTCAGCGATCCCGCCGCCAGCCCGGCGGCCTGGGTGAATCGGCTGGTCGACGTTTCCGACAGCCTGCCCTGGCGCGTGCTGATCGGTGCGACCGTCACGGGCGCGGGCACAGCCACGGCTGAGGCGGAGGACGGCAGCACGCTGCTGTGGCCGGTCCGGCTGGCGACCGGCACCGGGCCCAGCCTGACCGTCGCGCTCGGCGAGGTGAAAGACGGCGAGGTGGAGGACTGCGCGGTGGAGTATCGGCCCAGCAATCTCGTAGCCGTTCTCGACCGCCGGATCGCCGAGGGCTACGCCATCGGGCCCGGTGGCTAGGCCGCTTGGGGTAGCGACCTCGCCGACCTTCGCTGACTGCGGCGGTGGGACGGTCAGTGGGCGGTGGCGAGCGCCGGGTTCGCGTCCTCGACCGGGAGCTGCCACGGGCGGACCACCAGCAGCAGCACCACGTTCGCGGCGAGCATGCCGCCGGCGATCACCAGGGCCATGCTGACCGCGCCGGTGCCGAGGACGCCGACCAGGGGAGCGGCCAGCGCGCCCACGCCGAACTGGACCGCGCCGAGCAGGGCCGCCGCGGTGCCCGCGGCCTCGCCGTGGCGGGACAGGGCCAGCGCCGGGGCGTTCGGCAGGGCCAGGCCGGCCGCGGCCAGGACCAGCCACAGCGGGACCAGCACGCCGGGCAGGCCGCCGAAGCCAGTGGCCGCGAAGAGCAGCAGGACCAGGCCCGCGACCGCGCCGCCGGCCAGGGAGCTGATCAGGATCTGCGACGGGGTCCAGCGGCGCAGCAGCCGGACGTTGAGCTGGGTGGCGGTGATCAGGCCGATCGCACCCGCGCCGAAGACGTAGCCGAACTCCTGCTCGTTCAGGCCGTACTGGTCCTGGAAGACGAACGAGGAGCCGGAGACGTACGCGAACAGCGCCGCCATCGCGAGCCCGGCCACCAGGATCAGCCCCAGGTAGGCCCGGTCGCCGAAGAGCCGGCCGTAGTCGCGCAGGGTGCCGGCCACGCCGCCGTTGCGGCGTCGCTCGGCGGGCAGCGTCTCGGGCAGGGCCAGCGCGGTCACCGTGAGCATCGCGATGCCGAACAGGGCCAGCACCACGAAGACGCCGCGCCAGGATGTCCAGTTCAGGGTGATGCCGCCGAGCGTCGGGGCCAGGATCGGCGCGGCGCCCATGACCAGCATCAGCCGGGAGAGCAGCTTGGCGGCGGCGAGACCGGTGAACAGGTCACGCACGATCGCCATGGCGACGACCGCGGCCGCCGCGGCGCCCAGGCCCTGCAGGACCCGGAGCGTGCCGAGCAGCGCCAGGTTGGGGGCGATGACGCAGAGGACCGACGCCAGGATGTGCACGGCGACGCCGGCCAGCAGCGGCGCGCGGCGCCCGACGGCGTCGGACACCGGGCCGATCAGCAGCTGGCCCAGGGCCAGGCCGGCCAGGGTGCCGGTGAGGGTCAGCTGGACCGCGGCGGTGGTGGTCTGCAGGTCGTCGGTGATCGTCGGCAGCGACGGCAGATACATGTCGATGGTGAGCGGGCCGAGGGCGATGAGGAAGCCGAGCACCAGCACGAGCTGCAGCCGCTCGCGCGGGGACAAGAGCGCCCCGGGCGTCTGCGCCGTCGGCGGTGCTGCGAGGCGTTCGGGCGCCTGGGTCATGAAAGTGGATCCCATCTCGTCGTCCGTTCGGTCGCTGTCCAGCGTCCGACACAGGTATGACAAGTTCGGGCCTCCGGCGGGGATTCCCCGGGCCGCAATTTGGTGCCGCCCGTCACAGTCGCAAAAATTGTTTCGTTTCCGGCGGGTAAAAAGGCCCGGCGCGCCCACCGAAGAATGGTAATTCGGTTGACGCGCCGGGCCCGGTGCCGACTATCGGGGGATCAGAACGGCGTCAGCACGATGCCGGCCTGCCGCGGGTCGCCGTCGTGCACCAGCGACTCCTGGTTCTGCACGTCGTCGAAGGCGAAGCCGTACGCCTTACCGTCCACCATCTGCTCGTGGATGATCCGCGAGTAGTGGTTGGTCAGCGTGCCCTTGTAGAAGTCCGCCGCGGTACCACTGGGCTGGGTGTCCAGCGTGCCGAGCGTGCTGCGGTGCAGCGCCGCGCAGAGCGTCCGCGCGATCGGCCCCACGACCTGGTCGTTCGGCGCGCCCAGGGCCCCGTCGCAGCCCCACACGTTGGCCGTCGAGGGCTTGGTGAAGGAGGCCACCGTCCGGCCGGTGGTGTCGGTGAAGTTCATGACGTTGCCGGAGGTGCGGCCCAGGAACTTGGTGTCCGGGCGGTCGCCGAACGGCACCACGGTCAGCGTCCGGCCGGCGTAGGCGTTCCAGGCCGACGTGATGTACGGGTCCAGGTACGTCGCACTGAACTGTCCGCCGTCAGCCGCCTTGCCCGGGGCGAGCACCCGCAGCACGGTCCCGTCGGCCCGGGTGTAGACGGTCTTCTCGAAGCCCGGCTGGGCCTTGACCCGGTCGATGACCCGCTGCCGGCCGCCGGCCTTGAGCTCGCCGGTCTTGCTGGTCACCCCGTTGCCTCCCTGCACCGAGACGATGTGCGGCACGGCGAACATGTCCACCTGTGAGCTGTTGAGCCACAGGCCGGAGTCGTTGAGCGTGAACTCGCTCCAGTCGAACAGGATGTCCTTGTTCGGGTCGGCGCCGGCCCACGGCGCGGGCTGGACCAGGCCGTCGGTGCTGAGCCGGAAGTCGAGCTTCTTGCCGAAGGACATGTAGAGCCGGCCGGAGAGGTTCTTCGGCATCTTGATGGTGGTGCTGCCGCCGTTGGCCGGTCCGGGGATCGACACGTCGGGGGCCGGCGCCGGGGTGGGCTGGCCGCCGGTCCAGTTGGTGAACGTGCCGGCGCCGTTGACGTAGCCCAGCTTGCCGGTGGTCAGGTTGACGCCGAGCAGGTAGAGGTGAACAGCATCGGAGCGGCCGGTGTTGTTGGTGACCGTGACCGGCAGCAGGTTCGAGGCCGGCGGCGGTGACGGGTTGCCGGTCGGGGCCGTGGTGGGCGCCGTGGTCGGCGGCCGGGTGGTCGGTGCGGTCGTCGGCGGCCGCGTGGTCGGCGCCACCGTGGGGTTGTTCGTGGTCGGCGCGACCGTGGGGGCGGTCGGGCCGCCGCCGCAGGGCTGGCCGTTGAGCAGGCAGTTCAGCGGCGTGCCACCCGCGCCGACCATGCCGAAGGAGACCTTCGCGCCGGCCGCGACGGTGCCGTTCCAGGCCCGGTTGGTGAAGGTTCGGTGGTTGCCGGCGGCGACCATGTCGGCGTCCCAGAAGCTGCCGATCGTGGCGCCGGCGGGCAGGTCGAACTCGACCTTCCAGGAGGTCATCGCCGACGAGCCGCCGTTGCTGATGGTGACGTCGCCCTGCCAGCCGGAGCCCCAGTCGGACGTCTTGGTGAAGGCCGCGGTCGCCGCGGCGGCGGACGCCGGCAGGGCGATCCAGGTCGTCCCCGCGGCGCCGAGCACGGCGGCCACGGAGAGGATGAGTGTTCGTTTGCGGCGCATGGGGGACTGCCTCCGGAGGGGGATGTTCGGGGGATGCGCCTAATTATTAGGACTCCTAACTGCGAATCCGTTAATTAAGACCGTCATTAAAGTTTTTCTAACGGAAGCCGCACACAAAGAGTCGCCCGCCGATCGCGGACAGCGCGATCGGCGGGCGATAACAGTTATTCGCTATGCGCGACGCCACTTCTGGTTCGCGCCGCCGGTGCAGTCCCAGAGGATGAGCCGGGCCCCGTCGTTGGCGTTCCAGGCGTCGATGTCGATGCACTTGTTGGCCTGCGGGTTGACCAGGTCGCCGGCCGCCGACAGGACGAACTGCTGCGCCGGGTTGCCGCTGCAGGTGACGATCTGGATCACCGCCCCGTTGGCCGTCGAGCCCCAGGCGACGTCCATGCACTTGTTGTTGGAGGTCTGCAGCGTGCCGTTGACGAAGTTCCACTTCTGCGCCGCGGTGTTGTTGCAGGTCCACATCTGCAGCCCCACGCCGTCAGCGAAGTTGGCGTTCGGCACGTCGATGCACTTGCTGTTCAGGTTGCTGATCAGCGAGCTGCCCCCGCTGCCGCCGCCGCTCGTGGTGAGCGACAGGCCGTAGACGCCGAGGATCTCGTTGACCGGCTGGAACCACATGGTGCCGCCGGACGAGCAGTTACCGCTGCCGCCGGAGGTCACACCCTGGGCCTGGTTGCCGGAGATCCACGAGCCGCCGGAGTCGCCCGGCTCGGCGCACGCGTTGCTGCGGGACAGGCCGGAGACGGCGCCCTGGGAGTAGACGATGGTCTCGTCGCGGCCCAGGATCGTGCCGCAGCGCCACCCGGTGGTACGGCCCGAGCGGCAGACCGAGCTGCCGATCGCGGCGTCCTGCGAGCCGGCCACCAGCACGTTGTCGCCGGCGTAGTTGTTGACCCACGGCTGCGGGGTCCAGTTGCCGTTGGTCCGGACCCACGCGTAGTCGTTGCCGGGGAAGGAAGAGCCGGCGAAGGTGCCCTGCGCGACGTTGTTGTAGCCCAGGGTCGGGCTGTTCACCCCGCCGCAGTGCCCGGCGGTGACGAAACCGCCCGCGACCGAGAAGCCCACGGAGCACAGCGTGTTGCCGTTGATCACGTACTGGTCGCCGCCGCGGATGTCGTACATCGGCTTGGGCGCCTCGGCCGACTCGACGACGGTGACCGCTCCGGCTCCGCTGCTCTCGGCGAAGGCGCGGGCGGCAGCCGCCTTGCCCGGTGCCGCGGTCACCACGACCTTGTTGGCGGCGACGTCGACGTACCAGCCGCGTACCACCGTGTTCTTGATCTTTGCCGCGTTCTTGTCGAGCTTGCGGCGGGAGGCGGTCAGGTCGGCGTCGCTGTGGGCGACGACCTTCGGGGTCGCGCCGGCCGCGCGGACCGCGTCCGCGGCCGCGGGGTCGGTGACGGCCACGGTCAGCCGGGAGCCGTCCGCGGGAATCCATGCCCCGCCGAAGCTGGAGCCGAGCCGGGTGCGCAGCTGCTTCTCGACCACCGGGGCGCCGGCCTCGGTGGCGAGGCGGGCCGCGATCTGATCGTCGGTCAGCCGTAGATCGCGGCGCATGGCGGCGACCATGCCGGGGGCCATGTCGAACCGGGCGGCCGCGGTGGGTGCGGCCGGCGCCGGTGTGTCGGCGGCGAAGCTGGTGGCCGGTAGCAGGCCCAGAACGGTGAGCGCCGCGGTGGCGACGCCCAGGGAACGGACAGCACGGGACATGGGGGATCCTTCCGCTGAGCTGGGGGAACTCCGGGGGAACGGAGAGCGCTCTCTGAATCGGAGTCTGTCGATTTGTTAACGAAGTGTCAAGAAACTTCGGTGATCGTTGTCCATCGATGTCATCGCGTCGCGCCACGCCGCTTGGCGCCGGAACGTGCTAGCTTTGTCGAGTTGCCGTTCCGATTTCTCATATTTGCCAGAGCCTGGTGGGTATCCGAACCCACTGGGCTTTTGTCGTATGAGTCCGGTTTCCTGATCCTCTACGGGCGGCGACGGAGTTCGCGAGGTGCGGGCTCCCTGTGGTTTCGAAAGGGTTCAGCATGGCTGTCGGCACAGTGAAGTGGTTCAACGCGGACAAGGGCTTCGGCTTCATCACCCAGGACGGCGGTGCGCCGGACGTGTTCGCTCACTTCTCCGCCATCGCCTCTGACGGGTACCGCACCCTCGAGGAGAACCAGCGGGTCGAGTTCGACATCGAGCAGGGCCAGAAGGGCCTGCAGGCGGCGAACATCCGTCCCATCTGACGAACGTCGGCGAGGGCCGTGCTTCCGCGTGCAGCGGAGGGCACGGCCCTCGGTCGTTTTCCCCCCCCGGCTCGACTCCCCGGTTCGACTATTGCAATGAAACGAGATCTGTGAAGACGTACTCCGGAGCCCCTTACGCGGCCGCGACCCACAGCGCGCTGCAGCGGCGACTGCTGCGCAACGCCTCATTCCCGCCGCGCACGGGACAGCAGGACGCCCTGAGGATGGGCCCTGTGCCGATGGTCCCGGAGGTCCACCTCTTCCTGGCCGAGGACTCGGTGCTGCTCTGGGCCCGGCTCGAGGCCGAGGACGGCGGCCCGCTGCCCGCGCCGTACTGGGCGACGCCCTGGCCGGGTGGTCAGGCCCTGGCCCGGTACGTCCTGGACAACCCCGAGGTCGTCGCCGGCCGGCGGGTCCTCGACCTCGCGTCCGGCTCCGGGCTGGTCGCCATCGCCGCCGCCCTCGCCGGCGCCGCCGAGGTGACCGCCAACGACACCGACGGCTACGCCATCGCCGCGATCCAGGCGAACGCCAACGCCAACGGCGTACAGATCGCCACCGTGGTGGAGGACATGACCGACGGTGACGGCGCGGACTTCGAGGTGATCCTGGCCGGAGACTGCCTCTACACCGCTGAGGTCGCCGCCGTGATGCTGCCCTTCATCGGGCGCGCGATGCAGCGGGGCGCGACCGTGCTGCTCGGCGACCCCGGCCGCGGCTACGCACCGCCCGGACTGCTGCGCACCCTGACCACGTACGAATCGGCGCCCCTGGTCTCCGGCGAGGACGGCCAGCGCGACCAGACGAGCGTTCTCACCCCGGTGGCTGTGGCACTCACCAGCTGACGGTCCTCGCGGTTTCCCGGTCGGACGTGCAAGGCTGAACGCTGACACGCGTGCGACCGGGGGTTGCTGGATGATCGTGGGGTACAAGTCGTGGGCATGATCAAGGTGGTCGGGCTCGTCCTGCACCCGCGGCGGGACTGCGGTGCCGCCATCGACGCCATCGTCAGGTGGGCCACGTCGCGGAACGTCACCGTGCTCGGCCTGCACGACGAGATCAACCGGATCGACTGCGACGCCGTCGCGGTCGACGCCGAGGAGATGGTCGAGCGCGCCGGGCTGCTGGTCAGCCTGGGTGGCGACGGCACCATGCTGCGCACGATGCGCCTGGTCGAGGGGCGCAAGACGCCCGTCCTCGGGGTCAACGTGGGCCGGCTGGGCTTCCTCGCCGAGGTCGATCTGCCGGACCTGCCGGGCGCCCTGTCGTCGATCGACGAGCACCGGTTCACCATCGAGCCGCGTACGGCCGTGCGCACGGTGCTGCCCGGCGGCGAGGAAGTCTCCGCCTTCAACGACATCGCGCTGGTCCGGGTGCCCGGTGACGGCCTGGCCCACGTCGGCATCAACGTCGAGGGCAGCAACTTCGTCCGGTACGCAGCCGACGCCGTGATCGTCGCCACACCGACCGGCTCGACCGCGTACAGCTTCTCGGCGGGCGGCCCGATCGTCTCGCCCAACGTCGAGGGCCTGCTGGTCTCCGCGGCCGCCGCGCACTCCTCGTTCAACCGCTCGCTGGTGCTGTCCCCGGACGAGCAGCTCGAGCTCGACGTGCTGGCGACCAGCGGCCGGCTGGCCATCGAGGTCGACGGCATCATCCAGGGCTACGCCGAGGCGGGCCAGCAGCTCGCCATCATCCCGGTGCCCGGCGCCGCCCAGGTCATCCGCTTCGGCCAGACCTCGTTCTACGAGCGGGCGCGGCGCAAACTGCGGGTCGAGGGCAGCGCCCAGGTCGGCTCCGGTGACGTCACGGACGCGACCGTCGTGGACAGCTTCGAGCAGTCCCGCTACGAGATCCTGCTCGGCGGGGAGCTGGCCGGGGTCCTGCACTACCGCCGTCACAGCGGGCAGGTCGAGCTGGCGCACACCGAGATCGACCAGGCGTTCGAGGGCCGTGGGCTGGCCGGCCGGCTGGCCTCCGCCGCGCTCGAGGACGCCCGCGGCCGGTCCACGCCGGTCGTGGTGACCTGCCCGTTCGTCGCCGGTTACCTCGACCGGCACCCCGAGTACAAAGAACTGCTCGCCGCGGAAGGAAACCCCGGATGACCAAGCCCGTCTGTACCCACCTCGATCAGGTCCAGGACGTCAAGCCGTCCGGCGACGGCTGCGTGGAGTGCCTGGCCGAGGGTGGCCGCTGGGTGCACCTGCGGGTCTGCATGACCTGCGGGCACGTCGGCTGCTGCGACTCGTCGCCCGGCAAGCACGCCACCGCCCACTTCCACGCCACCGGCAACCCGATCGTGCAGTCGTACGAGCCGGGTGAGGACTGGTGGTGGTGCTACCAGGACAACGTGGCCTTCGAGGTCGCGGACGCCCCCTCGTTCACGCATCCCTGAGGACTGACGCATGGGCCACCCCGCCATCCTGACCGTCGACGACGATGCCTCGGTGTCCCGGGCGATCGCCCGGGACCTGCGCCGCCGCTACGGCGAGGCGTACCGGATCATCCGCGCCGCCTCCGCCGCCGAGGCCCTCGAGGCGCTCAAGGAGCTCAAGCTCCGCGGCGGCCGGGTGGCCGTGATCCTGGCCGACTACCGGATGCCGCAGATGAACGGCATCGAGTTCCTCGAGCAGGCGATGGACCTGTTCCCCAACGCCCGGCGTGCCCTGCTGACCGCGTACGCGGACACCGACGCCGCGATCCAGGCGATCAACGTGGTCGACGTCGACCACTACCTGCTCAAGCCCTGGGACCCGCCGGAGGAGAAGCTCTACCCGGTCCTCGACGCGCTGCTGGACGCCTGGCAGGCCACCGGGGACCGTGAGGTCGAGGACATCCGGGTGGTCGGGCACCGGTGGAGCGAGCCGTCGTACCAGATCCGGGACTTTCTGGCGCGGAACCTGGTGCCGTACAAGTGGCTCGCCGCCGACGACCCGGAGGGCCGCCGCCTGCTGGAGGCCGCCGGGGTGGGCCCGGAGTCGATCCCGCTGGTGGTCACCGCGGACGGCCGGGCCATGGCGCAGCCGAGCAACTCGGAGGTCGCCGAGGCGGTCGGGCTGTCGACGGCGCCGGAGCGTGACTTCTACGACCTGATCATCGTGGGTGGCGGGCCGGCCGGGCTCGGCGCGGCCGTCTACGGCGCCTCGGAGGGTCTCAAGACGCTGCTGGTGGAGCGGCAGGCGGTCGGCGGGCAGGCGGGGCAGAGCTCCCGCATCGAGAACTACCTCGGCTTCCCCGACGGCATCTCCGGCGCGCAGCTCACCGACCGGGCCCGCCGGCAGGCCGGCAAGTTCTCCGCCGAGGTGCTCAACACCCGCGAGGTGGTCGGGCTGCGCACCGACGGCTCGGCCCGCACGCTGTACTTCGCCGACGGCGGGGAGATCTCCGCGCACTCGATCGTGCTGGCCACCGGCGTCGCGTACCGGCCGCTGGTCGCCGAGGGCGTCGCCGAGCTGACCGGCTCCGGCGTCTACTACGGCTCCGCCGCCACCGAGGGGCCGTCCTGCGCGGGCAGCGACGTCTACATCATCGGCGGGGCGAATTCCGCCGGTCAGGCGGCGCTCTTCTTCGCCCGGTACGCCCGCAGCGTCACCCTGCTCGTGCGCGGCGACTCCCTCGAGGCGTCGATGTCGTACTACCTGATCCAGCAGCTCAACAAGATCGAGAACGTGCACGTCCGGACCCGGTGCGAGGTGGTCGGCGCCCAGGGCAACGGGCACCTGCAGGCGATCACCATCTGTGACAGCAAGAACAACACGGTGACCAGCGTCGAGTGCGGCTACCTGTTCGTCTTCATCGGCGCCGAGCCGCGCACGGACTGGCTCGGCGGCGCCGTCGCCCGCGACGAGAAGGGCTTCGTCTACACGGGCCCGGATCTGCTCACAAATGGCACCCGTCCAGCGGGATGGGATCGGGACCGGGATCCGTTCTACCTGGAGTGCAGTGTTCCCGGCATCTTCGCCGCCGGCGACGTCCGGGCCAACTCGGTGAAACGGGTGGCCTCGGCGGTCGGCGAGGGCGCGATGGCCGTCACGCTGGTCCATCGTTACCTGGAGGCACAGTAGATGTCCGCGCCCGCTGAGAGCGGCAGGCTCACCCCTGCCGAGTTGAGGACCCTGTTCCTGTTCGAGAAGCTGACGGACGAGCAGCTGGGCTGGATCGCCGACCACGGCCGGGTCCGGCACGTGATCGCCGGTGACGTGGTGATCGCGGAGGGGGAACCGGCCGACGAGTTCTTCGTCCTGCTCAGCGGCACCATCGCGCTCACCCGCCGGGTCGGGCAGGACGACGTGCAGACCATCCGTACGGAGCAGCGCGGTGTGTACATGGGCGCCACCCAGGCGTACATCCGCGACGAGGGCCTGGAACGCAAGTACATGGCCTCCATGCGGGCGCTGGACGACTCCGACTTCTTCGTGCTCTCCGCCGCGGACTTCGGCTGGATGATGCGCGAGTGGTTCCCGATGGCGATCCACCTGCTCGAGGGCCTCACCCTGGGCATGCGCAACACCCAGGCGGCCATCTCGGAACGGCAGCGGCTGGTCGCCCTCGGCGCGCTCTCGGCGGGCCTGATGCACGAGCTGAACAACCCCGCCGCGGCGGCGTCCCGGGCCACCGGCGCGCTGCGTCAGCGGGTCGCCGGCATGCGGCACAAGCTGGGCATGCTCGCCGCCGGCAAGGTCGCCCCGGAGCGGCTGGACGCGCTGGTGGAGCTCCAGGAGGACGTCATCGAGCGGGCCGCCAAGGCGCCCACCCTGACCGCCATGCAGGCCGCCGACCGTGAGGACGAGCTCGGCGACTGGATGGAGGAGCACAACGTCACCGGCGGCTGGGACCTGGCGCCGGTCTTCGCCCAGGGCGGCCTCGACATCGAGTGCCTCGAGCTGATCAAGGCCAAGGTCGTCGAGCCGGGCCTGCTCGACCAGGCGATCCACTGGATCGGGTACGCGCTGGAGACCGAGCAGCTGATGAGCGACATCGAGGACGCGACCGGCCGGGTCTCCTCCCTGGTGGCCTCGGCCAAGCAGTACTCCCAGCTGGACCGGGCCGCGCACCAGTGGATCGACGTGCACACCGGCCTGGACAGCACCCTGGTCATGCTCGGCCACAAGATCGGCGAGGGCGTCAAGGTGGTCAAGGACTACGACCGCAGCCTGCCCCAGGTGCCCGCGCACCCGGCCGAGCTCAACCAGGTCTGGACCAACATCATCGACAACGCGGTGCAGGCCATGCACGGCGCCGGCACGCTGACGATCCGCACGTACCGCGAGGACGACCACGTCATCGTGTCGATCGGCGACACCGGGCCGGGCGTGCCCGAGGAACTGCGCAAGCGGGTCTTCGAGCCGTTCTTCACCACGAAGGCGGTCGGCGAGGGCACCGGGCTGGGCCTGGACATCTCGTACCGGATCGTGGTCAACGGGCACGGCGGCGACATCGTCCTGCAGTCGCAGCCCGGGGACACCAAGTTCCTGGTCAGCCTGCCGCTGGCCGAGCAGGCGTCCCGTTAATGAGATGAGCCGCGAGCTCCGGCTCCCTATGATCAGGCACAGCGGTGGGCGGCTCCCCGCGGTGCTTCCTTCTCCACGACTCTTAATCGCAATCTAGCGTCGCGACTCTCCGCCCACCGCTTCCGTATGTCCCGGGGGAGGGCCGGACCATGGATTCACTCGCAGTCGTACTGCTGCGCCGTACCGCCAAGGTCGCGGTCTCCGCGGCCGGGCCCGCCACGACCGACGGCGCGGCCTGGGCCCGCGCCCTGGAGGCCGACCTCGCCGAACGGGGCTGGCTGTTGCACCACGAGCTGCGGTCCGCGGCCGCGCGCCTGCCGCACCCGCTGCGGGTGCAGTGGGCGGACTGGCTGCTCGCCACGGTGGAGCAGATGGTCGGCGCCGACCGCACCATGATCCCGCTGTACCGCTCGTTCCCCGACACCCCGCGCGACACCGACGCGGTCTTCGTCCGCCGGCTGCTGACCCACCTGCTCGCCGTGCCCGGCGCGCCCTGCGTGCTCTGCGGCCGCGACCAGGGCGGCGAGCCCCTGGACCCGTGCGGGCACCCGGTGTGCCGGGCCTGCTTCTCGCCCGAGCAGTTCAGCGCGTGCCCGATCTGCGGCCGCCGGCCCGCGGCCGGCACGCCCTACCTGCCGATGGTCGCGCCGCGCGGGCGCCGGCCGGCCGGACCCCCGATCCAGGTACGGCTGCTGCGCCTCGAAACGGACCCGGCCGTCGCTGCGACCGCGCTGCGCGACGAACTCGTGGCCCGGCCCGCGGCGCTGGGCGAGGCCGACCGGGACGATCTGGCGGTGCTGGTCGCCACTGCCCCGACGGAGCTCGACTGGCTGCCCGAGACGGTGCCGGCGCGGGAGACGCTGGCAGTGGTTCTGGCGTGGGCGCTGCACGCGAGCGCGCTCACCGAGGCGTACCCGGCTGTGCTGGCCGAGGTGCGGCGGCGCTGGCAGACGGCGACCGATGCGGGGCGGACGCTGTGGGCGTACTCCGGGGGAGACCCGGGGCTGATCCTGCCCGCGCGGGCCGACGGGCCGTCCGCGCCGGGTGAGGCCTGGCGGCCGGTGGACGAGCCGGCCACGCCGGTGCCGGTCACCCGGGTGCGGGCCCTGCCGCGGGCGCTGCGACGGGCCGTGCTCGCGCACCTGGAAGCGTGCGGGGCGGGGGCGGCGGCTGAGGACCTGCGGCGGCATGCTGCGGTGTGGAAGCGGCTCGGGGAGCGGCTGCACCCGTACGAGCGAGTGGCGGCCCACCCGGGCGCGGCGGTGGCATTCGCGGCGCTGCGCGAGACCCGGACGGCGCGGGACTCCGCGCTCGGCGCGGCCATCGTGGCCGGTTGCGCTGCGGACCCGCGCCGCCTGGTCCTGACCGGGCACGACGACGGTACGGTCACCGTCCGCGTCCGTTCCCACGCGGCTCTGGTGGAGCAGGCGTTCGCCGAGGGTGACGCCCGCCGGGCGGCGCGGCTGCTCAGCGAACGCCCGGGTGAGCTGTGGCGGCGGGTGGATCAGCTGCTGCGGGCTTCCGGGCCTGAGGGGCACGGGGCGCTGACGGATGTGCTGCGGGACAGTGCGGGGCGGGCCGCGCCGGGCGTGCTGGCCGCGGCGGCCGCCGAGCTGAACGGGCGGCACGAGACGGTGGCGGCGACTCCGGAGCAGCTGGCGGCGGTGTCCGCGGCCCGGGCTGCGGGCGTGGTGCGCGCTCGCGGTGCGGCCTACACGACCGCCTCGGCCGCCGCCTCGGCCGCCGCCACGGCCGAGGCAGTGGGCAACGGCTTGGGGCGGGTGCTTCGGGCCGCCCTCGGAGCTGTCACCGGCCGATCCGTCGCAGATGACGTGCCGCGTCGGGATGTGGGTGCCGCGCGCCGGCCCGGCGACACCGTGCCGGTCCCGAACGCGGTCCCCGACGGTGGCGCCGCTCCCGGCGGTAGCGTGGCCGCCGATGGCAGCGCGGCCGTTGATGGCGGCGCGGCCGTTGATGGCAGCGTGGCCGTTGATGGCGGCGCGGCCGTTGATGGCAGCGGGGCTCCTGGCGGTGGCACGGCCGCTGATCGGGGCGCGGCGTCTGGCGCGGGCTTCGATGCCGCCGGGGGCACGGCGCCCGAGGCGGGCACTGAGTCCGGCGGGGACGCCGGGCCGGATGCAGGTCTCGTCGCGCCCGGGGCGGGTGCCGCCGGGATTGTCGGTGGGCGGCCCGGGCCGGGGATGCCACGGCGCGTCTTCTTCCCGCGGGGCAGCACCGTCACCACCTGGACGGAGCCCGAGCGGCGCGAGCCTCTGCCGGCCGCGGCGATCGCCGCCGTGCGTACCGTCGTCGACGACGAGCTGGCCCGCCGGGCCGCGTCCCTCGATCGTTTCGACGTGGCGGTGATCGACGCCGCCCTGGCGCGGGTCCCCGCGCCGATGCGGGAGCGGGCCGCCTCGGCCCAGTTCGCGGGCTGGCCGCGCGGCAGCGTCCGCGCGCTGCCCGGCGCCTCGGCGCTGCGGTTGTTCCTGCACTGGGAGGACACCGAAGCTTCCCGGGTCGACCTCGACCTGTCCTGTGCCTTCTTCGACGCGGACTGGCGGCGGCTGGGGCACTGCGACTACACGGAGCTGCGGTTCGCCGACGATGCCGCCGTGCATTCCGGTGATCTCACCTCGGCGCCTGCTCCGCTCGGGGCGACCGAGTTTCTCGATCTGCGGCTGTCGCTGCTCGCCGAGCGGGGGGTGCGCTACGCGGTTCCGGTGGTGCTCAGCTACAACGCTGTGCCGTTCGAGCTGCTCACCGAGGCTTTCGCCGGGCTGATGCTGCCGCTCGACGGTGGCGCGCAGTTCGATGCCGCCCGGGTCGAGCAGCGGTTCGACCTGCGGGGTGATGCGCGGATGCTGCTGCCGATGGTGCTCGACCTCGCGGACCGGCAGCTGCTGTGGACCGATCTCACCCTGCCGGGGCGTGGCTACGGCCACAGTGTCGGCCGGCACGGCGATCAGCTGGCGCGGGCCGCCGCGGATCAGTGGGAGCACTTCGCCGGCGGCAACCGGGCGACCCTGCTCGATCTGATGGCGTGGCAGGCGGCCGGCCGGGCGGACCGGGTGCTCGTCGCCCACGCGGACGGGACCTGCACCGAGGTCGCGCCCACCGTCGCGGCGGTTCGTGCTGCCGCCGCCGCGGGCACCGGAGCGCCGGCCGCGGTGGACGGGGTTGAGGGTCGTACCGTGCTGGCCGCGACCACCGACGGTGCGGCGCTGGATCGGCTCGTCCCGGTCCGGGTCGCCGCGGGCTCGGTGGCCCTCACGGTCACCGGCCGGCCGGGCGAGCCCTGGACCCAGCTGCATGCCCCCGAGGCGATGGGCCAGCTCGCTCCGCGGTAGACGAAGCCGTCGGCGCCCCCGCAGTTGCGGGAGCGCCGACGGCCGGCGTTCGTCAGTGCTCGAGCAGCCCGCGCACGTAGGCCGCCTGGCCCACGTGCTGGGTGTCGTCGTTCAGGATGCTCACCAGGCGCACGCCCAGCGTGACCGGCGGATCCCAGGACTCGTCGACCACCCGGTCCAGGTCCCCGTCGGTCAGGCCGCCGAGGTAGGACAGCGTGCGCTCGTGCACCGCCTGGTAGTAGTCGACCAGGACCTCGGCGCTGCCCGGACGGACGGCCTGTACCTGCGCCGTCGTGTGGCCGTAGCCGTTGTCGTCCGGGTCCGGCTTCAGGCCGAACTGCTCGGCCCGGTCACCGGTCACGTACACCTGGTCCTGACCGGTCAGTTCGGCCAGGTAGCCGTCCTGGATCCGGGTCAGGTGCCAGACCAGCCAGGCGACCGTGTTGGCCCCCTCGGCCGGGGGCGTCCGCAACTGCTCCGGGCTCAGCCCGTCGACGGCCGACCGTACGAGCTCGGGAAGCCGGTCGAAGGCCTCGATGAGCAGATCTTTGCTGTGCACTGACGCCCTCCGCGGTGCTACTCGGTCGCGCCCTGGTCCGGGGCGACGTCCTGGTTCGGCTGTTGCTGCTGGTCCTGCTCGCCGGTGCCGTCCGGGGTGGCCGGCTCCGTGCCGGTGTCCGCCGGCCCGGTCGTCGGGGCCGTGGTCGGCTCCGTCGTGGTTTCCGTCGGGGTCCCGGTCGGCTCCGTCGTCGCCGTGGGCTCCGGGTCACCGGTCGCATCCGTCGCGGGCTGCTCGCTCGGCGCGACCGACGGGCCCGGTGCGGGCCGGTCGGTGGACGAGTTGTTGCCGACGGCGTTGCCCAGGGTGGTGCCGGTGGTGTCGGTGACGCCGACCTTGGTGGACAGGGGCTCCCCGAAGGCCTTCTCGGACATCCAGATCGCACCCATGGCGAGCACGAACACCGCGCCGGCGAGCATCGCCGCCCGTCCCCAGCGGACCTGCCGCTTGCGGGCCGGCTCCGGGACCGTGTGCGAGGGCAGGTCCTCCTCGGTCGCCGCGGCGACCTCCGGGGTGCCCACCGCGGCGGGTGCCTTGACGAAGGTGGGCGCGATGGTGCTGAGACGCTTGGCGCCCCTGTTCAAGGACCTCTGGTAGATCTCCGTCCCGACCGAGCCGACGACACTGGCGACCGCGGCACCGGCGAGGGTGCCGGCGACTCCCAGGAAGGAGCCGATGACTGCCGCGGTGACTGCCGCGAGTGTGCCCGCGATGACTTTGGTGATCTCGATGCCGGACCAGAGGCGGTCCGGTGCGTGCTCGCTCATGTCCTCCTCGCATCGAACTGCTGTAAGCGGGCAAAACGTCAATGTTTACCGATGCGCTCGCCGCTAAACCATCCCTTCTCGGCGAGCACCTCCCGCAGCGGCCGGATGATCAGCCCTTGCTCGTCGGCGAGGCGCTGTCTGGCCAGCTTGCGGGTGCGCAGGATACCGATCAGGCCGATCGCGCCGATCGCATACTGCACCGACATCGCGACCTTGAAATCCGCGATGCCGTACGTGGCCTGTCCGCCGGTGCGCGCGTCCAGGATCAGGCCGACGAGCAGGATCGACACCAGCGAGGCGACGAAGCCGCCCACGTTGACGATGCCGGTGGCCGTGCCGAGCCTGTTCGGCGGGTTGAACGTGCGGGCGAACTCGAAGCCGATCATCGAGCCGGGCCCGCCGAGGCCGAGCGCGAGCACCAGCACCACCAGCACGGCCAGCGGGGCCCGCCCCGGCCAGGCGATGATCAGGCCCCAGCCGAGCGCGTTGGCCGCGATGACGCCCAGCACCAGCCAGGAGCGGCGCAGCGGATGTCGCTGCACCAGCACCCCGACGACCGGACCGGCGGCCATGCCGGTCAGCACGAACACGGTCAGCAGCACGCTCGCCGTGCCCCGCGACAATCCCTCCCCGGCCACCAGGAACGGATAGCCCCAGATCAGCGCGAAGACCGTGCCGGGGAACTGGGTGGTGAAGTGGGTCCACAACCCGAGCCGGGTGCCCGGATGCCGCCACGCGCTCGCCAGGTCGGTGCCGAGCTGGCGCAGCGTGAGCGCCTCACCCGAAGTGACCCGGCGCTGCGGGCTGTCATGCAATGCGACCAGCGCGACGACCGCCACGAAGACCCCGGCGGCGGCCGCCGAGACGAACGCGGTGGTCCAGCCCGGACCGGCCAGCAGGGCGGCCAGCGGTACGGCGCTGAGCACCTGCCCCAGCTGCCCGACGAGGCCGGTCAGCTGGGTCACCACGGGCACCCGCCGGCCGGGGAACCATTGCGGCACCAGGCGCAGCACACTGATGAAGGTCATCGCGTCGCCGGCCCCGACCAGCACCCGGGCGACGACCGCCCCGGTGATCCCGTCGGAGAACGCCATCAGGGCCTGGCCGGCCGCCATGATGACGGCGCCGCCGACCACCAGCCGCAACGAGCCGAACCGGTCCAGCAGCACCCCCACCGGCACCTGCAGGCCGGCGTAGACCAGCAGCTGCAGAACGGCGAACGAGGCCAGCGCGCCGGCGCCGATGTCGAAACGGACCTGCGCGTCCAGCCCGGCGACGCCGAGGGACGTGCGGTGCAGAACCGCGACCACGTAGGCCGACAGCCCCACGGCCCATACCGCCCAGGCCCGGGCACCGCCCAGCATGACAACAACTCCATCCGATCGCGTGCCCCCACCCTTGCTCCGAAGGCGGGGGCACGACAACGATCCGGGTCACAAAAGGGACGTGGGACCCGTCACGCCACTCGACCGGGTGGTTCCGCGGCGTCAGCCGAGCAGCGCCGGCGCCGGGGTGAGATGGGCGGTGAGCCAGCCGACCGTCTCCCGCAGATACTCCGCGCGGGAGGCGCGGTGCTGCAGTTCGTGACCCTCGCCGGGGAAGAGCAGATACTTGTGCGGGACGCCGCGCTCGGCCAGGGCCGCCGCCACCTGCTCGGCCTCGATCACCGGCACGTTGCTGTCGTTCTCGCCGTGCACGATCATCAGCGGCGTCCGGAGCTTGTCGATGTGCGTGATCGGGGAGAGATCGCGCAGCAACTCCGCGTCGGCCACCGGATCGCCGTACTTCGACACCGCCGCCGCGGCGATCCACGGCTCGGTGTGCTCGTAGAAGGTCGCGAAGTTCGACATGCCGCACACGTCGATGCCCACGGCGAACATCGACGGGTACGTCGTCAGCGCGGCCAGCGTCAGGTAACCGCCGTACGAGCGGCCCATGCAGCCGACCCGCGCCGGATCCGCCACGCCCTGCGCGACCAGATAGCCCACGCAGGCCGCGACGTCGCCGATCGCGGCGTAGCGCAGGGCGCCGTTGTCCGCGTTGACGAAGCTGCGGCCGAAGCCCGAGGAGCCACGCACGTTGGGCGCGAAGACGGCGATGCCCCGGTCCACCAGCGACTGGAACAGCGGGCCGTGACCCGGCCGCTCCTGCGCCTCCGGGCCGCCGTGCAGCCACAGCATCGTCGGGTGCGGGCCCGCCCCGGACGGCCGGAAGAGCCAGCCGCTGATCTCCAGGCCGTCGTGCGAGGCGAAGCGGTGCAGTACCGGCCGGACCGCGTCCGGTGCCGGCTCCTCGATCGAGACCGGGTGCAGTTCGCCGTCGTACGTCCACACGCCGTGCGGCTGGCCCGGCCCCTCGGCAGTGAACACCAGGGTGCTGCCGTCGAAGCACCAGGACACGCCGGAGGCCACCGCCCCGGGCAGCTCGACCTTCGTGGTGTCGCCGCCGCGCAGTACGGTCAGCTCGGACTCGCCGCCGCGGACGTTCCAGAGCACCGCGATCGCCCGGCCGTCCGCGGTCAGCGCGAACGACTCGACCTCGGCGGTCTCCGACGACGCCAGGATCTCGGCCTTGCCGTCGGCCACCTGGATCAGCACCGGGAGCTCGCCGGCGTCGCTGCGGGCGTACACCGCGCCGTCGGGGCCGAAGCAGGCCTGCTCGCCGCTGGTCACGTACTCCTCGACGCCGGTCGCCAGGTCGCGCACCACGATGTAGCGGCCGCTGCGCGGGCCGTGGCGCAGCAGCGCCCGGCTGCGGTCGGGGGAGACGTCGAACAGCGACACCAGCTCACCGGTGGTGATGACCTCGCGGGTGCCGTGCTCGGCGTCCACCAGCACGGTGGTCTCGAGGTTTTCGGTGACCACGAGCAGCGGGCGCCCGGGCAGCCAGCGCACGTTGTCGGCGCTGTCCGCGCCGAAGCCGGCCACCTGGTGCAGCGCCGAGCCGTCCGGGCGGACCAGCCACACCTCGGTGCGCGGCGCGCCGCCGGGAGCGATCAGGCAGGCGAGCCACCCGCCGCCGGTCGACCACTGCACCGAGACGACGGGGTGCTCACCGGTGTCCACGAGGAAGGTCAGCTCGCTGCCGACCGGCTGCACCCACACCTTGGGCGAGCCGCTGCGGTCGGAGACGTACGCCGCGTGCCGGCCGTCGGGCGAGAGCGCCCCCGACCAGCTGCCGGAGACTTCCGAAGGAAGGGTTCCCGACTGCCGATTCAGCCACCCCACGGGCAGCACGGTGACGTCGACACGGTTGAGCTGACCGGTCATACGGGTCCTCCCTCGGTTTGCTAGATCCCCTTGTCCTGCAACCACATCTCGAGCAGCGCCAGCTGCCACAACTGGTTCGCCCCGAGCGTCGTACGAGCAGTGTTCGGGTCGGCCAGCAGCGCGTCAACGTACTCCTGCCGGAACAGTCCGCGCGCCCGGGCCGCCGGTGCGTGCAGCGCGTCGCGGACCAGCTCCAGCATCGGCCCTTCCAGGTGCCGGATCCCGGGAACCGGGAAGTAGCCCTTGGTGCGGTCGATCACCTCGTCCGGCACCACGCCGCGGGCCGCGTCCTTGAGCACGCCCTTACCGCCCTGGGCCAGTTTCAGCTCGGGCGGGCAGGCGGCGGCCAGCTCGACGAGCTCGTGGTCGAGGAACGGCACGCGCGCCTCCAGCCCCCACGCCATGGTCATGTTGTCGACCCGCTTGACCGGATCGTCGACGAGCATGACCTGGGAGTCCAGCCGCAACGCCGCGTCGACACTCGTGGTGGCGCCGGGCCGGGCGAAGCTCGCCGCGACGAACTCGCGGCTCACGTCGGTGTCGAGCAGCCACTCGGGGGAGAGCTGGCGGGCCAGCTCACCGTACGGCCGGTCGAAGAACTCCCGGGCGTACGCGTCCACGGCCTGCTCGCGCGGCACGTCCCTGAGCGGCGGGTACCAGCTGTAGCCGGCCAGGATCTCGTCCGCGCCCTGCCCCGACTGCACGACCTTGACCTGCTGCGAGACGTCCTCGCTGAGCAGGTTGAAGGCGATGCAGTCGTGGCTGACCATGGGCTCGCTCATCGCGGCGACCGTGCGCGCCACCGCGGGCAGGAAGCGGTCCTTGCCGATCCGGATCTGGTGGTGGGTGGTGTCGAACTGCTTGGCGATGATGTCGGAGTACGCGAACTCGTCGCCGCTCTCGCCGGCCGCCGACTCGAAGCCGATGCTGAACGTGGTCAGCCCGCGCTGGCCCTGCTCGGCCAGCAGCGCCACGATGTAACTGGAGTCGAGCCCGCCGGAGAGCAGCACGCCGACCGGCACGTCGGCGACCATCCGGCGCTCGACGGCGGTGCGCAGCGACTCGTGGACGGCCTCGGCCCACTCGGCCCGCGACTTGATCAGCGTGCGGGTGTGGTCGGCCTCCCAGTAGACGCGCTCGACCGACGTGCCGTCCGCCTCGATGATCCGGACCGTGGCCGGGGGCAGCTTGCGGATGCCGCTGACCATCGTGCGGGGCGCCGGCACGACCGAGTGGAAGGTCATGTAGTGCTGCAGGGCCACCTTGTCGATCGAGGTGTCGACGTCGCCGGCGGCCAGCAGGGCCGGCAGGGTGGACGCGAAGCGCAGCCGGCCGGGGGTCTCGGCCAGGTACATGGGCTTGATGCCGAGCCGGTCCCGGGCCAGCATGACGCGGCCCGTGGCGTGCTCGGCGATGGCGAAGGCGAACATGCCGAGGAAGTGCTGCACGCAGTCGGCGCCCCAGCGGTGGTACGCCTTGATGATCACCTCGGTGTCGGAGGTGGACACGAAGGTGTAGCCGTAACCGCGCAGTTCGTCGCGCAGCTGCTGGTAGTTGTAGATGCAGCCGTTGAAGACCAGGGTCAGGCCGAGCTGGGAGTCGGTCATCGGCTGGGAGCCGGCCTCGGAGAGGTCGATGATCTTGAGCCGGCGGTGCCCGAACGCGATCGGGCCGCGCTGCCAGAGGCCTTCGCCGTCGGGCCCACGGGACTGCAGGCACGGCATCATCCGCCGGACGGCGTCGCCGTCCGCTGCCTGGGCGTCGTACCGCAGTTCGCCGCCGATTCCACACATGGCCTGAACCTCCTTGGGGGCAGTTGGAGGCGCACCCAAGATTGACCAGGGTGTGCTGCTCCCGTTTCGATTGTGTATCGCGCCAGTAACGCTCTTACCCGAAGAGCCAGCTCTACCCGAACAGCCACGTGTCCTTGGAACCGCCACCGCGCGAGGAGTTGACGATCATGCTGCCGGCCGGGGCGACCCGGGTCAGCGCGGCCGGCGCGACCACCGACTGGCTGCCGGTGAAGACGAACGCGCGCAGGTCCACGTGGCGCGGGGCTAGCTGGTGGCCGTCGAAGACCGGGTGGGTGGAGAGGTCGACGACCTCCTGGGCCACCCAGCGGTGCGGTGCGGTGCGGATCTGCCGGCGGACCGCGGCGATGTCCTCGGGCGAGGCGTGCGGGCCGATCACGATCCGGTCGCCGCCGTAGCCGTCGACCGGCTTGCAGACCAGCTCCTCCAGCCGGCCGAGCACCTGCTCGCGTTGCTCCGGGATGCCGCACAGGTACGTCGGCACGTCGGCCAGCAGCGGCTTCTCGCCCAGGTAGTACTCGATCAGCCGGGGCACGTACGCGTACACGGCCTTGTCATCGCCGATGCCGTTGCCCAGGGCGTTGGCCAGCACCACGGTGTCCGCGTGCAGGGCGGTGACCAGGCTCGGGCCCAGCGGCATGCCGTCCGCGCCGGGCGAGTGCACCAGGCTGTCCTCGCCCATCCGCAGATAGATCACGTCGACCGGAAACTTGCGGCCGTTGCGGACGCGGTGCACCCGGCCCTCGTCGACCAGCAGCTCGGTGCTGCGGACCAGCGGGACGCCCATCTCCTCGGCCAGCATCCGGTGCTCGAACCAGGCCGAGTCGTCCGGGCCCTGGCTGAGCACCACCACCGCCGGGTTGTCGCCCGCCGCCGGGCCGGCCGCGTCGAGCAGCGCCCGCAGCAGCAACCGCGGGGTCTCCTCGATGCTGAGCAGGTCGTCGGGGCGGGGCAGCTCCGGCAGCACGCTCTCGGTGAGCCGGCGGTTCTGCATCGCGTACCCGATGCCGGAGGGCACCCGCAGGTTGTCCTCCAGCACGCACCAGTTGCCCTCGCCGTCGCGGACCAGGTCCACGCCGGCCACCTGGGCGCGGACGCCCGGCCGGCTGACCAGGGCGCCGCTGGGGCGCAGCTCCGGGGAGCCGTCGATGACCCACTCCGGCACGATGCCGTCCTTGACCACCACGCGGTCGGTGTAGACGTCGTTGACGAACGCGTCCAGCGCGCGGACCCGCTGGATCAGGCCGGTCCGCAGCTCCCGCCAGTCGGCCGCGGGGACCAGCCGGGGGACCAGGTCGAACGGGAACAGCCGGGTCGCCGCCTCACCGGCCACGCTGAAGGTGATGCCGCGGGCGCGCTGCTCGTCGTCCCTGACGTCCTCGCGGCGGCGCAGCCCGGCCGGGCCGAGTGCGCTGAGCACGTTGACGATTCCCTGGTAGTCCGGCATGACGTCGCCGTCCGGGAACGCCTCGTCACCGGCCACCGCGTACGGGGTGAGCCCGGCCGGGACGGTCTGCCCGCCCGGGCCGATGCCGGTCGCGCCGCCCCGGGTGTCGGCGATGACCAGGTCGACCACGTCGGAGATGCGGCCGCGGCGGGTCATCGCGCGGCGCTGGCGGGCCGCGGAGCTGCCCCGGCTGAGCGCCTGCACGGACAGGTCGAAGACCTGCTCCCAGTCGCCGAGCTCCTCCAGCTGGGGCCGCAGCTCGGCGATGAGCCGCTCGACGGCGACCGCCGCGGGCACCGGCACGGGGGAGCGGGGCAGGTCGAGCAGGTCGCCCTCCAGACCGGACCGGGCGGCCCGCCACATCGCGGCGCGGTGCAGCGGGGGCCGGATCACCTCGATCGGCCTGCCCGCGCGGTAGTCCTGCCGGGCCCGCAGCACGAGCCCGCGGAACAGCCCGGCCAGCAGCACCACGGTGTCGGCGTCGGGGCTGGAGTCGGTGACGCGCAGCTCCACGGTCGGCAGGTGGGCCGAGGGACGGACGTCGAAGTAGACCATCTTCGGGTCGGTGATCGTGCCGGACGCGATCAGGTCGGCCACCAGGGCGTCGTGGTCGGCGGCCGAGGTCACCACGCCGCTGTCGCCGGCGGTCGGCCAGCGCAGCCAGACCAGCGAGCGGACGCTGGCGTAGCCGCTGTCCTCACCCATCCAGTACGGGGAGCTGGCGGACAGCCCGAGCAGCACCGGCAGCGCCGGGGCGACCCGCTGGGCGATCGACACCGCCTCGTCGCGGTCGGGGACGCCGACGTGCACCTGGGCGCCGCAGATGAGCTGCTCGCGGGCCAGCATCTGGTATTCGTCGAGCATCCGGCGGTACCGCGAGGTGGGGGTGACCGGCAGGGAGTCGAGGTCGACCAGCGGGACCGTGCCCGCGGCGACCAGGCCGAGGCCGAGCGACTCGGCGACACCGATGGCCCGGCGGCGCAGCGACACGATCCCGTCGCGCAGCTCGTCCAGCGTGGCCGCCACCGGGGTGTTCGTCTCCACCACCGACCGGTGCAGCTCGGCCGAGAAATGCGCCTCGTCGAGCTGGTCGAGCACCTCCGGGGCCCGTGGCACGAGCTCCCTGGTCTTGAGATCGACGACGTGCAACTCCTCCTCGACACCGAGGGTGAGCTCGGTGCCGGTGCTGCTGTCCGCCTCCTTCGCGCCGTCGTCCTCCGAGACCCTGAGTGACTCCGTCATGCCTGCGACCGCCTATGTCCTCGTCCGTTGTCCGGAGCCTTGCCAGCTCATGTACCGAACCTGTGACGTGCCCATTTCCGGCGCCGACCAAGCATGACGATCCTGACACCCCGATGCTCGCCCGCCCACAGCCCGATGCTCGCAAGCTCGACGCGGCGTGCGCGATCGTGCTCGCGGCTGCGCGAAAAACCGGTTCACTGAGCCCGAGCGCGCTTGCGCTTGTGCAATTACTCACCGGTGCTATGGCGGCCGGTGGCGCGCCCCCTACTCTCCGGACACCATTAACGAACGTTCGAGCGCAGGCGTTCGATGACGCATCACCTGAAGGGGAGGCAGTCGTGACAATGGCCGGCGAGAAGTACGTCTACGATTTTGCGGAAGGTCATCGGGGGCTCAAGGAGCTGCTCGGCGGCAAGGGTGCCAACCTGGCCGAGATGACCCGTCTGGGGCTGCCGGTGCCGGCCGGATTCACGATCACCACCCGGGCCTGCCAGGCCTACCTGGCGACCGGCAGCAACCCCGCCGGGCTGGCCGGGGAGATCGACGAGCATCTTGCCGCGCTGGAGTCCACGATGGGCCGGCGGCTCGGCGACCCCGGCGATCCGCTGCTGGTCTCGGTACGTTCCGGGGCGGCCTTCTCGATGCCCGGCATGATGGAGACGGTGCTCAACGTCGGGCTCAACGACGCCAGCGTGGTGGGGCTCGCGGCGCAGGCCGGCGGCAACGACCGGTTCGCCTGGGACTCGTACCGCCGGCTGATCCAGATGTTCGGCAAAACGGTCTGCGACGTACCCGGCGAGGAATTCTCCGCGGCCCTGGACGAGGCCAAGAACAACCGCGGCGCGACCGATGATCTGCATCTGGACGCCGATGATCTGCGGGCCCTGGTGGATCGCTACAAATACATTTTCGCCAAGCACACCGGCTACGACTTCCCGCAGGATCCGCGCGAACAGATGGAATTGGCGATGGCCGCCGTGTTCCGTTCCTGGAATGCCGAGCGGGCGGTTCTCTACCGCCGCCAGGAACGCATTCCGGCGGATCTCGGCACGGCCGTGAACGTGGTCGCGATGGTCTTCGGCAACCTCGGCGCGGACTCCGGCACCGGCGTGGCGTTCACCCGCGACCCGGCCAGCGGCGCCCAGGGCATCTACGGCGACTACCTGGCCAACGCCCAGGGTGAAGACGTCGTGGCCGGCATCCGCAACACCGTCCCGCTGCAGGAGCTGGCCACCCTCGACCCTCGCTCGTACGAGGAGCTGCTGGGGATCATGGCCAAGCTGGAGGGCCACTACCGGGACCTGTGCGACATCGAGTTCACGATCGAGCGCGGCAAGCTGTGGATGCTGCAGACCCGGGTCGGCAAGCGCACCGCGGGCGCCGCCTTCCGGATCGCCGCTCAGCTCGTCAACGAGGGCATGATCGATCGGGACGAGGCGCTGCGCCGGGTCTCCGGGGCGCAGCTCGCCCAGCTGATGTTCCCCCGTTTCGACCTGGAGACTGAACCGGTCGCGCTGACCAAGGGCATCGGTGCGTCGCCGGGTGCGGCAGTCGGTAAGGCGGTCTTCAGCGCGGCGCGGGCCGTCGAGCTGGCGGCCGCCGGTGAGCAGGTCATCCTGGTGCGCCGGGAGACCAACCCGGAGGACCTGTCCGGCATGATCGCCGCTCAGGGCATCCTCACCGCCCGCGGCGGCAAGACCAGCCACGCCGCGGTGGTAGCCCGCGGGATGGGCCGCACCTGCGTCTGCGGCGCCGACTCGCTGGAGATCGCCGCGGACCGCTTCACCGTGGCCGGCCGGACGGTCGCCGAGGGGGACGTGCTCTCGGTGGACGGCACCACGGGCATCGTCTACCTGGGCGCGGTGCCGGTGCGCCCGTCCGAGGTCGTGCAGTACTTCGAGGGCACGCTGACCCCGGAAGAGGTCGACGATCCGCTGGTCGAGGCCGTCCATCAGATCATCTCGCACGCCGACGCCGCGCGGGCGCTGGCCGTGCGCACCAACGCCGACACCGCTGACGACGCGGCCCGGGCCCGGCGCTTCGGGGCCGAGGGCATCGGGCTCTGCCGGACCGAGCACATGTTCCTCGGCGACCGGCGCGAGCTGGTCGAGCGGCTGATCCTGGCGGCGACGCCCAGCGAGCGGGCGGACGCGCTGGCCGCGTTGCTGCCGTTGCAGCGGGCGGACTTCGTGGACCTGTTCCGGGCCATGGACGGGCTGCCGGTGACCGTACGGCTGATCGACCCGCCGCTGCACGAATTCCTGCCGTCGCTGGAGGAGCTCGCCGTCAACGTGGCCGTGGCCCGCGAACGCGGCGAGGACCACGCCGAGGACGCCGAGCTGCTCGACGCGGTACGCCGGATGCACGAGCAGAACCCGATGCTCGGCCTGCGCGGCGTACGCCTGGGCCTGGTCATTCCCGGGTTGTTCGCGATGCAGGTCCGGGCGATCACCGAGGCGGCGGTGCAGCTGGCCGGCGAGGGCCTGGACCCGCACCCGGAGATCATGGTGCCGCTGGTCGGCGCCGTACAGGAGCTGGAGACGGTTCGCCGCGAGTGCGAGCAGATCGTGGCCGAGGTCGTGGCCGGCACCGGCGTACGGGTGCTGATCGGCACGATGATCGAGGTGCCGCGGGCCGCGCTGACCGCCGGGCAGATCGCCGAGGCGGCCGACTTCTTCTCCTTCGGCACCAACGACCTCACCCAGATGGGCTGGGGTTTCTCCCGCGACGACGTCGAGGGCGCGTTCTTCTGGCGCTACCTGGAGCTGGGCATCTTCGGCATCTCGCCGTTCGAGTCGATCGACCGCGACGGCGTCGGCCGGCTGATCCGGATCGCGGCCGAGGAGGGCCGGGCGGTGCGGCCCGACCTGAAGCTGGGCGTCTGCGGCGAGCACGGCGGTGACCCGGAGTCGGTGCACTTCTTCCACGAGGTGGGTCTGGACTACGTCTCCTGCTCACCGTTCCGGGTGCCGGTCGCGCGGCTGGAGGCGGGCCGGGCGGCGATCACCGCGGGGGATTCGGACAGCCGCTGACGCCGCCGGCGCGTAGGCTCCCGGGCCGTGCGACACGCGATCATCATCGGCAACACCGACGGCATCGGACTGGCGCTGACCCGGCGACTGCTCAGCGACGGCTGGGCGGTCACCGGCCTGTCCCGGCGGTCCGCCACGATCGAGCACGACCGGTACGTGCACGTGGCGGCCGATGTCACCGCCGCCGACTACCCGCAGGAGCTTTCCCGGGCGCTGACCGCCGCGGGCCACGTCGACCTGTGCGTCTACGCCGCCGGGGTCGGTGACCTGCTCGACCTCGACGACCTCGCGGCGCAGACCCGGGCCATCGAGGTGAACCTGCTCGGTGTCGCCAGGACGGTCGAGGTGGTCGTGCCGCATCTGCTGGCGGCCGGCGGCGGGCACCTCGTCGGCCTGTCCAGCCTCGCCGACGCGCTCATCACCCCGCAGGCTCCGGGCTATGCGGCGTCGAAGGCGGGCATGTCGGCGTACCTGCTCGCGCTGGGTGCCACCTTGCGCCCGCGCGGGGTGGCGGTCAGCACCGTGCGGTTCGGCTTCGTCGACACCAAGATGGCCAAGGGACCGGTGAAGCCGATGATGATCACGGTGGACCGGGCGGTCGAGGTGCTGATGCGCTGCGTGCGGACCCGGCCGGCGGTCGTCTCGTACCCGCGGCGGATGGCCCTGCTCGTGCGGGCGGCGGCGCCGATCGCCCGGATCGGCGCTCGCCGAGCTCGCTGAGAAGTGACTGAGAGTGTGGCCTGAGGGGCGAATCTGTAACGGCGCGTTCACGTGGCCACACTAGGGTGGCCCGAAATGCCCCTATTGCGAGCTTATTCGCAGAGATTCGGGAAGGGACCACCGCGCCGATGCGCACCTTGCTGCGACACGACGTACCCGCCTCCATCGTCGTCTTCCTCATCGCCATCCCGTTGTCGCTCGGGATCGCCGCCGCCTCCGGGGCCCCGCTGCTCGCCGGTCTGATCGCGGCGGTGGTCGGCGGCATCGTCGCGGGCGCCCTCAGCGGCTCTCCGTTGCAGGTCAGCGGCCCGGCCGCCGGCCTCACGGTGATCGTCGCGGGGGCGGTGGCCGAGCTGGGCTGGGCCGGGACGACGGCGGTGGTGGCGCTCGCCGGCCTCGTGCAGATCGTGCTCGGCGTGTCCCGGCTGGGCCGGGCCGCGCTCGCGCTCTCACCGGCCGTGGTGCACGGCATGCTCGCCGGGATCGGCATCGTTATCGCGCTCAGCCAGGTGCACGTGGTGCTGGGCGGGGACCCGCAGAGCTCCGCCTGGCGCAACCTGCGCGACCTGCCCGCCCAGATCGCCGGCAACCACGGCGTCTCGATCGGCATCGGCGTGCTCACCATCGCGATTTTGCTGATCTGGCCGCGCTTCGTGAAGATCTCGCTGCTGCCCGGTGCCCTGATCGCGGTCGCCGTGGCCACCGCGACCGCGGCGCTGGCGGGGCTGGACATCGCCCGGGTGGAGCTGCCGGACCGTCCGCTGGACGAGCTGACCTTTCCCCGCTGGCCGGACGCGCCGCCGCTGCAGGTGGCCGGCATCGTGCTGACCATCGCGCTGGTCGCCAGCGTCGAGTCGCTGCTGTCCGCCGTGGCCGTGGACAAGCTGCACAACGGCAAGCGGGCCGACCTCAACCGTGAGCTGCTGGCCCAGGGCGCCGCGAACACCGTGTCCGGGGCGCTCGGCGGGCTGCCGGTCACCGGCGTCATCGTGCGCAGTTCCACCAACGTCGCCGCCGGCGCCCGGACCCGGGCGTCAGCCGTGCTGCACGGTTGCTGGATCGCGGTCTGCGTGCTGCTCTTCGCCGGGCTGCTGGAACAGATCCCCCTCTCCGCGCTGGCCGGGGTGCTGGTGGTGGTCGGGCTGCGGCTGGTCAGCATGGCCCAGATCAAGGCGTACGTGCGGCACCGGGAGCTGCCGACGTACCTGGTCACCGCCCTGGGGGTGATCTTCACCGACCTGCTCACCGGGGTGGCGCTGGGCATGGCCACGGCCGTGCTGCTGATGCTGGCCCGGCTGGCCCGCTGCGAGATCCACCGCTCGTCGCCCGCGCCGGGACGGTGGCTCGTGGTCATCACCGGCACGCTGGCCTTCATCGGTTCCGGCCGGGTCGCGCGGGAGCTCGCCGCGGTGCCGCCCGGCGAGTCCGTCGCGCTGGAGCTGCACCTGGACTACCTGGACCACGGCGCGTTCGAGACGATCCAGGACTGGCGGGACGCCTACGAGCGCGGCGGCGGCCGGGTGCACATCGAGGAGGTCCACGACAGCTGGTTCCACCGGGCCACCTCCGGCCGGCTCGGCGTGAACCGTTCCCAGCCCGGCCGGCTGCCCCGCTTCCTCGGCTCGTGGGCCCAGTGGATCTCCTTGAACGAGCAGCGCCGCGACGCGATGGCCGCGGGCATCGACGAGTTCGAGCGCAGCGTCGCCCCGCTGGTCCGCCCGCACCTGGCCGGGCTGGCCCGCGAGGGTCAGCGCCCGGAACAGCTGTTCATCACCTGCGCCGACTCCCGGGTGGTGCCCAACATGATCACCACCAGCGGGCCGGGTGACCTGTTCTGCCTGCGCAACGTCGGCAACATCGTCCCGGCCCACGGCACCGGCGACTCCTCGGTCGGGGCGGGCATCGAGTATGCCGTGGACGTGCTCGGCGTCGCGACGATCACCGTCTGCGGGCACTCGGGCTGCGGCGCGGTGCGGGCGATGATGGACGGCGCGGCGGGCCCGGACACGGCGCTGGGCTCGTGGCTGGCCTCCGCCGGGACGGACCTCACCGGCCGGGCCCACGAGGACGAGTGCATCGCCGCCAACGTGGAGCGGCAGCTGGCCAACCTGCGGACGTACCCGAGCGTGCGGCGGGCGGTCGAGGAGGGCCGGCTGGAGCTCACCGGCCTCTACTTCGACCTGGCCGAGGCGCGGATGTACAACGTGGCCGACGGCGTCCGGAGCCCGGTTTCTGCACTTTGAGTGACAACTTTGTGCCACATCCGTACGGGCCATTGAGCTGCGGGCCCGGACGGAACAGAGTTGATCGGGGCGTCACCCACCCGGAGGTGACAGACGTGGCGGCTCTCGAGCGGATGGTCAGTGCCGGCGACGTGGTGGTCGTCGGCCGGGCGGCGAGCGTGCAGTTCGCCGGGCGGCTCGGCTTCACGTTCCGGGTGGTGGCGGTGGACGCGCGGCCGACGTACGCGGGCTGGGTCTGGCTGGACGGCTACCAGCTCGACAACCGTGGCCGCGCGGTGGCCCGGCGCCGCATCTTCGTCCGCCTGGCCGGCCTCGGCCGCATCCGCGCTGTCTGAGCCCGGCACTCCTAGGCGACGTCGGGCCGGGTCATCAGCGGTGACCGCAGGTGCAACCTCAGGTCCGAGGTGGTCAGGGGTACGGTGCTCCACGTGGCCAGGGCTGTGCCGGCGCCGGCGTCGAGCACCAGCCGGACCCGGTGCGGGCCGGTGATGACAAAGAGATCGGCGACGAACGTGTCGCCCTGCCAGGCGCCGGCGGCGACGACCGGACGGCCGAGCGGAGAGCTCTCCCGCCAGTCACCGTGACCGGCCGCGAGCTTGAGCGAAGGCCCGAGCTGCAGATGCCACCCGTCGTCCACCGGCTCGACGGTCACCGTGGTGCCGTCGGGCAGAGCCGAACCCTCGGCCGAGGCGTCGACGTCGGCCGTGGTGGAACGGGACGGGTCGGCCGAACCGGGCGGCGGCGGGAACGACAGCCGGCCCAGCCGCTCGGCGAGGACCTCGTCGTCCCGGGCGCTTCCCGGGTTGTCCAGGCCGGGCAGCAGCAGCTCCCACAATGCGCCGGGCATCTCCTGGTGGGGATCGCCGCCCCCGGTCACAGCGACCACGAGATCGTGGGCCGGGACGACCACGCACAGCTGTCCGTAGGCGCCTTCACCGCGGTAACCGTGCCGCGACATCCAGAACTGGTAGCCGTACCCGGCCAGTCCGTCGGGATTCGGCAGGAGATCCGCGTCCTGCTGGGTCGCGATGTGCCAGCTGGTCGCGAGGTCGACCCAGGCGCGCGGGATCAGCTGCCGGTCGCCCCAGGCGCCTCCGTGCAACAGCAGCTGGCCGAACGCGGCGACGGCCTCGGTCGTGAGATGCAGTCCGTGGAAGCCGAAGGCGGCGCCACTGGACAACCGGTCCCACTCGGCGTGCTCGATGCCCATCGGGTGGAAGAGACGCTCGTCGAGCAGCTCGGGCAGACCGCGGCCGGTGACCCGTTCCACGATCCGGGCCAGGACGCCGGTGGTCGCGTTGTCGTAGGCGTGCCGGCTCCCCTCGGGCTCCGGGAAGGGCACGCGCAGAAAGCCCTTGACCAGGTCGCCCGGCTCCAGCTCCCAGGCCTCGGTGAGGCTGTCCATGGTGTGCCCGGTCGTCATGGACAGCAGGTGGTGCACCGTGAGCCGGCGGCCCTGCTCGGAGAGGCCGGCCGGTACGTGATCGGGCAGCACGTCCACCACCCGGTCGCCGAGCGAGAGCAGCCCGTCGGCGATCGCGAGCCCCACGGCGACCGAGGTGAACGACTTGGTCAGCGAGTAGAGCAGGTGCGGGCGGCCGGCCGCGTACGGCGCCCACCAGCCCTCGGCGACGACGTGACCGTGCCGCACCACCATGAGGGAGTGCACCTCGACGGACCGCGCTTCGAGCCGGTCCAGCAGCGCGCCGATCGCGCGGGACGACACCCCCGACGCGGCCGGCGTCGATCGTGGCAGCAGCGCGCGGTGGGAGGGCACCGGGGCACCCTAACAAGGCGTACGCGTGAGGCCCGCACCATTATCGGTGCGGGCCCCCTCTCGTCGCGGTGGCTAGTTGCGGACGATGGTGAACGTGCTGGTCGGGTTCTCGATGTCCTTGAAATTGTTGCTCAGGCGCAGGTTGGTGAAGGTGGCCGAGCCGACCGCCGGCCCCTGCCCGCTCTCCGGCATCGGGTTGGCCCAGATGCCGTAGCCGGACTTGGCGTCGTACGCGTCACCGCTCCTCTGCGCCCCGGTGATCGAGACGTTGGTGAAGACGGTGTCCTTGATCGGGTTCTGCGGGCAGGTCGGGCACGTGTAGTTGGTCTGGAACATGATGCCCGAGTAGGTCGGGTCGACGATGTCGACGTTGCTCACCCGGATGCCCTGGAAGACCTTCGACGCGGAGAAGACCCAGATCGCCGGGAACACCTGGGCGCCCCAGAAGTGGCCGCCCGCCCGCACGATCGAGATGTTGTCGAACACGGTCGGCGGGTCGGCGCCGAAGCCGTTCATCGGATAGCCGAAGTCCAGCGAGCTGATCGTGATGCCCGAGTAGACCAGGGTGTCCGCGATGTAGATGTTCTTGAAGGTGTTGGCGTATCCGCCGTAGACCGCGATGCCCGCGGCGCGCCAGGTCAGCGTGCTGGACAGGTTGGAGTAGACGTTGTTGATCTCGTCGGAGCCGCCCGCGTCGATCGCCGAGAACAGCGCGAAGCTGTCGTCGCCGGTGGCCCGCGCGTCGTTGTTGTCGACCAGGTTGTCGGTGCTGCCGTTGGTCATGTTGACGCCGTCGGCGAACAGGTTGCGGATCCGCGAGTTCTTGATCGTCATGCGGTCGGTGTTCGCGCCCCAGTAGAGGCAGACCGTGTGCTCGGCCCAGATGTTGTCGATGGTGATGTTCGAGACGTTGGACAGGTCGAAGACCTTGCCCGGGCCGTCCTGGCGGATCGTGTAGTTGCCGAAGAACGCGAAGTTCTTGAACGTGGAGCCGTTGGCCGAGGCCTCGGCGCGGAACCCGGCGTCGGTCTCCGTCTGGTTCTCCGGCGTACGGAATCTCGTGTACCAGGGGCCGGCCCCGACGACCTGGATCGCCTTGCCGTACACCTGGAACTTGTTCGAGGTCTGGTAGTCACCGGCGGGCAGGTAGACGCCGGTCTTGCCGCTGTCCATCCGGGCCGCGTCGAACGCCGCCTGCACCGACTGCTGGTCGAAGCCGGCCGGCACCACGTACGTGGCCGGGTTCGGGTTGGCCACCGGCGCGACCTGCTCGGTGTTGATGAAGTCGATCGCGATGTTGCCGCCGTTGCCGGAATCCTTCTGCAGCTTGATGACGCTGCCGGCGGCCACCGTGCCGGCGAGCATGATGTTCGCCTCGTCGTAGATGTGGCGCGGGCCCGTGCCGGAGTTCTGCGGCGCCGTCTCGTTGCCGTAGAGCCACGCGTACTTCGAGGTGAGCGGCAAAGTCCTGTTCAGCGTGCCGTTGACGTAGACGTTGATCGAGCTGGTGGTGTTGTCCGGGATGGAGAAGCGGGCCACCAGGGTGTTGGTGCTGGCCCGGGTCGTCCACTGCACGTAGCTGCCGGTCGAGTTGAGCGTGACGGCCTTACGGCCGGACGCCTCACCGGCCAGGTCACCGACGGTACGGTTCGGGCCGACCACGGCGGCGCCGCCACCGGTCTGGCCGTCCTCGGCCTCGTACATGTCGTACGGCATGTTCGCGCCGCGACCGACGAAGAACGGCTTCTCGCTGGTGTTGTTGGCCCGCTTGACCGGCAGTTCGTTGCCGTCGTCGGCGAGCACGGTCCGTACGGTGTACTTGCCGTTGACGGCGGTCCAGGTGCCCAGGTTGATCGCCGGCGAGGACGCGCCGGCCGCCAGGGTGCCCGAGTAGGAGCCGGTCAGCGTCCGGATCGTGGCGCCCGAGTCGGAGAGCACGGTCACGGTGATCCCGTGCGCGCCGGCCGCCGAGGCCTGGGTGCCCTCGTTCCTGATGGTCACGGAGAAGGTGACCGTCTGACCCGCGGACGGGTTGCCCGGCGACCAGCTCACCACGGAGGCGACCAGGTCCGAGCTGCTCACCGGGGCCACCACCAGGTTGGTGGGGCTGGTGTAGGAGTTGTTCGCGTCGTTCTGCTCGACGACCGTGTTCGCCTCGTCGACCTTCGCGCTGACGACGTAGGTGCCGGCGTTGCGCGCGCCGATGGCCGCCGTGACCGTGGCGGAAGCTCCGGCCGCGAGGGCGCCCACGTTCGCGGTGCCGACCTTGGCCGTACCCAGGTAGAAGTTGACGTTGCTGGCCGGACTGGCCGCGGTGCCCGCGTTGCGCACGGTGGCCGAAAGGGTCACCGTGTCGGTCTCGACCGGCGAGGCCGGCGAGGCCGACAGGCCCGTCACCGTGAGGTCCGGGTTCGGCGCCGGGTTGCCGATCACCTGGAACTCCGCGACCTGGCCGCTCGGCGCGCCGGTGTTGGCGGTGAAGCTCAGCCGGATGTCCGCGGCGGTCGCGCTCACCGGCACGGTCACCGTGTTGCCGGTGCCCGGGTTGAAGGTGTACGTCGCTGAGCCGACGAGCGTGGTGAAGCCGGTGGCACTCTGCTCCCGTCCCTGGACCGAGAAGGTCTGCTGCCGGGTGCCCCACGCGGTGTCGGGGTTGAGCTTGACCACCACGGACTGGGTGGTGGCGTTGGCGCCCAGCTTGACGGTCAGGTTCGCCGGATACGCGCTGCCCTCCCAGTAGGTGGCGGTGTCGTTGTCGTTGGCGTTGGCGGCCACGAAGGTGAAGATCGACGAGGACGCCTCGATCGGCTTGCCCACCGCCAGGTTGGTCCCGTTGGTCACCGTGCCGGTACGGGTCACCGTGTTGCTCGCCGCCGACTCGTTGCCGGCCGCGTCGCGGGCCTTGACGTAGTACGACACCGTCGCGCTCTCGGGCTGGCTGTCGGTGTAGCTGAGCCCGGTGACGGTCGTCTTCAGCGCGCCGTTGGCGTAGACGCTGTAGCCGGTCACGCCGACGTTGTCGCTGGACGCGCCCCAGGCGAGCCGGATCTGCCCGGCGGCCGGCTGGGTGTAGGACAGCGTGCCCGGCGTGGACGGCGCGGTGTTGTCCCCGCCCTGCCCGGTACGGGTGACCGTGTTGCTGTTGCCGGACGCGTTGCCGGCGGCGTCCCGGGCCCGCACGTGGTACGCGACCGTGGCGCTGTCGGGCTGGTTGTCCAGATAGGTCAGCACGTTGCCGGCCACGGTGGTGCGCAGGGTGCCGTTGGCGTAGACCTCGTAGCCGGTCACGCCCACGTTGTCGGTGGACGCGTTCCAGGTGAGCCGGATCTGCCCACCGGCCGGCTGGCTGAGGGCCAGTCCGCCGGGTGCGGAGGGCGCTTGGGTGTCACCGGCGGTGGGGCCGTACACCTCGAGCTCGGAGATCTGCCCGGCCGGCCAGCCCGAGTTGCCGGTGATGCTCAGCCGCAGGTAGCGGGCGGTGGCCGCGCCGAAGTCGATGGTCACGGTGTTGCCCGAGGCCGGGTTGAAGGTGTAGCCGGCGCTCGCCTTCAGGTCGGCGAAGGCGGAGCCGGTGGTGCTGCCCTGCACGGTGAGGGTCTGGGTACGGGTCTGCCAGGCGGCGGCCGGCGGCAGCTTGAGGACGGCCTGGTTGACGCTGACGGACGCGCCCAGGTCCACCTGCAGCCACTGCGGGAAGGCGTTGTTCTGGCTTTCCCAGTACGTGTTCGCGTTGCCGTCGCCCGCGTTGCCGGCGCCGTACACGTCGGCGACGCTGCTGGCGGTGAACGTCTTGCCGGCGGCCAGGTTCGGGCCGGCCGCGGCGGCGGAGGAGGCGGGCAGGACGAGCTGGATCAGGGTGGTGGCTATGGCGGCGGCTAGCAGCTTTCTGACTCTGGACATGTGGGAGCGCGCCCTTCTTGGGTGGGGGATCGGGGAGGGCGGGCTCGGTGGGTCCCGCCCTCCCCGGCTCGCTACGAGGTGTAGGCCTCGAACTCGGAGATCTGGCCCGCGGGCCAGCCGGTGTTGCCGGTGAACGTCAGCCGCAGGTAGCGCTGCGAGGTCGCGGGGAAGGCGACGGTCGCGGTGTTACCGGAGGACGGGTTGAACGTGTAGCCGGCGGATGCCTTGACGGTGCTGTAGGACGAGCCGTCGGCCGAGCCCAGCACGGCCAGGGTCTGGGTCCGGGTGGCCCAGGCGGCCGCGGGCGGCAGCTTGAGCACCACCCGGGAGACCGAACGGGCCTGGCCCAGGTCCACCGTCAGCGACTGCGGGAAGGCGTTGCTGCTGCTCTCCCAGTAGGTGTTCGCGTTGCCGTCGACGGTGTTGGCGGGCGTGTAGACGTCCGCCTGGCTGCTCGCGGTGACCGGCCGGCCGGCGGTGAGGTTCCCGGTCGGAGCCGGCGGGGTCGTGGTGGGCGGCGGCGTGGTCGTGCCACCGCTCGCGTAGGCCTCCAGTTCCGCCAGCTGACCGGCGGGCCAGCCGGTGTTGGCCGAGAACGTCAGGCGCAGGTAGCGACGGCTCCCGGCCGGCAGGTTGATCGTCGTGGTGTTGCCGGAGGAAGGGTTGAAGGAGTAGCCGGTCGCGCCGACCAGCGACGAGTAGGACGACCCGTCGGTGGAACCCGCCACGGCGATGGTCTGGGAGCGGGTCTCCCAGCCCGGTGGCAGCTTCAGGACCAGCCGGCCGACGGTTTGCGAGGAGCCCAGGTCCACCGTGTACGTCTGCGGGAAGGAGCCATTGGCGCTCTCCCAGTACGTGGCCGCGTTCCCGTCGACCGCGTTGGCCCCGATGAAGCCGCCGGAGGTGCTGGAGGTGGTGACGGCCTTGCCCTGCGCGAGATTTCCACTGGCGGGAGGCGTGGTGGCCGGGGGAGTTGTCGGTGGAGTGGTCGGTGGCGTGGTGGTGTTACCCCACTGCGGGGCCGGCCACGGGCCGCAGTCCGGGGCGTCGGTGAACCAGCCGGTGTTGGTGCCGGTCCGGGTGATGTGGAAGCCCGGGCCGACGCAGTTGTGCATGGGCTTGGGCTGGGCGATGCCGCTCGCCCGGACGTTGTTGAAGCTCACCTGGCTGGGCGCCTGCACCTGGAGCGCGTACGTGCCCGCGCCCTGGATGTTCACGTTGTCGAAGTGGATGCCGTTGGTCTGGCCCTCGATCCACATCAGCGCCGCGTACGAGCTGTCCAGGATGTCGGTGTCGGTGATGTTGATCGTCGGGTTCTGGAACGCCTCGTTGAGCGCGGAGAACCAGATCGCCCCGACCCCGAAGTTCCAGTTGTAGTCGGAGTTGCCGGCCCGGATCAGGGTGTTGCGGGCCAGTGTCCAGGTGCCCTGCACGCCGGTCGCGCCGTTCACGCCGGGGTAGCGGTTGGCGACGTGGATGCCGCCGCCGTTGGTCACCGTGTCCGAGACGACGTTGTCGGTCATCACGATGTCTCGGCCGCCGTAGCTGACCAGGTTGTTGGCCAGGATCGGCGCGACCACGGTGTTGCGGGTGAAGGAGTTGCCCACGTTCGGGACCCGCTCGGCCCACATGGCCAGCCCGTCGTCGCCGGTGTTGCGGACGAAGGTGTTGGTGACCGTGGAGTTGGTGACGCCGATGTGGAAGTTCACGCCGTCGGCGGTCTGGTCCAGGATCCGGCTGTTCCTGATGGTGAACCGGTCCATCGGGCCGTCCATCCAGGCGCCGACCTTGGTGTGCTGCATCCACACGTTGTCGATGGTCGAGTTGGACATCGCCCCGCCGAACGCGTTGACCTGATCGTCGTCGACCCGTTCCCGGATGTCGCCGATGATCGCCAGGTCCTTGACCGTGACGTTCTGGCTGGGTCCGCCCTGGCCGTTGTACTTGCCGTAGATGCCGGCGGCCAGGTTGCGCTGGGTGGGGTGCCGGCCGCCGAGCACCGTGTACCAGGGCCCGGCGCCGACCAGGCTGACCCGGTCGACGATGACGTGGCTGTGCAGCGTGTAGTTGCCCGGCGGGAGGTAGACGGTGCCACCGGCGTTGACGGCTGCCTGGATCTTCGCCGTGGAGTCGGTGGCCCCGGTCGGGTCCGCGCCGTACTGGGCCACGGCGTCGACCGCGCCGGCCGGTTTGCCGATCGGGTCCGGAACGTTCTCGAAGTCGGCCAGGTCGATGGTGAAGCTGGGCGACTGCGCGGTGGAGCTGACCTGGAGCCGTACCTTGGTGCCGGCCGCGTACGTGGTCCCGAACATGGTCCGGGCCTCGTCGTAGAAGTGGTGCGGGTTGGTGTCACCCGGGTTGTTGTTGAACGGGTAGCCGCCGTAGAACCAGCTGTACTTCGAGGTCACCGGCACGGTCCGGACGACCGCGTTGCCGACCCGGACGTCGATGGTCGCGTCCCGGCCGGCGCCGTTGTTGCCGTCGGGCAGGCTGTAGCGGAACGTCACCGCGTTGGCCGGCTTGGTCAGGGTGAACTCGACGTACTCGCCGGCGCTGTCCAGGGCGACAGCCTCGCGGCCGGACGCCTCGGAGGACAGCTGCCCGTAGTAGCGGCTGGTGCCGGTCCTGGTGCCGGTGGTGGCGGCGTTCTCCGCCTCGATCTCGGTGAACGGCACGGTGGCACCGCGACCGGGGATGTCGAAGGGGGACAGTCCCGCCGCGGCGGCCGGGGAGGCCGCCCCGGCGATGACGGCGGTGACGGCGGACGCCGCGGTGAGTATCGCGAGGGACAGGTAGGCGGTGCGGTTGGCCATGGGGATCCCTTTCATCAGGTGGCCAAGCCCCCTCGGTGGTGCTTACTTCCTTTCGGTGCGCAGGTGCAGCCAGACGGCGGTGTCCCGGGGGAGGAGGTCACCGTCGAGCGGACCGCTCGCGAGCAGGCATCGGTGGTGGTCCGGCAGCGCGACCGCGACGTCGGACATGTTGAGGACACAGGCGAACTCAGGGCCCCGGGTGTAGGCGAGCACCCCGGGGGCGACGCTCAGCCACGCCATATCGGCGGTGTGCAGACCCGGTTCGGCCCGGCGGAGTTTGATCGCGCCGCGGTAGAGCTCCAGCATCGAGCTCGGGTCGCCGGTCTGGGCCTGGACCGTGCGGTCCTTCCACTCCGGCGGCTGCGGCAGCCACGGCGTCGCGGTGGAGAAGCCGAACGGCGGCTCGTCACCGCTCCACGGCAACGGCACCCGGCAGCCGTCCCGGCTGTGCCCGCGGCGGGCCCACATCGGGTCCTGGAGCTGCTCCACCGGGATGTTCTCGTTCTCCCAGAGGCCCAGTTCCTCGCCCTGGTAGACGTAGGTGGCGCCGGGCAGCGACAGCGACAGCAGCGCGGCGGCGCGGGCCCGCCGGGTGCCGAGCTCCAGGTCGACCGGGCTGCCGTCGAGGTTGTTCTCGAAGCTGAAGGTGGTCATCTGCCGGCCGTACCGGGTGACGTGCCGGGTGACGTCGTGGTTGGACAGCACCCAGGTGGCCGGGGCGCCGATCGCCCGGTGCGCGTCGAGGGTCCGGTCGATGCACTCGCGCATCAGCGCCGGCTCCCACGCGCAGCCGAGGAAGTCGAAGTTGAACGCCGCGTGCAGTTCGTCCGGCCGCAGGTAGTTGGCGAACCGCTCGACCTCCGGCATCCACACCTCGCCGATCAGGGCCCGGTCCGGGTAGCTGTCCGAGATCCGGCGCCAGGCCCGGTAGACGTCGTGCACCTCGTCCAGGTCGTGGAACGGGTGCGGCCGGCCCTCGACCACGGCCGGCAGGTCCCGGTCCTTGATCAGCAGGGCGGCCGAGTCGATCCGGATGCCGTCCACGCCGCGGTCGAACCAGAACCGCAGGATGTCCTCGAACTCGGCGCGCACCGTCGGGTGCTCCCAGTTGAGGTCGGGCTGCTCCGGGGTGAACAGGTGCAGGTACCAGTCGCCGGGAGTGCCGTCCGGGTTCGTGGTGCGGGTCCAGGTGCTGCCGCCGAACTCGCCGACCCAGTCGGTGGGCATCTCGTCGCCGGCCGGCCCGCGCCCGGGCCGGAACCAGAACAGCTCCCGCTCCGGGGCAGCCGGATCGGCCAGCGCCTTGGAGAACCAGACGTGCTCGCTGGAGATGTGGTTGGGCACGATGTCGACGATCATCCGGATGCCGGCGGCGTGTGCCTCGGTGATCAGCGCCTCGGCGCCGGCCAGCGTGCCGAAGACCGGGTCGATGTCGCGGAAGTCGGCCACGTCGTAGCCGGCGTCGGCCATCGGGGACGGGTACCACGGGCTCATCCAGATCGCGTCCACGCCGAGGTCCGACAGGTGGCCCAGGCGAGCGCGGATCCCGTCGATGTCCCCGATGCCGTCGCCGTCGCTGTCGGCGAAGCTGCGCGGGTACACCTGGTAGATGACGGCGTCTCGCCACCAGGGATCCTGGTCGGAATTAGCCACGATGACCTGCTTTCTGGGGTGTCTCGAGAGAGGAAGAGGGCGCACTGGTCCCGGCGGTCGACGCTGACCGCCTGGGGGACCGGGTGGGGATCAGCCCTTCATCGAGCCCGCGGAGAGTCCGCCGATGATGCTGCGCTGGAAGATCAGGAAAACGACGATCATGGGTACGCTCGCGATGGCCAGCCCGGCCATGAACTCGGTCGGCGGCACCTGACTGGTGTTGGCCAGCCGGCTCAGCGCCACGCTCAGCGTCTGCGCCTCCGGTTCCGGCAGCACCAGCAGCGGCCAGAGGAAGTCCTTCCAGAGCGCGATGATGATGAAGATCGAGACCACCCCGAGCACCGGGCGCGACAGCGGCAGCATGATGGACCACAGCTGGCGCAGCTTGCCCGCGCCGTCGATCGACGCCGCGTCGAGCAGGTCGTCGGGGATCTGGTCGAAGAACCGCTTGAGCACGTAGACGTTGAACGCGTTGGCGGCGGCCGGCAACCACAGGGCCCAGGGCGTGTTGAGCAGGTTGACGTGGATGAGCGGCACGTCCACCACGGTCAGGTAGGCCGGGACCAGCAGCGCCGAGGCCGGCAGCATCAGGCTGGCCAGGACCGCGCCGAGCAGGATCTTGCCGAAGATCGGCTTGAGCTTGCTGAGGGCGTACGCGACCCCGACGTCGAAGATCAGCGCGATGAGCCAGCCGCCGGCGGCGTACAGCACCGTGTTGGTGAAGTACTTGGCGATGCGCATGTTGTCCCACGCGGTCGCGTAGTTCTCCGGGTGCCAGGAGTGCGGGATGAAGGTGGGGGTGCTCAGGGCGTACTCGGCCGGCGACTTCACCGCACTGGCGAACATCCAGTACAGCGGGACCAGGAAGACCAGCACGAAGACGGTGATCGTCAGGCCCAGCACGGTGAAGTAGAGGCCGCGGTGGCGTTGCAGGTCGACGCTGGAGATCAGCGTACGGGTGGCCGGGTTGGTGCCGGCCAGCCTCCGCTTGCGGCGCGGCGGGACCGGCGCCGGGGTGGCGCCGCTGATCGGGGTCTGCGGCGGGGCGGTCAGTGTCATCGGATTTCCCCTCAGTCCGCAGTCCGGGTCAGCCGCAGGTAGAGCGCCGAGAAGGCGCCCAGCACCACGAAGAGCAGCATGCTCATCGCGGCCGCGAGGCCGAAGTCCTGGTTGACCGTGAAGGCGTAGCGGTAGACGAGCACCAGCACGGTGATGGTGTCGGGATTGGAGGTGCCGGTCAGCGCGAACGGTTCGATGAAGACCTGCATCGTCGCGATGATCTGCAGCAGCAGCAGGACCAGCATGATGAAGCGCATCTGCGGGAGCGTGACGTGCCGCAGCCGCTGCCAGACGCTCGCGCCGTCGAGCTCGGCGGCCTCGTAGAGCTCACCCTGGATGCCCTGCAGCGCGGCCAGATACATCAGCGTCGCGCCGCCCAGGTTGGCCCACGTGGACACCAGGACCAGCGAGATCATCGCGGTGCTGGACGACTGCGTCCACTGCGACTCCGGCAGGCCCACACTGCGCAGCAGCGAGTTGAACAGGCCGTTGCCGGGGTCGTAGAAGTAGCGCCAGAGCAGCACCGCCACGATCGGCGGCAGCATCACCGGCAGGTAGACCAGGATCCGGAAGAAGCCGCTGAAGTGGCGGAACTCGTTGAGCAGCACCGCGATGAAGAACGGCAGGACGAAGCCGAAGACCAGCGCCAGCCCGGTGAACAGCAGGGTGTTCTTCCAGGCCGTGTAGAACAGCGGGTCGTCGAAGAGCGCCCGGTAGTTCTCCAGGCCCACCCAGTACGGCGGCACGACGAAGTTGTTCTGCTGGAAACTGAGGATGACGCCCCGGACCAGCGGATACCAGGAGAAGAAGGCGAAGCACAGCAGCCCGGCTGCCATGAACGCGTACGCCAGCAGGTTGTCCTGGATCTTGCGGCGCAGCCGGTCCGTCAGAACCGCCATCGTCACTCCTTGTCTTGAGGACGGGCCGCCGGCGGATGGCCCGCCGGCGACCCGCTGCGATTACTTGACGCCGGCCAGGATGGAGTTGGCCTGGGTCTCCGCGTCGGTGAGCAGCTTGTTGATGTCGGCGTTCTTGTCGGTCAGGACCTTCTGCATGGCCACGTCGAGCGCCGCGTAGATCTGCTGGGCGTTCGGCGGCTCCAGCTTCACCGGGATGGTCGGCATGGCGGCCACGAACGCGGCGTAGTTCTCCTGCGGGACGTTGGCGTACTTCTTGTCGGCCGCGGCCTGGGTCTGCGCCGCCGCGCCGGTGAAGATGGCCGGCTCGGGCAGGCCGACCGGCTGGTCGGTCTCGCTCGACCACTTGTTCTCGGCCTCGAAGCGCTCGGCCGAGGTGAACCAGAAGGTCAGCCACTTGAGACCGGCGTTGATCTTCTCGGGGCTCAGTCCGGCCTTGAACATGTAGCCCTCGCCGCCGCCCAGAGTGCCCTTGCCGTCCGGGATCGGGCCGAGGCCGTAGGTGGCGTACTTGCCCTTGTACTGGTTGACGATGGTCGGGATGTTGTCGGCGGTGGCCAGGTACATGCCGAGCTTGCCCGAGCCCATCTGCTGCAGCAGGTCGGCCCACTCCAGCAGCTGCTTCTGGCCCATCGAGTTGTCGGTCCAGCGCATGTCCTTGAGCTGCTGCAGGACCTGCTGACCCTGGGGGCTGTTGAACGCGGCCTTCCAGGTGCCGCCGTTGTTGACGGCCATCTCGCCGCCGAGCGAGTAGAGCTCGGTGGTGAAGTGCCAGCCGCCGGTGTTGTTCTTGCTGTAGTCGCCGTAGCCGACCGTGCCGTTGCCCAGGCCGGCGATCTTCTTGGCCGCCGTCCGCACGTCGGCCCAGGTCTTGGGCGGGCTGTTCGGGTCCAGGCCGGCCTTGGTGAACAGGTCCCGGTTGTAGAGCAGGCCCATCGAGTAGTTCTTGTACGGCAGCCCGTACGTCTTGCCGCCCTCGTCCTGGAACACCCGCAGCACCTCGGGCTTGATCTGCGAGGTGATCGGATAGTCCTTGAGGTACTTGCTGATGTCCGACACCTGGCGCTTGGCGATCAGGCTGGCCGGGTCGGTGAAGTAGACGTAGAAGACGTCCTCGAGCTGGCCGCCGGCGAGCTTGGCCGGGAACGTCTGCGGGTCCATCTTGCCCTCGCGGGCGTCGATCTTGATGTTCGGGTTGGCCTTCTCGAACTCGGCCACGTTGGCGAGGAACCGCTCGTGGGTGGCCTTCTCGGTGGCCGGCGGGAGGCCGTTGACCACCAGCGTGACCTTGCCGTCCTTGGTCGCCGCGGGGGTGTCGTCGCTGTCGCCGCACGCGGCGGCGGACATCGCGACCCCGGCGACGAGCAGCAGCCCGAGGGCACTGCGCAGCCTGGTTCTGAACATGGGAAATAGACCCCTTCCTGGGGTGGGGTGCGCGCCTAAGGGGGTTCACTCATCGGTGCGATGTTTCGTGGAGGTGACGATACAAAGTCCAACGGTGTCCCGCAAGAAGTGAACCAACAACAGAAAAAACTCGACGGGTGTGGCCCAGGGCACAAAAAGGGCGGGCCCGGTGGGCCCGCCCTGATGATGAGGATGAATGTGCTGGTCAGCCGGTCTTGACCGGCACCGGGCCGGTCGAGCCGCGCACCACGAGCTCCGGTTCGAAGAGCAGCTCGTCGGTGGTGGCCGCGGCGCCCTCGATCTGGTTCACCAGGACGTCGACGGCCGCCTGGCCCATCAGCTCGATCGGCTGCCGCACGGTGGTCAGCGGCGGATCGGTGCACGTCATCAGCACGCTGTCGTCGAAGCCGACCACCGACACGTCCCGCGGCACGTCGAGGCCGAGCCGGCGGGCGGCCCGGATCGAGCCCAGGGCCAGCACGTCGCTGGCGCAGATCAGGGCGGTGACGCCGCGCTGGATCAGGCGGGTCGCGGCCAGCCGGGCACTCTCCATCGAGAAGTTGGTGCGCTCGACCGGCCACTGTGCCGCGGGGCCGGTCCACTGGGCGACCTCCTTGACCGCGGCCAGCTTGCGGCGCGACGGCACGTGGTCCTCCGGGCCCATCACCATGCCGATCCGCTCGTGCCCGAGCGAGCGCAGGTGCCCGAACGCCTGCTCGACCGCCACCGCGTCGTCGGTGGAGATGTGCGGGAAGCCGAGATCGTCCACGCCGCCGTTGACCATCACCACCGGCATCCGCCGGTCCAGCAGCTGGCGGTAGTGCCCGTGCTCGGCGTCGGCCAGCGCGTACGAGCCGCCGGCGAAGACCACCCCGGACACCTGGTGGTCCAGCAGCATCTCGATGTAGTCGCGCTCGGGCACACCACCGATCGTGCGGGCGCACAGGGCCGGGGTGAACCCGCGCTGCGCCAGCGACGCGGTCACCACCTCGGCCAGCGCCGGGAAGATCGGATTCTGCAGCTCGGGCAGCACCAGGCCGACCAGCCGGCCGCGCTCACCACGCAGCTTGGTGGGCCGTTCGTAGCCCAGCACATCGAGGGCCGTCAGCACGGACGCCCGGGTCGCCTCGGACACGCCGCTGCGGCCGTTGAGCACCCGGCTGACGGTCGCCTCACTGACGCCGGCCTTCTTCGCCACTTCGGCGAGACGTTTGGTCACGCCGGAATCCTACGTCAGCGCTCTGCAAATCCTGTACTGGACCTTGCAGCGGCGGACGAACGGCTGACCGGTCTTGCGGATACTGTCAGGTCGCCGTTGCAACGTTCGCGTACGCGGCGACCCGCCAGCCGTCCGGCGTACGCCGCAGAGTCCACGTCGCCCGCCGTTCCCGGTCCGCCGGCAGCTCGGTCTCGCCCGCCAGCAGGAAGCCGGTCCGGCTGACCACCACCGCGCTGTCCCCGGCGACCCGCACGAGCTCCGGCTCGTCGATTCCCCGGGTGCCCTTCAGCGGCCCGTCGAAGCCCGCGGCCATGGAGGCGCGGATCTCCTCCCGGTCGCGGTGGAAGACGCCGCCGCCCAGCACCACCGTCGCGTTCGGGGTGTAGGCAGCGGCGAAGGCGTCGGCGTCGTTGGCGTCCCAGGCGGCGGTGATCGACCGCAGTACCGCACGCACGTCGTTCTCGTCGGTCATGACCTGTCCTCTCGAGTGTCCGATGGTTCCGGCCGTACCTACCGCGGCCGCCACGGGAATTCATCGCGGGACGGGCGATGACTTCCGGGCCGCCCGGCGGTATCCATGGGCGTGGAGTTCGAGGCACTGACCGCGCCGTACCGACGTGAGCTGCTGGCGCACTGCTACCGGATGTCCGGTTCAGCGCACGACGCCGAGGACCTGCTGCAGGAGACGCTGCTGCGGGCATGGCGGGCTTTCGGCACGTACGACGAGACCCGCGCGTCCCTGCGCACCTGGCTCTACCGGATCGCGACGAACGCCTGCCTGACCGCGCTCAAGGGCCAGGCCCGCCGCCCGCTGCCGTCCGGCCTGGTCGGCGCCCTCGACGACCCGCAGGCGCCGATGACCGCCCGGCCGGAAGTGCCGTGGTTGCAGCCCTGGCGCACCGACCCGGCCGACGTGGTCGCCGCCCGCACCCGGCTGCGGCTGGCGTTCGTGGCCGCCCTGCAGTTCCTGCCGCCCCGGCAACGGGCGATCCTGCTGCTGCGCGACGTGCTGGAGTTCTCCGCCGCGGAGGTCGCCGCGACCCTGGGCACGACCACGGCGGCGGTGAACAGCGGCTTGCAGAGGGCCCGGTCCCGGGTGGGCGACGTGGCGGAGGACGACCTGCGGCCGCCGCCCGATCCGGCCGTCGTCGAGCGGTACGTGGCAGCCTTCGAGAACGCGGACCTGGACGCGCTGCGCCGGCTGCTGGTGGCCGACGTGGTGCTGGAGATGCCGCCGGTGCTCAACTGGTACGAGGGCGCTGACGCGTACGCCGGGTTCATCGCCCGGGTCTGGGCGATGCGCGGCACCGACTGGCGGTTGCTGCCGATCGAGGCCAACGGCGGTCTCGCGGCGGCGGCCTACGCCGACGGCCGCGCCCACACCCTGCAGGTCTTCGAGGTCGCCGGCGGCGCTGTCACCCGCACCGTTGTCTTCATGGACGACAGCCTGTTCACCGCCTTCGGACTGCCGCTGATATTGCCGCGCTGACGAGCGCCGGTGTTGACACCATGGCCCGATGACCGACGCCCTGACCGCCGCGCTCGACACGCCTGCCTACGACGACGAGGCACTGCTGCGCCTGATCGAGCTGCTCGTGGAGGCGGACTTCCGCGACGACGAGTACGCGGCTCGGACGGCTCTGGCCCGGCTGGGCGGCCGGCCGCGGTTGCTGCTGCGTCTCGACGAGCGGATCCGCAGGATCACCTGGCGGTACGCGGACCGGCCGGCGCCCGCGTTCGAGGCGCTGCTGGAACGCTTCGCCCGGGGCCGCCGGACCCCGATCGCCCTCACGGTCGCCGCGCTGCACCGCGACGGCCGGGTCCGGGAACGGGCCGTCGTCGCCATCGCCGCGCGCCCGCTCCCGGAAATGGTGGCTCTGCTGGTGCTGCGGGCCGACGACTGGGCTCCACAGGTGCGCAACCCGGCCCGGACGGTGCTGACCCGGCTGCTCAGCGACGAACCCGGGCGGTTCCTGCCTGGGGCCGTACCAATGGCGGTCAAGCTCGCCGATCGCTACCGCGGGCGCTTCGCCCGCGAGTTGGTCACCGCCGCGGTGCTCGCCGCGCCGGACGACGTGCGGCGGCAGCTGGCCGCGTCGCCCGATCGCGACCAGCGGCGGCTGGCCTTCGACGCCGACCTGCAGCAGGACCGCCTCGACCTGGCCGCCCTGGCGGACCTCGCGGTGCGGGAGAGCGACGCGCGGATCCGGAACCGCGCGGCGCAGGTGGCCTACGAACAGGCGGTCGGGCGGCAGCACCGGCCCACCCTGGAACGGCTCTTCGCCGCGCGGCCGGCCGGGGTGCGGGCCCTCGGCCTCACCGGGCTGCTCCGGCTCGGACCGGCGGCCGAGGCGGTGGCGGCCCTGGACGACCCGGCGCCGCTGGTCCGCGCGATCGCCCGGGACGCCGCCCGCCGCGCCGGTACGGACGTCGTCGCCCACTACCGCACCGCCGAGCCGTCGCCGGGATCGGTGGCCGGGCTGGCCGAGGCCGGCTCAGACCGTGACGCCCCGGTGCTCGTCGCCCTGCTGAGCCACCCGTCCGGGCCGATCCGGGCCGCGGCGGTACGGGCGCTCGGCCACCTCGGCGCCGTACCGGTGGAGCTGGTGGTGCCGTTGTTGCGTGACCCGGCCGCTGCCGTGGTCCGGGAGGCGGCCCTGGCGCTGCGCCCGTTCGACCGGCGGCTGCCTCCCGCCCTGGGCTGGGAGTTGCTCGGTGACAGCCGGCCCGAGGTGCGCCGGGCGGGCTACCGGCTGCTGAACGGCCGGGACGCGGCGACCCGCTTGCGAGCAGCACTGCGGCTCGCCGGCGACCCCGACCCCCGGCTGGCGACGCGCGGCCGGGCCGACGCGACCAGATAGCGCGAATTCGCCGCGAACGGCAACCGCGGGGTGCGATGTTGGAGGTAGGGCCGGCGAGGGGTGGAGCGCGATGACGGACTGGCAGAGCGGTGACGGATTCCCCGACAGCACGGCGCCCGGCTCCGCGCATCGGCTCGCCGATGTCAGCAGTGACATGGCGACGGCGACCCGGTCGGCGGTCCGCGCGGCGCAGACCGCCGTCGAGGTGATCCAGCGGCTGGAGGCCAGCAGCACGGAGATCGGTAAGGTCGTCGAGCTCATCGCCACCATCGCCAAGCAGACCAACCTGCTCGCCCTGAACGCCACCATCGAGGCGGCCCGGGCGGGTGAGGCCGGCCGGGGCTTCGCCGTGGTGGCCAGCGAGGTCAAGGACCTGGCCAACGAGACCGCGGTGGCCACCAGCGAGATCGGCGGGCAGGTCGGCGGCATCCGCAGTGACACCCGCAACGCCGTCTCGGCGATCGAGGAGATGCGCGGCCTGATCGAGGAGCTGGACCGCTGCCAGCAGGTGATCAGCGCGATCGTGCTGGACCAGCAGGGCCGCTGAGCCTCAGGCGGCGCGATCCAGCCGGTCGCGCTGGGCGGCGTCCAGCTTGATCTCGTACGCGTCCAGCGCCTCGTCCAGCCGCTCCACGGTCGTCGCCCCCACGATCGGCCACACGCCGGGGCTCCCACCCAGCAGCCAGGACAGCACGACCTGGTGGCGGCCGGCCCCGAGCTCGGCGGCGACCGCGTCCAGCTCGGCCAGCCGGCGGGTGGTGCCGCGGTGCTCGTACGCCTCGTCGAGCCGCTCCGGCCGCACATAGCCCCCGTTCAGCAACGCCGTGTACGCCCACAGCACCACGTCCTCGTTGCTCCGCGCGAAGTCCAGCACCTCGTCGCTGACCACCCGGTGCGCCGACGCGGGCAACGCCGCCCCCGGCCGCGGCCGCAGGTACGAGTGCCGCAGCTGCAGAGCGGTCCAGCCCGCGACACCCTGCGCGGCGGCCAGCTGCCGGCCGCGCTCGACCCGCCACGCCGGGTGGTTCGACGCGCCCAGCCGCCCCACCACGCCCCGCGTCACCAGCTCACCGAACGCGGTCACGGTCTCGTCCAGCGGCACGGACCGGTCCTCGATGTGCGCCCAGAGCAGGTCGATGTGCTCGATGCCCAGCCGGGCCAGGCTCTGCTCGGTGGCCCGGCGGATCACCGGTGCGGACAGGCCCTCGGCCGACGGGAAGCCGATGGCGGGGTCGGTGGGCTGCGCGCCGAGCTTGGTGCTGATCCGTACCCGGTCGCGCAGGCCGGGCCGCGCGGCCAGCCAGCGGCCGACGACCTGTTCGCTCTGGCCGCCGAGGCCGCTCTCGTGCAGCCAGAAGGCGTAGTTGTTCGCGGTGTCGATCCACCGCCCGCCGCGCTCGGTGAAGTGGTCCAGCAGGGCGAACGACTCCCGCTCGCCGATCCGCGTGCCGAACAACATGGCCCCCAAAACGATTTCGCTCATGGCGGCACGGTGCCACCTGGAGCGCGCTCCAGATCAAGGGCAGAATCGCGGGATGCCGACCTATTCTCCAGGTGAGATCGCCGACAAGACCGGCTTCAGCCTCGACACCCTGCGCTACTACGAACGGATCGGGCTGCTCGACGACATCGCCCGTACCCCCGGCGGCCAGCGGGTCTTCGACGACGACGACATCGCCTGGCTGGGCATCCTGCGCTGCCTGCGCGACACCGGCATGCCGATCGCCCAGATGCGCCGCTACGCCGACCTGACCCGCGACGAGCGCACCATCCAGGAACGCGTGGAGCTGCTCGAGGAGCACGACCGGGAGATCGGCCGGCGCCTGGCCGAGCTGGCCGAGCAGCGTGAGCACATCCGCGGGAAGATCCGCTACTACCGGTCGCTCGACACCGCGGGTGAGCAAGAATGAGGGCATGGCCCGACGCGTATCCCGCCGCACCACGACGCTGACCGGCTTCGACGACGCGAAGCCCTGCCCGTGCGGGCTCGGTCAGCCGTACGGTGAATGCTGCGGCCCGGCGCACCGGGGCCATGCCGCGGCCACCGCGGAGGGGCTGATGCGCTCGCGCTACGCCGCCTTCGTGCTGGACGACGCGGCGTACGTGCTGCGGTCCTGGCACCCGGACACCCGGCCGGCCGACGTCGAGCCGGACCCGGGCCTGCGCTGGACCGGGCTCGACGTGCTGGGCACCAGCCGCGGCGGGCTCTTCGACGCCGAGGGCGTGGTGGAGTTCCGGGCCCACTACCGCGACGCGGGCCGGCCTGGGGAGATGCACGAGCGCAGCCGCTTCGTGCGGCACGACGGTCAGTGGGTGTACTGGGGTCCGATCCTTACCGACGGGCCCCTCGCCAACATCTGACGGGTGTGATCTCCTTCAGGTGAATCATCTGAGGAGGGCAGGCACGTGTCGTCGAATCAACGGCCCCTGGAGGCCGGCATCGTCCGTGACTTCAAGGTCAACATGTCGTACGGGCGGTATCTGCGGCTCGACCAGGTCCTCTCGGCGCAGCACCCGGTCAGCGTCCCCGAGCACCACGACGAGCTGCTGTTCATCCTGCAGCACCAGACGTCGGAGCTCTGGCTCAAGCTGATCCTGCACGAGCTGCGCGCCGTGCAGCGCAAGCTCGCCGCCGACGACCTGCGGCCCGCGCTCAAGGGACTGGCCCGGGTCAAGCACATCCAGCGCTGCCTCACCGAGCAGTGGTCGGTGCTGGCCACCCTCACCCCGTCGGAGTACGCCGAGTTCCGCAGCTTCCTGGGCACGTCGTCGGGCTTCCAGTCGTACCAGTACCGCGCGGTCGAGTTCCTGCTCGGCAACAAGGACCGCCGGATGCTCGCCATCTTCGACGACGACCCGGCGGCGCAGGAGCTGTTGCTGGGCGCGCTGGAGGCGCCGACCGTCTACGACGAGTTCCTGCGCTACCTGGCCCGGCACGGCCACGACGTCCCGGTCTCGCTGCTGGAACGGGACGTGACCGAGGGCTACCGGTACCACGAGGAGCTCGTCCCGGTGTTCACCAAGATCTACGAGAACGCGGACGCCAACTGGGAGGCGTACGAGGCCTGCGAGGAGTTCGTCGACCTGGAGGAGAACTTCCAGCTCTGGCGCTTCCGCCACCTCAAGACCGTGGAGCGCACGATCGGCTTCAAGGCCGGCACCGGCGGCTCCAGCGGCGTGAACTTCCTGCGCAAGGCCCTGGACCTGACCTTCTTCCCGGAGCTGTACGCGGTCCGGACCGAGATCGGCGTGGCGGGCGCGTGAGCGACGACCTGCTGGCCCGGGCCGAGGCCCTCGACGCCGCCGACCCGCTGGCCCACCTGCGCGAACGTTTCCTGACCCCGGACGGCTTCGACGTCGTCTCGTACCTGGACGGCAACTCGCTCGGCCGGCCGCTGCGGGCCACCGCCCAGCTGCTCGACGAGTTCGTCCGCGAGCAGTGGGCCGGCCGGCTCATCCGCGGCTGGACGGACGGCTGGCTGGAGTGGCCGCTGCAGCTGGGCGACCGGCTCGGCGCGGTCGCGCTCGGGGCCGCCGCCGGCCAGGTCGTGGTGGCCGACTCCACGACGGTGCTGCTCTACAAGCTGTCCCGGGCGGCGGTCGACGCCCGTCCCGGCCGGCGCAAGGTCGTGCTGGACACCGACAACTTCCCCACCGACCGGTACGTGCTGGAGGGCATCGCCGCCGAGCGCGGCCTGAGCCTGGTGTGGATCGAGACGGACCCGGCCACCGGCATCACCCCGGCCCAGGTCGCCGAGGTGGTCGACGAGGAGACCGCGCTGGTGCTGTTCAGCCACGTGGCGTACCGGTCGGGCTGGCTCGCCGACGCCGCGGAGATCAACCGGATCGCGCACGCCGCGGGCGCGCTGACGCTGTGGGACCTGAGCCACTCGGTCGGCTCGGTGCCGGTGCGGCTCGACGACTGGGGTGCGGACCTGGCCGTGGGCTGCACGTACAAGTACCTCAACGGCGGCCCGGGCGCGCCCGCCTTCGGCTACCTGCGCCGCGAGCTGCAGGGTGAGCTGCGGCAGCCGATCCAGGGCTGGATGGGCCACCGGGCGGCGTTCGAGATGGGCCCGGGCCACGAACCGGCCGAGGGGGCGCGAGCGCTGCTCAGCGGCACGCCGCCGATCCTGGCCATGGTCCCGCTGCACGCCAACCTCGACATGCTGGCCGAGGCCGGCATCGAGGCCGTACGGGCCAAGTCCGTGCTGCTCACCGGCTATGCGCTGGAGCTGGCCGACCGCTGGCTGGCGCCGCTGGGTGTCGAGGTGGTCAGCCCACGGGAGCCGGAGCACCGCGGCGGTCACGTCACGCTGCGCCGCCCGGGCTTCGAGCAGCTGCTGGAGAGCCTCTGGGACAACGGCGTCATCCCGGACTACCGGCGCCCGGACGGCATCCGGATCGGCCCGGCCCCGCTGAGCACCAGCTTCACCGAGGTGCACCGGGGCCTGGCCGTGCTGCGCACCCTGCTCGAGAAACAGTCGTGAGCCCGGCGGGCCCGGACTGGCTGCTGCCGGACTCGTTGTGGTGGGACGGCCGGCTGCGGACCGGCGTGGCGCTGGGCCCGGCCCGGCCACTCGCTGAGGCCGGCTCGGCCGCTGGGGCCGGCTCGGCCGCTGGGGCCGGCTCGGTCACTGAGGCAGGGACGGCTGGTGGCCCGGAGGCCGGGCCGGTTGCTGGGGCCGGGGTGTCCGGTGGCCGGGAGGCCGGGCCAGATGCTGGGGCCGGGGTGTCCGGTGGCCGGGAGGCCGGGCCAGATGCTGGGGCCGGGGTGTCCGGCGGCCGGGAGGCCGGGCCAGATGCTGGGGCCGGGGCTTCCGGAGGCCGGGAGGCCGGGCCGGTTGCTGGGGCCGGGGCTTCCGGAGGCCGGGAGGTTGTGCCGGTCGCCGAGGTGCCGGCCGGGGCGGCGCGGCGGCGGTTGCCCGGGACGGTGCTGCCCGGGCTGTGCGACGCGCACGTGCACTCGGCGCTGGTGCATCTGCCGACGGTGCGGGCCGGGGGCATCTCGTCGGTCTGGGACCTGGGCGGCGTGCCGGCGAAGGTCGCGGCCGAGGCGGCGCGCGGTGTTCCGGCCGTACGCTTCGCTGGTCCGTTTTTGATCGCTCCTGGCGGTTATCCCAGCGATCGCTCGTGGGCGCCCGCCGGCAGCTGCCGCGAAGTGCGGTCGGCGGCGGACGCGGCCGCGGCGGTCGACGAGGTGCGGGCCGGCGGCGCGACGCTGATCAAGGTGACCGCGCACGCGGGCGGCCCGATGCTCAGCGACGCGACGCTGGCCGCGGTGGTCGAGGCGGCCCACGCGGCGGCGCTGCCGGTGGTCGTGCACGCGGAAGGGCCGGGCACGGTCACCGCCGCCCTGGCCGCCGGGGCCGACGTGCTCGCGCACACCCCGTGGACCGAGGCCCTCGACGACGGCCTGGTCCGGGACTGCGCGGCCCGGATGATCTGGATCAGCACGCTGGACATCCACGGCTGGGGCACCGCGACGCCCGAGCGGGACGTGGCGCTCGGCAACCTGCGGCGATTCCTCGGCCACGGCGGGAAAGTGCGCTACGGCACCGACCTGGGCAACGGCCCGCTACCACCGGGGATCAACCCGCGCGAGCTGGGCGCGTTGCTGGAGGCGGGCCTGAGCCCGGCCGACATCCTGGCTGCTGCGACCGATCCGGATCAGGGCGAACCGGCCTGGCTGCCGGCCGGCCTGGACCTGGAACCGGCCACCTTCGCCGGCTCGCTCGCCACCGCCCGCGTCCTGGGCCCGCACGTGCGGCCCCGTTAGAGGCCGATCTCGCGTCCGGGGCCGGCATGTGCGGCCGCGCGCTAGAGCCCGATCGCGCGTCCCGGCCCCGCATGTGCGGCCGCGCTAGAGGCCGACCGCGCGTCCGGGGCCGGCATGTGCGGCCGCGCGCTAGAGCCCGACGGCGCGTCCCGGCCCCGCATGTGCGGCCGCGCTAGAGCCCGACCGCGCGTCCGGGGCCGGCATGTGCGGCCGCGCGCTAGAGCCCGACGGCGCGTCCCGGGCCCGCATGTGCGGCCGCGCTAGAGCCCGACCGTCTCGCCGGTGGTCGCGCTGATCCGGGCCGCGTCCAGCACGTCCATGTTGCGGACCGAGTCCCACGGGTCGACCGGGACCGGCGTCTCCCCGCGAACGGCCGCCGCGAACGCCGGGTAGTAGGTGTCCCACCGGCCGCGCTCGCTGCGGACCGGTGCGCCCGTCGCGCCGCGGTAGAGCCGTCCCCACACGTGCTCCGGCTCGGCTCCCCAGCGGTCGCCGAGGTCGGCGGGGGAGCGGCCGGCCTTGAGCGCCGCCTCCTGGCCGTCGATGCCGTCGACGATGTAGGTGCCGGTCGTGCCGCTGACCCGCAGGCGTGGACCCGGCGCCGCCTGCCGCCAGCTGCCCCACAGGTGCGACTCGACGCCGCTCTCGTGGTGCAGGGCCACGAAGACGTCGTCGTCCAGGTCGCCGTCGCCGCGCAGTTCCGCGTACACCCGGGTGGCCGGGCCGAAGAGCAGGTGCGCCTGGTCCACCAGGTGGGCACCGAAGTCGAGCAGCGTGCCACCGCCCGCCGCGGGTGGCTCCCGGTCCGGCGCCCAGCGCTCGAATCGCGACTCGAACCGGCGGACCTCGCCGAGCGCCCCCTCGCCGATCAGGCGCCGCAGGGTGAGCAGGTCGGAGTCCCAGCGGCGGTTCTGGTAGACGCTGAGCAGCACACCCGCGTCGGCCGCCAGCGTGGTGACCTCGCGGGCCGCCTCCGCGTCCAGCGCGAACGGCTTGTCCACCACCACGGCCAGGCCGAGCGCGATCGCCTCCCGGGCCAGGGCCGCGTGGGTGGCCGCCGGGGTGGAGATGGTGACAGCTTCGACACCCGCCGCGGCGAGGTCGGCGAGCGAGTCGAAGGCGGGCACGTCGGGGTGGCCCTTGGCCAGCTCGGCGCGCCGCTCGGCGGAACGCGTCACCACGCCCGCGAACTCGACACCGTCCGCCGCCGCGAGCAGGGGGGCGTGGAAGATCCGCCCGCCCGAGCCGTACCCCACCAGTCCGATCCGGGTAGCCGTCATGGACCGGATCCTACGTCCCGCGATCTTCACCGCTGCCGGGCACCGGACAGCCGGGCCGCTCAGGCCGGTTGCAGCCGGTCGGGGTCGTAGCGCTCGACGCGGTTCTTGCCGTGCGCCTTGGCCGCGTACATGGCCTCGTCGGCGTGCCGGGTGAGCTCGCCGGCGCCGCAGCCCGTAGTGGCCGCGGCGATCCCGATCGAGGCGCCGACCGTCACCGTGGCGGCGGTCAGCCGGGCCGGGGCGACGATGGCGGCGCTCACCGCGCGGGCGGTCGCGTCGGCGTCGCCCGGGGTGCCCAGCCCGGTCAGCAGCAGGGCGAACTCGTCGCCACCGAGCCGGGCGGCCACACTGCCGGGCCCGCCCGCGCCGACGATCCGGCCGGCCAGCTCGACCAACAGCTCGTCGCCGGCCGCGTGCCCGTACGTGTCGTTGACCGCCTTGAAATCGTCCAGGTCGATGAGCAGCAGCGCGACGCTGCCGGGCGCCCCGGCCGCCGTCGCCGCGTCCAGCTCGCGGAAGAACTTGTCGCGGGTGGGCAGCCCGGTCAGGTGGTCGTGGTGCGCCCGGTGGTCGAGCTCGGCGTGCGAGACGCAGGCCGCCTCCCCGAGCACCACCTGGTTCGACACCGTACGGAACGCCGCCACGACGTCCTCGGCCACCGGGTTGCGCCCGCCGACCAGCAGATGCAGGTCCGCGGAGAACGTCTCGACCCGCCAGTGCCGGAACCCGGGCGCCAGCCCCCCGAGCCCGGCCGGACCGGTCACCACCGACTCGGGCACGGGCCGTTGCAGCAACGACTCCGGCAGACCGGCCACGGCCTTGACGAACAGGCCCCGCTCGTCCCGGCGCAGGATCGCCATCGCGACCCCGGGGGTCAGGGCGACGATGGCGTTCGCCGCCTCGACGCCCAGCCGGCGGACGGCGGTGACCTCGGTCAGGCTGATCATGCGGCTGCCGGTCCGCGCCAGCACCGCGTCGCGGGCGCTGACCCGTTCCTGGTGCCGCAGGGCCAGGTAGATGCCGCGCATCATCGCGCTCGTCAGCCCCAGCAGCGGCAGCATGCCGATCACGGTGGGGGAGTGCCAGGAGATGACCCGGCCGAGCGAGACCGGCGAGATGGCCAGGGCGGCCGGGATCGCCGCGAACCCGCCGACCGTACGCAGGATCCACAGGCCCGTCGGGCCGTACAGGCTCAGGGCCAGGGCGACCGCGAAGGCCAGCCCGATCGTCGCGAGCGGGTCCCGCAGGCCGGCGCCACCGATGGTGATCAGCACCGGCAGCGTGATCGAGTCCCACCACGGCGCCCGGCCGCGCAGGTGGGTCAGCACGACCGCCAGCATCACGAGCAGGATGGCCAGGAAAGAGGCCAGGTGCCAGCTCGGCGACCGCTCCTCGTTGCCGACCTGGGCCAGGCCGGCGGCCAGCCCGAGGCAACCGAGGATCGTCGCGGCCAGCCGGGTGCGGTCCAGGTTGCCGTCGGGCAGCAGCTGCCGAATGCGGGTCACAGTCACCCGATCGGTGAAAACTTCCGGAATCCGAGCCTTCCCGTGTCGGAAGGTTGACCGCTGCCCGCAGCGTGGCCCGCGCCGCGCGACGATCGGAGCCATGGAGCCCGCACAGCTGGACCGCACCCCCTTCGCGGACCTCGACGCCATCCCGCCGGACATGTTCGCCATGCTGGTGGCCGCCCTCGAGGGCATGTCCCGCCACCCGGAGATCCGCCGGGTCCGGCACACCGCGTGGCAGGCCCTGCGCCCGGCCGCCGGGCAGCGCCTGCTGGACGCCGGCTGCGGCGCCGGCGACGTCGCCCGGGCCCTGGCGACGGCCGTCGCGCCGGGCGGCGAGGTGATCGCCCTGGACCATTCCGCGGCCACGCTGGCCGCGGCCCGCGACCGCCACGACGGCGGCGACATCCGGTACGTGACCGGCGACGTCTCCAACCTGGATCTGCCCGACGACAGCTTCGACGGCGTCTGGTGCGAACGGGTGCTGCAGCACGTCGACGACGCGGACGTGGCGATCGGCGAGCTGATCCGGGTGATCCGCCCCGGCGGCCGGCTCTGCCTGCTCGACACGGACTGGGACTCCCTGGCCTTCGACGGCGTCGACACCGGGCTGGCCGAGACGATCGTCGCGCACATGCACGGCCGGCTCACCCCGCGCCGGCTCGACATGGGCCGCACGCTGCGCCGCCGGCTGGTCGGCTACGGCCTGCGCGACATCAGCGCCACCCCGGTGACCTGCTACTTCCCCGACCCGGACTCGGCCGCGGTGGTGCTGCCGATGGTCAACCCCCAGGTGCCGCAGGAGTCGTGGATGACCCCGACCGGGCTGCGCGAGCGCTGGTTCGACCAGGTGGAGCAGGCCGGCGCGGACGGCGAGTTCCTCGCGGTCCTGACCATCTGGGTGGTCGCGGCGACTGTCTAGGGTCCTTCCACCCGGCGGAAGTGCTGGCGCTTCTTGCGGTCGAGCAGCACAAAACCGAGCCGGGCCAGCTCCTCGCGCAGGTCCCGGGCGTCGTCGCTGTCACCCTTGTCCAGGGCCTGCTGCCGGGCGGCGAAGAGCGCCGCCGCCTCGGCCGGGACATCGGGCAGCTCCGGCACCCAGCGCCGGTAGGAGCCGGCGTACGGGTCCTGGGCCGACCACACCGGGCCGAAGGCCGCGGCGAGCCGCGCGACCGACAGGTGCGACGGCTCCCGGGCCACCTCCCGCCCGGTCGGCCCGAGCAACACGAGCTGGTCGCCCTCGCGGTAGGCCACCGCCACCGTGCCGCGCGGCACTGCGCGGGTGGTGCCCGGACGGGTCAGCGTCACCTGGGTGCCCGAGATGCGCACGGTCAGCGACTCCCGGTCGACGAGCCCGGCCAGCACCAGGCCGGCGATCGTGCCCAGCACCATCGCGCCGAGCGTCGCCCAGGGTTCGTCCAGCCGGTCCACCAGGCGCAGCGGCCCCCGTACCGGCACGAACGGGATCCGCAGCACCCAACCCGGCACCTCGCGGATCACCCAGCCCAGCCCGGCCCCGGCCGCCGGCAACGCCGTCCACACCGCCACCCGGGCCCACCACGGGGTCGCCACAATCGTCTCGTCCACGACCGCCGAGTCTTCGGGCCGCCGCCGGGCTCCCGCTAGCGGCGGTGGTCGCACCCGCGTCGACCAAAGTCGACGCCGCGGCCGCCGACCGGCCACTGCGCGAGCCGGCCCCGGCGCAGTACGGTCCAGTCATGAGGCGCTGGCTCGTCGAAGCAGCCCTGGCCGGCATCGCCCTGGCCCTGGGCGGTTTCTTCCTGGCGTCCACCCTGAGCGAGGGCGACGGCTGGCCGATCGGCGTCGAGCTGGTCGCCGGCGCGGTCGCGGTCACCGCCCTGATCCGGTACCGCCGCAGCCGCCCGGTCGCCCTCGCCCTCGTGCTGATCGTGCTGGGCCTGCTCTTCGGGCTGCCCATGGGCGCCACCCCGATCGCCCTGTTCTCCGTCGCGCTGTACCGCTCGGCCGCGGTGGCGGTCGCCGTCACCACGGTGCACGCCGTCTCTCTGGCCACCGTCTACCTGGTCGCGCTCGGCCCCACCCGCACCTACTGGGAGGCGACGACGTTCCTGGTGCTGCTGCACGTGATCCTCGTCGGGATCGGCATGCTGGTCCGCGCCCAACGCCGGCTGGTCCGGTCCCTGGCGGAACGGGCCCGCGAGGCCGAGCAGGGCGAGGAACTGCGCCTCGAGCAGGCCCGGCTGGCCGAACGGGAACGCATCGCCCGCGAGATGCACGACGTGCTGGCCCACCGGATGTCGCTGCTCGCTGTGCACGCCGGAGCGCTGGAGGTGCGCCGGGACGCCCCGGCGGGCGAACGGCTGGCGGCCGGGGTGATCCGGCAGAACGCCTACGAGGCGCTGGAGGAACTGCGACAGGTGATCGGCGTGCTGCGCGAACCGGCCGAGGACCGTCCGCAACCGACCCTCGACGACGTGCCCGCGCTCGTCGCGCAGTCCCGGGAGGCCGGGGAACGAGTGGAGCTGCGACTGGCCGCCGACGGGGTGCCGGCCGGGGTCGGCCGGCACGCCTACCGCATCGTGCAGGAGGCGCTGACCAACGCCCGTAAACACGCACCGGGCGCGCGCGTACGGGTCGCGGTCACCGGCCACGCCGAACAGGGACTGGTCGTGGAGGTCGGCAACGTGCTGCGGACCGGCGGCTCCGGGCTGCCGGGCTCGGGCACCGGACTGGTCGGGCTGCGCGAACGGGTGCAGCTCGCCGGTGGCCGCCTGGACCACGGCCCCACCGCCACCGGCGAGTTCCACCTGCGGGCCTGGCTGCCGTGGACCCCGTGACCGCGGCGCCGCAGCCGGTCCGGGTGCTGCTCGTGGACGACGACGCGCTGGTCCGGGCCGGCCTGACGATGATGCTGGCCGCGTTCGACGGCATCGAGGTGGCCGGCGCGGTCGCGGACGGCACCGAGGTCGCCGGCGCGGTCGGCACCCACCGCCCGGACGTGGTGCTGATGGACATCCGGATGCCCGGCATGGACGGCCTCACCGCCACCGAAACACTGCGCGCCCGCCGCGAACCACCCGAGGTGATCGTGCTGACCACCTTCGACACCGACGCGCACGTGCTGCGGGCGATGCGCGCCGGAGCCAGCGGCTTCCTGCTCAAGCACACCCCGCCCGAGGAGATCGCGCGGGCGGTGCGCCGGGTCGCCGCGGGTGAGCCGATGCTCTCCCCCGAGGTGCTGCGCCGGATGATGAACCACGTCGCCGCCGCGGCGCACGATCCGGGACGCGACCGGGCCCGCGCGGCGCTGCAGCGGCTCAGCCCCGGCGAGCACGACGTCGCGCTGCTCGTCGCGCAGGGCCGCACCAACCAGGAGATCGGTACGGCCCTGCGGATGAGCACGGCCACGGTCAAGGCGTACGTGTCGCGCATCCTCACCAAACTGGACCTGACGAACCGCGTCCAGGTCGCCCTGCTGGTGCACGACGCGCGTTAGACGACCGGGACCATCGCGGCGAGCAGCTCGTCGAGCGGGATGCTGGCGAAGCCGACCCGGACGTCGCTGGCCCCGTACGGCAGCCAGAACCGCCCCGCGTGCACCAGCCCGCCGCAGGAGTAGACGACGTTCGGGACGTACCCCTCGCGCTCGGTCTCGTCGGGCTCCAGCAGCCCGTGCGGCAGGTCGGCGATGACCCGCTCCGGGTGGTCGAGGTCGAGCAGCATCGCGCCGATCGCGTACCGCCGCATCGGGCCCACGCCGTGGGTCAGCACCAGCCAGCCCGCCTCGGTCTCCACCGGCGACCCGCAGTTGCCGACCTGGATCAGGTCCCAGCCGCGGTGCGGCATCAGCAGCGGCACCGCGTCCTGCCAGCGGTTCTGCTCGTCGCGGGTGCTCAGCCCCAGGGTCTCGCCGTCGGAGCGGCACAGCGCCAGGTGCCGGCCGTTCACCGTACGCGGGAACAGCGCCATGCCCTTGTTGCGGGCCGCCGGGCCCCGCAGCGCGGTGACCTCGAAGTGCCGCAGGTCGCGGGTGTGCATCATCCGCCCGCCGATGTGCCGCCCGTCGTACGCGGTGTAGGTGGCGTGGTACGCCATCCGCCCGTCCGCCTCCTCGACCTGCACGAAGCGGGCGTCCTCCATGCCGTTGCTCTCGGCCGGGGTGGCCGGCCACAGCACCCGCTCGTGCAGCGGCACAGTGGCCGGGAAGGTCACCGCGTAGTCGCTGGCCACGATGCGCCGGATGGCCTCCAGCGTCTCGTTGGCGGCGGGCCGGGCCAGCAGCTCGCCGGGCAGATGGCCGAGCACGTCCTCGAACTCGTCGTCGTCGTAGCGCTCGGGCAGCGAGGACAGCGCCGTGGCGGTGATCTCGTTGTCCAGGTCCTCCTCGGCCAGCCCGGCGGCGAGCAGGTCACGGTGGTGCTTGGCGCCGACCCGCTGGCCGATCATCAGCGGCCCGTCCCGGTCCTCGAGCCGGATCTGGTCGTCCGGACCGAGCACGGCCGAGCAGAAACCCACCGAGGAGATGTGCCCCTCGCCGATCTGCCGCAGGCTGATCGCCGCCCGCAGCTCACCCGGCCCCAGGTCGCTCTGATCCGGGTGCGGCACCATCGACGGATTGCACAGCGCCGCCGCCTCGACGGCGAACTCGTGGCTGAAGTAGGCGCCGATCAGCGCCCGGGCGCTCGGGGACAGCTCGATGTCCGGTGGCACCCGGTGCTGCACCAGGTCGTAGTGGTGCTGGAAGGTGGCGCAGATGTCGTGGTGGCGCCCGGAGAAGCGGGCCAGCACGTCGTCGAGCAGCCGGATGATCTCGTCGTCGTCGAGCTGCAGGATCCGCTCGATGATCAGCGAGGCACGGTTCTGCCCGAGTTGGGCGTCCTCACCGGGCACGAAGAGCTTGATGACGACCCGCCGGCCGTCGGGCTGCATGGTGAGCGCGTGCCGGTGGGCGAGCGAGGTGGTCCGGACGTTCTGGGGGTCCATGGTTGCGGTCATGCCAATCCGCCTGAGGGTCGGGTCGCGCTCCGCGCCGCCAGCGCGCGGGCGTGCTGGAGGGTGGAGACGAGGGCGAGGGTGGATTCGGCGCCTTGGTTCAGGTTAGGCCCGTCCGGGGTCAATCCGTCATATCCGCCACCCGTGAGGGGGTCGTACATGACGGTGCCGGAGTCGTTGTCGCCCAGGAACCAGGCGATGGCCTGGAACAGTGGCGCGTCCCACCGGTCGTCGCCGGTCACCGCCCCCGCGGTCGCGCACGCGTCGGCCGTCGCGGCGGCCTCGATGGGTTGCTGGTCGTAGCGGTGCCGGGGCACGTCCGGCCGCCAGCCGCCGACCGGCACAGTGGACAGGTGGCCCTGGTGCTCCTGCGTCCGGCACAGCCAGCTCAGCATCCGCAGCCCGTCGGTGAGCAGCGGCTCGTCGCCGAGCAGGTCACCGGCGGCGATGAGGACCTCGGCCAGGGCCGGGTTGGCGTAGGTCAGTTCGCGTTCCGGCCACACCCATTCGGGGTCGGAGTCGGGCAGCCCGACCACGGTGGCGGCGTCGCCGAGCAGTTCGGCCGCCGCGCCGGCGCGGGGGTCGGCGCGCAGCACCTCGGCCGCGCCCAGGCCGGCGAAGGCCATCGCGCGGGGCCAGGGTGAGCGCTTGCGCGCCGCGATGGTGAACGCCGTACGGGCCTCCGCCCGGATCCACGGCACCGGGCAGCGAGCGGCGGCCGTGCCCAGCCCCCATACCGCCCGGCCCCACCAGTCGCCCAGGTCGGGCTCGTCCAGCCAGCGCCGGTCGTAGCTGAGCCGGTTGTGGCACCGGCCGTCCGGGGTCAGGGCGTGGGTGAGGAACGCCAGGTAGCGTTCGGCCAGCCCGGCCACCAGGGCGGTGGGCTGCGGTTCCCGGCTGGCGACGAGCAGCCCGCGGGCCACGTCGTCGACGCAGTAGCCGTGCTCGCGCCGCGGGGTGGCGTGCCGGGCGTGTTCGAGCAGCCCGGTGTCGTCGGAGAGCCGGGCGATCTGCGACCAGTTGGGTTCGGGTGCGTCGACGAGCCGGATCGGCGGCGGCACGAGCCGCAGCGAGACGCTCACGCGGGTACGGGGGCGGTGGCGGGCTTGCGGTCGTGCACCAGGCGGGTGGCCAGGGCCTGGTAGCGGGCCGCGACGGCGGGCCAGCGCAGGGTCGGGGCGCCGCCGAGTCCGTTGAGGTGCGGCGCCGCGTCCGGGGTGGACAGCAGGTGCCGGATCGCGGCGGCCATGGCCGCCGGGTCGTGGTGCGGTACGAGCAGGCCGGGCCCGTCGGCGAGCAGCTCCACGGCGTGCGGGAACTCGGTGGCCACCACGGGCACGCCCGCGCCGACGGCCTCGATGAGCACGCCGGAGGTGACCTGCTCGGTGGAGTCGTACGGCAGCACCACCACGTCGGCCGAGCGGATCAGCCGGCTGAGCGTCGCCTGGTCGTGGTAGACGTCGTCCCACCGGACGGCGTCGGCGACGCCCAGCTCGGCGGCCAGTGCCTTGAGCGACTCGCGGTAGACGTCGCCGTGGTGTTCGAGCACCTTGGGGTGGGTCCGTCCGGCCACCGTGTACGCCGGCATCGGGCTCAGGTCGCGCAGCAGGGCGAGCGAGCGCAGCGCCCACTCGATGCCCTTGCCGGGCCCGAGCAGCCCCCAGGTGAGCAGGTGCGGGACGTCGTGGGCCTCGCGCGGGGCGCTGGAGTGGCTGCCGGCGCCGTGCGGGATGACCGTGACCTTGCGGGCGTCGATCCGGTAGCCGGTGCTGAGGCGCTGCCGGGCGGTGTCCGTCATGGTGACCACGGCGTCGGCGGCGGCCACGATGCGTTCCAGCACGATGCGCTGGGTGATCGAGGGTGTGCTGAGCACGGTGTGCAGCACGACGATCGTCGGCACCTTGAGGGCGCGCAGCAGCGGCAGCACCTCGTCGCCGTCGAGGCCGGGGTAGATGCCGTACTCGTGCTGGACGATGGCGACGTCGAAGCGGTTGAGCACGTTGGCCGCGGCCACCCAGCCGCCCGGGGTGTCGGTGTGCCAGGTGTGCGCGACCCGCGGCGCCGTACGGTCGACCGCCAGTCCGCCTCCGGCGGCGTCGGCGGAGAGCAGCCGGACCACACCGCTGCCGGGCGTGCCGCCCGTCAGGTGACTGGCGAGCGCCGCGTTGAACGTCGCCAGACCGCATTGGGTGGGGGGATAGGTGCTCAGGAAACCGTAGGTCGCGGGCATTGACGGGCCTTTCTGATCAGAGGCTGCCTCCCCGCAGCACAAACCGGCGCGCGCGGGCGTGGAGCGTGAGCGCACGCTTCAGCTTTCGGCGGCGACTGACTGTGAAAATGCCGCAATTCGGTAATAAGACATTAACAAGAACGGCTGTTCAGCCGACCAGATCGCGGTAAATCGCCAGGTAGTCCTCGACCATGCGGTCCGCGCCGAAGCGCGAGCGGGCCCGCGCCCGGCAGGCCGAGCGGTCCAGCCGCGCGACGTCGGCCACCGCGGCCACCGCCTGGTCGACGTCGTCGGCCAGCCGGCCGGTGAGACCCTCGTCGACCACCTCGGGCATCGATCCCTTGCGGTACGCCACCACCGGCGTCCCGCAGATCATCGACTCCACCACGGAGAGCCCGAACGGCTCGGCGAACAGGATCGGGTGCAGCAGGGCGGCGCTGCCACCGAGGATCGCGGCCCGTTGCGCCGGCCCGACCGAGCCCAGGTAGACCACCCGGTCCCCGTCGATGTGCGGTTCCACCTGCTCGGCGAAGTAGCGCCGGTCCTGCACGATCCCGCAGAGGGTCAGCCGGCGGCCGGCCCGGCGGGCGATCTCGATGGCCGTGTGCGTGCCCTTGTCCGGGTGGATGCGCCCGAAGGCCACCAGGCCGTCCCCGCCCACCGGGTCGAACGGCAGGCCCTCGAGGTCGACGCCGTGGTAGACGGTGGCCAGGTAGTCCAGATCGGGGGAGCGGTCGGCGTCCGAGATGGAGACGTAGTGCGACCGGCCCCGCCGGTACGCCGGCAGGATGTTCGGCCCCGAGAAGCCGTGCACCGTGGTCAGCATCGGCGCCTTGCAGTGCGCGGAGAACGCCAGAGGGAGCCAGTCGAGGTGGTTGTGGACCAGGTCGAAGTCGCCGGAGCGCTCCAGCGCGTACGCGACGTGCAGGGCCTCCCAGACCCGGCCGTCGAGCTCCGGGGTGTCCTCGTAGCCGCTCGGGCAGATGCCGTCGAGTGTGGCCTTGGTGACCGAGTCGAGCGTCGCGAACAGCGTCACGTCGATCCCGCGCGCGGTCAGGCCCTCGGCGAGCAGACTGGTGATCAGCTCCCAGGGTCCGTAGTGAACCGGCGGGGTGCGCCAGGCGACCGGTCCGAGCAGTGCCACTCTCATGCGCCCCAGTATGGGAGCGGAACCGATGTTTCGCGGGAGGTTCCCGTGTTAAGGAGTGACTATGCAGAACCCCTGGTGGCACCGCGCCGTCGTTTACCAGATCTATCCGCGCAGCTTCGCCGACGCCGACGGGGACGGCCTGGGCGACCTGCGCGGGATCAGCGCGCACCTGGACCATCTCGCGGGTCTGGGTGTGGACGTGATCTGGCTGTCCCCGGTCTATCCGTCGCCGCAGGACGACAACGGCTACGACATCAGCGACTACCAGGACATCGATCCGGTCTTCGGCGACCTGGCCGGTTTCGACGAGCTGCTGGCCGGGGTGCACGCCCGCGGCATGAAACTGATCATGGATCTGGTGGTGAACCACAGCTCGGACGAGCACCCGTGGTTCGCCGAGAGCCGCTCGGCCAAGGACAACCCGAAGCGCGACTGGTACTGGTGGCGCCCGGCCCGCGACGGCATGGAACCCGGTGCGCCCGGCGCCGAGCCGACCAACTGGGGCGCGGCGTTCGGCGGCCCGGCCTGGGAGTACGACCCGGCCACCGGCGAGTACTACCTGCATCTGTTCAGCCGCAAGCAGCCGGACCTCAACTGGGAGAACCCGGAGGTTCGCGAGGCGGTCTACGCGATGATGAACTGGTGGCTGGACCGGGGCGTGGACGGCTTCCGGATGGACGTCATCAACTACATCTCCAAGGACACCACGCTGCCGGACGGGCCGGTGCGGCCCGGGATCGCGTACGGGGACGGCTCGGCGTCCTACATGAACGGCCCGCGGATCCACGAGTTCCTGCACGAGATGCACGAGCGGGTCTTCGCCGGCCGCCAGCAGGAGCTGCTGACCGTGGGCGAGATGCCGGGCGTGACTATCGACGAGGCGAAGCTGTTCACCGACCCGGCCCGCGGCGAGGTCGACATGGTCTTCCAGTTCGACCACGTCTGGGTCGACCGGGGCGAGGACCCCTGGCTGCTGTACCCGTTGCGGCTCACCGACCTCAAGGCGATCCTGGGCCGCTGGCAGGCCGGGCTGGCCGAGCACGGGTGGAACAGTCTCTACTGGAACAACCACGACCAGCCCCGGGTGGTCTCCCGCTTCGGTGACGACTCACCGCAGTACCGGGTCCGGTCGGCGCAGATGCTGGGCGCGGTGCTGCACCTGCATCGCGGGACGCCGTACGTCTACCAGGGCGAGGAGCTGGGGATGACGAACGCGCCGTTCGCCACCATCGCCGACTTCCGCGACATCGAGGCGCTGGGCCAGTACGTGCAGGCTGTCGACCAGGAGGGCCGCTCCCCGGAGGACGTGCTGACCGTGCTGCGGGCCCGCGGCCGGGACAACGCGCGCACCCCGATGCAGTGGGACGCCTCGCCGCACGCCGGCTTCACGACCGGCACGCCCTGGCTCGCCGTCAACCCGAACCACATCCAGGTGAACGCGGAGGCCGCGGTCAAGGACCCGGACTCGGTCTATCACTTCTACCGCAAGCTGATCACGCTGCGGCACGAGGAGCCCGCGGTCGTCTACGGCGACTTCACGATGCTGCTGCCGCACGACGAGCGGCTGTACGCCTTCACCCGCACCCACGGCGACACGACCTTGCTGGTCATCGGCAACTTCTCGGGCGAGACCGTCCGGGCCGAGATCGACGACGCCGCGGCGTGGGAGGGAGCGGAACTGCTGCTCACCAACGCCGCGGCGCCCGAGGATCTGGTCCTGCAACCGTGGCAGGCCGTCATCTATCGCCGGATCAGCCGGTGATCGTGTCCCAGGAGAAGGCCAGCAGCGCGAACGCGGCGCCGAGCAGGGCCAGCGAGATGCCCCGGGTGCCGATCGGCAGCGCGGCGAGCACGAGCAGGATGACGGCGATGAGGTAGAAGAGAGCCTGGATGCTCATTGGTGTTCCTCAATTCGTGTGGGGGATGCGGCGCGGCATGTACCCCCCGGTCGAGTCGAGCCAAACAACCGTGACCATCCCGTTGTACGCCTCAGACCGTGCTGGTCTGCCGCACACCGGCCTGCTCGCGCAGCGCCCAGCGGCGGGCCAGCACGGTGGCGCCGGCCAGCGCGGCCAGCACCAGCAGCATCTCGGTGAGCACGACGGGCGTCCAGGTGCTGTACCCCGTCAGCGCGGCGAAGCCCATGGTGATCGGCGTGATGACGATGCCGGCGAGGGGCAGCAGCAGGCACATCGCGTGCACGGTCGCCCGGATCCGCGGCACCGCGCGCAGACGGTAGCGGACGGCGGCCACCGCACCGACGACGACGAGCGCGGCCGGGATGCCGTAGAAGATCGCGACGGCGACCTGCACCGGCACCTGCGTGTCGCGGGACACGTCGGCCAGGCGCCCAGCGATCCGGAAGAGGAGCAGGAAGAAGGCGTAACCGACGGCCGCGCCGAACACCGCGCCGGTCAAGGCGGTGCCGATCAGTCGCCCCAGCTCCGGTGACTCGCGCCGGACGCCGGCCTCGTCGGCCAGCCGCCGCGCGAAAGCGGGCACGTCCTCGCCGAGCAGCCGGTCCGGAGCGACCCCGTCCGCGGCCGCCGACTCCAGATCCAGGCGCAGGTCGGCGGCCAGCGCCTCGCGGTCGTTGCGCTGCACGCCGTGCTGCCGCCAGGCGCGGTCGGCGGTGGCCAGCGCGTCGTCGATGGGGTCCACGGTCAGCTCCTCGGGCTCTCGGTGACGGTGTCGCTCAGCATGGCGTCGACGACGCCGACGAACCGGGCCCACTGCTGCTGCCACGACCCCAGCCGGGCCCGGCCGGCGTCGGTGAGCGCGTAGACCTTGCGCGGTGGCCCGGCCGGGCTGGCCTGCATCTCGTCGGCGACCAGCCCGAGCCGGCGCATGCGCGTCAGCAGGGGGTAGACGGTGCCGTAGCCGACCGCGTCGAAGCCGGCCGCCTCGACCCGGCGGACCAGCTCGTAACCGTGGGCGGGCTCGCGGGCCAGCAGGGCGAGCAGGCACATGTCGAGCGCCCCCCGCAGCAACTGGGTCTGCCGCTCGGCGTCCCCCGGATCGATCGCTATCATGCGTCACATAATAGCTCCGGTATTAGGCGGCGCCAAGTACCTCCCGGTGCAGCGGGAGGATCACCGCGGACGGGCGTTCCGGATCGTGGTGCACGGTCGTGCGGGTGGCGACCAGCTCGGTCGCGGTGGCCAGCGGCTCGCCGGTGCCGTAGTTGCGGGCGAAGCGGGGATGCGCGCCCCCGCTGACCTGCAGGCGGATCCGATGACCGGGCTCGAAGCGGTGACCGGCCGCGCCCATGGGCACCCGCACCAGGTCGGCGTCCGCGTGGTCCGGGGTCAGCCGGGTGAAGCCGTCGCACACGTTGATCGAGCGGCCGTCGGGGTGCACGTCGCAGAGGCGGACGAACAGGTCGAAGTGGCCGGTGCTGCCGCTCGCGTACAGCTCCGCGGTGGGCGTACCGATGATCTCCAGGGCCGAGGTCAGCGGCGCGGTGGTGAAGGTCCGGACGTCGGCCCGCGCCTCTAGTGTCTTGTTGTCCCGGGCCCCAGCCGTGCGGGACTGCAACTGGCCGGCGAACGACGGCGTCGGGTCGGCCGGGTCATAGTCGAAGGCCGTGCTGCCGGCGTCGAGCTCGCCCAGCTCGCCGCCCGGCCGCAGGTGGTAGCGGACCGGGGTGCTCGGGGGTGGCCAGGCGTTCAGCTCGCGCCAGGCGTCGTTGACGTGCACCCGGATCCGGGTCCCGCGCTCGCCCTCGCCACGCAGGTGCACCCGCAGATGCTCCAGGGCGTCGGCGAAGACGTCGGACCGGCCCTGCTCGAACAGCGAGGTGTGGGTCCAGGGCCCGATCATGAGGGTCGGCTCCTGGCCGGCCCGGCGCAGGCGGGCGTACTGCCGCAGGGTCTGGTCCAGGGCCAGGTCGTGCCAGCCGGAGACCAGGCTCACCGGCACGGTCATCCGGTCCGCCGCCGGCCCGGCGTCGGCGCCGGCCCAGAACAGATCATCCTGGTACGGGTGGGTGAGCCAGTCCTCGAACTCCTGCCGCCGACCCCCGAGTGCCCGGCGGTAGGAGTCGAGGACGGGCACACCACGCACGGCGTACCTCAGATGCCGTGCCAGTCGCAGCAGGGCGCGGAGATAGCGGCCCGTGCCCGCTCCTTGATGGAAGAACGTCACGCCGGCGATCAGGGCCAGCTCGAGCCGGAAGGCGCAGTGCTGGTCCGGATACATGCCGTCGTAGAAGTCGTGCACGGCGACCTGCAGCACCGCCGCCCGCCACTCGGGTGGCGGGTCGAGGCCGAGGGCCCACTGCGCATAGCTGAACTGGCTCGGCCCGATCGTGGCGAAGGCGCCCGGGAACCACTCCTGCTTGCGCAGCCAGTCGACCGTCGCCTGGCCGTCGGCGGCCTCGTTGCGCCAGATGTGGAAGTCGCCGCCGGAGCCGCCGGTGCCCCGGGTGCTCTGCAGGATCACGCGGTAACCCTGGGCGGCGAACGAAGCGCCGAACAACGAGTTCCACGGGAAGCCGCGGCCGTAGGCGCTGCGGATCAACAGGACCGGGCATTCCTCGTCGGTGACCGGGGCGTAGTGGTCGGTGATCAGCGGGCTGCCGTCGGCGGCGGGCACTTCGATCCCGGGCTCCCACCGCACCTCGTACGGCATGGCCTCCCGCGCGCGGCGGCGCAGCAGGCGGAGGAAAAATGGCAGTCGTTCCATGACGGACCTCTTTCCCGTACGTTGTACTGAAAATAGCATCCCGGAGGAATCCGTGCCACGAGGCCGCCCGCCCAAGCACTCGCGTACGCAGGTCGTCGCCGCCGCGATCGCCGTCGCCGACGCCGAAGGGCTGGACGCGCTCACCATGCGGCGGCTGGCGGCCGAGCTCGGAGCCGGGGTCATGTCGCTGTACACGTACGTGCGGGACAAGGACGACCTGGTGGACCAGATGGTCGACCAGATCAGCGCCTTCGATCCGGAGCACGAGGGCACGGACCTGCTCGACCTGGTCCGCTGGCAGCGGCAACTGATGCTGCGCCACCCCTGGCTGCCCGCCGCCCTGCCCAACCGGCAGCTCACCGGCCCCAACATGCTCGGCTACCTGGAACGCGCGCTGGCCGCCCTGGCCCCGACCGGGCTTCCCGGCGGCGCCAAGATGGAGATCCTCGCGCTGCTGACCGGCTTCGTCGCCAGCTACGTGAGCCATGAGCTGGCCCAGGCGCAGGCCGGCATCACCGACCCGGAACGGATCGCGGCGCACGTCGAACAGCTGCAGGCGGCGGTGGCGACCGGCGCGTACCCGGAGCTGGCCCGGGTGCTGACCGAGAACGCGCCCGCCGCCGAGCCGAGCTTCGACGCGATCGCCCAGCGCATGATCAACGGTCTGCTGAACGGTTAGCCCGGCCGGTTCAGCCACCCGTCGATACCGTCGAGCAGCCGCGCCAGGCCGAAGCGGAAGAGCAGGTCGAGATCCAGGTCGAAGTCGTCGCTCTCGACCAGCTCGGCGAAGCGCGGCAGGGCGTCCGTGCTCAGTGCGGCCGGCGGTGCCAGCGAGCCCATCCACTCGTCGCTGCCCACCCCGGTCTCCCGCAGCGCCTCCGCCTCCGGTTCCAGCGCCGTCGCGATACCGCGGGCGAAGCTGAACAGCAGGATGTGCACGTACAGGCGTTGCCGCCGGTCGAGCCGGGTCGGTGCCAGCGTCTCCAGCACCCATTCGACCAGCAGCAGCCCGTTCGGCGCCGGTTGCGGCCGGGTCAGCGACATCGCCGGGGCCAGCCACGGATGCCGGCGGAACAGCCGCCACAGCAGCGTGGTGGAGACGATCAGCCCGGCCCGCCACCCGGCCGGCCGGACGGCCGGCAGCCGCTCCTCGCCCAGGGCCGCGTCGATCATCAGCAGGATCAGGTCGTCCTTGCCCGGCACGTGCCGGTACAGCGACATCGTCGCCACCCCCAGCTCGGCCGCGACCCGGCGCATCGACAGCTCGCCCAGGCCGTGCGCGTCGGCCACCGCGGTCGCCACCCGCACGATCCGCTCCCGGCTCAGCTCGCCGTCCGCTGGGCGGCTCAGCGCGACGGTCGCCCGTGGTGCCACCACCGTCCCCACGCCGGGCCGGACGACCGTGAAGCCCTGCTGTCTCAGGACCGCGAGCGCCTTGGTCGCAGTGGCGACCGCCACTCCGAAGTCGCCGGCCAGCCGCCGCGTCGACGGCACCCGGTCGCCCGGCGTCAGCTCGCCGGCGGTGATCCGGCGGCGCAGTTCCTCCGCGATCCGGCGATACGGCGGCACGGTATCCGTCACCGCGCCTCCCCAGTCCTAGTACACCGGCGTCGGCAGGGCCGACCGTACTAGGGCAGTTTGCTTGTTCCCGCTGGGCTGAGCAAGCTGCGCGTACACAGTACGCATCGAACGGGGGAGAAGCATGCGGGTACTCATCTCGGGCGGCGGGATCGCCGGGCCGGCCCTGGCCCACTGGCTCGGCCGGCACGGTATCGGCGCCACCATCGTGGAACGTGCGGCGGCGCCCCGGCCCGGCGGCCAGACCGTCGACATCCGCGGGGCCGCGCGCCGCGTCGTCGAGAGGATGGGACTGCTGGCCGCGATTCGCGCCCGGTGCGTCGATGAACGGGGCGTGGCGCTGGTCGACAGCTCCGGCCGGCGGCTCGCCGAGCTCGGCGCAGGCCTGTTCGGTGGCGAGGGCATCGTCGCCGAGCTCGAGATCTTGCGCGGTGACCTGGCCGCTGTCCTGCGCGAACACGCCGGACCCGGGGTCGAGCACCGGTTCGGTGACCGCCTGGTCGCGCTGGCCCAGGACGAGCGCGGGGTCGATGTGCGGTTCGCTTCCGGCCGCACCGAACGGTTCGACGTGGTGGTGGGGGCGGACGGCGTCCGCTCGGCCGTGCGCCGGCTGGCCTTCGGCCCGGAGCAGGACTTCGTCCGGCACCTCGGTGCGTACACGAGCTATTTCACCGTGCCCGATCCCGGCGATCTGGACCACTGGTTCCTCATGCACAACGCCCCGGGCGGACGGGTCGCCGGGCTGCGGCCGGCCCGCCCCGGCACCGCGATGGCTTCGCTGACCTTCACGTCGCCGCCCCGGCCCGTCTCCCGGGATGTGCTCGCCGAACGCATGGCCGGCGTCGGCTGGCGGGTGCCCGCGCTGCTCGCCGCGTTGCGGGACGCCGACGACTGCTACCTGGACGCGATCAGCCAGGTGCGGGTCGAACGGTGGGCGCGCGGGCGGGTCGTGCTGCTCGGTGACGCCGGGTACTGCGGGTCGCCGCTGGCCGGGCAGGGCACGAGCCTCGCACTGGTCGGCGCGTACGTCCTCGCCGGCGAACTCGCCGGGAATCCCGGTGACCCGGCCGCGGCGTTCGCGGCGTACCAGCGGGAGCTGAGTGACTACGTGGCGGCGGGCATCCGGTTGCCGCCGGGCGGCGTGCGGGCGTTCGCCCCGAACTCGGCCGCGATGATCGCGTTGCGGGCCGGGTCGATGCGGATGATGACCCGGCCGCCGCTGCGGGCGCTCATGACCCGGCAGTTCGGCAAGGCCGAGCGGATCAGACTCAAGGACTACGCGGTGGCGCGGAGTTAGCCGAGCGGCGGCCACGGGTATGCCCCGGCCATGACCACTGCGCCCGCTGTGCATCGGCCTTCCTGGTGGGGTCTGCTCCCGTTCGCCGCCGCGGTGGCGGCCGCCGCGCTGATCGGCGGCCTCGGTGTTGCCGGCACGGCCGCCGAATACCAGAACCTCGACCAGCCGTCGTGGGCGCCGCCGTCCTGGCTGTTCGGCCCGGTGTGGACGATCCTGTACGCGATGATCGCCGTCGCCGGCTGGCTGGTCCGGCGCCGTACCGGCTGGAACCGCGCCCTCACCGTCTACGCCGTGCAGCTCCTGCTCAACGCACTGTGGACACCGATCTTCTTCGGCTTCGGCCGGTACGGCCTGGCCCTGGTCGACATCGTGGCGATGTGGCTGCTGATCGGCGCGACGATCTTCCTGTTCCGGCCGATCTCCCGGGTCGCGGCGTGGCTGCTGGTGCCGTACTGGGCCTGGGTCACCTTCGCGACCGCCCTGAACGCCGCCATCTGGTCGGCCAACTGACCTCACGTCGGACATGCTCGCGGCCTGCTACTGAGAGGCGGCTGAGAAGCCGGGCAGCTCAGCCCAGCGCCGTGCAGGCCTGGGCGATGGCCGGCCGCAGGTCCGCGTCGCCGCAGTCGATGCTCGCGCCGCGGCCCACCAGTGTCCAGGTCCCGTCCACCAGGCGGAGGAAGAGCTGGTCACCCTCGAACCGCTGGGGCGTACGGGCCGGGACGGTGAACACCCGGGCGTACCCGTTGCGGCAGACCGGGACCTGCACGGCCTGCACCTTCAGCCCGGCGGCCGGGTCGTCCACCAGCCGCTTGGCCGTCGGCAGGATGGCCGCCGGCGCGCACGCCGGATCGGTCGGCGGGGGCCCCGGATCGAGCGGGCGGGCACCGGTCGCGGCCTTCTTCACCGGCGCCTTCTTCGCCGGGGTTGTCGTCACGGGCACGGCCGCCGCCGAGGTCGCCGGCGCCGCGGCTGATGCTGCCGGCGCCTTCGCTGAAGCTGCCGGCGCCTTCGCTGATACTGCCGGCGCCGGAGTGGTGGACGTCGGCGCCGGGGCGCCGCCCGGTGTGGCGGTGTCGCTCGAACAAGCAGCCACGGCGGCGGTGAGGCAGAGCGTCGTCGTGACCAGGGACAGCTTCGCAAGTCTCATCGAGGTCTCCGTTCGGGTGCGGTGCGGCGCGGTCACGCTACGAACCACCACCTACAGGAACCTGGAACGTTTCTTGCAGGCCCGTCACGGACACGAGGGCAGGGTGCGCTCGGCATCGTCCCCGGTGAGCCAGACGTGGTCGCAATAGCAACCCCACCTGCGGATCCACCAGTTCAACTCGCCGGCCTCGCGCAGGCCGAGCCGGCTGAAGGTGGTGTACGCCGACTGCCAGGCCTGGTGGGCCGACCCGCAGTCGCCGCTCAGCACGTGCGCCGCGCCGACGTCGCGCAGGGTACGGGCCCGGCCGAGCTCGTGCCCCAGCTCCGTCCACACCGCGAAGGCCAGGAAGAGGTCGCGTAGCGCGTCGTCCGGCCGGCCCGCCGCCAGGTGCATCTCGCCGAGCGTGCGGCGCAGCAGCGCGGCACCGAAGCGGTCCTGCGCGTCGACGCAGAGCTGCAGGCTGCGGGCGAGCGGCTCGGCGGCCTGCTCGGGCCGGCCCTGGCGGATCCACAGCTTGGCCAGGCTCTGCGTCGTGTAACAGGCCAGCAGCCGGTCGCCCCGGCGCAGCACCATGTCGTGCGCCTGGACGAACCACACCTCGGCGGCGTCGAGGTCACCGCGGGCCCGGTGGACCAGCCCGATGCCGCGGACGGCGATCGCCTCGCCGCGCCAGTGCCCGGCCGAGCGGTACAGGTTGCGCGCCCGTTCCAGGTATCGCATCGCCTGGTCGTCGTTGCCGAGCTCGCGGTGGGCGTGCCCGAGACCGTAGGCGGCGTGGGCCGCGCCGGCGCGATCACCGACGCGTTCCAGGACCGGCAGGGCGCGCTCCAGCATCGGCACCGCCTCCCGGTGCCGGCCCACCTCCCGCAGCACAGTGCCCAGACCACTGACAGCAGCGGCCCGGCCGTGCTCGTGGCCGACGTCGCCGAAGAGCTCGATGGCCGCGGTGAAGTGGTGCTCCGCGTCGGTGAACCGGTCCTCCTTGTACCTCAGCAGGCCCACCCCGCAGGCCATCACCGCCTCGGCGACGCGGTTGCCGCTCGCCCGCGCGGCGGTGTGCGCGGCGGCGTGGGCGCGGTTCCACCGGCTGAAGTCGTTGTTGAGCGCGAACGAGGAGTAGACCAGCGCGTCGGCGAGCACGCAGGCCTCCTCGACGAGGCCCGCCCCGGCGGCCCGTACCACGGTGGCGACCAGCGCGTCGGCTTCGGTGGCCAGCCAGTCGGGGCCGCTGCAGTCGGTCTGCAGGACCGTCGGGTGCACGCCGGCAACCGGGCTGATGCCCTGGTAGGACCGGGCCACCGCGTACGGCAGCGACTCGCCCAGCCGGTCGACGATCTCGGTGGCGGCGGCGACCGTCCGTCGCACGGAGCCGGTGAGATCGGCTTCGCTGTCCTCCTCGAGGGCGCGTTCGCGGGCGTACAGGCGCACCAGCTCGTGCATCCGGTAGCGCACGACCGAGTCGACCGGGCTGTCGTCGATCTCCACGAGCCGGGCGTCGAACAACTGCTCCAGCAGATCACCGGCATCGCCGACCGATTCGCCGAACAGGGCCGCGGCCATCCACTCGGCGAACGTGGCACAGCCGAGGAAACCGAGCAGCCGGAAGGCTTTCCGTACGGCCGGCGGCAGGCCCTCGTAGCTCACCCCGACGCTGATCCGCACGGCCAGGCCGTCGACCGCCATCTCGTCGAGCCGGCGCCGCTCGTCGCGCATGCGGTCGAGCAGCCGGGTGATCCGCCAGTGTGGACGGGCGGCCAGCCGTGCCGCCACGATTCGCAGAGCCAGCGGCAGGCCGGCGCACATGGTGGCCAGGGCGACGGCGGCCTCCGGCTCGCGGGCGACCCGCTCCCGTCCGATGATGCGGCGCAGCAACGTCAGCGACTCGTCCCGGGAGAACAGGCGCAGCTCGACGTGCTCGGCGCGGGGGATGGTGGTGAGCCGCGCCCGGCTGGACACGATGAGTGCCGTTCCGGGCGCGCCGGGCACCAGCGGCCTGATCTCGCCGGCCCCGGCGGCGTTGTCGATGATGATCAGCAGACGTCGGCCGCGGATGGTCGCCCTGTACCGGGCGACCTTGTCCTCGATCGTGCCGAGGCGGTGGGCGTCCTGCACGCCGAGGGCCCGCAGGACGCGGTCGACCAGGTCACCGGTCTGGCCCTCGCGGCCCTCGGAGCCGACCAGGATCTGACCGTCCGGATAGTGCGGGCCCAGCAGGTTCGCCAGGTGGACGGTGAAGGACGTCTTGCCGATGCCGCCGGGGCCGGTGACCACGACGACCTGACGGTTGTCCTCGCCGGGCCGGCTGCCCAGGGTGGTGAGCACCTGCGCGATCTCCGGCTCGCAGCCGGTGAAGTCGTCGAGGCCGACCGGGAGCTGCCGGCCGGGGACCCCCTCGTCGGAGCCGGCGGACGGCGGGTCGGCGATGGGCTCCGCCGGCCTCGCGGCCTCGATCGGCTCGGGTGACACAGTCAGCGGCGTGACCGCACCGGCGGCGGGCGGCACCGGCCGCTCCGAGGTGCCTCGCAGAATCCGCTGGTGCAGCTCCTGCAGCTCGGCGGAGGGGTCGATGCCCAGCTCGTCGGCCAGATGCTGACGGGTACGGCCGTACCGCTCCAGGGCTCCGGTCCGGCGGCCGTCGAGTGACAACGCCCGCATCAGGTGCAGGATCAGCGGTTCGGCCAAGGGGTGACTGTCGACGACGGGGGACAGCCGGTCGACCACTGTGGCGTACCGGCCGGCGGTGATCTCGGCGTCGGCCCAGTCGGCCAGCAGTCCGTGGATCTGCTGACGGGTGCCTTCCCGGATCCGGGCCACCCACTCACCGCTCAGCCCGGCCAGCGGCTCACCGCGCCACAGGTCGACGGCCCGCCGTAGCAGCGCCAGCCGGGCCGGATCGCCCTCCGGGTGCTCGCGGGCCTGCGTGGTGAGGCGGCGCACCAGGTGCAGGTCGATCAGCGCCGGGTCGACGTCGAACAGGTAACCGCCGGGCTTGCGCAGCAGCGACGGCGCGTCGGCGGACGCCGTGAGCAGGACCCGGCGCAGCCGGGCCATGTACGTGTAGAGGACGTTGCGTGCCTCCGCCGGCGGGGCCTCGTCCCACACCCTGTCGATGAGCGTGTCCGTCGGCACCGAAGTGCCCGCGTCGATCAGCAGCGCGGCCAGGACGGTCCGCTGCTTGAGCGGGCCGAGCGCGACCGGTTGGCGGGACACCCACATCTGGACCTCGCCCAGCAGCCGGAACTCGATCATGCCGGCGCGGGATCAGGGGCGGTCAAGGATCGGTCAAGGTTCGTTCCCGCTCGGTGCGCGATGGTCCTGCCAGCCGAGAAGTCCGGCCGGAAGCCGCGAAAGGAGACGCCCGAAGAGACGAGCCCCGAAGAGACGAGCACTGCACACCCCGTATGTGAGTGAGGCCGCCGACTGGCTCCTCACCCGGTTGCTTGCTGCCTCAGGCCACCTTAAGCGCGCCTCCGCACCGTCGCCAGTAGCGACCGGTGTCAATTCACTTCCACATTCGACTGTCGATCAATCGAAAGCAGGGATGCAGCCATGCCCCTTCGCCCATCGCACAGCTCCCTTCTCGCCACCGTTACCAGCGTGCTCGCCATGGCCGCGGCCGGCATCGGCTTCGGCGTGAGTTCAGCCGTCGTCGCAGCCCCCGAGGCCGCGCACGCGTCCGTCATCAATGGATCCATCGGCCGCTCCGAGGTGCTGGCCCGGGCCCAGTTCTGGGTGGACGCCGGAATCACCTACACCCAGACCGGCACCTGGTTCCGGGACGCCTGGGCGGACAAGACCTACCGGCGCGACTGCTCGGGCCTGGTGTCGATGGCCTGGCACCTGAGCCAGAGCTACGTCACCGGCGACTTCCAGGGTTCCTCGCCGTACTGGACCAGGCTGGCCGGCCGGGATCAACTGGCGCCGGGCGATGCGATCGTGCGCAACGGGCACATGGAACTGTTCTCCCACTGGAAGAACTCCGGCGACCACAACCAGGGCGCGTACGTGTACTCGTTCAACAGCGACGGCGAGACCGTGCAGAATCCGTGGGGACCCAACAACGTCGGCAGCCTCGGCTTCAACAAGGCGGACGACCTGATGTCGTACACGCCGATCCGGCGTACCAACCTGGCCGCCGCCCGCCGCGACTCGCTCTCCGCCGACGGCCACGCGGAACTGGTCCGTAAGGACGCCGCGGGCGACCTTTACGCGTATTACAACAACGGTGTCGACAGCGCCGGAGCCGTCGCCTGGGGCGGTGCGGTCAAGATCGGCAACGGCTGGACCGGTTCGGACAACGCTCTCTATCTCGCCGACCTGGACGGCAACGGCCAGACCGACGCCATCCGCAAGGACTCGGCCGGGGCGCTCCAGGCCTATTACAACCACGGCGTCACCAGTTCCCTCGGGGTCCGCTGGACCGGGCCGAAGCAGATCGGCGTCGGCTGGACGATGGCCGACGACTCGGTGTACTTCGCCGACATCTCGGGTGACGGCTACGCCGAGGTGATCCGCAAGGATGCCGACGGCGCCCTCTTCGCCTACTACAACAACGGCGTGCACGGCAACGGAGCGGTGATCTGGGGCAGTCCCGTGCGCATCGGCGGCGGCTGGACCGGAGCCGACAACGCCGTCCAGTTCGCCGACATCTCGGGCGACGGGTACGCCGAGGTGATCCGCAAGGACAACGGCAAATTGTTCGTCCACTACAACAACGGCATCAACGGCGACCTGACCGTCCGGTGGGGCGATCCGATCGAGGTCGAGTCGGGCCTGACCGTGGCGGACACCTCCGTCTACTTCGCCGACCTGAACGGCGACGGTCGCGCCGACCGCATCACCAAACAGGACGGTGAGCTGGTGGCCCGCTACAACAACGGCATCACGTCGGACCTGAAGGTCACCTGGGGCAGCCCGACCGTCGTGGGCTCCGGCTGGACCATGGCCGACACCGCCATCTACGTCGCGTGAGCGGGGAGCCTTCCATGAGAACCCTCACCCGACGCCTGTCCGGGCTGGCCGCGACCCTGCTCATCGCCACCGGCGTCGTCGCGGTCACCGCGGCACCGGCCCACGCCTGGGTCACCGTGGCGTGCGACCCCGCCGGCGTCACCGGCCGCGACAACGATCTGGCCCGGCAACTCAACCCGCAGCTCACCGGGCAGCTCCGCAACAAGCTGACGGGATACAAGATCTCCTGCGCCCGCAAGGTCGTCGAGGCCGTACGGGCCCGCAACCTGCCCGTGCACGCCGCCACGATTGCGGTCACCACGACGATCCCCGAGTCGACCATCGAGAACATCTCGCACGAGTACGACCACGACAGTCTCGGCCTGTTCCAGCAGCGGGCGTCGTGGGGCACCCGCGCCCAGCGGCTGGACCCGACCTGGGCGACCAACGCGTTCCTCAACAAGATGCTGTCGCTGTACCCCAACGGCAGTTGGCAGAACGCGGTCGTCGGCGACGTCTGCCAGCGTGTGCAGGTGTCGGCGTACCCGGCCCGGTACCAGCCGGAAGCGGCCGACGGCGCGCGCATCGCCGCCGCACTGTGGCAGACCCGCGGCGACTCACTGTCGGGCGACCGGCACGCGGAGGTGATCAGCAAGGAGAGCGGTCTGCTGCGGGCGCGCTACAACAACGGCATCAACGGTGACCTGACCGTCCGCTGGGGCAGCCCGGTCGACATCGGCTCGGGGTGGACCGGAGCTGACGGCGGTGTGTATTTCGCTGACATCTCCGGAGACGGTTTCGCCGAGGTGATCCGCAAGTCTGACGGCAAGTTGTTCGCGTACTACAACAACGGCATCAATGGTGACCTGACGGTGCGGTGGGGTAATCCGGTGGAGATCGGTTCGGGGTGGACCGGTGCTGACAGTGCGGTCTACTTCGCGGACATCTCGGGTGACGGTTTCGCCGAGGTGATCCGGAAGGACAGCGGCAAGTTGTTCGCGTACTACAACAACGGCATCAACGGTGACCTGACGGTGCGGTGGGGTAATCCGGTGGAGATCGGTTCGGGGTGGACCGGTGCCGATGGCGCGGTGTATTTCGCTGACATCTCCGGAGACGGTTACGCCGAGGTTGTCCGCAAGGACAGCGGCAAGTTGTTCGCGTACTACAACAACGGCATCAACGGTGACCTGACCGTGCGCTGGGGCAACCCGGTGGAGATCGGTGCCGGCTGGACCGGTGCCGACGGCGCGGTCTACTTCGCGGACATCTCGGGTGACGGCTTTGCCGAGGTGATCCGCAAGGACGACGGCAAGTTGTTCGCGTACTACAACAACGGCATCAACGGTGACCTGACCGTCCGCTGGGGCAACCCGGTGGAGATCGGTTCCGGCTGGACCGGTGCCGACGGCGCTGTGTACTTCGCCTGAGCGAAGTCAGATCTGGTCCCGGGCGGCGAGGTAGCGGCCGAGATGCGGCTCGAAGCGAGCCGGGTCAGCCGCCGCCAGCTCCGCCCGGGACCACCACCGCACCCCGGCGAACTCCCGCTCGTCCACCCGCAGCGGCTCGTCCCGGCCCACCACGGCCGGGAACCACAAACTCACGTCCGTGTGCCCCGCGTCCACGCCGACCGTCTCGGTCACGGTCAGGAAGACCGGCTCGGCCGCCACGCCGGTGCAGCCGAGCTCCTCCTCCAGTTCGCGGGCGGCTGTCAGCGCCGGATGCTCACCCGGTTCCACGTGGCCGCCCGGCGGCAGCCAGAGCTTCGCGTTGCGGTGGTCCACCAGCAGCACGTCGCCGGTGGCCGGGTCGGCCGGCACCACGTACGACACCAGGTGCTTCGGCGGCGTCGCGGGCTTGACCCGGCGGTACACGTCGTCCGTGCCGGCCAGCCAGGCCAGCGCGTCGGCCCGGTGCGCGGCGGCGAGATCGTCGTGCGGGGTCAGGGCGGCGATGAGGTCGGCGAGCATCACCGGATGATCTCAGGCCGCGAGCGACATGTCCGGCCGTACCGTTCTGGTGTCGCGGGGGAGCGCCAGCAGGACCATGACGCCCGCGACCGCATAGCCCGCGCCTTGTGTCGCGATGACCGGCAGAATGCCGATCCGCTCGCCCAGCGCGCCGGCCGCGATCGTGCCCAGCAGCATCGCGGCCCCGGTCACCGCGACCCGCGCGCCGTGGACCCGGCCGCGGTGGCGGTCGTCGGTCGCCTGCTGGAACACGGTCGTGCCGCCCGCGGCCAGGAAAGCGACCGGCACCCCGACCAGCACCATGAGCACAACCGCCGGCCACAGCGCCCGGCTGAGAAGTGGATAGAGGAAGAGCACCAGGTCCAGCCCGCCGAAGATCGTCGCGCCCCAGCCGAACATCGCCCGCGGCGGGAACCGGTGGCCGATCATCGTCACCACCAGGCCGCCGGTGATGCCGCCGACCGCCTGCGCCGCCATGACCAGACCGTAGCCGCGGGCGTCGCCGCCCAGTACGTCACGGATGAACGGCGCCATCAAGGTGCCCATGATGCCCTCGCCGATGCCGGTCATCAGCATGAAGGCGAGGAAGATCCGCAGCGTCCGGCCGGTGACGGCGATCCGCAGTCCGGTGGCCCACTCGCGGAACACGTGCGGGCGCTGCGCGGGTCCGGACACCGACCGCCCCCGGATGCCGGCGATCAGGGCCGCCGCCAGCAGGAAGGTGGCGACGTCCGCGACGGCCAGCAGAGCGATCCCGCCGAGGCCCGCGATGACCCCGCCGAGCGCCGCGCCGGCCAGCCGGGCCACATCGCGGACCTGGCTGTTGAGCGCGTTGACTGTGACGAGCTGGTCGGCGGGCACCACGGACGGCACCAGCGCCGCCTCGGCCGAGCCGAAGAAGGGCGCCAGGCAGCTCTGCACCGCGATGACCGCGTAGACGATCCAGGCCCGGCCGGCATCCTGCACCGCCAGCAGCGGGAGCAGGGCCGCCGCCATCAGCAGATTGGTCACGGCCATGGTCCGCCGCCGGTCCCACCGGTCGGCGTAGACCCCGGCCACCGAGCCGAGGACCAGCTGGGGGAGCAGGGAGGCCAGCACGGCGGCGGCCGAGGCGAGCGTGGAGCCGGTCAGGACATAGATCTGGTACGCGACCCCGGTGCGCAGGATCCAGTCCCCGGTCAGCGAGACCAGGTTGGCGGCCAGCAGCAGCCGCAGATCGCGATTGCCGCCCAGTACGGTCCGCAGCCGCCCCATGTCAGCCGCCCGAGGGCGTCGGCCGCAGCGGGGCCTTGACCAGGGTGAGGTTGACCGGCACCACGCCCGGGCCCCGGCTCTCGGCGTCACCGAGCGGTCGCCGCCGGGCGTACTCGGCGGTGAGGTCGCGCCAGGCCTGGCCCAGCTCGGCCAGCTCGTCGACGGTCAGGTAGAGCAGGCTCTGTGAGACGCCGCTGTGCTCGGACCAGCCGGGGTCCTCGTCGGCGCGGCGCTCCTGCCACTCCGCGAGCTGGGTGACGGCCTGCTCGGCCAGGTAGCGGTCGAGGAACTCGACGGCCTCCCAGCCCTCGGCGGAGTCGTCGCCCTTGAACCGGTGCGAGGTGGCGGTGAGCTGCCAGGGGCGTTCGCGCTGGTTCTCCGCGCTGCCGCGTTCGACGTAGCCGTACTTGGCCAGCTGGCGCAGGTGGTGGGAGGCCAGGGCCTGGCTGATGCCCAGCTGGCGGGCGGCGTCGGCGGCGGTGAGCCGGCCCTCCCGGCCGACCAGGTTCCAGATCTTGAGTCGCAGCGGGTGGGCGAGGGCGCGCAGGGCCAGCGGGTCGGTGACGACCCGCCGCGCCGGGTTGGACTCCAAGGACATGCTTGGAGTCTGCGCGGCGCGGCGGAAAACGTCAAGCGGTTGCTTGGAGTCCGCCGATCACGAACGCAGGCAGAGGTCGAACGGGTGGCCGCCCGGGTCGAGCAGCACGCGCCAGCGGTCCGGGGTCGGCTGCTCGGCCGGCTTGGTGGCGCCCAGGGCCAGCGCCTGCTCCTCCGCCTTGTCCAGGTCGTCGACGTAGAAGTCCAGGTGGAAGCGCTTCGGGGCGGTCTCCTGGGGCCAGCCGGGCGCCGAGTAGCCGGGCAGCCGGCCGAAGCCGATGCTGGTGGAGCCGTCGCCGATCATGGCGTACTCGGCCTCGCTGTGCAGGACGTCCCAGCCCAGCACCTGCGAGTAGAACGTCGCCAGGCCGGGAGGATCCGCGGCGTCGAGATTGATCATGGCGAGGGAGGCGAAACCGGGCATGGCAGGAGCCTTTCGGGTACGGGCGGCGCTGATCGTCGCCCACGCACTGAATCCTGCCTCCGGTACCTGACACCTTCTGTCAGGTACCGCGTTGCGCCGCCAGCCAGCCCGCCACCTGCGCCCGGGACGTGAAGCCCAGCTTGCTCAGGATGTTCTCCACGTGGCCCTCCGCCGTACGCTGGGCCACCACCAGCCGGGCCGCGATCTCCCGGTTGCTCAGCCCCTGCGCGATCAGCGTGATGACCTCGCGCTCGCGCCGGGTCAGGCCCAGCTCGGCCAGCCGGGCGTCCGCGGTGGGAGCCGGCTCGGCCGCGGCCGTACGCGGCGCCGGGATCCCGGGAGAAGGCGAGCGTTCCAGCGCCATGGTCAGCGCCTCGGCGGTGCTGAGCTCGCTCCCGCGCCGGAACGCCGCGTCGAACGCCCGGTCGCCGAGCCGCGCCCGGAGCGTGGCGACCGCCTCGTCGTGGTGGTCCTGCAGGCCGTGGAACGACGCCAGCGAGGCGTGCATCGCCTGCCACACCCGCTCGGCCGCGCCCAGCAGTTCGGCCGCGCGCTGGTCGCGCCGCTCGGTGGCGCACACCCAGCCCAGGCTCTCCAGCGACAGGCCCACGCTGAACTGCTCGTCCTCGACCAGCTTGCCGACCTCGAGGCTCTCCTTGGCCGCCTCGGCCGCGCCCGCCAGGTCACCCGCCAGCCAGCGCAGCACACTGAGCGCCCACATCGCGAACGAGCGCCACCACACCTCACCGTTGGCCGCCGCCAGGTCCCGGCACGCCAGCAGGTCCGGGTAGCCGTCGGTCGGGTCGTCGTCGGCCAGGCCGCGGGCCAGCCCCAGCACCGCCAGCGTCCACATCTCGCCGCTGAGCGAGCCCAGCTCCCGGAACCGGATCAGGGCCTGCTCGAACAGCGGCAGCGCCTTGGCGTGGTCGCCGCCGAACATGGCGATGTTGCCCTCGATCAGCGGGATGAACGCCAGCTCCGGCGACGGCGGCAGAGTCATCGCCAGCGACCGGGCGTCGGTCAGCAGGGTCTCCGCGCGTGACGCGTCGCTCTGCACGCAGGCGATCCATCCCGCCACCCGCAGGGCCTTGACCCGGGTCCAGTGCCGCGGCGCGGGCATGGCCAGCGCCCGGTCCAGCCAGTGCCGGCCCTCGGAGAGGAAACCGCGGACGAACCAGTGGTTCTGCAGGTCGGCGGCGAAGCGCAGAGCGGTCTCCGGGGCGGCCGAGGTGACCGCGTACTCCAGGGCGACGCGCAGGTTGGCCTGCTCGTGACGCAACCGCAGCATCAGCGCGGCCTGGTCGGGGCTCACCCAGTGGGTGTCGCCGTACGCGGCCAGGCGGGCGAACCAGTCGCAGTGCCGCCGCGCGACCTCCGCCTGCTCACCGGCGGCGGCCAGCCGGGCGACGCCGTACTCGCGGATCACCTCGAGCATCTTGTAGCGGGCCCGCGGACCGTCCCCGGTGCGGACGATGATCGACTTCTCCACCAGCGACGCGACCACGTCCAGGATGGCGTCGGCCGGCAGCTTGGAGTCCGCGCCGACGTACTCGGCGGCGTCGAGCTCCAAGCCGCCGGAGAAGACCGACAGGCGGGACCAGAGCAGCTGCTCCGGCTCGGAGCAGAGATCCCAGCTCCAGTCGATCAGGGCGCGCAGCGTCTGCTGGCGGGCCGGCGCGTTGCGGGCACCAGCGGTGAGCAGCCGGTACCGGTCGGTCAGGCGGTCCAGGATCTCGTCCAGCGTCAGCACCCGCAGCCGGGCCACGGCCAGCTCGATCGCCAGCGGCATGCCCTCCAGGGCCTGGCACAGCGCGCTGATGGTGGCGCAGTTCGTGTCCGTGACGGCGAAGCCGGGCAGCACCGCGGTCGCCCGTTCCACCAGCAGGCTGGCCGACTCGTAGCGGGACAGGTCGGCCGGGGTGCAGTCCTCGTCCGCGTCGGGCACCGAGAGCGGATGCACGGTCAGCGTGGCCTCGCCGGCGATCCGCAACGCCTGCCGGCTGGTCACCAGGATGCGCAGCCCCGGGCAGCTGCGCAGCAGGGTCTCGGCGAGATCCGCGCAGGCGCCGACCAGGTGCTCACAGTTGTCCAGGATCAGCAGCGCCTGCTGGTCGGCCAGGAACGTGACCAGTCCGGGCGCGCCGGAACTGACCGACTCCTCGCGTACCCCGAGGGCCTCGGCCACCGTCACCGCGACCAGGTCCGGATCGCGCAGCTCGGCCAGCTCGACCAGCCACACGCCGTCGGCGAAGGCCCGCCGCATGTCCAGCCCGATGCGCTGGGCCAGCCGCGTCTTGCCGACGCCGCCCGCCCCCGTCAGGGTCACCAGCCGGCTGGTGGCCAGCATCCGCCGGACCCCGGTCAGCTCGTGCCGCCGGCCGACGAAACTGGTCACCTCGGCGGGCAGGTTGCCGGGGGAACCACGCGCGGTCGTGGCGGTGCTCATAGGAGCACGTTAGTGGGTGTGACCTCCGGTTGCCGTCGCGTGGATGCCCACGGACACCTCGGGTCGCGCCGCGAGCGCGAGTCCGGCGCACACCCGCGGCGCGGTGACGCGGCCGTCGGGGAGCAGCTCGCCGTTGTCGTCGAAGGTCACCACGCCGTTGCAGAGCAGGCTCCACCCCTGCTCAGGATGGGTGGCGACCACCCGCGCGGCCTCGTGGTCGGTCTGGGTCGCCCCGGGACAGGGCGGCACGTGCACGCACAACATGTCGGTCCTCCAGCGACCAACAGTTCACCTCGGCCCCGCGCGCGGACACGGGGGAACTACCCGATCCGTACCCGAATACCTGATCGTGGGTACTTCTCCCGTGTCCGTGGGCGGTCCGACGGCCCAGCATGGAGGCTCACCGCATCAGAGAGGGGCACCCATGGGCCGCCACGCGGCCGACCGGCCTCGTAATCCTCCGCTGCACGCGGACCTGTTCGTCCCGACGCCGGGCAGCGCCGCCGCCCGCACCGCGCAGCAGCGCGCCGGCTCGGCGTTCGACACCCTGGTGGAACCGCACCGGGAGGCGCTGGAGACGTACGTGCTGCGGCTGACCGGCGGCGACGAGGCGGCCGCCGAGAGCCTGCTCAAGGAGACGCTCTACCGCGCCGCCCAGGACCCGTCGCGCTACCCGCAACGGGCCTCGGCCGTACGCCCGTGGCTGGTGCTGACCGCCCGGACGATCCTGCGCGACAGTGCCCGGATGGCCGGCCACGACGACCGGCAACCGCTCGACACCCCGCCGTCCCCGCGCGCCGGCACGACCATCGTCCGGGCCATGGACGACCTCGCCGCGGCCCACCGGGACGTGCTGATCGAGCTCTTCTACCAGGGTGTCTCGCTGGAGGACGCGGCGGCGGCCCGGGGCGTACCGGTCGAGACGCTCAAGTCCCGGCTCTACTTCGCCATGCGGTCCCTGCGGGTCGTGCTCGACCAGCAGCTCGCCGACCGGCCCGACCCGCAGGGTGGCGGTCACCGCAGATAGACCAGCCCGTCGGCGATCACGCCGGGGCGGCCCGCGGTGCCCTCGACGACGATCCGGACCGTGTGCTGCACGCTGTCGGGCCAGGCCCGCGTCCACACCGCGCGCCGGTGCAGCGTCTCGGGCGAGCGCAGGTCGATGATCCCGGCCGGCGCGTCGTCGACGAAGACCTGGACCCGGCCGGACACCGCCGTGCGGGACACCGCCAGCGCCGCCGACCGGCCGGTGAAGGTCCAGCTCAGCGAGGACTCCGCGGCCGTACTGCGCAGCGCCTGACCACCCAGGTACGCCGTCCCGGTCACCGTGCTCCAGGTCCCGGTCCGCTCGCCGGCCGTCTCCGCGGTGACGGACGCGGTGCGTTGCACGGCCACCGAACTCCCGTTCCCGGCCCGGTCGGTGGCGCGCAGCCCGTACGAGGTCTCGGCCTCGGGCTTGACGCTGCCGGCCCAGGTCGTCGTGGTGGTGGCCAGCTTGACCGGCGCCGGGGCGGTCAGGGCCAGGCTGCCCAGCCCGCCCGCGTCCGTGACTGCCCAGCGCACCCGGACCGGCACGATCCCGTTGACCGACCCGGTCCGCAGCGAGACGCTCGGTCCGCTGGTGAACTCGGGCAGGGTCCGGTCCACCAGCACGGCCACGCTGGTGATCGATGTCCTGCCGTTCAGGCCGACCGCGCGGATGCGCAGGGTGTGCGGGCCCGAGCTCAGGGTGAGCAGTCGCTGCCGGTCGCCCCGCGGCGCCGATGCGGTGACCACGTCGTCGACGAGCACGTCGAACCGGTACAGCATGCTCGTCGCGGTGCTGACCTGCCAGAACGGCCGGATCGTGCCGCGCGTGTAGTAGGTGGTGCCGACCTTGGTGGCGCCGTTGACCTTGGTCACCGCGAGGCCGCTGGGCGCGGCGCCGGCGATGCTGCGGATGGAGCCGAGCTGCGCGTACAGGGTGTTGCCGGGGCATTCGGTCTTGCCGGTGTCGCGGTGCCCGGAGACCCGGTTCAGCATCGCGGTGCTGCCCTTGGCGTAGCGGTCGCTGCCACTGGAGGTCATCGCGACCCGGCCGGTCGGCGTGTTGCCGTACGCCCCGATCTTGTACGCCGCGACCTGCGCGATCACCCGCTTGACCCGGGCCGGGACGCCGGTGCCGGAGTAGTTGCCGAGCACCGCGATGGCGCTGCTGCGGGCGTTGAAACCGAGGGTGTGCGCGCCCAGCACGGGCCGGGAGACGCCGCCCGCGCGGCCCTCGAACAGGGTTCCGCACTTGTCGACCAGGAAGTTGTAGCCGATGTCGTCCCAGTGGTTGCTCTTCACGTGGTACGCCTGGATGCCCCGGATGATCGCCGCGGACTGGGAGCAGCTGTAGTTGTTGGTCCCGGCCGTGTGGTGCACGAAGACCACCTGCACGTCGGTGGAGTATTCGGGAGCCCCCTGCACGATCTTCTCGTTGGCGCCCCACCGGGCCCGGCTGAACACCGTCGGCGCCGGTCGCGGCGGCACGGCGACGTCGGCGCGGGCCCGTCCGGCCGGCGCCGGCAGCGCGTCGGCAGCCGGGGTGGCCGGCGGTGCCGACGTCCCCGGGTCACCGGGGTGGACCAGGTCCATCCGCAGTCCGGCGGGCAGCGGGCGGGTCCGGCCGGCGTCGGCGATCCGCGCCTGCACCCCGTCCGACTCGCCGACCCAGAGCGGGTCGGTGCTGCCCCGGGCCGCTTCCGCGTCGCCCGAGCCCGGCTCGGCCGGCGAGGCACCGTCGGACTCCAGCCGCTGCCATCCGGTCCAGGCGCCGTCGGCGGCCCGCCGGGTGCGGATCTCCACGACGCCGTCGAGCTTGCGGTGCGGGTCGCTCCAGGTGACCCCCACCATGCTGAACCGCCCGGTGGTACGCGGCGCGACAGCCCGGGCGCCGGCGGCGGACGCACTGCGCCCGGTCACCGAAGATCCGGCCACCGGGGTCAGGTCGATCGTCTGCAGAGTGGGTTCGGTGGCGGGCGCCGTCAACACCTCCGGGCGGGCCGCCGCACCACCTCCGGCGGCCAGTACGGGCACCGCGCCGCTCATCATCATCGCCGTGCCGACAACAGTGGCTATGACTCGTCTCTGGGTCTTGTTCTCCACGCGTTTCCCCCCGCGAAAGGCTTCGGACCAGGCCAGATCAGGATGAAACGTATGCGGCTCTCATGTGTGGGGTTGCCGATTCCCGTGACACCGGTCACCCTGTTCCGGGTGCAGGGCACGGGGTTCGTTAATGCGTCGCGCCGTTCTGCCGAAGGTAGGACGTGACCTCTGTGCTGGCGCCCGTCCGAGCCGGCGACGACCTGGACACGCCGACCGCGGCGTACCCGGTGCTGCCCCGGCGCAGCGCCGCGCTGGCTTGGTCATACATCGCCGCGGCAGCCGTCGCCATCACCCTGTTCGCGGCCGGGCCGGCGTCGTTGCAGCTGCCGCTGATGCTGACCGCGATCGTGGGCGGGCTGTGGGCCACCACGTACGCGGTCCGCCGGATCGCCGTCCCCGCCCACCGCAAGCCCTGGCGCCTGCTGCTCTGGTCGGCCGGGATGTTCTTCGCCGGCATCGTGCTGCGGGTCGTCGTGCCCGGCGCCGGTGCCTCTCCGCCGACCTCGATGGCGCTCATCCCGGACGCTTTCGTGCTGCCCGGCTACCTGCTCATGGGCTACGCCTTCGCGGACATGCTGCGCCGCCGGCGGGCCGCGGACGACGACCCGGCCCGGGTGGACGCGCTGCTGGTCGGGCTGGCCGCGGCGTTCATGTGCTGGACGTACCTGATCGTGCCCTCGATGGCGCAGACCGACCTGACGCCGCTGCGCATCGCCAACTCGTTCTTCCCGGTCATCGACGTGGTGCTGGTGGTGCTGGCCGCCCAGCTGGCGATCTCCGGCGGGGCCCGCCAGCCGTCGCTGTGGCTGCTGCTGTCGGCCTCGGCGACCATGTTCGTCGGCGACTTCCTCTTCATGCTGCGCGACGGCGCCCTGGCCGACGTGCCCCAGCACGCCGTCGACGTGCTCTTCATGGCGACGTTCCTGCTCGTCGGCGCGGCCGGCCTGCACCCGTCCATGCGCACGCTGACCGAGCCGCAACGCGTGGTCGTCACCGACCTCAGCAAGATCCGCACCGGCCTGATCGCCCTGATGGTGGTCGTGCCGACGATCATCACCACCATCGTGCCGGCCGGCTCCACCCTCAACGGCGTGGTCCGCTCGGTCCTCTGCGTGCTGCTCATCCTGGCCGTGTTCGCCCGTGTCGTGCGTTCCAACAACTCGCGGGCGCGCGCCGAACGGGCCACCCGCCGCCGGGCCACCCATGACGCCCTCACCGACCTGCCCAACCGCGAACTGCTCGCCGAGACGATCGCGGAGTGGGGCGACCGGGCCGCCGCCGACGAGCAGGAGATCAGTCTGCTCTTCATCGACCTGGACCGCTTCAAGATGGTCAACGACCACTGGGGTCACCAGGTCGGCGACGAGCTGCTCTGCGCGGTCGCGGGCCGGCTGAGCGCGCAGATCCGCGGGGCCGACCTGGTCTGCCGGATCGGCGGGGACGAGTTCGTGATCGCCTCGGCCAGCCCGTCGCACTCCGCGCTGGCCGAGTCGCTGGCCGACCGGGTGCTGGCCGAGTTCGCCCGCCCGTTCGAGCTCTCCGTCGGCAACGTGGTCATCTCCGCGTCCATCGGGGTGGCCAAGTCGCTGGGCGGGGCCCAGGCGCTCGAACTGATCCGCGATGCCGACACCGCCATGTACAAGGCCAAGGGCAGCGGGCGCAACGCGTACGCGCTGTTCGACACGTCCCTGCGTGACGAGGTCCGGGACCGGATGAACCTGGAGCAGGCGCTGCGCCGGGCCCTGCCGCGCGGTGAGCTCTCCGTGCACTACCAGCCGATCGTGGACCTGGCGACCGACGAGCTGGACGGCTTCGAGGCGCTGATGCGCTGGCAGCACCCGACGCTCGGCGCGGTCTCACCGGTGGACTTCATCCCGGTGGCCGAGGAGACCGGCCTGATCGTGCAGAGCGGCGCCTGGCTGCTGCGCGAGTCCGCGGCCCAGCTCGCCGCCTGGACGGCCGAACGCGGCCCCGGCGCCCGGCGGCTGCACGTCTCGGTCAACGTCTCGGTCCGCCAGCTGCGCGACGGTGCCCTGGTCACCGTGGTGCGGGACGTGCTGGCCGACACCGGGCTCGCGCCGGAGCAGCTGTGGCTGGAGATCACCGAGTCCGGCGTGATGGAGGATCTCGACACCGCGCTGATCACCCTGAACCAGCTGCGCGGCCTCGGCGTGACGCTGTGCATCGACGACTTCGGCACCGGCTACTCGTCGCTGAGCTACCTGAACCGGCTGCCGGTCGGCATCGTCAAGATCGACCGCTCGTTCGTCAGCCGGGTCGGCGAGGACGGCGCCGACGAGCCCATCGTGCGCGCGGTGCTGGCCATGACCCGGGCGATGAACCTGCGCGTGGTCGCCGAGGGTGTGGAGACCGAGGTACAGCGCGACTGGCTGCGCGAGCAGGGCTGCGATCTGGGCCAGGGCTGGCTCTACGGCAAGGCGGAACTGCCTGCCGACTTGGAGAGCTGGATCCACCGTCCGGCCATCGTCTGAGATCGATGGGAAGGGGCGTGAGAGGAGAACCCACTCTCCGCCACTTCTAACGTATATCGCACCCCGGGGCTTGTGGCAAGACCCCGTGCATGGCGCAGAATCGTCCGCCGAGCCCGGAATCTGCGCAATCGAGGTGTGAATGAATCCCTTGGCGACCAGCGCCTTCGATCTTCCCGACCGGCTGGCCCCGAAGGCCGACCCGAAACTGATCGCTGCCGACGAGCGGCACTTCGCGGCCATCGCGGAAAGCCTGCGGCAGTCCATCGCCGACCTGTCCGACCGGCTGGAGGCCGAGCGCCGGGCCCCCGCGGGCAAGGGCCGGCAGGCGGTGGACCGCGACACCGAGGTACGGCAGCTGACCGCCCGCCTACGGGCCCTGCGCCGTTTCGGGATGGACCTGTGTCTCGGGCGCATGGTCAGCGCCGACGACGCCGAGCCGGTGTACGTCGGGCGGTTCGGCCTCACCGACAGCACGGGCCGCCGGCTGCTGCTCGACTGGCGGTCGCCCGCGGCCGAGCCGTTCTTCGGGGCGACCCACGCCAACCCGATGGGTCTGGCCAGCCGCCGCCGCTACCGCTGGACCCGCGGCCGGATCAGCGACTACTGGGACGAGGTGTTCAGCCCGGACGGGTTCGAGGGGCACGCCGCGCTCGACGACCAGTCCGCCTTCATCGCCAGCCTGGGCGGCAACCGGTCCGCCCGGATGCGGGACGTGCTCGGCACCATCCAGGCCGACCAGGACGCCATCATCCGCGCCGGGTCCGGCGGCGCTCTGGTGGTCGACGGCGGCCCGGGTACGGGCAAGACCGTCGTCGCCCTGCACCGCACCGCCTACCTGCTCTACGCCGATCCCCGCCTCGGTCACCGCCGTGGTGGCGTGCTGTTCATCGGCCCGCACCAGCCGTACCTGGCCTACGTCGGCGACGTCCTGCCCAGCCTCGGCGAGGAGGAGGTGCAGATCTGCACCCTGCGCGACCTCGTCACCGAGGGAGCCGCGGCCGCGCCCGAGACCGACCCGGAATTGGCCGGGCTCAAGTCGTCGGCGCGACTGGTACGGGCGATCGAGGCAGCCGTCCGGTTCTACGAGGAGCCGCCGGCCGCTGCCATGACGGTCTCCACCGGCGAGGCCGACATCCGGCTGAGCGCCGACGACTGGGCCGAAGCGTTCGAGGCGCCCGGCCCTGGAACGCCCCACAACGAGGCACGGGACGAGATCTTCCAGGAGCTGCTCACGATCCTGGTGGAGAAGTACGACGGTGATGAGCCGGAGGCCTTCGTCCGGCGGTCCCTCGGGCAGAACAGGGAACTGCTCGCCACCTTCAACCGCGCCTGGCCGGTGCTCGAGGCGACCGACCTCGTCGCGGACCTCTGGTCGGTGCCCGCGTACCTGCGCAAGTGCGCGCCCTGGCTCACCCCGGACGAGCTCCGCACGCTGCGCCGGGACGCCGGACAGCCCTGGACTGTGTCCGACCTGCCGCTGCTGGACGCGGCCCGGCGGCGGCTCGGCGACCCCGAGGCGTCCCGGCGCAACCGCCGGCAGGACGCCACTCTCGCCGTCGAACGCGAGCGCATGTCCGCGGTCGTCGACGAGCTGATCCACGCCCACACCTACGACGACGGGGAAGGGGTGCTGTCCAGCCTGCGCCAGCTCGACCTCCAGGACGCCCTGGTCGACGAGACCGCAGTGCCCGCCGCCGAACCCGACCGGCTGGCCGGCCCGTTCGCGCACATCGTCGTGGACGAGGCCCAGGAGCTGACCGACGCGCAGTGGCAGATGCTCCTGCAGCGCTGCCCGTCCCGCAGCTTCACCATCGTCGGGGACCGGGCCCAGGCCCGGCACGGCTTCACGGAGTCCTGGCGGGAACGGCTGGAAAGGATCGGGCTCGACCGGATCACCATGTCCTCGCTGACCATCAACTACCGGACGCCGGAGGAGGTCATGGCCGAGGCCGAGCCGGTCATCCGGGCCGCACTGCCCGACGCCAACGTGCCGACCTCCATCCGCAGCAGCGGCGTCCCCGTACGGCACGGATCCGTGGCCGAGCTGCAGTCCATCCTCGACAGCTGGCTCGCCGCGCACGCCGAGGGGATCGCCTGCGTCATCAGCGCCGGCGGCACCACCGTCCCGGCCACGCCCCGGGTCCGGTCGCTGACCCCGGAGCTGTCCAAGGGCCTCGAATTCGACCTCGTCGTCCTCATCGACCCGGAGGCGTTCGGCCCGGGCATCGAGGGCGCGGTCGACCGGTACGTCGCGATGACCCGCGCCACCCAGCAACTCGTCCTGCTCACCACCACCGAGGGAGCTCGATGACCTCAGTCACCACCCCGCCCGCCGCCCGGATGTCGCGCCGGGAGGTCGTCCAGGCGCTGTCCGGCCTCATGCTCGGCCTCTTCGTGTCCATCCTGGCCTCCACGATCGTGTCCAACGCGCTGCCCCGGATCATCGCCGACCTGGGTGGCTCGCAGTCCGTCTACACCTGGATCGTCACCACCGAGCTGCTGGCCATGACGGCGACCGTGCCGCTGTGGGGCAAGATGGCCGACCTCTACAGCAAGAAACTGCTGATCCAGCTCTCCCTGGGCCTGTTCGTCGCCGGCTCACTGATCGCAGGCTTCACCCCGAACGTCGAAGTGCTGATCGTCAGCCGGGTGGTGCAGGGCATCGGCGCGGGCGGCATGACGGCACTCGCCATGATCGTGATGGCCGCGATGATCCCGCCGCGCGAGCTGGGCCGCTACTCCGGCATGTTCGGCGCGGTGTTCGGCGTCGCGACCATCGCCGGCCCGCTGATCGGCGGACTGCTGGTGGACACGTCCTGGCTGGGCTGGCGCTGGTGCTTCCTGATCGGCGTGCCGTTCTCGCTGGCCGCGATCGTGTTGCTGCAGAAGACGCTGCGCCTGCCCCCGACCCCGCGCCGAGCGGTCTCGATCGACTGGCTCGGTGCGACCCTGATCACCGCGGGCGTGTGCGACCTGCTGATCTGGTCGACCCTGGCCGGCAACCACTTCGCCTGGGGCTCCTGGCCGACCGCAGTGTTCGTGGCGGCCGGGCTCCTGCTGCTCGCTCTCGCGGTCCGGGTGGAATCGCGGGCCAAGGAGCCGATCATCCCGCTGAGCATCTTCGGCAACCGCACGGTCTCCCTGGCCATCCTGGCCAGCGTGCTGGTCGGCCTGGCCATGTTCGGTGGCACGGTGTTCCTGTCGCAGTACTTCCAGATCTCGCTGGGCAAGTCCCCGACGGTCGCCGGCCTGATGAGCCTCCCGCTGATCTTCGGCCTGCTGGTGTCCTCGACGGTGGCCGGCCAGCTGATCACGAAGTACGGCCGGTGGAAGGCGTATCTGGTCGCGGGGGCGGTGGTGATGACCGCCGGCATGGTGCTGCTGAGCACGATCGACGCCCACACCAGCGTGCCGATGCTCGCTCTGTTCATGGCGGTGCTGGGGGTGGGCGTCGGCATGCTGATGCAGAACCTGGTGCTGGCGGCGCAGAACGACGTACCGGCCCAGGAACTCGGGGCGACCACCTCCGCGCTGACGTTCTTCCGCAGCATGGGCGGCGCGATCGGGGTCAGCGCCCTGGGCGCGGTGCTGGCCTCCCGGGTGACCACGATGCTGGCCGAGCGCTTCGGCCCGCCGGCCACCGGTGGCACGGCCAAGGTGCCCGACCTGTCCACCCTGCCACCGGAGGTGCTGACCGTCGTCCGCGAGGTCTACGGCGAGGCCACGGCCGGCCTGTTCCTGATCGGCGCCCCGATCGCCGCGCTGGCCGTGCTCGCCGTCCTGTTCATCAAGGAGAAGCCGCTGCACACGCTGAGCGGCGACGAGCGCCGGGCCCAGGAGGAGGCCGCAGCCGGTGCGCCGCTGACCTGATCGGCTCCCTCAGAGCTCCTCCGGCTCGACGATCAGGACCACCTTGCCGCGGCCGTGCCCGGCCTGCACGGCCGCGTGCGCCGCGGCGACCTGGGCCAACGGGTACGCCCGCAGCGGCATCGTCAGCACCCCCCGTCCGGCCAGCGCGACGACCTCGGCGAGCCGGACGGGGGAGCGGGGCGCCCGCACCACCGGGGTGCCGAACCCGGCGGCGCCCTTGTCGTCGGCGATCGTGCCGATCCGGTCCCGGGGCACGCCGAGGGCCACCGACGCGGCGACTGCCCCGCGCCCGGCCGCGTCCAGAGCCACAGTCACCGGTCCGGGCGCGACCGCCCGGACCGCCTCGACCAGGCCCTCGCCGTACGCGACCGGAACGGCGCCCAGCTCCCGCAGGTAGTCGTGGTTGGCCGGGCCGGCTGTGCCGATCACGGTGGCGCCGGCCAGCCGGGCCAGTTGCACGGCCAACGTGCCCACCGAGCCGGCCGCCGCGTGCACCAGCAGCACGTCGCCCGCGGTGACGCCCAGCTGGGTCAGCGCCCCGGAGGCGGTCTGGCCGGCCGCCACCAGCGCGGCCGCCGCGGGAAAGGACAGCTGCGGCGGTTTCACGACCAGATCCGCGGCCGGCACGACCACGTGGGTCGCCTGACCGTTCATCATCGTGGAACCCAGCACCGCCGTGCCGGGGGCGGGGCCGGAGACACCCTCGCCGAGCAGGTCGACCACCCCCGAGAACTCCTGGCCGACCTGATGCGGGAAGTGCCCCGGCCCCCGTCTCATCCACCCCTCACGCACGCCGACGTCGAAGGGCTGCACGCCGGCCGCGCGTACCCGGACCCGTGCCTCGCCCGGACCCGGCACCGGATCGGGCAGCTCAGCGATTCGCAACACCTCGGGCGGGCCGTACCGGTCGAACACCGCTGCTCTCATCCGGCCACCCTGCACGCTGAAGCCGGGTTGAGGTCAAGAGCCGCACGCGAACTGCACGCGAACCGCACGTGGCCCGGTCCACGGTGGTCCCATGACGACCACCGAGAAGACCGCCGAACGCCTGCTGGGCGCGCTGACCGCCGCCGCCGAGCTGTTCACCGTCGAGCTGGGCCGTGAACTCGGCCTCTACCGGGCCCTGCGCGGCGCCCGGCTCACCCCGCCCGAACTGGCCAGGACCGCCGGCATCGACGCGCGGTACGCCCGCGAATGGCTCGAACAGCAGGCCGCCGCGGGACTGCTGACCGCGTTCCCGACGGCCGGTGACGACCCGGACGAGCGGCGGTTCACGCTGAGCGAGGAGGTCGCCGCCGTGCTGCTCGACGAGACCGGGCCGGCGTACCTGGGCACGGCGGGACAGTTCGCGCTCGGGCTCGGGCTCACGTTCCCGGCGGTCACGGAGGCCTTCCGGACCGGGGCCGGTGTGTCCTACGCCGACTACGGCCAGCACATCCGGCACGGGATCGCCGCGTTCAACCGGCCGATGTTCACCCATCAGCTGACGGGCGAGTGGCTGCCCGCCGTACCGGAGCTCGACCGGAGGTTGCGGGCCACGCCCGGTGCCCGCGTGCTCGACCTGGGGTGCGGGCTGGGACATTCGTCGGTGGCGCTGGCCCTCGCTTACCCGGCGATCACCGTACGCGGGGTGGACCTGGACGAGGCGTCGGTGGCGGAGGCGCGGCGGAACGCGGCCGCGGCCGGGGTGGCCGACCGGGTGAGCTTCACGGTCGGTGACGCGGCCGTACCGGCCGGGCCGGGCGTGGACCTGGTGACCATCTTCGAGGCCCTGCACGACATGGCCGACCCGGTCGGCGTGCTGGCCGCCGCCCGCGCCTGTCTGACTGAAGGCGGCAGCGTCCTGGTCGGTGACGAGCGCGTCGCCGACGAGTTCACCGCACCGGCGGACGAGATCGAGCGACTTCAGTACGCCTTCAGCGTCCTGCACTGCCTGCCCGCCACCCGCGCCGAAGGCTCGGCCGACGCGAACGGGACGGTGCTGCGCGCCCCGACGATGCTCGGCTGGGCCCGCGCGGCCGGCTTCACCCGGCCAGAAGTGCTCGGCATCGCCAACGATTTCTGGCGTTTCTACCGGTTGCAAGGCTGACCGGCGGCTCCGGCAGCCGGAAATACGACGGCGCCGGGCGCCCCGGCCGCCCTAGGGTCATCGCATGCGGGTGCGGGTGCTCGGGCCGTTCGAGGCGGACGGCCCGCACGGACCGTGCGTCGTGGCCGGCGCGCGGCAGCGAACCGTGCTCGCCGTCCTGGCCCTGCACGCCGGGCGTCCCGTCACGATCGGACGGCTGATCGACGCCGTCTGGCCTGACGATCCGCCGCCCTCGGCCCGCAACAGCCTGCAATCACACGTGGCCCGGCTGCGGGCGGTGCTGCCGGACGGCGTCCTCCGGCACGAACCCGCCGGCTACCGCCTGATGCTGGCGCCGGATCAGGTCGACGCGCTGTGCTTCGAACGGCTGCTGAGCGAGGCCCGGACCGGCGCCGGCCCGGCCGGGCGCGCCGAGCTGCTCGATCGTGCGCTGGCGTTGTGGCGGGGACCGGCGCTGCCCGAGTTCCCCGCCGGTCCACTGGCCGGCTGGGCGGCGCGGCTGGGCGCGGCCCACCGCACGGCGCTGGCGGACCGGGCCGAGCTGGGCGGCGGCAGCGAACGGCTCGCGGCTGAGGTGGCTGCCGACCCGTGCTGGGAGCGGGGTGCGCTGGTGCTGGCCCGGATGCTGCCGGCCGCCGAGGCGACGGCGGTGCTGCGCGGGCACGCCGAGGCTGTGGTGGAAACGCTCGGACTCGACCCGTCACCCGCGGTCCGCGAGCTCCAGGCCGAGCTCGCCCGCGGCGGCCGTCGGCCCGCCACCCAAGCGGTGGGCGTGGGCGCCGGGAGACCGGGTGCTGGTGCTGCCGGCGTCGCGGGCACGGGCGGTGGAGATCGGGACGCGGCGGCCGGGACGGGCTTCAGCCCGGCGGGGGCGCAACGGCCTCGGCCTGGTCCGGAGGCCGCCTTGCCGGGGCGGGACGTGGCTGTGGGCGTACCCCGGTATGCCTCATCCTTCCTCGGTCGCGACCGTGAGCGGGCCGCGTTGGTCGCCGCCGGCGGGTTGGTCACCGTGGCCGGGCCGGGAGGGGTCGGCAAGACCCGGTTGGTCGCCGAGGCCGTGCGCGGGCTGGCCGTCGCGTGGGTCGACGCGGCCGCGGTCCGGGGCCGGGACGATTTCCTGCAAGCTGTCGCCGCCGGTACGGGCGCCCGGCCGGCCCCCGGCGACGACGTCGTGCGGGCCATCGCCGCCGGCTTCCCGGGTCGGTCCGGGAGCGACGTGCTGGTCCTGGACAACTGCGAACACGTTCTCGCGCCCGCCGCCGACGTCGTCGAGGCCATTCTCGCCGCCGCGCCCGCCACCCGGATCGTCGTGACCAGTCAGGAGCGGCTGCGGATCGACGGCGAGCGGGTCCTCGTCCTGCCTCCGCTGCCCGCGGGCGCGGCCGCCGCGCTCTTCGCCGACCGGGCCGGTGGCGCGGTCGACCTCGGCGATCCGGCCCAGGCCGAGGCCGTCGGCGCGGTCGTCGCCGCCCTCGACGCCCTGCCGCTGGCCATCGAGCTGGCCGCCACCCAGGCCCCCGCGCTCGGCGTTGCCACTCTGCGTGACCGGCTCGACGACCGGCTCGACCTGCTGACCCGCGGCCGGCGCACGGGCGCGCCCCGGCAGCGGACCCTGCGGTCGGTCGTCGACTGGTCGTTCGGGCTGCTCGGCGACGACGAGCAGCAGGTGCTGGTGCGGCTCGGGGTGTTCGCGGGCCCGTTCACCGTGGCGCTGGCCGAGGCCGTCGTCGCGGATGCCGAGCTGCCGCGTTCGCAGGTCGCGCCGGCCCTGGCCGCGCTGGTCGACCGCTCGCTGGTGAGCCGGGCCGGTGCCGGGCGCTTCCGGCTGCTGGAGACCGTGCGGGCCTATGTCCGGCAGCAGCCGGCGAGTGCCGACCTGCGCCGGCGGCATGCCGAGGCCGTCGTCGCGGCGGCCGAGGAGCTCGACCTCGCGCTGCGCGGACCGCGGGAGGCCGAGGCCGCGCGGGACCTGGACGCTCTGCTGCCCGACCTGCGGCAGGCGGTCGAGATCGCCCGCGACGATCCCGCGCTGATCGCCCGGCTGGCCGCCGCCGTCTACCGGTACGGTTACCTCGGTCAGCGCTACGAACTGCTGGCCTGGGGTTACGCCGCCAGATCGACCGGCTCGGCGGGCGCCCTGGCCGCGGCCGCGACCCACGCGTGGGGGCGCGGGGACCTGACCGCCGCCCGTAAGCTGCTCGCGGCCGCCCCGCCGCATCCCGCCGCTCACGAAGTCCTCGGCGACATCGCGCTCGTCGCCTGCGACGGTGCCGCAGCGCTCAGCCACTACCGGGCCATGACCGCGCTGGCCACGGACGCTGCTGTTCGTGCCTCCGGCCTGGCCAGCCAAGCGCTGGCGCTGGCCTGGACCGAGCAGCCGGAGGAGGCCGTCGCGACCGGTGAGGCCGCGGTGGACGTGGCCGACCTGACCGGCAATCCGACCGCCCGCGCGATCGCCCGGTACGCGCTCGGCGAGGCGCTCGGTGATCTCGACCCGTCCCGGGCCGTCACCCTGCTCGACGAGTCCGCCGCGCTGGCCCGCAGCGTCGACAGCCGGCTCTTCATGGGCGCGTCCATGGCTGCCGCCGTCGCCATCCGGTCCCGGCACGCCGACCCGGCGGAGGCCCTGCGGAGCTTCCGCGAGGTGCTCACTCTGTGGCGCGAGGCGGGTAACGACACTCTCCAGGTGGCCGCGCTGCGCAACCTGGTCGTGCTGCTCGCCCGGATCGGTGCCGACGACACCGCCGCCCTCGTCGATGCGGCGCTGCCCGACGCCCAGGTCTATCCGGCCGAGGCCACCCGCCTGCTCCGGGCCCGGACCGCCGTCGCCGAACGGCTGGGCCCGGACGGGCTCGCGGCCGCCCGGCGCCGGGCCGCGGTGCTGACCAGTGGCCAGGTGGTCGAGGCGGCGCTGGCCGCGATCGACGCCGACCTGGCCCATCGGCCGGAACCGGCGGACGCGAGGTCACGATCCGGCCCTCGCCCGGGACCCGGCGGACCGGCATCGCTACCGTTGGCGGGTGTCTGAGATCCCCTGGTGGGCGTTACCCCTGGTCGCCGTCGTGTTTGCGCTGGCCGGGGCCGGTGTGACCCTGCTCGTGTCGGCCCGCGACGAGTACGCCCGCAGCCGCGCCAAGCGCACCAAACGGTGGTACGCCGAGCGCAAGGAGGCCTACATAGCCCTGATGACGGAGTTCGAACGGGCGGCCTACCGGCTGCGCGCGGCGTACGACAGCGGTCAGTCCCCACCCGGACCGTTCACCTACGTCGACGCCGTCGGACCCGCCCTCATGCAGGTCCGGTTACTGGCCTCGGGGCAGGTCCGCAGCGCCGCGCTGGCCGTGCACCTGCTGATCGAGAAGCTGTACGGCGAGCGTCCCACCCCGCCGATGGGCGTCGACCCACAGAAGTCGGTCCGGGAGATGCTCGGGCACGTGCCGCTGGTGATGCAGCAGTTCGAGGCGGCGGTCCGCGAGGAACTCGGCATCGAGGCCACACCGCCTCCGCCGCCGGTGGAGCCACCGTCGCGGGGACTGCGCTCGTACATCCGCCGCGACGCGACGCCGGCGGAGTCCCGCGTCACTGGTTGATCTTGCCTGACCCGGGGAGTATGGAGCCAACGGCGGATCCTGGGGAGGCGTCCAATGTCAGACTCGGTCACCGAGGCGGTTGTCCGGAGCGGTGTCGTGGCCGTGCTGCGCGCGCCCACCGCGGATGCCTTCGCCGCGGTCAGTGATGTGCTCGTCGAGGCTGGCATCACCGCCCTCGAAGTGACCCTCACCTCCCGCGGCGCCCTCGAAGCGATCGCCGGGCTGCGCCGCCAGCTGCCGGCCTCGGTCGCGGTGGGGGCCGGGACGGTGCTCACCCTCGACGACGCGAAGGCGGCCGTGGACGCGGGTGCCGCCTTTCTGGTGTCCCCGGTGTGGGTGGCAGCGCTCGACGGTTTCCCGGTGCCGGTCTACCCGGGGGCGTTCACTCCGACTGAGATCTTCAACGCCAGCCGGGGTGGGGCGCCGCTGGTCAAGCTCTTCCCGGCGGGGGCGGTCGGGCCTCGCTTCCTCAAGGATCTGCGGGGGCCGCTGCCCGACGTACGGATCATGCCTACCGGGGGGATCGAGATCGCCGACATCGCCACGTGGTTGACGGCCGGGGCGTCGGCGGTCGGGCTCGGTGGTCCGCTCATCGGGGACGCGGCCAGTGGTGGCAGTTTGGCTCAGCTGGCGGTGCGTGCTCGGCGGGCCGTTGACGCGGTTGCGTTCGCCCGCTCATGAACGGCGGCTCGCTCAACGACGGCGGCCGGGTGCCGGGCCGCGAGACCGGCGGCGGTCTGGTTCCGGGCGGCGAGACCGGCGGCGGCCTTGTCACGCTCGGGGAGACCATGGGGCTGGTCGCCGCTGAGGGGGTCGGCCCGCTGGAGCATGCGCGCGGCTTCCGGTTCGGCATCGGCGGCGCGGAGAGCAACGTGGCGATCGGCGTGGCCCGCCTCGGCGGCCGGGCCACCTGGGTGGGCCGGATCGGCCCCGACGCGACCGGCGACCTGATCGAGCGCCGTCTGCGGGCCGAGGGTGTGCACACCGTGGCCGTTCGCAACCAGGCCTACACCGGCCTGATGGTCCGGCACCGCCGCACGGGCGCGCTGACGACCGTCGACTACCACCGCGCGGGCAGCGCGGGCTCGCGGCTCGGCCCCACCGACGTCCCCGTCGACCTCGTGCGGTCGGCCGGGATCCTGCACGTCACCGGCATCACCCCGGCGCTGAGCGACACGGCCCGGGCGGCGGTCTTCCAGTCGGTCGAGACGGCCCGCGCGGCCGGGGTGACGGTAGCTGTCGACATCAACTACCGGGCCAAGCTCTGGTCCCGGTACGACGCCGCGCCCGTCCTGCGCGACCTGGTCTCGCGAGCGGATGTGGTCTTCGCGGGCCCGGACGAGGCAGCCCTGGTGCTGGGAGCGAGCGAGGCAGTGGCCGACGGGCTGGCGGCGCTCGGTCCCGGTGAGGTGGTGATCAAGGACGGTCCGCGCGGCTGCACAGGGTTGATCGACGGGGAGCGGTATGCGCTCAAGGCCCTCGACGTGACGGTGGTGGACCCGGTGGGGGCGGGGGACGCGTTCGTCGCGGGATATCTGGCGGACCGGCTCGCCGGGGCGGCGCCGGCTCAGCGGCTGGCCACGGCTGTGGCGGTGGGCGGGTTCGCGGTCACGGTCCCGGGGGATTGCGAGGGGCTGCCGTCCCGGGCTGATCTCGCTGCTCTGCTGTCGGCCACCGACGACGTGGCGCGTTAGACGGGCCGTCTCGCGCCGGCCAGCCATCAACCGCCGGGCCGGAGATCCGGCCCGGCGGCGCGACGGTCAGTTGAAGAGAGCGAAGCGTTCCCGCCCCGCACCCCCGATCCGCGTAAAGGCCCCACCAGCAGCAATACGATGCCTCGGCGGATAGGTAGTCAGCACGTGCGTCCCGATCGTGCCGTTGGCCCGCGGGTTCCACCCGGTCAGCCGCCCGCGCCCGTCCAGCGCAGCCAGCTTCACCCGCGCCGTGTAACCCCCGAGGCAGCCGAGCTGACGCACCGTGCTGGTCCGCCGGCAAGCCCGGTCGAAATGCCCCCCGACGTAGGCGATCCCGCCCATCACGGCGATCGTGTGCACATCGCCGTCGAAGAGGTGGGTCCAGCGGATCGCCCCGGAGGACGAGTATCCGACCGCCCGGCCGCCCGGTCCGCCGGTCGCCGTGTAGACCCCGCGGGCGTCGGCGGCCACGTCCATCACGTTCGCGGGTGCGTGCGGCCGGAAGCCGCGTACCAGCGAGCCGCTGGACGGGTGCACGGCCGCCAGTCGGTCCGCCGAGCGAGAGCCGTTGACCTGGTGGAACTCCCCGCCGAGGTAGATCCGGCCGCGGGTGACCGCCAGCGACCGGACCCGGCCGCCGGTGCTCGGCCGCCACGACCGGTCCAGGGCGCCGCTGCTGTGCGAGAAGGCGGCGACGTTGCGCCGGGTGACGCCGTCGACGGTGGAGAAGCTGCCGCCGATGTACACGCGTCCGTTGCCGATCGCGAGCGTGGCCACCTCGCCGGTCACGCGGTGGGCGAAGCGGGTGGGCCGGCCGGTCGAGGCGTCGATCCGGGCGACCGCGTCGCGGCTCTGCCCGGAGATGGTGTCGAAGTCGCCGGCGGCGTAGACCGCCGGGCCGGCGACCGCGAGGGCGCGGACGGTGCCGTCCGCGGCGGGCTGCCAGCGCAGGACCGCACCGGTACGGGCATCGAGCGCTGCGAGCCGCCGGCGTTCGAAGCTGCGGCCCCGATAGGTCACCGCGGTGAACGACCCTCCGACGTAGACGACGTCGCCTCGGAACGCGATCGCCCAGACCGTGCCGTTGAACGAGGGTGCCGCCTGGGCGCGCGCACCGACAGCGGCCGCTGGTGTCGCAGCCGGGACAGCGCCGCCGACGAACGCGCAGACCAGTGCCAGAAAGACCGACAACTTTCGCATACCGTGATCAACTGAGCGGCGCGCAGAAAGTGTCGGCAGGGGAACCGGCGTACGTTCGGCACCGTCGCAGGAAAGGGTGAAGACGCGGCGCGGAGGTGCGCGATGGGTCGTTGTGGTGTGTCATTTGTGGTCGTAACAGTGCTTCTCGGGGCGGTCGCCGGGTGCGCGGGCCAGGCGGCTGAACCGGGGAAGCCGAAGGTCGAACCGGCCTGGATCTCGTGTGCGGCAGCGGGCGCGGCGTCGTCCGGTCCCGCCTCGGGCGGCGGCGACCTTGCCGAGCTCCCGCCGCTCGACGACAGCTTCCAGCCGGTGGCGGCGGTGGTGTGCAACTCGGCGCCGCTGCGCCGGGCCGACGGTGGCGAGGACCTGACCGCCACGGAGAGCCGCGCCGACGACGTGACGGCGCTGGTCGCCGCGCTGCGGCTGCCGGACGAGCCGCTGTCCGGCGGCGCCTGCACCCTCGAGCTGTACCTTCCGCCGTTCTTCGCCCTGCTCGACGCGCAGGGCCGCTGGATACGTCCCGGCGTTCCCCACGACAGCTGCGGCAAGGTCCGCTCGGAGGTTCGCGAGGCTCTCGGCGGGCTGCGGCTGACGCCGGTCTCGTCGCGGCCGATCCGGGAGATCGAGTCGTCGGAGGCGGCGGCGGCCGGTTGCACCCAGCAGTGGGCGGACATGGTCTGGGTCTCGGCGCAGTGGGGGACCAAGGGTGAGCCGGCCGTCGTCCCCGCGGGCTTCGACGGCCCGGTGCAGGTCCGGCTCTGCGCCTACCGCGTGCCGGCCGATCAGCAGCGCACCGGCAAGCCGGCCGGTGAGTTCGTCTCCGGCCGTTACCTCAGCGAGCAGCAATGGGCCGCCGTCCGGAAAGAGGTCGAGGCCGCCGCGCCCGCACCCGCGTGCACGAGCCCGGCGAGCGAGTTCGTCGTGCTGCACCTGGGGTCCGGGCAGATCTATGTGGAGCGGGACGGCTGCCGCCGGCTGCTGGCCCAGGCGGCGGACGGGCGCGACACCATCCGCCAGGCCTCGCCGGCACTGCTCGCATCGCTAGCCGGCTGACCGTAGGGCCTGTCCTGCCGCTCAAGACGGCCTGCACCGGAGAGGCCCTAGGCCAGTCCACCGCCGGCGTGGATGTTCTGGCCGGTGATCCAGCGGCCGTCCGGGCCCGCGAGGAACGCGACCACGTCAGCGATGTCCGCCGGCTGGCCGAGCCGGCCCAGCGGCGTCATCCCCGCCGCCATCTCCAGCGCCTCGGCGCTGTTGGTCGAGCGCAGCAGCTCGGTGTCCGTGGCGCCGGGCGAGACCGTGTTCACCGTGATGCCACGGGCGCCCAGCTCCCGGGACGCCACCGCGCTGAACTGTTCCACCGCACCCTTGCTGCCCACGTAGAGGCTGCCGCCCGGGGCGGGGGACGTTGTGTTCAGAGTGGAGATGGTGATGATGCGGCCGTTGTCGCGCATGTGCCGGGCCGCGTACCGGATGGCCTGGAATGTTGCCTTGGCGTTGACCGCGAAAATGCGGTCGTAGTCCTCGTCGCTCACCTCGGCGATCGGCGCCGGTGCGAAGCTCGCCGCCGCGTTGGCGACCAGGATGTCCAGGTGGTCGGCGCATTCGAGCAGCTCGCGGACCGCCCCGGGCTCGGCCAGGTCGGCCCGGAAGCCGCGCGCCGTGGGGACCGCGTCCTCGACCGCCTTGGCCTCGTCGTCGCGGCTGCGGTAGCCGAAGATCACCGTGGCGCCGTCGCGCGCCAGCCGTTCGACGATCGCCCGGCCGATGCCCCGGGAGCCGCCCGTCACCACTGCCGTCTTCCCCGTCAGAGGCCCTGTCATGCCTGCCGACCTTACCGGCCGGAACCGATCTCCGTCCGGCCTCGCGTGACCGGATCGTTCCGGTCCGGGGCGGGTCGGTGCCTTGGCCCGGTGCCGTCCCGGCCGCCACGATGGCAGCATGACCAACGCACTCGTCGTGATCGACGTCCAGGAGTCCTTCCGGGTCCGGCCGCTCTGGCAGGCCGTCTCCAACCCCGCCGTCGTGGAGCGGGTCGGTGTCCTCGTCGACGCCGCCCGCGCGGCCGGCGACCTCGTCGTCTGGGTGCTGCACGCCGAACCGGGCAGCGGCGGCGAGTTCGACCCGGCGCGCGGGCACGTGCGGGTCATGGCCGGGCTCGAGCCGGCGCCCGAGGAGCCGATCATCACAAAGACCTCGCACAACGCGTTCACCACGACCAATCTGCAGCAGGTCCTGACCGAGCGCGGGATCCGCGACCTGACGGTCTGCGGGATCCGGACCGAGCAGTGCGTCGAGACCACGGCGCGGGTCGGGTCCGATCTGGGGTACGCCGTCACGTTCGTCACGGACGCAACGGCGACCTTCCCGATCCCGCACTGGGAGGCCCCGGCCGGCCAGACCGTCGCCGAGTTGCTGGCCGACCCGCGTACGCTGGCCGCCGAGGACGTGGTGACCCGGACCGAGTACGCGCTGGCCGGCCGGTTCGCCACCGTCCGGACCGTCGCCGAGCTGACCGGGAGCTTGACCGGATCGTGAACCAGGTGGTCTTCGTCCTCGTGCCGCGGCTGCACCTGCTGGACCTCGCCGGCGCCGCCCAGGTCTTCTCGACCGCGGCGGACCACGGGCACCCCTACCGGCTGTCCTACGTCGCCGAGCAGCCCGACGTGCCGACGCATCAGGGCGTCACCCTGCGCGCCGAGCTGAGCTGGCCGGAGCTCGCTCCGGGCGATCTGGTGGTGGTGCCCGGCTGGCGCGCGGAGAGGCTGGCCGGCACCGGGCTGCTCACCGAGGAGACGCTGGGCCGGCTCACCGCGCACCACGCGGCGGGCGGCACGGTGGCCAGCGTCTGCGCGGGGGCCGACGCGCTCGGCCGGGCCGGCCTGCTCGACGGCCGGCGCTGCACCACCCACCACGACGTGCAGGACGAGCTGGCCCGGCGCTATCCGGCGGCGACCGTGGTCCGCGACGTGCTCTACGTCTCCGACGACCGGGTGGTGACCTCGGCGGGCATCGCCAGCGGCATCGACCTGGCGCTGCACCTGGTGGCGGTGCGGCACGGTCCGGCGGTGGCCGCGCAGGTGGCCCGGCAGATGGTCGTCTACGCCCGGCGCAACGGGGACCAGCAGCAGACCAGTGCGATGCTGCGGCACCGGGCGCATCTCAGCGACGCGGTGCACCGGGTGCAGGACCGGATCGACGAGAGCTTCGCCGAGCCGCTGCCACTGGCCGAGCTGGCCCGTTCGGCCGGGGTCAGCGAGCGCACGCTGACCCGGCGCTTCGAGGCCGCGACCGGCCGGACGCCGCTGCGCTACCAGCAGCTGCTGCGGGTCGAGCGGGCCGAATATCTGATCGGGCACGGCGCGACGGTCGAGGCGGCCGCCCACGCGGTCGGCTTCGTGGACGCCCGCATGCTGCGCCGCCTGCGCGCCCGATCGGCCTGAGCCGGGCCCGGAGGGGCGGGTGGCCGGAGCGCCCGGTCGGCCTGAGCCGGTCTCAGCGCGCGGGCGGCCGAAGAGCCCGGTCGGCCTGAGCGGGTCTCAGAGGGCCGGGTGGCCGAAGAGGCCGGGCAGGCCGCCGCTGTGCAGGAAGACGACCTTGCCGTCCGGTGGGCTGGCGCGCAGCCCGGCCAGCGCCCGCCCGGTGTAGGTCGGGTCGAGGAAGAGGCCCTCCGTGCGCGCGGCCAGGCTCAGCGCCTCCTGGACCGGACGGGTCAGTGCCGCGTACCCGGCGCCCACGTGCGAGTGGTCGATCTGCAACTCGTCGGGCTTCACCGGCACACCCATGGCGTCGAGCAGCGCGGCGACGGTGCCGCGCGCGTCCGGCAGCGCCCCGGTGTCCACGCCGAAGACCCGGCCCGGGCCCAGCCCGGCCACCAGCCCGGCCATCGTGCCGCCCGAGCCCACCGCCACCACTACGGTGCTCATATCGGGCAGCTGCGCGGTCAGCTCACGGGCACAGTCCACATAGCCCAGCGCGGAGAACGCCGACGTGCCGCCGAACGGGATGACGAAGCCCTGCTGCGCGGCCGCCACCTCGTCGAGCGGGGCGTCGCCGGCCCACACGATGCGCGCGCCGGCCAGCTGGTCCAGGATCAGGTTGCCGCGTACGGCCGGCGGCTCGTCCCCGCGCAGCACCAGCACGCACTCCAGCCCCAGCCGGGCGGCTGCCGCAGCGGTCAGCCGGGCGTGGTTGGACTGCGGCGCACCGGTGGTGACCAGCGTCGTCGCGCCCGCTTGAAGAGCCTGGGCGCAGGTGTACTGCAGCTTGCGCACCTTGTTGCCGCCGCCGCCGAGGCCGGTCAGGTCGTCGCGTTTGAGCCACAGCTCGTCCAGCCCGAGGGCGGTGCCGAGCCGGGGTGCCGGCTCGAGCGGGGTCGGCCAGGTGCCCAGGGCGATCGGCGTGATGTCCACCCGGGAAGTCTAGGATCCCCGGCGTGAATCCGCGTGGTGTCCTGCTCGACCTCGACGGCACGCTCGTCGACCACGAGGGCGCCGCCGCCGCCGGTCTGCGCGGCTGGCTGCCGAGCATCGGCCTGGTGCCGACGGACGAGGCGATCGCCCGCTGGGCCGCGGTGCAGGAGCCGCACCTCGCGGCCTGGCGCGACGGCCGGATCACCTTCGCCGAGCAGCGCCGCCGCCGGGTCCGCGACTTTCTGGGTACGGACGGCAGCGACGCCGAGCTGGACGAGATCTTCGCGGGTTACCTGACCCACTACGAGAGCGCCTGGTGCGCGTACGACGACGTGGCCGACGCCCTGACCGCGCTCGCCGCCGCCGGCCTGCCCACCGCCGTGCTGACCAACGGCTCCCGCGGCCAGCAGCTCAGGAAGCTGGGCCGGACCGGCCTGGGCGACCGGGTCGGGCCGGTCTTCACGGTCGACGACCTCGGGGTGGCCAAGCCGCACGCGGAGGCGTTCCGCCGGGCCTGCGCGCGCTGGGGGTTCCCGCCGGGCGACGTGCTCAGCGTCGGCGACGACCACGCGCTGGACGTGCTCGGGGCCCGCGCGGCCGGGCTGTCCGCCGTTCACCTGGACCGCCACGACCGCGGCCCGGCCGGCGAGGCGCACCGGATCACCTCGCTGCGCGAGCTGCCGGCCCACCTCAGCGCAGGCTGAAGACCGGACCGCGGGCCGGGAACGGCAGCCGGCCGTCACGCGGCATCAGGTACGCGTGCGCCCGCCGGATCCGCAGCACGTCACAGTGCCCGTCGGTGATCACCAGCAGCGGGCCGGCCGGCGGGAAGTCCGGGGCCCGTTCCAGCAGGTCGATGCCCGGCTGGAGGACCGTGCCGCCGCGTCCGCGGACCCGTACCCGGCCGGCGATCTCGTGCACCGGCAGGTAGCCGGCGTCGTAGGCGGCCGCGTCGCAGAAGACCACCCGGGCCGCGGGTACGTCGCGGGCGGCGGCGTACGACGCGATCGCGCCCAGGGCCTTGCCCATCAGCTCGTGGCTCATCGACCCGGAGGTGTCCAGCAGCACCCCGAACGTGTGCCGCCGTACGACCTCCTCCGGCAGGTGCCGGCCCGGCCGCGGGATGCCCGGCGTGGCAGCCTGCCGCCGTGACGGCCGTGCGTACGTCCGCTGCCGTTCCGGGCCGGGGACGTGCTCGTCGAACCAGCGGGCCAGCTGCACGTCCCAGGGTGGCGGCGGCTGCTCGAGCACCCGGATCTCCTCGGCCAGCCCGGTGGGCAGCAGGCCGCGCCCGTCCCGCTGGTGGTACCGGTAGCCGGTGAGCAGCGCCCGCCGGTAGAAGTCGTCCAGGTCCACGCCCCCGGAACGCGAACCGTGCCAGGGCAGCGGCTCACCCAGCATGTCGCCGAGGCCCCGGCCCCGCAGGGTCGCGAGCTTGCGCAGGCGGCGCAGGTCGGTGGCGATCCGGTCGTACACCTCCTCGGCGGAGGCCCCGGCCAGGGCGGGGTCGAGCAGCAGACCGTCGGGCAGCTCGCCGACGCCCATCTCGACGAGCCAGCCGTTGACCACGTAGTCGCAGGCGACGTTCCACAGGTACGGGTCCCGCGGCCCGACCCGGTCGGCGTGCCGCAGCGCGACGTGCAGCATCTCGTGGGCCAGCACGAACCGCCACTGCGCCTCGCTCAGCTCACGCAGCGGGTTGACGTAGATCTCGCCGGCCGCGCTCGACACCGCCGCGAGGGTGATGTCCCAGCCCCGGGCCAGGTCGGTGTCGGCGACCAGGGTGAACCCGGCGGCCAGCCCGCCCAGCAGCGGGTACGAGCCGACGAACCAGCTCAGTGCCCGCTCCCACGGCTTGCGCGGGGCACGCGGATCGGTCAGCGACGTCCGGGCGCCACCGGCCACGTCGACAGCGGCGGTCGCGGCGGCGGACAGGCCCAGCGCGAAGCGGTCCGGCCAGGCCGGCTCGTGGCCGGGCTCGACCGGATCGGCCCGCACCACCAGGTCGGGGGCGCCCGCGCCGCAGCCGGCGAACTCCGCCGGTACGCCGTCCAGCCGCCACTGGCGCACCAGCGCGGCCTCGTCGGCCTTGGGCAGCACGACGGGGAACAGCTCCGGCTCACTGCCCAGCTTCACCGCCCGCTGGAACCGGGTCACCGCCACACAGGCCGCGTCACGGAACGCCGCGTCGTGGCCGTGCCGCGGGTCCAGGTGGCCGAAACCGAGGTGCAGCAGACAGTGCGCCAGCACCCAGGTCCACTGTGCCTGGTCGAGACGCCGGCCGCGGTTGGCCCGGATCCGGCCGTCGGTCGACACCTCGGCGTACCCCAGGTCCGAGCTGTCCACCAGCACCACGCCGGCGCTGGGCCGCGGCCACGCGTTCGCGGTCAGTGGGCGGAACATCGGGTGGGCCGACAGCTCCTGCCACGCCGCCGCGAACGCCAGTGCGTTCGGGTCCTGCTGGGTCTGGCCCATTTCAGGCGCGGGCCGCGACCAGGCGCGGCAGGTCGCGGCTCACCTCGACCAGGAACCAGGCGGGCAGCACCGGGGCGCCGTCGGCGTCGGCGGCGATCACCAGCCGGCCGCACTCGAGGGACAGCTCGGCCAGCTCCACGAGCAGACCCTTGGCCCGGTGGGCGAAACGGCGTACCGCGGCGGGCGCCTTGTCCTTGTCGGCCGGCAGGTCCTTGACCAGCCGGGCCCGGAAGGTCTCGGCGAGGAAGTAGAGCAGGTCCCGGTCGTCGCTGCCCTGCGGCCAGCCGGCGTCGCCGCGCAGGATGGCCTCCAGGCCGTACCGGTGGCGCACGACCTTGAGGTAACCGCAGAAGGCCGCCGCGTGCGCGGGGCTCAGCGTGCCGGCCGCCAGCAGCCGCAGCGTCTCCTCGGCGATGTCGTCGCCGTAGGAGCGCAGCGCGTCGCTGAGCATGTGCCAGCTGCGCGGGGTGGAGAAGACCTCCTCGGTCTTCGGCGGCGCGGCCCACAGGTGGTCCGGGCGCTCGTCCAGGTACGCCAGGATCCACGGGTGGATGCCGGCGCCCAGCGCCCAGTTGAGCCAGTCGGTGTGCGAGGCCCGCAGGTGGACGTGGACCAGCCGGTTGATCAGCGCCGAGGCCATCGGCCGGGCCAGCGCGTTGTCGCCGGCCCGGTTGCCGGCACCGATCACGATCGAGCCGGCCGGCAGCTCGTACCCGCCGATCCGGCGGTCCAGGATCAGCGAGTAGAACGCCTTCTGCACCTCGGGGCTGGACGAGTTGAGCTCGTCCAGGAACAGGCAGTACGGCTCGTCACGGGCGATCGACTCCGGCGGGGCGAAGCGGCTGCGGCCGTCGCGCAGCTCGGGCACGCCGATCAGGTCCTCGGCGGCGAGCTGGGTGCCGACCAGCGTGACGCAGTCCAGCCCGAGCGACTCGGCGAACGCGCGCACCAGCGAGCTCTTGCCGATGCCCGGCGCGCCCCACACGAAGACCGGCCGCACGACCGCCACGTGCAGCAGCAGGTCGGGCAGCTGGGCCGGGGTCACCGTGACAGCGGAGTGCACGCCGGGAAGTGTGCTCCGCCGCCCGCCGCGGGCGCACGCGAATAATCGATCAGCGCGCCCACGGCGGCGGTCACTTCAGGTAGACGATGCCGTCCGTGGTGACCTTCGGTCGGCCCTTGGTGCCGACCACGACGATCTTCACGGTGTGCTTCTTGGCGCTGGTCCACGACTTGGTCCAGACGGCCTGGCGATACGTGTTCTTGCTCGCCCGCAGATCGATCGTGCCGACCTTCTTGCCGTCGAGGTAGACGTAGGCCTGGCCGGCCGTCTTGCCCTTCATCGCCAGCAGCGCCACCGAGCGGCCGGTGAAGCTCCAGCTCAGCGAGGCCTTCTTGGTCGAGCTGGCGAGCGCCGCCCTACCGAGGTGCGCGCTGCCCGACGCCTTGGCCCACTTGCCGGAGCGACCGGCCTTGGTCTCGGCCACCAGCACGGGGGTGCGGGTCACCGGGGCGGTGGCCACGTTGGCGGCGAGGTCGGTGGCCTGCAGGCGCCAGGTGGTCGCCGCGCCGGGCCGGGCCGTGGTGTTCCAGCTGCGGGCGCTGGTCGCGAAGGTCGTGCGGCCGGGCGCGGTGAGCTGCACGGCGGACAGTCCGACGGCGTCGGCCGCCTGCCACTTGAGGGTCACCGGCGCGGCGGTGGGGTTGACCGTGCCGGTGCGCAGCACCACGTCCGGCCGGCCGGGGAACGTCGGCTTGGTGAGGTCGGCGATGACCGTGCGGGTGTCGCTGACCGACGTCGGCCCGCCGACCCGGTTCATCTGCACCTGCACGGTGTGCCGGCCGGCGGCCAGCTTCACGGTGGCGGACCGGGCGGCTGCGGGGGCGCTGCCGGCCGTACGGCCGTCGATGCGCACGTCGAAGCCACCGATCTCACCGCCGGGCGTGCTGACCGACCAGGAGACCGTGAGGCTGTCGCGGACCACGCCCTTGCGACCGCTGAGCCCGGTGATTTTCAGCCCGGAGAGCACCCCGGCGGCCTCGGTGCGCAACGCGGGGAGCTTGCCGTAGAGAGTGTCGCCGGGGCACTGGGTCGCCTGGACGTCGCGGTGCCCGGCGATCCGGCCCATGGTGACCTGGTCGCCGACCGAGACCTTGTCGTTGCTGCCCTGCGCGGTGGTGGTGAACCGGTCGAGCGGGTCGTGTCCGTACCGGCCGAGCTTGAACGCCGCCAGCTGCGCGATCTTGGTGGTGACCGAGGCGGGCACGGCGGTGGTGCCGTACTCGCCGAGGACGGCGACGGCGGCGTAGTTGGTGTTGAACGGCGGCGTGTGCGCCCCGACGACCGGTTTGTCCACGCCACCCTTGCGGCCCTCGTAGAGCGTGCCGCACTTGTCGACGAGGAAGTTGTATTCCATGTCGTTGAGGCCCTTGCCCGTCACCGCGTACGTGTAGATGCTGCGGATCACCTTGCCGGCGTCGGCGCACGTGTAGTCGTTGGACCGGCTGCCGCTCTGCGCGGTGTGGTGCACGAAGAGGGCGTTGATCGTGGTGCCGTAAACCGGGGGGTCCTTGACCAGCGACTCGTCGGCGCTCCAGCCCTTGCGGCTCACGTAGGCCGGCATCGCGCTCTGCGCCGGGACGGTGGGCACCGGGGTGGCGGCCGTCGTCGTGGGCGGAGCGGCCGTGGTGGTGGCCGGGGCTGAGGGGGTGGCACTGCTCGAGCTCTCGTCGGCGGGGTCGGGCTGCGCCGGCGGCTGCTCGGGCTCGGGCTCCGGGTCGGGCAGCGGCTCGGTGCCGGTGGCCGGCGGGTCGGCCGGCGTGGACTCCTCCGGATCGGCGAGCGGCATCCCGCCGCCCTGGCCGCCGCTGGTCGCGGGGCCGGGGTCGACCAGGGTGAGCCGCAGGCCCGCGGGCAGCCGGCTCGAGGCGCGTCCGGCGGGCGAGACCACCTTCACCTCGACGCCGTTCGAGACCCCGACCCACAGGCCGGTGCTGCCACCGCGGGTGCGGCCGGCCACGAGATCCGGGTCGCCGGCCGCGACCGCGTGCTCCAGATCCAGGCTCTGCCAGGAGGACCAGTCGCCGGACGCGGCCGACCGGGTGCGCACGGCGGCGTCACCCTGGAACGAGAGCAGGGCGTCCGTCCAGGTCACGCCGAGCAGGCTGAACCGGGAGACGGAGCGCCTGGCCAGCCGCAGGGTCTCCCGGCCGTCCTCGATCGTCGGCTTGCCGTCCAGCTCCAGCGACTGCGTGGTGACCGGCGCCGGCGGCGGGCCGGAGGGCAGCGGGGCGGCAGCGGCCTCGGCCGCCGTCGCGGCGAGGGGCGCCGCGGCCGGGTCGGCGGACGACCGGGTCAGCACGACGCCGGTCACCGTCAGTGCCGTTGCGGTGACTGCCGCGGCGGTCCCCGCCACCATTCGTGACCTGCTGATCCTCACGCCCGAAGCCCCCGTGTCCTTGCGGTGACCACGATCCAGATCACCGGCGGAAGCGCCACCATACCGGTCCGCGGGCCCGCCGTGTGTCCGTCCACAGTAGGAGGTGGACAGGGGTCACCGGCGGCGTCCGGCGAACCGCTGCACGAGCAGCGTCAGCACGCCGGCCGCGACGATCGCGGCGACGTTGATGAGCAGTTGCAGCGCCGAGCCGGCCGCCTCGTCCATCACGCCGTAGGCGAGCGCCACCGCGACGTTCGCGGCCGCCGGCACGGTGGTCACCGAGATCAGCACCCCGACCAGGGTGCCGGCCTTGGCCGAGGTCAGCGACAGCATCCCGGCCACCCCGGCGAGGAAGCCGACCACCCAGCTCAGCGCGTCCGGCTGCCAGATGAACTCGGTCAGCGGGCGATCGCCGAGCAGCATGCCCTTGTTCACCAGATCCAGTGCGGTCAGCACCCAGGTGGTCACCACGGTGACCACCATGCCGACGGAGAAGCCGACGCCCAGGGCCAGCAGCGCCCGGCGGACCAGCCGGGGCCGGCGGCGCACCAGGCCGACGCAGAGCGCGGCCAGCGGGCCGAACTCGGGACCGACGACCATCGCCCCGACGATGAGGATCGGCAGGTCGAGCAGGACACCGATGCCGGCGATCACCGTCGCCACGATCATGAAGGTCAGGAACGCACCGGACAGCTCCGACTCGGCCGCGGTGGCGTGCTCCACCTCCTCCCAGACCACGGCGTCCACGCCGAGCCCCGGCACCCGCCGCTCGGCCCGGTCGGCCGCCGCCGACAGCGTGGTGTCGACCTTCTCCAGCATGATCGAGCCGTCCCGCTCGACGTCCAGCTCACGCAGCCGTTCGATGATCGCGCTGGCACCCTCCCGGACGACATCGCAGAAAAGCAGGTCACCGACCGGTTCGACGGCCGCACCGGGCAGCACGACCACGTGGGTCACGGCGTCGTTACCGGTCAGCAGCTCCTGGACGGCGGCCCGGCGGTCGGGCGGGACGATGATCCTCAAGTGCAGCACGCGGTCATCAAACCACCGCTCAGGAGTGGATCGGCCCCGCGGTGCCGGTGAGCCGCCCGCCGGTGCCGTGCCAGCGCACGGCGACGATCTCGGCCGCGATGCTCACCGCGGTCTCCTCCGGGGTGCGCGCGCCCAGGTCGAGCCCGATCGGCGAGGCCAGCCGGGCGATCGCGGCCGGGGCCAGCCCGGTCTCGCGCAACCGCTTGAGCCGGTCGTCGTGGGTGCGGCGGGAGCCCATCGCGCCCACGTACGCCACCGGCAGCCCGAGCGCCACCTCCAGCACCGGCACGTCGAACTTCGGGTCGTGGGTCAGCACGCACAGCACGGTGCGCGGGTCGATCCGCCCGGCCGCGGCCTCGGCCGCCAGGTAGCGGTGGGGCCAGTCGACGACGACCTCGTCCGCCTCGGGGAAGCGCCGGGCGGTGGCGAAGGCCGGCCGGGCGTCGCAGACCGTCACCCGATAACCGAGGAACGCGCCGATCCGGGCCACCGCGGCGGCATGGTCGGTGGCTCCGAACACGATCATGCGGGCGGCCGGCGCGAACGAGGTGACCAGCACGGTGAGCCCGGTGCCGCGGCGCTCACCGGCCGGGCCGTAGTGCAGCAGCCCGGTGCGTCCGGCGGCGAGCAGCCCCCGGCCGTCGTCCGTGACCGCGTCGTCCAGCCGGTCACCACCCAGCGAGCCGTGCCGGGCGTCGCCGGTGACGACCAGGTGCCGGCCCAGCGCCTCCGGCGGGCCCTCGACACACGTGAGCAGCGCGACCGGCTGGTCCACGGCGACCGCCTCGGCGAGCACGGGCAGCTCGGGGAAGCCCGCCCGTTCAACGAAGAGCTCGATCGTGCCGCCGCAGGGCAGCCCGACCTCGAACGCGTCGTCGTCGCTGATGCCGTACCGCACGGTCTGCGGGGTGCCGGACCCGGCCACCTCGCGGCACAGCTCGTAGACCGCGCCCTCGACGCAGCCGCCGGAGACGCTGCCGACGGCGGTCCCGCCGGCGCTGACGAGCATCGCCGCGCCCGGCTGCCGGGGTGCGCTGGACCAGGTGGCGGTGACGGTGGCCAGCCCGGCGGGCTCACCCGCGCGCCACCAGCGCAGCAGATCGTCCAGGACGTCACGCACTGCTCGCCTCCGGTACGTCGAGGTCGGTGTCGTCGGCGAGGTGGCCGACCGGGACGACGCGGACCTGGCCGGCGTGCGCGCGCAGATAGTCGCGGGCGCCGCGGTCGCCGGCGGCACTGCGCGCGACCCCGTCCCAGTGCTCACGGCCGAGCAGGACCGGATGGGACCGGCGCTCGCCGTAGCCGCCCATGACCAGGGAGTCCGGGGTCGCGTCGGCGGCGATGGCGCGTACCGCCGCGGGTGTGACGCCGGGCATGTCGACCAGCAGGACCACTGCCGCGCCGGCCGGGCCGGCGGCGACCGCCGCCAGGCCGGTGCGCAACGACGAGGCCATACCACTCGCCCAGTCCGGATTCTCGACATAGGTCAGTGCGGGCGCGACGGTGCGGACCTGGGCCGCCTGCGCACCGATCACGATCACCGGCTCGGCCACGCCGGCCTCACGCAGGATGCCGGCCGCGCGCTCCACGAGCAGGCTGCCTCGGTGCGTCACGAGGGCCTTGGGCATCCCGTAGCGGCGACCGGCGCCCGCGGCGAGAACCAGACCGGCGATCTCCATCACCAGAGCCTAGCCGCGGTGACGGGATCCCGACTGAGAGCGAGCACCAACCGCCGGCCGTATCTAGGCTCGGCGGATGAAGGTAGCCATCGCCGGCGCCGGACCCACCGGCCTGTACGCCGCGACCGCCCTGGCCCGCCGCGGTCATGAGGTCACCGTCGTGGACCGCGACCCCGGTCCGGCACCCGGCGGCGACTGGCCGCGCAAAGGCGTCATGCAGTTCCACCACCCGCACGGGCTGCGCCGGCAGATCCTCACAGCCCTCGACGCGGAGCTGCCCGACGCGCGCGACGCGCTGCTGGCCGCCGGCGCCGAGCTGTGCATCATGCCCGCCGAGGGGTCCCGGCCGGAGACGGTGGTCGGGATGGCCTGCCGCCGGGAAGTCTTCGAGCTCGTGTTGCGGAGGATCGCGGCGGCCGAGCCCGGCGTGACGCTGCGGTGCGGGCACGTCGACGACGTGCTGCGCTACCACGGCCGCGCGGCGGGACTGCGCGTCGACGGTGCCGAGGTGACCGCCGACCTGGTGCTGGACGCCTCCGGCCGGGCCGGGCGGATCGGCGACGACCTGCGCGCGCCCGGCACCGGCCAGGACTGCGGACTGTCCTATGTCTCCCGGCAGTACGAGCTGCTGCCGGGCGCCGAACCCGGCCCGGTCAACGCGCCGGTCGGCCTGATCTCCCGGATGCCGGGCTACTTCTTCGCCGTGTTCCTGCAGGACAACCGCACGCTGAGCACCACGTTCTGCCGGCTCAGCACCGACCGGGAGCTGGCCGGCCTGCGGGTCACCGGGGCGTTCGAGACGGCCGCGCGGGCGGTGCCCGGATTCGCGGAATGGACCGACCCGGCGCGAACGCGGCCGATCACCGCCGTCCTGCCCGGCGGTCACCTGCACAACGCCTACCGGGGCCAGCTGGACGAGGACGGCCGGGTGGCGCTGCCCGGGCTCATCCACGTCGGCGACGCGGTCTGCACCACGAACCCGACCGCCGGACGTGGCATCGCGACCTCCCTGCTGCAGGCCCAGCACCTGGTCTCGCTGATCGGCGGTCCCGGCGGCGCCGACCTGGAGACCGTGACGCTGGCGTTCGACCGGTGGTGCACCGAGCAGATCAAACCCTGGTTCGACGACCACCTGAGCTGGGACGCCGAGCAGGTACGCCAGTGGGCGGGCGCGGACATCGACCTGTCCCGTCCGCTGGCCTCCGGCTACATCGTCGAGGCGGCCGGGGCGGACCCGTCGCTGATGCGCCACGTGGGGCCGTACCTGTCGATGGAAGCCCTGCCCGCGACGCTGGCCGCGGCCGAACCGCGGGCCCGGGAGATCTATGCGGGCGGCTGGCGGGCCCCGCTGCCGGCCGGCCCCAGCCGGGACGACCTGGTGTCGCTGATCAGCCGCGTGGCGGTCTAGGCAGGGCGGCCGGCAGCCCGCGTACGGCGGCCAGCCCGAGCACCGTCCGAGGCTGGTAGGCGACCCGCCACAGCCCGCCGTGCGCCGCGCCGATGGTCTCGTCGATCCAGGCGTTCGTGGCCGCGGGCCGCGGCTTGCGCAGCTGGTGCACGAGCAGCGCCGCCATCAGCCGGTTGCTGGTCGCCGGTTCGAAGATCTCCGCGCCGAACACGTGCGCGCCCGCGTAGGCCGCGGCGAGCAGCCGGTTGCTCAGCACCGACCGGGTCCGGGTCGGCGGGGCCACCGAGAAGCTCACCGTCGTGCCGTCGTGCCGGGCCACCGACGCCCGCCAGCGCTGGATGCGTTTGGCCAGGGCGTAGTTCGGGCCCTGCTGGGGCACCAGGCAGTCGGCGATGCCGGGGTCGGCGCCGGACGGGTAGTTCGGCTGGAGCAGCCGGCCACCGGACATCGCGGCGAGCACCTTGGCCGCCGCCGGCCGGTCCCGGAACCGTGCCGCGGCCTGCGCGACGGCGCCGGCCGGCACCGCGAAGGCATCCGTCGGCGTGGCCAGGAAGGCCAGGGCGGTGCCGGGTCGCTGGCGGCGCACATGCTCGGTCAGGGCGTCGACCGCGGCCGAGAGCCGGGGGTACGCCGCCCCGGGCGCGTACACATAGTTACCGAGCACCAGCCGGCCCTCGATGCCGAGCAGCCACCGCGCCGCCGCCGGCAGCCCGGTCAGCAGGTCCACGCCGGCACCCTCGATCGTGGCACCCGGCGCGATCAGCGTGCCCGCGCTCTGCCGGGCGGTGGCCGCCACCCGCTCCCAGACCCGCGGCCGGGGCAGGTCGACGCCGATCACCGTGCCACCCCACGCCAGTACGGCGGGCAGCGGTCCCATCTCGGCGCCGGCGCCCAGCACCACCAGCCGCTGATCGGACAGGTCCAGCCAGTCCGGCTCGGCGGCCACCTCACGGACCGCCTCGGCGCACGACTCCTCGATCGTGCCCTCCCGCACCCAGGCGTCGAGCCGGCGCAGCAGGGCGTCCCCGCGCAGCAGCTCACCCCGGTACGGCAGGATCAGTTCCTGCTCGGGCTTGCCATCACCGTGGATCGTGACGGTGTCCAGCGGCTCGGCGGCTTCGCTCTTTGTGGTGAACGCCTGATCGAGCGGCACCTCGTCCGCGCCGCTGGTGATCCGCATCCGGCTGTGCACCGACGCCAGCCCGGCCCGCGCGATGTCGTAGCCGCCGTCCAGCCCCGCCTCGACCAGGGCCCGGAAGTGCCGCAGGTAGCCCGTACGCCAGTCGCTCTCCCGCTCGGCCGCCGCGGCCGCCGCCGGATCCGCCACCCGCAGAGCGTCCGCGACCACCGCCCGGCCCAGCGCCGAACCGCTGCGCCGGCCGTCCTCGGCCCAGGGAAACACGACCTCGTTCACGCGGACAGTATGGCGACCTCCTACCCAGGGAGGAGAAGGCCTCCGACCGCCGGCCGCGGGACCGGCCCGCGGATGGGCGAAAGCGCCCGCCGGCACCGAAAGCATCAAGGGCATGACAAATGTGCTGCGCTGGCACCGCCCGCTGATGATCTTCGCCGCCGCGATGGCCGTCCTGGCCCTCGTCGCGGCGGTCGGCACCCTCGCCGACCCGCGCGTCCTGACCGGCGCGCCGATCTGGCTCAAGCCGTTCAAGTTCGCGGTGTCCTTCGTCCTCTACACCTCCACCCTGGCCTGGATGCTCTCGCTGCTCCCGCGACGCAGCCGTCTCGCCGAACGGGCCGCCACCGTGGTGGTCGCCATGTCCGTCGCCGAGATGGTCGTGATCGTGACGCAGGTGCTGCGCGGTCAGACCAGCCACTACAACGAGACCTCCACGCTGAACTCCGCGCTGTGGCAGGTCATGGGCAGCGCGATCATGGTGCTGTTCATCGCGCACTTCGTGATCGGCGTCGTGGTACTCCGGCAGCGGATCGCCGACCGGGTGTCCGCCCACGCCGTCCGCTGGGGCCTGGGACTGTCCCTGCTCGGCCTGGCGGCGGCGATCCCGATGGTGCAGCCGGCCCAGATGGGGCACAGTGTCGGCGTGAGCGACGGCGGACCGGGACTGCCGGTGGTCGGCTGGAGCACCACCGGCGGCGACCTGCGGATCGGCCACTTCATCGGGCTGCACGCGTTGCAGGCGCTGCCGCTGCTCGCCCTGCTGCTCGGCAACCGGCTCGACGAGCTCACCCGGATCCGGCTGCTGGCGGTCGGCGGCGTCGCGTACGGCATCCTCACCGCCCTGCTGACCTGGCAGGCCCTGCGCGGCCAGCCGCTGCTGCAGCCGGACGCCCTGACCCTGACCGCCTGGGCCGCCCTCGCCGCCGCGACCGCGACCGCCACCCTCGCGGTGGTGGCCCGCCGCCGGCGCCCGGCTCTGGAGCTGGCGGCATGACGGCCTGCACCGAGCGGCACCTGGCCGCGGCGGCCGACGGCATGGGAGGGGCGGCATGACCGGCGCTCTGTTCGGGTTGACGTTTGCGGTCGCTGCGCCGTTCTGGGCGCTCATGATCCTGCTGCCCGGCTGGTCCTGGACCCGGCGGATCATCGCCTCGCCGCTGATCGTGCTGCCGGTCGTGGTGATCTACGCGGTGCTGGTCATCCCGGCCTTCGGCGAGGTGCTGCCGGCCGTCGCCTCGCCCACCCTCGGCGGCGTCCGCGAACTGCTCGGCACGGCCGACGGCGCGGCGGCGGCCTGGGCGCACATGCTCGCCTTCGACCTCTTCGTCGGCCGCTGGTCCTGGCTCGACAGCCGGACCCGCGGGATCCCCGCGCTGATCATGTCGCCGGTGCTGCTGCTCACGATCCTGCTCGGCCCGCTGGGCCTGCTGGTCTACCTCCTGGTACGGGCCCGCTACCGCCCCGCCGAGAGCGCCTAGGGTGGTCCTCGTGGGATGGGTGGCACGGCTCTTCGACGCGCGGGACACGTTCGTCCGGATGGTGCTGCTGGACCTCAGCGGCCTGAGCTACCTGTTCTTCGGCACCCAGGCCGGCCCGGCGCCCACCCCGACGCAATGGCTGCTCGCGGTGGCCGCGTTCACCCTGGCCCTGCTCCTGCACCGCCGGCAGCTGCCCGGCCTGCTGGCCCAGACCGCCCTGCTGGTCGTGGCGTTCTGGCTCATCGACGACACGACGATCAACCAGGTCGGCACCAGCTGGCTGCTGCTGGAAGTGGCGCTGTGGGCCCCCCGGCCGCGCATCCTCTGGTCCTGCGCGGGCCTGGTCGCGGCGGTCTACCTGGCCTTCACCCTGGGCCGGGACCCGTCGCAGGTCTCCGGGCCGGTCTTCGGGCTGTTCATCGTGATCGGCGTCCCGGTGCTGCTCGGCCTGGTCATCCGGACCACCCGCGAGCTGGGCGTGCAGGCCCGGCGCCGGGACGAGTCGGAGAGCCGGGCGGCCCGCGCGGACGAACGCTCGGCGATCGCCCGCGAACTGCACGACGTGGTCGCGCATCACGTCGCGTCGATGGTGCTGCGGGTCGGCGTGGCCCGGCACGTGCTGCCGGACGTGGACCCGCGGGTGACGGAGGTGTTCGACGACGTGCACAGCACCGGTACGGCCGCGCTGGCCGATCTGCGGCAGCTGGTCGCGGTGCTGCGGGACCCGTCCCGGCGTACGGATGCGGCGCTCACCGCGATCGAGCCCGGCGCGTTGCCGGCCGCCCTCGAAGCCGCGGTCGAAACGGCGCGGCGGGCGGGACTGACGGTGGACGCGACCATCGCACCGGAGGCCGGATCGCTGGACGTGGTCCGCGGCCTGGCCGTGCTGCGGCTGACCCAGGAGGCGCTGACCAACGTGGCCAAGCACGCCGGACCGGCCGCCCGCGCGAGCCTGCGGGTCGAGGTGACGGACGGGGACGTGCTCTGGTCGGTGACCGACGACGGCGGCGGCGTGGTGCCCGGGCTGCCGTCCGGCGGCGGCGGCCACGGGCTGACCGGGATGCGCGAACGGGTCGAGGTGCTGGGCGGCCGGCTGACGGCCGGACCGGCGGCGGGCGGCTGGCGGGTCGAGACGGTGCTGCCGGCGCGCCGGTCCACGGAGCCGGTGTGATCCGCGTCCTGCTGGTGGACGACCAGCCGCTGATCCGCGCCGGCCTGCGGATGCTCTGCGACGCCGAAGCCGACCTGACGGTGGTGGGCGAAGCGGAGAACGGCCGCGACGCGGTGACGCTCGCCGCCCGCCTCGCCCCGGACGTCATTGTCATGGACCTGCGCATGCCGGGCGTCGACGGCATCACGGCGACCGGCCGCATCCTGGCGGAACGCCCGGGCGCCCGGATCGTCGTGCTGACCACCTTCGGCGACGACGACCACCTCTATCCGGCGCTGACCGCCGGGGCCTGCGGCTTCTTGCTGAAGGACGCGCCGCCGGTCGAGCTGCTGGACGGGATCCGGCGGGCCGCGGCGGGGGACAGCCCGTTCAGCCAGGACGTGCTGCAGCGGCTGGTGCGGCGGGCGGTCGCGGCCCGGGTGGAGCAGCCGCGGCCGGTGGCGGGGCTGACCGCCCGGGAGCGGGATGTGCTGGAGCTGGTGGCCGAAGGGCTGTCCAACACGGAGATCGCCGACCGGCTGCACATCGGCGTGACGACGGTGAAGACGCACATCACCAGTCTGATGACCAAGACCGACAGCCCGAACCGGGTGCGGTTGGCGCTCTTCGCCCGCGGCGGCTGATCCCGCGGCGGGATCGCCCGCGGCGCCTGTTTGCCCGCGGCGCCTGTTTGCCCGCGGCACCTAATTGCCGGTGGCGACGGCCGTTCGGCCGCCTCGGCCGCTGTCCGCTGTCGGCTCGCGGTGGCCGCTGTCGGCTCGCGGTGGCCGCTGTCGGCTCGCGGTGGCCGCTGTCGGCTCGCGGTGGCCGCTGCTCGGCCGGGTCAGAGACCGCGGGTGGTGAGCCAGCTCTCGACGCGGGTGATGACCTTCTCCGGGGTGCGGCGGGCCCACAGGAAGTGGTCCGGGACCGCGTCGATCGTGGCCCGGTCGACGTCGGAGGGGAGCCGGGCCGCCAGATGGTCGACCGCGGCGCGCGGGATCATCCGGTCGCCGGCGATGTCGACGAGCAACGCGGGCACGGGCAGTTCGGCCAGCGCGGCCTCGTAGTCGGTGCGGTCGCCGCGCAGGCGGTAGCGGCCGTAGCGGGCCTCGTAACCCCAGTCGTTCATCAGCGTGCGGGGCTGGCGGCCCGCGAAGCCGAGCCGGTGCCCCGGCCAGTAGCCCAGCGAACAGGTCACCGCGCCGACGAAGCGGACCCCGGCGGCGCGCTGGGCCCGGGCGAGCCGGCCGCTGCGGGCGAACGGGGAACTCGTACCCGTGGCCAGGGTGACGACGGCGTCCGGGCGTACCGTGCCGGCGGCGCCCGACAGCAGCGCGAGCTGACCGCCCAGGCTGTGGCCCACCAGCACGACCTTGGCCGCGCCGGCGACGGCCGGGTCGGTGAAGACCGCGGGCAGGTCGTCGCGGACGAGATGGGCGTAGCCGAACGAGTCGCGGCGCAGGTCGGCGACCGGGCTCTGGGGCATGCCGCGCAGCTCCACGCCGACGACGTGCCGGCCGGCGGCCGCCCAGGCGCGGAACAGGGGGCCGTAGTAGGCCACCGGCACCCCGAGCGCGGGCAGGAAGACCACGGAGGCGGCGCGGCCGGGCTCGCCGTATTCCTCGACGGTCAGGGTGACGCCGTCGGTGGAGGGCACCGGATGCACGCGAGGTTCCATCGGGACAGTGTCCGGGTGGACGGTCACCTGCGGCGATGTGATCTGCCACACGCAAAAGACCGGGAACCCGTGGCGGCGGGTTCCCGGCCTTGTTGCCTTGTCACGGTATCGCGGGATCAGCCCTGACGGCCGTTCCAGCGGGGGTTCTTGCGATTGATGACGACCATCCGGCCCCGCCGGCGGGTGACAACCGAACCCGGCTTGCTCTTGAGCGACCGGAGCGAGTTGCGAACCTTCATGATGCCTCCTCGGTGCTGCCAACGCCGCCGGTCACCGCGGCATTCCGAAAACTGTCGGAGGCTGCCGCCATGATGACCGGGCCGAAGGAAGGGGCGGGTGTGGCCGAGGTGATGGTGCGCGATGAGACCATGGCGGGCCGGGCGATCGACGAGTGGGTCCTGCCGGACCTTCCCGACGAGATCACCGCCCGCGAGCTGCTGCGCCTGCGGGTCCGCGAGGAGGTGGCCCGCTTCCACGCAACGGCGGGCGACGTCTTCCGCGGCCTGGTGCGGCCGGTCGCGGGACAGCGCCTCGACTGGGTCGCGCAAGCTGACGCGGCGTGCCAGGCGTTCACCCGCAACGGCTTCGTGATGATCGTCGGCCGGCACCAGGTCGACGACCTCGACCAGCTCATCGACCTGCGCGGCGATCCGACGGTCGCGTTCGTCCGCCTGGTCCCGCTGGTGGGTGGCTGATGGAGCCGATCCTGCTCGACCTGACCCCGATGGTCGACCCCGACCCACGCCTGCACGAGGTGCGGACGACGGACGCCGACCCGGCGCTGCCCGCGGAGCACCGCCGGCTGATCTGTCTCCGCCTGCACTGGGAAGCGGCCCGCGACGACGCCCCCTTCGTGCACCCGGCCGAGGTCATCGCCGCGCTCGCGACCGATGACGTGCGCTGGACCCGGGATGACCTGATCTGGAGCCTGCGGGTGCTGGCCGGCGAGACCGGACGCGACGACGGCTCGCCGTGGCGCCTGCCCGCCATCATCGGTGCCGCGCTGCCGCCGGAGGAGCTGCGTGACCTCGTTCCGGCCTTCGAAGCGGTGCTGGACGCGGTGAAGACCAGCTATCTGGCTGCGCGGGTGCGTCATTCGCTGTCCCAGGCGTACGGCGCTGTGCTGGACCGGATCGATCCCGGTGGGCTCGGCCACGTGTTGCCGGCGGACGACGTCTTCGACGCGGCGGTGCAGGAGTCGTTGCGGCCGTTGCTGACCGATTCCGGGGTGCTTGCCGTGCTGCGGCACGCCGAGTCGCTGACCAAGCCGGTGCCGGCCAAGGGCTGGCTGCGCCGGGCGGATGATCTGCTCGGCGGGGCAGGCGTGATCACCCCTCTGCTGGAGCGGTTCTGTGCCTATCAAGGGTCGGTCGGTGAGGACACCGACCTGCTGTTGCGGGGGCTGATCTGGTTCGCCGCCAGGGATCCAGGGGAGGAAACGACTGCGTTGCTGGCCCGGGTCGCGGTGCGGGCGGCCACGGCATCTTCGGAGGTGCGGGCGCCGCGGACAGCGGCGGCCGCGGTGGAGATCTTGGCGGATCGCGGGGGTGATGCGCCGGTGCGGGCGCTGGTGCGGCTGGCGCTTGCGGTGCGGAGCAAACCGTTGCTGGCGCGGGTTCGCGGTGCGATCGAGCGGATCGAGAACGCGCGTGGCTGGGCGGCCGGCGAGGCGCTGGAGCTCGGGATCGACGACCACGGCCTGGATGCGGAAGGACGGCGCTGGCCGGTGCCCGGCCGCGTCCAGGTGGAGGTCGTTGACGGCAGGGCGCGATCGGTGGTCATGCGGGACGGCAGGCCGCTCAAGCGAGTGCCCGCCGATGTGGACGTCACGGAGGCTCGGGCGCTGGTCAAGGAGATCACCAGAACGCTGGCTGCGGAACGCGGTCGGATCGAGTCGCTGCTGTCCCAGGAGCGAAGCTGGGCGTGGGCTGATTGGGTGGCGCGCTATCTGGATCATCCGATCACGCGATCTGTGGCCGGCCGACTCGTCTGGCAATCGTCGGTGGACGGCAGGTCGTGGCGAGCCGGCATTCCGCGTCGTGAGGCCGACGGCGGCTGGAAGCTGGTGGACGAGGCGGGCGACGACTTCGAGGCGGTCGGCGGGCGGGTGCGGCTCTGGCATCCGGCGTTGGCCGGCCCGGGGGAGGCGGCGCGCTGGCGTGACCACATCGGAGTGAGCGAGGTGCGGCAGCCGTTCAAGCAGGCGTTCCGGGAGGTCTATCCGCTGACTTCGGCGGAGGCGTCGAGCCGTACTTCGTCGCGGCGTTTCGCGGGGCACATCCTGCGCTATCGCCAAGCCAACGCTTTGATGCGGACCCGGGGCTGGGCGGCGAGCTACCTCGGCACATGGGATCAGGGTCACCGCACGGAAGCGGCGAAGGATCTCGGTGGCGGCGAGTGGCGGGCGCTGCTGGTCCACGAAGCGGCCGGGGAGGCGGACCATCAGGTGGTGTACTGCATGCTCGGCGAGGTCCGCTTCACCCGCCGCGCCGGCGGAGCGTGGCAGGATGCGCCGCTGACCGAGGTGCCGGTACGGGTGTTCAGCGAGGCGATGCGCGACGTGGATCTGTTCGTCGGCGTCACGTCGATCGCCGCCGACGAGGCGTGGCAGGACCGGGGAACCGAGCGTTTCCGCGCCTACCGGGAGTCGGCCGGCTTCGGTGCTCTGACCGCCTCGGCCGAGGTACGCCGCGACGTGCTGGCCCGCCTCTTGCCGCGGTTGTCGATCGGGCCGCGCTGCGAACTGACGGACAGATACCTCCGGGTCCGCGGAAACCGTGGCACGTACCGGATCCACCTCGGCTCGGCCAACATCCTGATCGAACCCGACGACACCTACCTGTGCATCGTCCCCGAACACAAGCGCAAGGAGGCGGTCCACCTGCCCTTCGACGACGACCGGGTGCTGTCCTTGATCCTGTCCAAGGCGATTTTGCTGGCGGCCGACGACACGATTACCGACCCCACGATCGTGCCGCAGCTCCCGGTCGGCCGCGGGCCCGACGATCCTGAGCAGTGTCAGAGTCCGCCGATGCCGATGCCGATGCCGATGCCGATGCCGATGCCGATGCCGATGCCGATGCCGATGGCGGCACCGGCATTGGCGAGGGCCTGGCGGTGGCGGTGGCGGCAGCGGCGGCGGTAACAGCAGCGGCAGCGGCGGCGGTAACAGCAGCGGCAGCGGCGGCGGTAACAGCAGCGGCAGCGGCGGCAGTAACAGCAGCGGCAGCGGCGGCAGTAACAGCAGCGGGAGCGGCGGCGGTGGGCGTAGTGGCGCGCGGGCGGGGAGGCGGTGGGCTCAGGCCGGGTCGTGCGGGATGGTTCCGACGCGGATCTGGGTGTGGTCCGTGCGCCACTGGTGCCGGGATCCCGGCGGCGGCATCTCCACGCCCGCGATCCCGGCGGGGGCAGAGAATTCCTGGCGCAGGTGCTCGATCAGCTCCCGCGCTTCGCGGCGCTTGGCCGGGGAGTTGCCGGGATCGTCGATGCTCAGGCCCAGCACGGCCGCGTCGTCCTCGGTGATGGTGATCATCGCCCAGGGGTGGCTGCGGCCGTGCAGGTACAGCGTGAACGCCGAACTGCCGTCAGGCGAGCGGAGCTCGTCCAGCGTCGCGGCATCCGCCTCGGTCGGCGTGCCCGTGACGTAGGTGCGCAGGAACGACGGCAGCCGGTCGTCGCCGGGTGCTTCGGTGTCGACGTAGCGGTCGACGAACGCCTGCAGAAGCCCAGGTGTCCGCTCCGGCAGCCACACGTAGACATCCCAGCAGAACGACATCAGCCGAGACTAGGCGCCGGTAACGGCCACCACCTGGCCGGATTGCGTCAGGCCGGGCGGGCGCGGTCCGTGGCCAGGTGCACGGCGAGCGCGCCGAGCACCGTACCCATCAGGTAGCGCTGCATCCGCAGCCAGGCCGGCCGCCGGGCCAGGAAGACCGCGATGCCTCCCGCCGCCGCCACGATCAGCAGGTTGACCGTCAGGCTGACCAGGATCTGCACGCCGCCGAGCACGAAGCCCTGGGCCAGCACGTGCCCGGCTTCCGGGCGGACGAACTGCGGGATCAGCGACAGGTACATGATCGCGGCCTTCGGGTTGAGCAGGTTGGTGAGCAGGCCCATGGTGAACAGCCGCCGCGTCGAGTCGATCGGCAGGTCACCCGGCGCGAAGACCGACGTGCCGCCCGGGCGCAGCGTCTTGACGGCGAGCCAGCCCAGGTAGGCTGCACCGGCCAGCTTGAGAGTCGTGTACGCCTCCGGGACGTGCACGAAGATCACCGAGAGGCCGAGGTTCGCGGCGGTCAGGTAGACCAGGAAGCCGATCACCACGCCGCCGAGCGAGACGATGCCGGCCCGCCGGCCCTGGGTGATGCTGCGCGAGACCAGATACATCATGTTCGGGCCCGGGGTGAGCACCATGCCGAGGGCGACGGCCGTGACGCCGAGCAGGGACGCGAGACTGATCATCCGTCCAGCGTCGCCGCCGGCTGCGGGATCCGGCGAGAGCCAAAACCCGATCGGTGGTACGCGATCAGCCCGGCAACCGCCACCGCGACGATCGCCCCGCCCGTCGCCAGCGTCATGTCCTTGTGGGCGTCCCACAGGTCACCCTGCTGGCCGTTGTAGGCCTCGGCCGCCCCGGGCGCGAGCGTCATCGCGATGGCCCACTCGAACAGCTCGTACACCGCGCTCGTGGACAGCACCACGTCCACCGCCACCAGCGCCGCCCAGCGGATGCCGCGCCCGGCCTCCCGGAACCGGGCGAACAGCACCGGACCGAAGCAGAGCCCGTACGACAGGTGCACCAGCCGGTCGAAGTTGTTGCGCTGCCACCCGAAGAGCTCGTTGAGGCGTACGCCGAACAGCGCGTCCGTCCAGTCGTCGTACGGGACGAAGGAGTAGATCCACCGGGCCGCCACCGAGTGCAGGGTCAGGAAGATCAGGATCAGCAGGAACGACGTGTACGGCAATGGGCGGCGGCGCTGCACGAGCAGCAGCGCCACCAGTCCGAGCACGGTGAGCGAGTGGTGCATGGCTTGCTCGACCGGATGCTCCGGGCGCCACCAGGTGGCGGCGACCACGATCAGGAAGACGCCCAGCGTCCACCGGTACGCGAGGGGGAACGGGGGCACAGCCGCACTCTAGGCGCCCCGGTCCAGTCTGGAGGGTTGACAGTCACCCCGGGGGTGACACATGCTCTGACCATGAGCAGTCAACCCGGGGGTGACAAAAGCTGGGACGTCGTCCTGGCGCACCGTACCCCCGACACCCGCGCGCCGGTCCGCGAGCGCTTCGAGTCGGCCGGGGTGGCCCCGGAGCTGGTGCGCTCGGCCCTGGCCGACGGGGGCGACAAGATGTTCGCCGCGGCCGCCGACGGTGCGGCCGACTGGGCCGAGCCGTTCGGCGGTCCGCTTGCCGTCGCGCTGATCGCGGCCGAGGTCAGTGCCCTCACCGCCCACCTGACCTCCCGGGCCTCCGCGGTCCGGGCGCTCGCCGTCGAGGCTCTGCTCGACGACTTCAGCGCGGTGACGGTCGCCGCCCGGCTCGGCGTCTCCCGGCAGAAGGTCTACGACATCGCCCGGCCCAACCCCACCAGCTCCTTCATCGACCACGCGCCCTGGAGGCTGCCGTGACAACCCTGGAAGAGGCACCGACCGCCATGGAAGAGCTCGTCGACCTGCCCGACCCCGAGACCCAGCCGCTGGTCCACCCGCTGGACCTGCCCGCGGCCCGCACCGACTTCCGCAACGGCTGGCTGGTCGGCGCGGCCACCAGCCTGCCGGTCGCCGCCCTGGTCGCCGGCATCATCGCCTACCTGACCCGCAGCGTTGTCCCGCCGATCGTCGCCTTTCTCGCGCTGAGCGTCTTCGGGGCGCTGGCGAGCCGCTTCGCCATCAACCGGGCCTGGGATTACATCCCGCGCAAGCGCCAGGACCGGGAGCGGCCGCTGCCGCGCAGCTGGGACCTCGGCGCCGCGGCCATCCTGGCCCTGGCCCTGGGCGTCGCCCTGCTGCTCATCGTCTACCGCCTCGACGACGCGGACGTGCCGCTCGACGTGCGGTCGTTCACCTTCGGCATGAGTGCCGTGGCCGCGCTGCTGGTGGTGGCGGACGCGCTGGTCGGCCTGGTGCGGCCGGCCGGGCGGAACCGGGCGCTGGCGAGCCTGCCCGGGGTCCTGGTGGTCGCGGTCGCGACCGTGCTGGCCTACACGGCCTGGTTCGACAGCAACGCCGAGGGCTCGCTGGTGTTCTGGGGAGCGGTCTCGATGGCCGCCGCGGGTTTGCTGGCCGGTGCCGGGAGGCTGCGGGAGCGCCGCGTCAGCGCCCGTGCCGCGCAGCGATAGCGTCGACCGCGTTCTTCGCTTCCAGCAGGGTGGCGCCGGTCTCGTCGCGGTAGGCCTTGATCGCCGCCACCCGCTGGTCCGCGAAGATCAGCCGGAGCACCTCGGGCAGCTCCCGCTCGCGGACGGTGATGCCCAGGTGCCCGACCACCGCGTCGAGCTTCTGCTCGATCGCGGTGAGCCGGGCAGCCGTCCGCAGTTGTTCCCGCCGGGAGTTCGCCGAGGAGGCCAGGCCCAGCAGGATCAGGCCGACCAGCAGCACGACGAGCGCGACGGTCACGAGGATTTCCATGGCGTCATCGTGGCAAGCCGCCGCCAATCACCCGCCGTGCAACGCCGCGTACTTCTCCGCGATCGTCGCCGACTCGGGCAGGTCGGCCTCGACCACCGGCAGCGCGGGCGCGACCTCGGCGCCCAGTTCGGCGAGCAGCTGCGCCAGCAGGGCCGCGGCCGCTGCGGCCTGCGGGGCCACACCCGCGGTCACCACCGGTACGGCCCGTTTGCCGGCCAGCGCATTGGCGGGCAGCTGGTCGAGCAGCACCTTCAGCACCCCGGTGTAGCTGCCCTTGTAGGTCGGCGTGGCGACCACGAGCACATCAGCCTCGCGGATCGCCGTCACCGCGGCCGCCGTGGCGGTGTCTCCCGGGGTCAGCAGCCCCGCACCGAGCGCGCCGACCTCCACCACGGCGGCGGCACCGCCCAGGGCCTCCCCGACGGCCGAGGCCAGCACGGAGGTTCGCGATCCGGGCCGCGGGTTACCCGAGACGACGACGATTCCGCTCATGCGTTTGCTCCCAGTTTCAGCAGGGGGAGGACGCCCTCGCCGAAGCGGTAGGCCTCCTCCAGGTGTGGTTGTCCGGACAGGATGAAGTGGTCGATGCCCAGCGCGTGATACTCGGTGAGCCGCTCGGCGACCTCGGCGTGGCTGCCGACCAGCGCGGTGCCCGCGCCCGGCCGGACCAGGCCGAAGCCGGCCCACAGGTTGGGGGAGACCTCGAGCGAGTCGCCGCCGGCCAGCTGCGCCATCCGGCGCTGACCCTCCGATTCGGTACGGGCGAAGCGCTCGCGGGCCGCGGTGACGGCGGCCTCCGGCACCCGGTCGAGCAGGGCGCGCGCCGCCGCCCAGGCCTCGTCGGCGGTGTCCCTGGTGATGACGTGCAGCCTGATCCCGTACGTGAGCCGGCGATCGGTCAGCGCGCGCACCGCGGCCAGCTTGGCGGCGACCGCGTCCGGCGGTTCACCCCAGGTCAGGTACGTGTCGACGTGCTCGGCCGCCACCCGCAACGCCGGCGGCGACGACCCGCCGAAGAAGATCGGGGGTACGGGATCCGGCGGCTGCCGCGTCGTCGCCCCCTCGATCCGGTAGTGCTCGCCGGTGAAGTCGAACGGCTCGCCCGACCAGGCGCCGCGCAGCACCTGGACGAACTCGGCGGTCCGGGCGTACCGCTGGTCGTGGTCCAGCCAGTCGCCGAAGCGGCGCTGCTCGGTGGACTCCCCGCCGGTGACCACGTTGAGCATCAGCCGCCCGCCGGAGATGCGCTGGTACGTCGAGGCCATCTGGGCGGCCAGCGTCGGCGACACCAGCCCGGGCCGGAACGCGACCAGGAACCGCAGCGTGGACGTCTCGGTGAGCAGCCCGGCGGTGGTGAGCCACGCGTCCTCGCAGAACGTGCCGGTCGGGGTGAGCACGCCGGTGAAGCCGAGGCGCTCGGCCGCGCGGGCCACCAGCGCCAGGTAGCCCAGTTCGGGCGGGCGCTCGGTGGTCACGGTGGCGGCCGCCTGCCCGCCGCTGGTGATGCCGTGGCTGTCCCCGGCGGTCGGCAGGAACCAGTGGAACTCCATCTACGCCGACCGCTTGAGGTGCGCGTACGTGCCGTCGTGGTAGACGAGCGGGGTGACCGTCGTGTCCTCGTGGTGCTCGCCCAGCTCCGGCGCGGCCAGCACGATGGTGTGGTCGCCGGCCTCCACCCGCTGGGTCACCCGGCACACGATGCGGGCCAGCACGCCGTCGAGCAGCGGCACACCGTCCGGTCCGGGCCGCCAGGCGCCGTGCGCGGCGAAGCGGTCGATGCCCCGGGTCGCGAACGTGCGGGCGACGTGCTCCTGCTCCAGGGTCAGCACGTGTACGGCGATGGTGCTCGCCGACTCCACGGCCGGCCACGCCGAGGCGGTCTTGGCCAGGCAGAACGAGACCAGCGGGGGGTCGAGCGAGACAGAGGTGAACGAGGTGGCGGTGAAGCCGGCCGGGGGCTCACCGGGGGCGGTGATCACGACGACGGCGGCGGCATGGCGGCGCAGCAGCGCCCGGAAGAGGTCGGCGTCCACGGCACGGTCCTGGTGGAGAGGGGTGACGGTCATGGTGGTCCCCTAAGCAGCGACGAGGGAGCGGTGAGCTAGTTCCTGCCTGACGAGCGGGATGAGGTGCCGGCCGTAGTCGACCGCGTCGTCGACGGGGTCGTAGCCGCGGATCAGGATCGTGGTGACGCCGAGGTCGATGTAGTCCAGCAGGGCGCGGGCCACGGTCTCGGGCGAGCCGACCAGGGCGGTCGAGTTGCCCTGGGCGCCGCTGGCCCGGGCCGTGGCCGTCCACAGTGCCCGGTCGTGCCGGTCGCCCTTGGCGGCGGCCGCGAGCAGGCGCTGCGAGCCGACGTTCTCGGGGTGCGGCCCGCCCAGCACGCGGGTCTTGTCGCCGGTGAAGGAGCCCTTGCCGCCCTTGCTCTCGGTGATGGTGGCCAGGATGCGCTCGGCCCGTTCCCAGGCCAGCTCGTCGGTCGCGGCCAGGATCGGCCGGAACGAGACGCTGATGCCCAGCGGGCCGCGCCCGGCCGCGGCCGCCGAGGCCTGCACGGCGGCGATCTGCTCGGCGGTCTCCTTCAGCGGCTCGCCCCAGAGGGCGAAGACGTCGGCGACCGCCCCGCCGGTGCGGTACGCCGCCGGGGACGAGCCGCCGAAGTACAGCGGGATCCGGTGCGCCGGCTGGGCCTGCAGCGAGAAGTTCTCGAAGCGGTAGAAGCGGCCCTCGTGCGAGAACGGCTCCGGCGACGACCAGGCGCGGCGCAGGATCCGCAGGTACTCCTCGGTGCGGGCGTACCGGTCCTCCTTGCCCAGGTAGTCGCCGTCGCGGCGTTGCTCGGCGTCCGAGCCGCCGGTGATGGTGTGCACGGCGACCCGGCCGCCGGAGAGCTGGTCCAGCGTCGCGAAGGTGCGCGCGGCGGTGGTCGGGGCGACGAAGCCGGGCCGGTGGGCGATGAGCAGCCCGAGGCGTTCGGTGTGCGCGGCGGCGTACGCGGCGACCTGCGTCCCGTCCGGCGTGGACGAGCCGTAGCCGATCAGCACCCGGTCGAAGCCGCCGTCCTCGTGCGCCCGGCTGAAGCGCCGTACGTAGCCGGGGTCGATCGGTGGTCCGCTGGGCGCGCGGGTCTCGGACACGTCCCGGGTGCCGATCATGCCGACGAACTCGACGGTCATCAGGAATTCCTCTCGAGCTGGGCGCGACCGGCGGCGGTGAGGACGACGTCGTCCTGCGGGGTGTGGATGCGCCCGCAGAGCACGTCGCGCAGATGGCGCTCGAGCGGGTGCCGGCGGCTGAGCCCGGCGTTGCCGATGAGAGCGACACCGCGCTGCACGGCGTCGATGGCGGCGGTGGTGGCGACGGTCTTGGCCAGGCCCGGCTGGGCCGCGTCGACCGGCTCGCCGCGGTCGATCGCCTGGGCGATGCTGTCGACCAGCGTCGTCGCGGTGAGCAGCCCGGCGGAGATCAGGCCGACTTCACTCTGGAAGCGGGGGAGCGAGGCCAGCGGCTTGCCGAGGTTGGTGGGCACGCGTTCGCGCAGGTAGCCGGTGAGCCAGCCGACGGCCGCGGCGGCCACCCCGAGGTAGATGCCGGCGATGCCGAGGGCGTTCCAGGCGCGCAGGCCGCCGGGGTCCGCGCCGGGCGCTCCCGGTTCGGCCAGCTCCAGCGTCGCCCCGAGCGGTACGGGGACCCGGTCGAAGGTCACGTCGTCACTGCGGGAGGCACGCAGGCCCAGGTGGTCCCAGATGCGCTCGACGGTGATGCCGGGGGAGTCGGTGCGGATCAGGAACGCTCCTGTGCGTACCGGATCCTCGTCGGTCCGGGCCCAGACCTGCATCCAGCGCAACCCGACCGCCCCGGTGGAGAAGATCTTGTGACCGGTGAGCTCCCAGCCGTCCGCCGTCCGCCGGGCGGTGGTGGCCGGCAGGCCGCCGCGGGCCGGGGTGCCGAGGTCGGGCTCGACGCGCAGGGCGTTGATCAGGGTGGGCCGCCGGGCCGACTCGGCCAGCACCTCGGCGTAGAGGCCGGCGGGCCAGGCGGCCGAGGCGGCGTGCGCGAAGAGCGTCATCGCGCTGATCAGGGCGACCGACGGGTCACCGCGGCCCAGGGCGGTGAGGACGCGCACGGTGTCGGCCAGGCCACCGCCCGGGCCGCCGTGCTCGGCGCCGACGGTGAGGGTGAGCAGGCCGGCCTCGTGCACCACGGCCAGGCCGGCGTGCGGCAGGTCGGCGGTGCGGTCGTGCTGCTCGGCGTGGGCAGCCAGGGCCGCGGTCACGTCCACCAGATGGGAAAGGCGGGGCGTCGGCAGAGCCTGAGCATCCGCAGCGGGGGTGGGCATGGCCCCAACCGTGCCCTCCTTGCTGCATGGGTGTCAACGGTGATCCCATATCCTAGTAAACCTATGGGGTTCAGTTGACATGCAGAACTTGGATGAGTCAGAGTTCCGGCCATGTCCACTCCCACCATCGCCGCCCCGGTCAGCCCACCGGCGGCGACCACGAGCACACCGGCCCCCGGCGGGGCGCGCCGGAGAGGGCTGCCGTACCGGGTGATCTCCTGGGTCGTTCCGCTGTTGCTGCTGCTCACGTGGGAGCTGCTGGCCCGGGCCGGGATCATCGCCCCCAACGTCCTGCCGGCCCCGAGCTCGGTCGGGGTCACCGCCTGGCGGCTGACCGAGACCGGCGAGCTGCCCACCCACCTGTGGGAGAGCCTCAAACGCGCCGCCATCGGCCTGGCCATCGGCGGCAGCATCGGCCTGGTGCTCGGCGTGCTGACCGGCTTCTCCCGGCTGGCCGAGGCCATCGTGGACCGCAACATCCAGATCGTCCGGGCCATCCCCTTCCTGGCGATCCTGCCGCTGGTCATGGTGTGGTTCGGCGTCGGCGAGAGCGGGCGCTACTTCCTGGTGGCGCTCGGCACCCTCTTCCCGATCTACCTCAACACCGTGCTCGGCATCCGCCAGGTCGACCCGAAGCTGCTGGAGATGGGCCGGGTCATCGGCCTGCCCCGGCTCCGGCTGGTCCGCACGGTGATCCTGCCCGGCGCGCTGCCGTCCGTCCTGCTGGGCGTGCGGCTGGCGCTGACCAACGCGTGGCTGGCCCTGGTCATCGCCGAGACCGTCGGCGCGCCCGCCGGCATCGGCTTCATGGCCACCAACGCCCGCGAGTTCCTCCAGACCGACGTGATCGTCCTGGTCATCGTCCTGTACGCGCTCATCGGTCTGAGCACCGATCTCATCGCCCGGGCCCTGGAGCGCCGTCTCCTGGCCTGGCACCCGAACTACTCCGGAGGTAAGAAGTGACACTGTCCCGCCGCTCACTGCTGGGAGCCGCACTCGCTCTACCCGTGCTCGCGGCCTGCGGCGACAACGCGGCGGAGGCCAACGGCCGCAAGAAGGTCCGGCTGACCTACGGCGCGATCTCGGTGCCCAAGACCCGTGGCGTGTTCGAGCAGACGCTCAAGGACCAGGGCATCGACGTCGAGTGGGTCGGCCCGTTCCCGAACCACGCCCCCACCCTGCAGGCCGTCGCCACCGGCACCGCCGACTTCAGCTTCGGCGGCAGCTCCACCCCGGCCGACCAGGCGCTGTTGTCCGGCAACAAGCTCAAGTACGTCGCCTGGGCCACCGCCAAGCCCCGGCTGTCGTCGATCCTGGCCCTGCCGAACTCGGGCATCACCAAGGTCGCGGACCTGGCCGGCAAGAACGTCGCCGTGAACAAGGCCGGGCTGGGCGAATTCCTGCTCGTCGCGGCGCTGGAGAAGTACAACGTGCCGCGGGACTCGGTGACTTTCACTTATCTGAACCCGCCGGACGCCGCACCCGCCTTCGGCAGTGGCAAGGTGGACGCGTGGGGCATCTGGTCCGGCCCGATGGAGCTGGCCGAGGTGCAGTACGGCGCCAAGCGCATCTTCACCGACGGCGACGAGCTGGACAAGCAGATCGACTTCTCGACGTACCTGGTCCGCGAGGACTACGCGAAGAAGGAGGCGGACACCATCCGCAAGGTCATCGCCGCGTACAAGGCCGAGGCCGACTGGGTGAACGCCAACCAGGCCGAGGCGCAGAAGATCGGCAACGCCGTCTCCAAGTACCCCGACGCCGTGGTGCAGAAGATCGTGGCCGGCAACGTGCAGACCACCTGGAGCCTGATCAACGACGACGGCATCGCCCAGCTGCAGGCCGGTGCCGACTGGCTGAGCGAGCGGAAGGTGCTCAGCGGCAAGATCAATATCGCGGACCACGCGGTGAAGCTGTGACCACGGCGGTGGACGCGCCCGCGGTGCGGGCCAGTGCGGTCACCCGGCGGTACGGCGACCGCACCGTCCTGCACGAGCTCGACCTCGAGATCCGCCGGGGCGAGTTCGTGGCCCTGCTCGGCAAGAGCGGGTGCGGCAAGACGACGCTGCTGCGTACCCTCGCGGGCCTGGACCCGCTCGACGGCGGTGACCTCGTCGTGCCCTCCTCGTCCACCGTGGTCTTCCAGGAGCACCGGCTCCTGCCCTGGGAGAAGGTCTGGCGCAACGTGGCCCTGAACCTGCCGCGCGCGACAGCCCGGTCCCGCGCCCAGTCCGCGCTGGAGGAGGTCGGTCTCGGCGACCACGCCGACGCCTGGCCGCTGACCCTGTCCGGCGGCGAGGCCCAACGGGTCGCCCTGGCCCGGGCCCTGGTCCGCGAGCCCGAGCTGCTGCTGCTGGACGAGCCGTTCGCGGCCCTGGACGCGCTCACCCGGATCCGGATGCACGGGCTGGTCCGGGACCTGATCTCCCGGCACCGGCCGGCGGTGCTGCTGGTCACGCACGACGTCGACGAGGCCGTGCTGCTGGCCGACCGGGTGCTGACCATGCGCGACGGCCGGATCGCCGCGGACCACCAGGTGTCGGCGCAGGCCCGTTCCCGGGGCCACGCGGAGTTCGTCGCGCTGCGCGCCGACCTGCTCGCCGAGCTGGGCGTCGTCGAGCAGTGAGCAGCACCGGCAGCTCGCACTGGGGAGCCTTCCGGGTCTCTCGCGCCGGCGCGACCCTCGAGGTCACGCCGCGCCGCGGGGATCCGGACCCCACGCCGCTGCTGGGCAACATCGCGGGCGCGCACCGGCACGGCTCCCGGGTCGCGCGCCCCGCGCTGCGCCGCCCGCGGGCCGGTCGCGGCTACGACTCCTTCGAGGAGGTCTCCTGGGACACGGCTCTCGACCGGGTGGCCGAGGCGCTGACCCGGGCCCGGGAGCACGGCGACAACACGATCTTCGGCGGCTCGTACGGATGGGCCAGCGCCGGCCGCTTGCATCACGCGCAGTCCCAGCTGCACCGGTTCCTCGCCCTCGGCGGCGGCTACACCGACGCGCGCGACAACTACAGCTTCGCCGCCTCCAACGTGGTTCTGCCGCACCTGGTCGGCCACCGCGGCACGCACGCGATCATCCGGGGCGGCACCGACTGGCCGGTCATCGCCGCACACACCGACCTGGTGGTCGCCTTCGGCGGCATCCGGGCCGCGACCAGCTACGTCACGCCCGGTGGCCGCGCCACGCACGATCTCCGCGAGCACCTGCGCACCGCCACGGCCCGCGGGCTGCGGGTCGCCTCGGTGTCACCGCTGCGGGACGACCTCGCCGCCGACCTGACCGGCGACCGGCTGGCCGTCCGCCCCGGCACCGACGTGGCGGTGATGTTCGCCCTGGCCCACCAGCTCGTCGCCGACGGTCACGCGGACCTCGACTTCCTGGACCGGCACACGGTCGGCGGACGGCAGTTCGTCAGCGACGTGGCGGACAAGACCCCGGCGTGGGCCGCGGAGATCTCCGGGCTGGACGAGGCGGCGATCGTCGCGCTGGCCCGGCGGATGGCGGCCGGCCGCACGCTGATCACGGTCAGCTGGTCGCTGCAGCGCACCCGGCACGGCGAGCAGCCGCTGTGGGCCGGGCTCGCCCTCGCGGCGGTGCTGGGACAGATCGGACTACCCGGCGGTGGTTTCGGCCACGGCTACGGCTCGGTGGGCGAGGTGGGCGGGGGCAAGCTGCCGTACGGGCTCCCGACGTTCCCGCGCGCCCGCAACCCGGTGCCGGACTTCATCCCGTGCGCCCGGATCGCCGACCTGCTGCTGCACCCCGGCGAGCAATTCGACTACGACGGCGGCCGGTACGCCCACCCGGACACGAAGCTCGTCTACTGGGCCGGCGGCAATCCGTTCCACCACCACCAGGACCTGAACCGGCTGCGCCGCGCCTTCGCCCGGCCGGAGACGGTGATCGTGCACGAGCCGTACTGGACGGCGACCGCGCGGCACGCCGACGTGGTGCTGCCGGTCACCACCACGCTGGAACGCGACGACCTGGGCGCCGGTCGCGGCGACACCCACCTGATCGCCATGCAGCGCGCCGACGAGCCGTACGCCGAGGCCCGCGACGAGTACGACATCTTCGCCGACCTGGCCCAGCGGCTGGGCTACCGCGCGGCGTTCACCGAGGGACGCACCAGCGGCGAGTGGCTGCGGCACCTGTACGAGGACTGGGCCGCCGACCTGGACCTGCCGGGATTCGACGACTTCTGGGCGGCCGGCGAGGTGGAGCTGCCGGGCCGGCGCGCGGACACCGTGCTGTTCGCGGGCTTCCGGGACGGGCGGCCGCTGGACACCCCGAGCGGCAAGATCGAGCTCTACTCGGCGACCGTGGCCGGTTTCGGCTACGACGAGTGCCCCGGCCGTCCCGTGTTCCACGAGCCGGAGCTGTCGCCGTACCCGATCGTTTTGATCTGCAATCAGCCGGCCTCGCGCCTGCACTCGCAGCTCGACATGGGCGAGGTCTCCCAGCAGGCCAAGATCGCCGGGCGCGAGCCGCTGCGGTTGCACCCCGCCGACGCGGCGGCGCGGGGCATCGCCGACGGTGACGTCGTACGGGTCCACAACGACCTCGGCAGCCTGCTGGCCGGCGCGCGGTTGTCCGAGGCGTGCGCGCCCGGCGTCGCCCAGCTCTCCACCGGCGCCTGGTTCGACCCCTCCGCGCCCGAGGTGGCCACGTGCATCCACGGCAACCCCAACGTGCTGACCCGCGACGTGGGCACCTCCCGGCTGGCGCAGGGCTGCACCGGCCAGCAGGCCCGCGTCGAGATCTCCCGCCACGACGGACCGGTCCCACCGGTCCGTGCCTACGACCCACCCCTGGAGCATCAGTGACCGACGATTTCCACCAGAGGCTGCACCACGTCGCGCCGGTCGCGCTGTCCGGTGACACCGCCCAGACCCAGGGGATGACCCGGGTCGAGGCGATCAGCGGCAAGACCGTGGGCAGCAAGGACCTGTGGATGGGCGAGACCCACGTCTCCGCGGCGACGGCCAGCGACAACCACCACCACGGCGAGTCCGAGACGGCGATCTACGTGGTGCGCGGCAACCCGGTCTTCGTCTTCTACTCGGCCGAGGAGGGCGCCGAGACGCGGATCGAGACCAAGCCGGGCGACTACATCTTCGTCCCGCCGTGGGTGCCGCACCGCGAGGAGAACCCGGATCCCGACAACGAGGCGGTCGTGGTGATCGCGCGGACCACGCAGGAGGCCATCGTCGTCAACCTGCCCTCGCTCAAGCCTCAGTCCTGACAGGGAGAGACGTCATGCCCGTCGAGTTCATCGGACTCATCGCCACCCAGGACGGCTCGGAGAGCAGCCCGGCCACGGTGCCCTTCATCGACCCCGGCTACGCGGGCCGGATCGCCCGCGCGCACGAGGACTCCGGCTTCGACCAGGTGCTGATCGGCTACAGCTCGGCGTACCCGGACGGTGCGCAGCTGGCGGCGTACGCGGCGGCGCACACCGAGACGCTGCGGTTCATGGTCGCGCACCGGCCCGGCTTCGTCGCCCCGACGCTGGCCGCGCGCACCTTCGCCACGCTCGACCACTTCACCGGCGGCCGGGTGACACTCAACATCATCACCGGCGGCCACGACGTGGAACAGCGCCGCGACGGCGACTACCTGGCCAAGGACGACCGGTACGCCCGCACCGACGAGTACCTGTCGATCCTGCGCCGGGCGTGGACGGCCACCACGCCGTTCTCCCACGAGGGCCGGTTCTACCGCTTCGAGGACTTCGTCTCGCAGGTCCGGCCGGTGCACGGCACCATCCCGCTGTACTTCTCGGGTTCGTCGCCGGCCGCGTACGCGACGGGGGTGAAGCACGCGGAGACGTACATGTTCTGGGGTGAGCCGCTGGCCCAGATCGCCGAGCAGATCGCCGCCGTACGGGCCGCGGCCGCGGTGGCGGGACAGCCCGCGCCGCGCTTCTCCGTCTCGTTCCGGCCCATCCTCGGCGCCACCGAGGACCTCGCCTGGGAGCGGGCCCACGCCATCCTGGACCGGATCAGCCCGTCCCGCTTCTTCGGCGACGCCGGCAAGGGGCCGGCCAACGTGGGCTCGCAACGGCTGCTCGCGGCGGCGGCGACCCAGGACCGGCACGACCGGGCACTGTGGACCGCCACGGCCCGGGCCAGCGGTGCGGCGGGCAACTCCACCGCCCTGGTCGGCACGCCGGACACGGTCACCCGGGCCCTGCTCGACTATCACGAACTCGGCGTGACGACCTTCCTGATCCGCGGCTACGACCCGCTGGACGACGCGATCGACTACGGCCGTGAGCTCATTCCCGCCGTTCGCGCGGAAATAGCACGACGGGACACCGCCGCATTACCGGTGCCCGCCTGAATGCAATGTGCCGACCGTCACTGAATTGAACACTCCCGCATCCTGGATTTGTTTTGACCCGCCGCCGCCGAGTGTGAAGGATGGTCACCATGCAGTTGCGCGACGTAAGACTCACGTCCCGCCTCGCCATCGATCTCCTCCGGTGCGCGAGCGCACGCTGTCGCCTTCACTGATCCACCGGCGATCCCTGTGCCCCGCCGCGACCGCGCGGTGCGAGAGCCGCGGTAGCCCGAAGGAATGATCCCTCGACGCCGTTCCGCGTCTATAAACCTATCCCACACATGGGAAAAGTATTGTTCAGGCGCCGGTCGAGACCCGAGCGGCCGCCACACCCTCCTCAAAGGGGCAAAATGATGTCCGTTCTCGCCGTCGCCGATCTGCCTCTCGCCCGCCCCGCCCCGGTCCGCCGGGCCGGCCGTCCGCGCGCCGCCCGGCTGCGCTCGATCGCCACCCCCGACTCCTCGGTCACCGTCACGATCACCCTGGGCCGGCCCGGCTCGGAGGAGAGCGAACGGGTCCTGTCGGCGCTGCGTGACCTGGTCGCCGCCGCCGGTCCTGGCGCGGACATCGACCTCGGGCCGGCCGGGTCACCGCCGGTCCTGGCTGAGGCCGTCCCCGGCCTGCGGCTCGACACCCGCGCGCGCACGGTCGTCCAGGACGGTCGCCGGCTCGATCTGAGCCGCCTCGAGTACGAACTGCTGCTCTTCCTGTCCCGGCACCCCCGTCAGGTGTTCAGCCGCAACCAGCTCCTCGGGCACGTCTGGGGGCACACGCACACCACGGTCCGCACGGTGGACGTCCACGTGAGCCGGCTGCGCACCAAGCTCGGCGACCCGGAGATCGTGACCACGGTCTACGGCGTCGGATACCGCCTGGCCGACGAGGCCAACATCACGATCGCCGACGCCTGACCCGGTCGCTCTTCGGCTTCCCGCCGGCGCGGCACACCCCTCTCGGGTGCGCCGCGCCGGCGTTTCTGTCGGTCCTGCCGGCTGGGATCGGGCGTATGCCAGCCACTCTGTCCCGGATGTCCTCGTCAAGGCGGTTCCGCTGCGGCGCGTCACTGGCGCTCATAACCTGTTTTGCCTATCGTGTTGATAGGAGATAGGGGGCCTCATGGGGCGTGTGGTGGCAGTGGTCGGGGGAGGGTGTTCGGGGGTCCTGGTGACCCGCGAGCTTCTGCGCGGCGGCGATGACGACGTGGTGCTGATCGAGCCCGGTGAGCCCGGCGGCGGGGTCGCGTACGGCTCCGCGCAACCGTGGCACCTGCTGAACTCGCGGGCCGGGGCGATGAGCGCCGACCCGGACGACCCGGAGCACTTCGTCCGCTGGGCCGGCACCACCGCGGCGGCCTTCCGTCCCCGCGCCGAGTACGGGCGCTACCTGCGTTCGGTGCTCGAGGAGGCGGACCGCGCCCACCCCGGCCGGCTGCGGGTGCACCGGGCCCGGGTGGCGGCGCTGGCCCCGGACGGCACCGTCGCGCTGGACGACGGCGGTGCAGTCCACGCCGACCACGTGGTGCTCGCCACCGGTGGCCCGGCCGCCGCCCGCCAGCAGATCGACCACCCCCGGTACGTGACCGACCCGTGGCGTCCGGGCGTGCTCGACGGGCTGCCCACCGACCGGCCGGTGCTGTTGATCGGCACCGGGCTCACCGCCGTCGACGTGGCGCTGACCTTGACCGCCGACGAGCGCCGGACCGCTCCCGTGGTGGCGGTCAGCCGGCGCGGGCTGTTGCCGCTGACCCACACCGCGGATGCGATCCCGCCGGCCGTGCCGTCGCTCGATGACTGCGCCACGTTGCGCGATGTGGTCCGCGCCGTACGCGCGGCCGCCGGTGAGGCGGGGGACTGGCGGCCGGTCGTGGACGGTCTGCGTCCCCTGCTCGACCAGCTGTGGACCGCGTTGACGCCGGGTGAGCAGGACGCCTTCCTGCGGCATCTGGCCCGCCCGTGGGAGTGTCACCGGCACCGGATGGCGCCGGTGGTCGCGGCCCGGGTGGTGGAGCTGCGCAACGCCGGCCTGCTGGAGATCCGCGCCGGTGGTGTCGCGGCGTGGCCCGGGCTGGCGGATTTCGCCGCGGTGGTCAACTGTGCCGGTCCCGGGCGGCTCCCGGGCTCGGCCGGCCCGCTGGTCGGCGGTCTGCTGGCCGCCGGGCTGGCCCGGGTGGGGCCGCACGGCCTCGGTCTCGACATCGACGAGGCGGGGCGGCTGGTCGATGTCGACGGCCGGGCGCACGACCGGCTCTGGGTCATCGGGCCGCTGCGCCGGGGCGCGCGCTGGGAGACCACCGCGGTCCCGGAGATCCGGGCCCAGGCGCGGCGGCTGGTCACCGATCTGCGGGCCGGAATGCGCATCGGGGCCGCGCTCCCGGCCGCCGCGTAGCTCGCGGACCGGCCCGGCGGCATCCCGAAACGGGCATAGCCCGATGATATGACGAGAGTGTTTCGGCAGCTCAGAGTCGGTTTGACGGGTGTCTACTTCACATTGTGGAAACAATGACCGACCTTGAGTCCACATCGAAACAGCTCAATACTCAGGGAGGCACCGGTACACCGGAGACCCGGCGTACCCCCCGTCCCCCTGGGAGGAACCTGTGCGTAACCTCGGCTCGAAGCTCGGCCGACCGATCGTCGGCCTGGCCGCCGTGCTGCTGGTGGGCAGTGCGTTCGCGTCACCCGCGTCCGCCGCCCCGACCGGCCCCGCCGCCGACCCGTCCTTCGCCCCCTCCGCCCTCGCTGCCAAGCTGGACACCCAGTTCGGTACGGCCGCCGCCGGCTCCTACATCGACTCGGCCGGCAAGCTGGTGGTCAACGTGACCGACGCCGCCACCGCCAAGTCGGTGTCCGCCGCCGGCGCGACCCCGCGCTTCGTCTCCCACAGCGGCGCCGCGATGGCCGCCGCCGACTCCGCCCTGAAGGCCGAGCTCAAGACGCCCGGCACCTCGTTCGGCCTGGACCCGGTCAGCAACAAGATCGTGGTGACCGCCGACGAGACGGTCACCGGGGCCAAGCTGGCCGCCGTCAAGGCCATCGTGGCCAAGCTCGGCGACAAGGCCACCCTCGAGTCGGTGCCCGGCAAGCTCCAGCCGACGATCTCCGGCGGCGACGCGATCTACGCCGGCGGCGGCCGCTGCTCACTGGGCTTCAACGTGCGCAGCGGCTCCACCAACTACTTCCTGACCGCCGGGCACTGCACCAACATCGGTGCGACCTGGACGAACGGCTCGACGACGCTCGGCACCCGGGCCGGCTCCAGCTTCCCCGGCAACGACTACGGCATCGTGCGCTACACCAACACCACGATCACCAAGTCGGGCGCGGTGGGCTCGCAGGACATCACCTCGGCCGGCACCCCGGCCGTCGGGGCGACCGTCTACCGCCGCGGCAGCACCACGGGCACGCACTCCGGCCGGGTCACCGCGCTGAACACCACGGTCAACTACGCCGAGGGTGCGGTCAGCGGCATGATCCGGACCACCGTCTGCGCCCAGCCGGGTGACAGCGGCGGCCCGCTCTACTCCGGCACCACCGCGCTGGGCCTCACCTCGGGCGGCAGCGGCAACTGCTCCTCCGGCGGCACCACGTACTTCCAGCCGGTCACCGAGGCCCTGAACGCGTACGGCGTCTCGGTCTTCTGATCCGGCTCCACCCCGAGAAAGGCCTCACCCGAGACGGGTGGGGCCTTTCCCGTGAGCCGGGCAACGACGAGAATCAATGCATGTCAGCTGAGACCCCGGTCGAGTCCGCACGCAAGATCGCACGAGGGGAATTGGCCCCCGGCTGCCCCGTCCACGCCGGCGCCGACGAGGTCTGGCACGTCCAGGACTTCGCCGGCGCCCGGTCGGTGCTGCGCAGCACCGAGACCCGGCAGGCCGGCTTCGGCGTGGAGAACGCCGTCAAGCTCGAGGGCCGGATGCGCATGCCCGTGCTCTACCGCGACGGCCCCGAGCACCGCGAGCACCGCCGGCAGACCGCGAAGTACTTCACCCCGAGACGCGTCGAGACGGCGTACGCGTCCCTGATGGACCGCCTGGCCGAGGAGCAGTGCGAGACGCTGCGCCGCCGCGGCACCGTGGATCTTTCGCAGTTGTCCTTCCGGCTGGCGGTGGCGGTGGCCGCCGAGGTGATCGGGCTGACCGAGAGCGGTCCGGGCATGGCGCGCCGGCTGGACCGCTTCTTCGAGGAGAAGGAGAGCCCGAACCGCCTGGTCAGGTCCTGGAAGGAGCTCCGCTCCAACGCCAACATGGCGCTGTTCTTCTGGCGGGACGTCCGCCCGGCGATCAGGTCCCGCAAGCAGCACAGCCGCGACGACCTGATCAGCCACCTGCTGAGCGAGGGTTGCAACAGCGAGGAAATCCTCGGTGAGTGCGTCACCTTCGCGGCGGCCGGCATGATCACCACCCGCGAGTTCATCACCCTGGTGGCCTGGCACCTGTTCACCGACGACGAACTGCGCGCGGCGTACACCCAGGGCGACGAGAAGCAGCGGGTGGCGATCCTGCACGAGATCCTGCGCCTGGAGCCGGTGGTGGCCAACCTGGCCCGCTGGACGACGGCGGAGCTGCGGACCGGCGACGCGACCATCCCCGCCGGGGCGCGGGTCGACGTCGGCGTGGCGGCGGCCAATCTGGATCCGGCGGCGGTGGGCGCCGATGCGGGAGCGGTCTGCCCGGGCCGGTCACTGGCCGACGGGGTGGGGGACGCGGGGCTGTCGTTCGGCGACGGGCCGCACCGCTGCCCGGGGGCTTACATCGCCATCCAGGAGACGGACATCTTCCTCAGCAAGCTGTTCGCGCTGCCGGGCCTGCGCATGGTGCGGCCACCGAAGGTCGGGATCCGCAAGGAGATCGCCTCCTACGAGCTGACCGGCCTGATGATCACCACCGCCGGCTGATCCGGCGGGTGTGCGCGCCCCGGCCGGCGCGCACACCCGCCGCCGGTCACGCCGGCAGGGTCCAGCGCTGGTTCGTGGCGCCGGTGCAGGACCAGATCTGCAGCTTGGCGCCGTCCGCCGTGCTGTTGTCCTTGATGTCCAGACACTTGCCGGAGGCGGCGTTCACCAGCGTGCCGCCGGAGGTGGAGCTCCACCGCTGGTTGGCTCCGCCGGCGCAGTCCCACAGCTGCACGGCGGAACCGTCCGCCGTGCCGTTGTCCTTGACGTCGAGGCACTTGCCCAGCCCGCGGATCGTGCCGTCGGCGGCGACGGTCCAGCGCTGGTTCGGCCCGGCGGTGCAGGCCCACATCTGCGGCAGGTTGCCGTTGGCGGTGGAGCCGTCGGTGACGTCCAGGCACTTGCCGTTGGCGCTGGTGACGGCCCCGGTCCGGCCGGTCGGCGGGGTGGTCGCGGGAGGCGTGGTGGTGCCGCCACCCGTGCCCGGCCAGGTGAAGGTGGCCATGGCCCCCGCGGGCAGCCGGTAGCCGAACGACGCGCCCTGATACGAGACCTGGAAGTCCTGGTCGCCGCCGGTGTTGACGGCCACGAGCGCGATGCTGCCGTCCGGGTTGCGGAACGCGACGTTCTCGATGCCGCCCTGGCCGTACCCGGTGGAGTCGATCCGGACCGCGCCCGGCTTGACGAACTTGCTCAGGTGGCCGAGGACGTAGTACTCGGCGTTGTAGGTGACGCTGCCGCCGTTGACGGTGACGACGCCCATGCAGTTGGTGCAGCTGCCGATGACCGGTCCGTGGTTGGCGTCCAGGGCGAGGTTCCAGAGCGAGACCGCCCGGGCCCAGTTGCGCGTGGCGCCGACGGCCAGGTTGCGGCCCTGCCACCGCAATGAGTCGGCGAAGGTGTTGGCCGACTCGATGCCGGAGCACTCGGTGAAGAAGACGTCCTTGGCCGGCTGGGCGTTGTGCACGACCGACTGGGCGCTGGGGTCACCGGCGTAGCAGTGCCAGGCCGAGCCGGCCACGTTGCTGCCGGCGGCGTTGTTCACGGTCTGCGGGTACGACGTGTTGTCCCAGTTGTGGTCCCAGCCGAGGATGCGGGTGCTCAGCCCGGCGGCGCGCAGCTTCGGGGCGAGCAGGTTGATGATGCGGGCCTGCTGCTCGGCGGACATCAGCATGCCCGGGTAGCCGGGCGGGGAGAACTGCGGCTCGTTCTGCACGCTCAGGTAGCCGATGGGGACTCCGGCTGCCTGGTACGCCTGCACGAACCTGACCAGATAGTCGGCGTAGACACCCTCGTTGGCCTGGGCCAGCGACCCGCCGATGAGGTTGTTGTTGGTCTTCATCCACGCCGGCGCGCTCCACGGCGCACCCTTGAAGGTGAGCTGCGGATTGAGCTGCCGGGCCTGTTGCAGCAGCGGCAGGATGTACGCGTTGTCGTGCGCGGTCGAGAAGCGCGACAGCGACGGATCGGCGGCACCGTCGTCGTAGGTGTAGAACGACCGGGAGAAGTCGCTGGCGCCGATCGGCTGCCGGACGAAGCTCAGGCCGATGCCGCTGCCGGTGCCGAACAACGCGTTCATGATGGCGTTGCGCTGCGACGAGTTGTAGACGTTGTGAGCGGCCGCGTCGGTGAACGACGCCCCGAAGCCCACCATGGACTGGTAGGTGGTGCCGGGGTTGACCGTGATCGTCGAGCCGCTGCCGGCCGTGCCGAACGTGACGGCGGCCTTCTGGGTGAGCAGGTTGCCGCGGTCCGGCGTGGTGAGCCAGACGTTGGCGCTCGTCGCGGCGAAGGAGGCCGTGTCGGCCGCGACCACATAGGCGGCGGCACCCACGGTCATGACCCCGGATGCCGCCAGGGCCAGCAGCCGTCGCCGAGGGCTGGATCGTTCTGCCATGAGATGTCCTTTCGGGGGAGGGGACAGCTGTAACAGGATGAAACAGTTTCGTAACACCGCTGTTTCTCAGAACACCGGCCCCTGGCCTCGTTGTCAACCACTTGGCATGGGTAGATGTCGATGAAACAAATGAAACGCGATGCGGGTGATCATCGAGTAAAGACGCCTCCCGGCGGCATTCCGCCCGTTTACGTTCACAGCGTTCGTGCCGCTCGAATCCCTGGAGGACCGTTGCCCGTCCTACCCGCTCTCGGCGTCGCCCTGGTGGCCGCCGGTGTGCTCGCTGTGCCCGTTCCCGTTCAGGCTGCCGTCGCGGCGGAGTGGACCGAGCCCGGCTACGGCGCCGGGGACACGTACTACAACCCCGGCGAGTCGGTGATCAACGCGGGCAGCATCAACGCGGTGCGGCGCCGGTGGACCGTCGCGCTGCCGGAGGCCCGGGAACGGTGTGCACGGGCAGCCGCGCCTGTGGTTGCCGGTGGGCGGGTCTTCGTCGCTCAGGAGACCGGCGTCTCGGCGTACCAGGCCGGGACCGGGCGGCTGTCGTGGCGTTTCAGCTGGCCGGCGCCCGAGGACGAGAGCACCCCGTACCTGGCGGTCTCCGGTGGCCTGCTCATCGTGGCCAACCAGGGTTGCCAGTCGCAGAGCGACCCGGACGGCACGGTCCGCGCGCTGGACACCGTTTCCGGCCGGCTGGTCTGGACCGAGCAGGTGTCGGCGCCGGTGGAGTCACTGGTCGTCGACCGGGGGATCGCCGTGGTCTCCGGGGAGTCGATGTCCGACACCCCGGCCGTGATCGGCCTGGCGGTCAGCGACGGCACGCAGCGTTGGCAACTCGCCGACCACTCCTCCGCCGGGGTGTCGGCCGGTGGCCGGGTGCTGGTCGGCCGGGTCGGCGGGGTGGGCACGTCCGCGCTGTCCGTGACGACCGGCGCGGCGTTGTGGACCCGGAAGGTCGCGTGGGCCGGGCAGGCGGCGAGCCCGGCCGGGGACAGTTTCCTCGCCTCGGGCAGCCGCAACGAGATGGTCTGCGTGGACGCCGCCACCGGCACTGTCCGGTGGACTGCCGCGCGCAAGGCCAGCCCGCTCATCGCCACCGACGGCCGGCGCGTCTACCGGTCCATGGCGAAGGGCATCGAGGCCCTGGACGCCGGCACGGGCGCGCGCCGGTGGACCGTGTCCCTGCCGGGCAACGCCGGCCAGCCGGTCCGCGCGGGCGGCCTGCTCTACGCCACCGTGGACGGTGGCCGGCCGCTCGGCATCCTGCACGCGGCAAGCGGCGCCCGGGCCTCCGCCGGCACCCAGATCGGCGCGGTCGTCGGGGGTAATGTGATCGTGACCGGCGGATGGCTCTACGCGATCAAGGGCAACACCCTCTCCGGGTACGCGCGCTGACCCAGTTGACCCGTTCCCCACGTACCCCCAAGATCGCGGGGTGGCAGCACCTCGACCGGCACCGGGCCGTCGCCGCCGCACTGACCGGGCTGGACGACGACGAGCTGGCGGCCCGGGTCGACGCCGCGACGCCGCTGGGCGTGGGGATCGGCGGGCGGACGGCCCGGCTGGACGTGGCCGGGTTGCCGGTGTTCGTGAAGCGGATCCCGCTGACCGACCTGGAACGCCGCCCCGGGCACGTCGGCTCCACCGCCAACGTCTTCGGCCTGCCGACCTGCTACCAGTGCGGGTCGGCTCCACCGGCTTCGGCGCCTGGCGGGAACTGGCCACCCACCACACCACCACGCAGTGGGTCCGCAGCGGGGTGTCGGCCCGGTTCCCGCTGTTGCACCACTGGCGTGTCCTGCCGTCCCTGCCCGCCCCGCTGCCCGACTTCGGTGACTGGGACGGGAACCCGGCCGTCGCCCGCCGCCTCGCCGCGATCGAGGCCGCGACCGCGCCGTCACCGACGTGCTGCGGGCGCACGGGATGGTGCACTTCGACGCCCACCCGGGCAACCTGCTCACCGACGGCCGCCGGCTCTACCTCTCGGACTTCGGGCTCGCCCTCGACGGCGCGTTCGCCCTGTCGGACGCCGAAGCGGCTTTCCTCGACCTGCACCGCGACCGGGACCGCTGGGACACCCGGCGGTACCTGGTCAACTGGCTCTGCCACCGGCTCGCGCCCGAGACCGGCCGACGGGCGCTGATCCGCGACGGAGGGCCCGGCCTGCCGGCCTGGGCCCGCGCGGTCGTCCGGCGGTACGGGCCCACCGTCACGCTGCTCAACGACTTCTACGACCGGCTGCTCGACGGGCCGGCGACCGCCCGTTGTCCGGCGGCGGAGCTGCTCACAGCCGGCCGAGAGCGGACGCCAGCAGCGTCGCCGCCGAGGCGATGACCGCGTCGTCGCGGGTACCGTCCGGCGCGGCGCGATTGGTGTAGATCGCCAGGATCAGCGGGGCGCCCGTCGGTGGGTGGACGATCGCGATGTCGTTCGCCGCGCCGTACGCGTCGGCGGAGCCGGTCTTGTCGCCGACCGTCCAGGATGCCGGCAGGCCGGCCCGGATCCGGGCGCCGCCCGTGGTGTTGGCGCGCAGCCAGCCGACCAGGCGGTCGCGGTCCTCGGGGTGCAGCTCGTGGCCGACGGTGAGGTTGCGCAGATTGGCGGCCATGGCCGCAGGGGTGGTGGTGTCCCGCGGGGACGCCGGCGACCAGTCGTTCAGCTCGGTCTCCCAGCGGTCCAGCCGGGTAACCGGGTCGCCGAGGCAGCGGGCGTAGCGGGTCAGCCCGGCCGGCCCGCCGATCCGCTCCAGCAGCAGGTTGCCGGCCGTGTTGTCGCTGTACGCGATCGCCGCGTGGCACAGCTCCGCCACGGTCATGCCGTCCGCGGTGCGCGGCTTGGTGATGGGGGAGTAGTCGACCAGGTCCGCCTCGGTCCAGCGGATGACCCGGTCCAGCAGGCCCGGTTCGCGGCCCCGGGCCCGGTCCAGGACCGCCGCCGCGGCCAGGGCCTTGAAGGTGGACAGCAGCGGAAAACGCTCGTTCGCGCGGTGCCCGACGGTCCGGCCGGTGCCCGTGTCGATCCCGACGGCCCCGATCCGGCCGTCGTAGTCCCGTTCCAGCCGGCGCAGGCCGGTGGCGGCCTGCGCCGGAGTGCCGGGCAGGAGCAGCAACGCCGCCGTCGCGGCGCCGCCGGTGAGCAAGGTACGTCGAGTCAGGTGATCACTCATGCGACCCACCCTGCCGTTTCGTCCGTGAAAGGGACGTGAAACGGCAGAGTGGGTCACACCGTCAGACGGTCGCCCAGAGCGCCGGCACGTTCGACGGCTCCCAGCCCACCAGCGATGTGTGCGCTTGCAGGCAGCGGTACCGCACGCCGTTGTAGGTGACGATCGCGCCCACCGGGTAGGCGGTGTTGGCCGCCCACGCGGTGCCGGCCGGCTGGGTGGTCGGCGGGGTCGTCGGCGGCGTCGTGGTGGGCGGGGTGGTCGGCGGGGTGGTGGTGGGCGGGGTCGTGGTCCCGCAGGTGCCGAACACCTTGAACTCGAACAGCGAGTAGCCGTACGGCGTGCCGCGCTCGGTGCCGGACATGCGCACGTAGCGGGCGGTGCCGGAGATCGCGTGGGTGACGTTGCCGCCGGTCCCGGCGGTCACCGTCGCGGCGGCGGTCCAGCTCGTGCCGTTCGCCGAGGTCTGGATCTGGTACGCCTTGCCGTACGCGGCCTCCCAGCTCAGCTCGACGCGGCCCAGCGGCTGCGCCGTGCCCAGGTCGACCTGCAGCCACTGCGGGTCCGCGAACGCACTGGACCAGCGGGTGGCCGCGTCACCGTCCACCGCGAGGTTAGCGGGGTAGCCGGCCTCGACCGACGACGAGGTAGCCGTCTTGGCCTGCGAGAGCAGCGGTCCGGTGGTGCAGGCGGGCGGGGTCGTGGTCGGCGGGGTGGTCGGCGGCGTGGTCACCGTTCCGCCGCCGTTGGCGTTGCCGCCGCTCCAGTTGGTCGCGCCGCTGGCCACGGTCTTGCCGGCCGGGACGCTGAGCGACCTGCCGTCCGAGTAGGTCACCGTCAGCGCGGTGTTGGTGATGTTCGACGCGACGTACGTCTTCGCGCCGTTCTTGCTGAACACCTTGGCCAGCGGGTGGTTGGCCGTCACCCCGGTGTCGACCTGGCCGAGCGCCGCGAGGTTGCGCAGCCAGTGGAACGTGTGCGCCTTGCTCTCGCCCTCTTCGGAGGTGTACGAGCTGTTCGCCCGGAACTTGGCCAGCGCCGCGTCCGGATCACCGAGCGCGAGGTATTGCCACAGCATGTCGCGCCACAGTGTCGGTTCACCGCCGTTGTTGCGCACCAGTTCGGCGTACGTGCTCTTCACCGACTCGGGGTAGTCGCCCAGGTAGAGCTGGCCGCCGGTCATCGGCAGCATGTTGATGCCGACCACCAGGGCGTGCTCACCGGAGAACCAGGTCGCGTACGCGCCGCCGGAGCCCCAGACGATGGCCGAGTAGTTGTGCCCCCAGTTCGCCGGGAAGTTCTCGTTGCGCACGTCGAACCAGTACTCGTTGATCGCGGCGGCCTGGGTGGTGTGGATCCAGATGCCGGCGTCGCGCACCGCGGTGTTGCCGGTGGCCTGACCCCACTGGATCAGCGCGTTGGCGAAGTTCTGGCCCTCCGAGGAGGACTCCTGGTTGTTGCCCGCGCCGAACGCGCCGTGCCCGGAGGCCCAGTCGTGGCCCGCGTAGATGTCGAAGTCGCGCAGGTACGGGAACCGGGTGTCGGTGCGGTCGTAGTTGTTGGCGTCCCGGATGAGCAGGTCGACCATGCCGCCGTAGCGGCCGGCCGAGGCCCACTGCGGGTCGAACTTGGCCAGGGTGGCGGCCGCGGCGATGAAGTAGCCGTAGTGGAAGTGGTGGTCGTTGAGGTCCTCGTCGGAGGCGTACGAGGCGGGGTAGCCGATCAGCGTGCCCCACTTGTTGTCGTAGTAGAAGACCCGCGAGGTCTTGCCGGGCGACGCGGTGAACCAGTCGGTGATCCGGGTGCGGATGACGTTGAGCGCCGAGTCGCGTACCGCGGTGAGGTTGAGCTGGTCGGCGATCTCCGCGATGCGGGCGGCTCGGCCCAGGCCCTTGCCGGTCCAGTACGTGTCGTCGCCGCGGAAATCGGCCGGGTTGTTGAGCTCGTTGTTGAGGAACGTGGTGACCTGCGACAGGTCCGCGCCGGAGGAGTCGCCGACGGCGGGCACCTCGGGCAGCACGCCGGTGTACTTCATGGACGTCTGGAACGACGTGCCGATGACGGTCTTCATGGCGCCGCGCGGCGAGACGTACGTCTGGGCGAGCGGGGAGCCGCCGGACAGGTAACGCCACTGGTGCGGGTAGAGCGAGATGACCGTGCCCGAGCCGCTGCCCTCGCGGGCGGTGGTGGTGAAGCCGTACGTGGTGTTCACCGTCCCGCCGGCCTGGTTGTAGGTGTACGAGACCCGGGTGCCGGTGACGTGGTTGTGCGCGACCGCGCCGTACCGGTCGGCCAGCGACGTCTTGTCAGCCGTGCTGGTGCCCGAGGTGGTCGGCAGCACCGCGACCGAGAAGTAGCCGCGACCGGCCAGGCTGGACCGGAAGGTGTTCCCGCTCAGCGCCCAGGTGGAGCCGGCCGGCCCGTACGCGACGTAGTCGTGCCCGCCGATCGACCAGCCGATCCGGTTGCCGCTGTTCTGCCACACGGTCGGCGGCCCGACCACGGAGATCAGCGCGTCGCCCCCGGTCACCTGGTAGTACGACATCGGCAGGCCGTGCCCGATGGTCGCCTTCATGGTCCGGGTGCCGTCGCTCCAGGACGGCGTGACGGTCCAGTCGCTCCAGCCGTCCACCAGCGCCCGCGGCGCGTTCAGCCCGGCGACCCCGACCACCACGTGCTGCGCGTACGGGAAGTGGTACTCACCCAGGCCGGTCGGGCTGCCGCTGATCGCGGCATCGGTCTGGTACGAGATCCCGAGCCCGCTCGCCACCGGCTTGTACGCGGCCGGGTGGGCGAACAGGGGCTGGGAGAAGTTGCACTCGTCGCCCTTCTTGAACACCAGCGAGGACCACCAGTCGTTGGTGGGCACCGCACCGGCCGGCGCGCTCGCGGTCAGGAACTGCCGCGGGTTGGTCGCGATGTCGCCGCAGCCGGTCGGCAGTTTCGCGCCGGCCGGGAGGGTCTCGGTGTAGCTGCCGGCACCGACGGTCCCGGCCTCGGCGGAGCCGGTGACGGCGACCGCGAGGGCGCCGGAGCCGAGGGCGACCACGACGGCGGTGGCGAGACCGGCGAGCCGGCCGGACCGGCGCCGCCGATGGGAGACAGGGGAAGGGGGGAGCGGGGATGTCATAGCCAGGTGCCTCCGATGGGGACGGGGGTCGCCGGAGCCGCGGCGGTGGACCACGGGCGAGTGTGAGAGCGCTCTCACGGTGCCGCGAGATTAACCGTCACCCTGTGTTTCGTCAATGTTTACAAACGTGAATAGGTCCTGGTCAGCCCGGATTTGCTGGCATTTGCGCGAGCGGGCGGTCAAGCAGAGCCGGACCTAGCGGCCGTTGGTGGCGTCGTCCTCGGCCACGCGCTCCTCGCCGCGGCGGCGCAGCATCTTGAGCCCCGGCAGGCCGATGATCGCCAGGTGCAGGTCGTTGGTGACCTCCAGCAGCGAGTGCAGGTCCGGACCGACCTGGTCGAGCTTGCCGAGCAGCGGCATCACGTCCTCGGTGAGATGCTTGCGCAGCTGCGGCAGCTCGTCGATCATCCGGATCGCCGCGGTGACCTCCTCGGGCGTCAGCTCCTCGATGAAACGCACCGCCAGCGGGGCTGCCCGGCGCAGCGCGGGTGCGTACCCGTCGAGCAGCGTGCGGGCCTCGGCCGAGGTCGCCGACGCCTGCTGGACCACCCCGGACGCCGCGTCGGTGATCCGACCGGCGTCGCTCACGAGCGCGGACGCTCCGGTCACGGCAGCGCCGGCGCCGTCCACGACCAGCGCCGCCCGGGCCGCCACGGCGGTGGCCTCGTCGACGGCCAGCGCGGCCGCGGCCATGATCACCTTGGTGTCGCGCAGGGTCTGCTCGATGTCGCCCACCACGCCGTCGACCCGGCCGATCAGGCCCTCGGCCCGCTCGGCCAGCAGGGTCATCCGGCTGACCAGCAGCTCGGTCTGCCCGAGCAGGCCGAGCAGGCGGAACGGGATGGTGGCCGCCGAAGCTGCCGTCTCCACCACCTGACCGACCGCGTACCGGGTGAGCTGGACGAGGGCGACAGGTGACGGGAGCAGGGCCATGAGCCCATTGTGCCCACCGAGGCCAGTGACAAACCGTGAGGGCGATCAAGCACGCGGTAGTAGGTTTTGGCATCCCGCGCCGGGCACGGCACTATGCATGGGTGCGACGAACCCGGCTCTGGATCTTCGCGATGGCGGCACTGGTGATCGTGGGCGGCGCGTCCCTGATCGGCCTCGGCATGCGCGACGACAGCGGCGGCGGCGCCGGCGGCGGCGTGCTGCCCCGCTCGCTCACCTTCGGTGACGACCCGTCGCCGAAGCCCTCGCCGACCCCGACCGGCCCCAGCCCGGAGGAGCTCGCCGCCCAGCAGCGTGCCAAACGCGTCAAGGCGCTCGACGCGGCCCTGAAGAAGCTCGACGCCACCTCCCCGGAGTTCTCCGTCGCCGTGCTCGACAAGAAGACGGGCCAGCGCTATTCGTACCGGGGATCCGAGCGGTACGACACCGCCAGCATCGTGAAGGTGCAGGTGCTCGCCTGCGCTCTGCTGCAGGCCCAGGACGCCGGCCGCAAGCTGTCGGCCAGTGAGCTGGCCCTGGCCAAGCCGATGATCCGGCTCAGCGACAACAACGCGACCACGTCGCTGTTCACCAAGCTCGGCAAGGTCTCGGCGGTCAGCAAGTGCAACAAGCGGCTGGGCCTGAAGCAGACCGCGGTCAACAGCGCCTGGGGCCTGACCAAGACCACGGTCGACGACCAGGTGAAACTGCTGTCCGAACTGGTCGACACCAAGGGACCGCTGGACGCCGGCTCCCGCAAGCAGGCGTTCACGCTGATGAGCACGGTCGACCCGGCGCAGGACTGGGGCGTGCCCGCGGTGGCCAAGGCCGGCGAGACCACCACGGTCAAGAACGGCTGGGACACCCGATCGGCGGACGGCGGCCTGTGGGCGGTCAACACTGTCGGCCGGGTGACCTCGGACGACGACGTGGACGTGTCGGTGGCGGTGCTCTCGCACAACAACAAGTCCATGGACGGCGGCATCACCCTGGTGCAGAAGGTCGCCAAGCTGACCCGCCAGCACCTGAAGTACTAAGCGGTCTCTGCTTCCGCCTCGGCGTCGACCTGGCGGGCGGCGCGGCGTTTGCTGATCAGGCTCACGATCTGGCTGATGATCAGGACCAGCAGGATCGCGGCGACCACGCCCTCCCACGGCTCCGGGAAGATCGAGCCGCCCACCACCCCGATGGCCGCGTAGACCGCCGACCACAGCGCGCACGCCGGTACGTTCGCCACCACGAAGGTGCGCCAGCTCAGGCCCAGGAACGCCGCCGCCAGCAGCACCGGCACCCGGCCGCCGGGCAGCAGCCGGGAGACCAGCAGCACCGGGATCTGGCTCTTCTCCAGCCGTACCTTGACCGCCGCCAGGTGCTCCTCGTCGCGCAGCCAGCGCAGCCGGCGGGCCAGTTGCTCGCCGCCGGCCCGGCACATCGCATACATCACCAGGTCGCCCACGTACGCGCCGGTCGCGCCGGCCGCGATGGTCAGCAGGATCAGCAGCGGGTGGTCGTGGAAGGCCAGCGCCGCGGCTCCGCTCACCGCCGCGCCGGTGGGGATGATCGGCACGATGGCGCCGAAGGCGACCACCAGCGCCAGCCAGCCCATGGCTCCGAGCTCGGAGATCACGTGGCCGGCTCGAAACTGAGCGTCTCGCCCTGGGCGAGGACCCGCACGTGGGTGTCCGGGGCCGCGGCGGCGGCGCGCCGGGCGAACTCCGTGCCCGGGTCGTGGAACATGTGCGCCCGGAAGCGGCCCATACCGGCCGGCCAGAACGTGCCGTAGTGCACCGGGACGGCCCAGGCCGCCTTCACCCGGCGCAGCGCCTCGGCACCGTCGACCGGGTCCAGGTGGCCGTGCGCCCCGAGGGTCGGCCCCCAGCCGCCGACCGGGACCAGGGCCAGGTCCAGGGGACCCAGCGAGGCCATGCCGTCGAACAGGCCGGTGTCGCCGCCGTACCAGGTGCGGGCCGCGCCCTCGACGACGAAGCCCATCGCGACCGAGCGCAGCTTGGACCAGGGGCCGCGGCCGCCGTCGTGGGCCGCGGGCACCGCGCGCACGGTGACCGCCCCGACCGTGGTCTGCTCGCCCGGCTCGAGCTCGACGCAGCGTTGCGCCCACTCGCGGCCCAGGCCCTTGGCGACGAAGCCGGTGGCACCGCGCGGCAGGATGAGCAGCGGCTCGCCGGGCACCGCGCGCAGCGACGGCAGGTGGAAGTGGTCCGCGTGCAGGTGCGACACCAGCACCGCGTCGGGCGGGCCGGGCAGCCGCGGCGTGGGCCCGGCCATCCGGCGCAGGTGGATCAGCCGGTCGGTGAGCAACGGGTCGGTGAGCAGGGAGACACCGGAGTCGGCCAGCCACATCGTGCTGTGCCCCCACCAGGTGACGCTCGTGTCGCTCACGATCCAACCGTACGGGACCGGGCACAGAGCCGTTTGAGGGCACGACCGCACAGCCGGGCGTACCCGTGCTGGGCCAGCACCGCGACCGGACCGCCCAGCCGCATCGGCAGCCGGGCCGGGACGCTGAACGCGGTCACCGCGAACCAGACCCGGCCGTCGGCGTCCCGTTCGACGGTGAAGGCCTCCTCGCCGCGGGCCTGGTGGCCGGGCAGCGTGCCGTAGCCGAAGCCGGCCCGGTCGCCGTCGTCCGCGGCCCACACCACCTGGCACGGCACGACCAGCGGTCCGAGCCCGACGGTGACGCCGACGCCGGGCGCGGCGCGGTCGGCGGTCGCGCGGATCCGGGCCCCGGTCGCGCGGTGCATGCGGAAGGTCAGGATCGCGTCGGCCGCCGCGGCGAAGTCGTCACGGTCCAGCTCCGTGCGGTAGTGCAGGTGCCGGTAACCCGGGGGCAGCGGCTCGTGCCGGGTCGCGCCGACCTCGGCGTAGGTGAACTCACTCATGACGTCCCTTCCTCAGATTCCAGATATGCCCCGGCGCGGTGCCGGCCCACCATGGCGCAGACCGCGAATCCGAGGGCGTTCGCCACTCCGTGCGTCGCGGCCATCCAGGCCAGCGACGGATGCGGCAGTCCGGTGGCCTCACCCAGCGCCCAGCTCACCGCGAGGGCCATGGACGCCACCAGCACGACGGCCGAGCAGCCCAGCAGCAGCGCGGTGAGCCGGTCCGGCGCGGTGCGCGCGTAGCGCCAGGTCAGCCAGCCGACGGTCCACATGCCCGCGGTGAGCACGAGCGCCCCGGCCAGCTCGACCGCCTCGGCGGTGAAGTAGCCGAGCAGCACGAGCAGCGTCCCGGCCGGGACGGTGAGCGCGGCGGCGTCGGCAGCCCGCCCCGGCGTCAGGCGGCTTTTCCCGTCCGACCACCCCGCCGCCACCCTTGACCGGATTGAAGACTCCAACCCGGCGATCAGTGCGGCCGCGAAGCCGGCGAAGTGGAAGTGCGCCACGGTCAGCGTGAGGATGCCCAGTTCGAAGCCGAACAGGTGGTAGCCGGCCCGCTCGGCGATCAGCGCGCTCGCCGCGATGGCCGGGCTGATCAGGGCGGTGAGCACGGCGGCCTCGGTGGGCCACTCGCGGCGGGGGCGGACCGGGCGGCTGAGCGCGTACGCACACAGCACGGCCGCCGCGACGGCGTACACCGTCGCCAGGCTGGTGGCCACCGTGCCGCGGGGCAGCCACAGGCTCACCGCCCCGGCGACCGCTCCGAACGGCCAGCACCGCCGGGCGAAGGCCACGGCCGGGTCACGGATGAGCCGCAGCCCGGCCGGCACGACCACCAGCATGCCGACGGCGACGAGCAGGTTGACGAGCACCCGCACCGACCTCACCTCCATTCTTGAACGTGTTCAAGTAACTGATTTCACTCTAACGCACCCGCACCCGGGTCGCCGTTGTGATGTGCGTCCTGCACACTGACGGCCGTGACAGGACTTCGCTCTGCCGTGATCTACAACCCCGTCAAGGTCGGCGACCTCGACCTGCTGCGCCGCATCGTCAGCGAAGGCGTCGCGAGTGTCGGCTGGCCCGAACCCACCTGGCACGAGACGACCCCGGAGGACGCCGGCCGCGGTCAGACGGCTCAGGCGGTCAAGGACGGCGCCGAGCTGGTGTTCGTCTGCGGTGGCGACGGCACGGTGATGGCCGCGGTGACCGCGCTGGCCGGCACGGACGTCGCCCTGGCGGTGCTGCCCGCCGGCACCGGCAACCTGCTCGCGGCGAACCTCGGCCTGGGCACCGACGCCGCCACCGGCGTGGAGGTCGCGATCGAGGGCGGCCGCAAACGCATCGACGTCGGCGCCGTCGGCGACCAGTGCTTCGCCGTGATGGCCGGCATGGGCTTCGACGCGCAGATGCTCGAGGGCACCTCGGACACGGCCAAGAAGCACATCGGCTGGCTGGCGTACGTCGGTGGCGCCGCCAAGCACCTGCGGGACCGCCCGATGCGGGTGCGCATCGTCATCGACGGCGGCGCGCCCATGCCCCGGCGCCCGCGCTCGGTCATCGTCGGCAACGTGGGCCGGCTGCAGGGCGGCGTCCGGCTGCTCAGCGAGGCCGAGCCCGACGACGGCAAGCTCGACGTGGCCATCCTGAGCCCGCGCAGCCTGCGGCACTGGGCCGAGCTCGGCTGGGCCGTGGTGCGCCGGCGCAAACGCGTGCCGCTGATGGAGACGTATTCCGCCGAGCGGGTCGAGATCTTCAGCAACCGGGCCCAGCCCCGCCAGCTCGACGGCGACCTGATCGACCCGGGCAAGACCCTCAAGGTCCACATCCGGCACCGGGCGTTGCTGCTCTGCGTGCCGCAGCCCGCCGGCGACCCCGACCTGGCGTACGACAGCAGCGCGGCGAAGCGGGCCGCCGAGGGGGTGCGCGCCGCGGCTGAAGAGAAAGCATGAGCAGCACGGAGCCGGTCCCCGAGACCAGGATGATGCCGGGGGACGAACTCTCCGCCGACGACGCGTTCCTCGCCCTGCGCCACTACGGGCGCTGGCCGCTGGTGCGCGACGCGTTCGTCCGGTTCCGCTACGGCGACGGCTTCAGCCACTCCCGGGCCTTCGCGCTACAGCTCTGCCTGGCCATCGTGCCGTTCCTCATCGCCCTGTCCGGTCTGGCCACCGACCTCGGCGTCGAGGAGGGCGGCCAGGTGGTCGCCGACACGGTCATCGCGCTGACCCCGGGCGCCAGCGAGCCGCTGGTCACGGAGCTGCTCGAGGACGACGAGCGCACCGAGGAGGCCGGCGAGCTGGCCCTGGCCCTGGGTCTGATCACCGGGCTGTTCGCGCTCACCACCGCCATGGCCCAGATCGAACGCGGCGCCAACCGCATCTACGGCGTCGAACGCGACCGTCCCGCCCTGCCCAAGTACCTCCGGGCGGCGGTGCTGGCGCTGATCGCCGGCCTGCCCGCGCTCTTCGGCTTCCTGCTGCTGGTCGCCGGGCACTCGGCGGGCAAGTCCCTGGCCCGGCAGTTCGGCTGGGGCGACGGCGCCATGGCGGCCTGGAACCTGGTGCGCTGGCCGCTGAGCCTGCTGCTGATCATCTTCGCGGTGGGGCTGCTCTTCCGGCACTCGCCGCGGCGCAACCAGCCGGCGCTGACCTGGCTGCTGTTCGGGGCCGCACTGTCCACCATCCTGTGGTGGGTGGCCAGCCTGCTGCTGGCCGGCTACGTCAACGTCAGTGACGGCTTCGGCGCGACCTACGGCCCGCTGACCGCGATCATGGCGCTGCTGCTCTGGGCCAACCTCACCGGCATCTCGCTGTTCCTCGGGCTGTCCTTCGCCGCGCAGCTGGAGGCGCAGCGGGTCGGGGTGGTCCGGCCGGCCCAGCACGACCAGTGGGAGCCGGGCCCGGACACCGACCTGAAGGGCTTCGACCCGCCGGCGCGGGACGCGGCCGACGGGGACACGGCGGAGGGGGAACTGCCCCGTCAGCGCGACGCCGGTGTGAGCGCGGAGCCGAGAGGGTAAGTCCCGCCGCACCACCGCGTGACCCCCGAACGAGCAGGAGCCGAAGATGTCCACCGACGAAGGCAGGATCCACAAACGGGTCGGCTGGGCGCCGTTGCGGCACTTCACCGAGCGCAGCGTCCTGGGCCTGCTCGCGGTGATCGCGGTCGGGCTGGGCTTCGGCCTGCTCCTGCTGCTGGTCCGGCTGCACTGGGCACCCCTGCAGAGCCTCGACCGGGGCGTGGCCGACGGGCTGAACGGGCTGGTCGCGCCGCACCCGCCGGTGGTCACCGTGCTGGAGGCGCTGACCGACCTCGGCGGCCGGCCGGTGATGATGTGGCTGGTGTCGGTGGCCGTCGTGCTGCTGCTGATCCGCCGCCGGACCCGCCTGGCGGCGTACCTGGTCGTCACCGGGGTCGGTGCGCTGCTGCTCGACCCGTCCCTCAAGACGCTGGTGGGCCGGCTGCGCCCGGTCGTCGACGTGCCGGTCTCCGGGGCGCCGGGCAACAGCTTCCCGAGCGGGCACGCGCTGGGCTCGTTCGTCGCGTACGGCGCCCTGCTGCTGGTCTTCCTGCCCGCGGTGGCGCCGCGCTGGCGCAAGGCGGTGATCGCCCTGATCGGGCTGGTCATCGTGACCGTCGGCGTCACCCGGATGGCGCTCGGCGTGCACTTTCTCTCCGACGTGCTGGCCGGCTGGCTGCTCGGCGCGGCCTGGCTGGGCGTGACCGCGTACGCGTTCCGGCTCTGGCGCCGCGAGGTCGGCCAGCCCGTCCGCCCGCTGGAGGAGGGACTCGAGCCGGAGGCGGCCCACGACGTCACCCCGGCGCCGGACGAGGAGCAGCTGCTGCCGCACCCCTGGGCCAAGGCGGCCGAGCTCGTCGTCGGCTGGGTTTTCATCTTCGGCGTGCTCTACCTGCTGGGCTGGACCGTCACCAACCACACCGAGGGCACCTGGATCCGGTCCGCCGACGAGGGCTTCGTCCGCTGGCTGCAGACCTTCCGCACCCCGTCGCTGGACGACCTCAGCTACCTGTGGAGCAAGGCCGGCGACACCCACATGATCCTGCTGGTCTCGCTGGTGTTCTGCCCGCTGGTGCTGGCCCTGTGGCGGCGCTGGCGCCCGGTGCTGTTCGTGGTGCTGGCCATGTTCGGCGAGCTGAGCCTGTTCCTGACCACGGCCGCCGCGGTGGGCCGCCCCCGCCCGCCGGTCGAGCAGCTCGACGGGCAGATGCCCACCTCGTCGTTCCCGTCCGGGCACATCGCCGCCACCATGTGCCTCTACGCCGCCATCGCCATCCTGCTGGTGCCGCGGATCCGGGCCTGGTGGCGCTGGGTCTTCGTGGCCCTCGCGGTGATCATGCCGGCCGGCGTCGCGCTGTCCCGGATGTACCGCGGCATGCACCACCCGACCGACTTCCTCGGCGCCGGTGTGCTGGCCGCCTGCTGGCTGACCCTGCTCTACTTCGTGCTGCGGCCCAACGCCGACGTGGCCGAGGGCAACCGGGCCGACGCCGGCGAGCTCACCGAACGCGACGCGCACCGCGACCTGACCGAGACGACGGTGCCCGCCGGCACGCCCGAGGCGGTGCGGTGACAGTCCGCTTCCTGACCTGGAACATCCGCACCGGGGGCAGCGGTGGCCGGCTGGACGCCGTGGTGAGCCTGCTGCGGCGGGAGAGGCCCGACATCCTGGCGCTGCAGGAGCTGCGCGGCTTCCCGGGCCGGCGGATGCGGGAGGTGGCCGGCGCGCTGGGCATGACGCCGTTCCTGGCCCGCTCGGTGTTCGGGCAGAGCGTCGCGGTGCTGGTCCGGCCGCCGCTGCGGATCGTCGACTGGTCCGGTGTCCGGTGGCGGCTGCACCACGCCGCCGCGGCGGTCCGGGTGCCGACGACCGCCGGGCAGCTCACGGTGGTCAGCACGCACCTCAACGCGCTCTCGCCGTACCGGCGGCTGCGCGAGGCGCGCTTCCTGGCCGCGCGGCACCGGCCCGGCAAGGGGCCTGTGCTGCTCGCCGGTGATCTCAACTCCCTGGACCCGGACACCGACCACACCGAGCGGCTGGCGGCCCTCAGCGGGCCGTACCGCCGCCGGCACACGACCCCGGAGGGTACGGCGGACACCCGGGCCATCGCGGCCTTCACCGCCGCGGGCTTCGTGGACCTGTGGCCGAGAGCCGGAGAGGGCGACGGGCACACGGTGCCCACGACCCGCGGTGGTGGGCACGAGTTCTCCCCCACCGGGATGCGGCTGGACTACCTGATGGCCGCCCCGCCGATCGCCGCCCGGGCCACGAACGCGCGGGTGCTGCGCGGCGCCGAGGCCGAGTACGCCTCCGACCACTACCCGCTCGCCGTCGACCTGGAGCTATAGGTCCGCCACCACGCGGTCGCGGCCTTCGCGCTTGGCCACGTACAGGTTGCGGTCCGCCAGCGACAGCAGCGTCGACGGCGTCGCCCGACCCTCCGGCGCGGTCGTGACGCCGATGCTCGTGGTCACCGGCATCGTCCCGGTGACCGGCTCCCAGGCGTGCGCCCGGATCCGCAGCCGGAGCCGCTCGCAGCAGTCGGCCGCCTCCTCGGCGTCCAGGCCCGGCAGCACCAGCAGGAACTCCTCGCCACCGATCCGCGCCGCGATCATCGGTCCGGTGACCGTGTCGGTCAGCAGCCGGGACACCTCCTGCAGCACGGTGTCGCCGGTGCTGTGCGACAGCGTGTCGTTGATCCGCTTGAAGTGGTCCAGGTCGAGGATCGCCAGCGACAACGGCGTGCGCCGCGCGACGGCCTCGCTGAGCAGGGCGGGCAGCCGCTCGTTGACGTACCGGCGGTTCCACAGGCCGGTCAGCGCGTCGCGGTGGGCCATCTCCCGGAAGTGCTCGCTGGCCCGGCGCGCCTCGGTGGCCTCGAAGACCGCCTGCAGCGCCCGGGCCTGCGCCTCCCGCTGCCTCGAGTTCAGGGCGTTGGCCGCGGCGTAGAAGGCGCGGTGCTCGTCGTAGGCCTCCTGATACCGGCCGGTGGCGGCGTACAGGGCCGCCTGCTCCTCGCGGATCTGGGCCCGTACCCGGTCCAGACCGCGCTCCTCGGCCAGCGCCACCGCCGCGTCCAGGGCCTCCTGGGCGGCCGCATAGCGGCGGCTGAGCCGGCGCGCCTCGGCCAGGGTGAGCATGCAGACCGCCGGGGCGTCGCCCTCGTGGCTGAGCAGCGCGGAGGTCGCGTCGTCGAGGATGATGTGCAGAGCCTGCTCGGCGGCGTCGTAGTTGCCGCTCATCATCTCGATCCGGGCGATCGTGTCGATCTCCAGCGCCCCGAAGTCGCGGCCGCCGCGTTCCCGGACCTCGTGCATGTGCCGGACGAGCTCTCGGGCACCGGGCTCGTCGCCGTTCTCGAAGGCCGTGTAGGCCATGTTGTTGAGGATGTTCATCGTCAGGTCGAGGTCGCCGATCTCGGTGGCGATGGTGAGCGCCTCGCGGAACCGGCGGTTCCCCTCCTCGGTCGAGCCGCTCTCGTCCAGCGCCACGGCGAGCCGCATCAGGTGCAGCGCCCGGACGTTCTGCGGCTCGTCGTCGGTGAGGTTGGCGACGCACTGCACCGCGTGGCTGAGCCCCTCGGACAGGTCACCGATCTGCCGGTAGAACAGCGACAGCACCCGGTGCGCGCGGGCGAGCAGGAACGGGTGGTCGTGCTGCTGGGCCCAGGCCAGCACCTGGTGCGCGCGCCGGCCGCCCTGCTCGGACCGGCCCTCCCGGACCAGCGACATGGCACGCAGCAGCCGCGCCCGCATGGCGAGATCCCCGGCGCCGAGCTCGTCGGCCCGGCGCTCGATCAGCGCGGCGGGCGTCGCCAGCGAACGGAACTGGGACGGCGGACGGTCCTCGAGCTCCGCCAGGGTGGCCTCGAGCGTCTTCCGCTCGTCCACGGCCACGGCGCCGGCTGTCTCTGCCGCCTCCGTCGTCACCCGCGTTCCCGCTTTCCCCGTTGAGTCCCCGGTGGGTCCTCGGCAACCGTTGCGATCGGACGCGGGCGGTGATTGCTGAGGTGTTGCCGGGTTGCAAGTCGGTTACTACCGCCTCGTGCACACCGCCTCGGAAGCCGCGACCTGGTCGACGGTATAAACGACGGCCACGGAGAAGCAGTAGTTGTTCTGCCGGTTGAGCCCGTACACGACGTAGTCGGTGGTGCCGGCGGGCAGCTGCTGGAACGCCCGCTGCTCCTGCCCGGTCCGGCCGCCGGAGATCAGCACAGGCCCCTCGGAACCCTTCGGATACCGCCAGGTCAGCGCCACGCTGTCCCGGTTGTCCTGCAACGTGACCCGGGTGGGGGCGACGGCGGCGTTGCTCGGCCGGGCGGAGGCCGAAGCGGCCGGTGGGGCGGCGGACACCGGTGCGGAGGCCGAGGCGGTCGGGCCGGCCGCGGGCTGGGCGTCCTCGCGGGGCCAGGTCGCGATGACGATCGCGGCCGCGGCCGCGATGCCGGCCACGAGCACGGCGGCGAGGACGAGGGGCTGCCGGTTCCGCTTCTCCACCGGTACGGGCAGACGACGGTCCGCCCCGGGCGCGGGGGGCTCGTCGACCGGGAGCCGCGGGCCGGGCGGATAGGTGTCGGGCGGGTACGCGGCCGGTGGGAACGAGTCGGGTGGCCAGGGGCCGGGCGGCTCCACGGCCCAGCCCCGCGGTGGCTGCTCGACCGGCTGCTCGACTGGCCTTTCTGCTGGCCTGTCGGTTGGCCTGTCGGCTGGCCTTTCTGCTGGCCTTTCTGCTGGCCTTTCTGCTGGCCTTTCTGCTGGCCTTTCTGCTGGCCGGTAGGTCGGCGGGGCCGGCGCGGCCATGGCCATGTGCGGCTGGGGTGCCGTCTCGGGCCAGGACTGCTGCGGCTGGACCGGGATCGGCGGGGGCGGCGTCACCCAGGCGCCCGGAGCGGCCTCGGCGGGCGCTTCGTCTTGCAGCGGGGCGGCGTCGGGGCGCCGAGGGGTGAAACCGTGCGCCTGCGGCGGTGGGGTCACCTCCAGCTGCGGCGGATCGGTCTCGGCTGCGGTCTCGGCCCAGGGGGTGCGTCCCACCCAGGGGACTGGGCCGCCGGTCTCCGCCGCTGGCGCTGTGTCAACCGGCGGCACAGCCGCGGCCGGGTGGGCCGTCTGAGCGAGATGGGCGCTCTCGGGTAGCACAACGGTCTCGTCGGGGTGGACGCTGTCGAGGGCCAGAGCGGTCTCGGCCGGTGGGGCGCTGTCAGCCTGATAGGCGCTCTCGGTCCGCGGGGTGCTTTCGCCCGGTGGGGCGCTGTCAGTTCGGTAGGCGCTTTCGGTCCGCGGAGCACTTTCGCCTGGCTGGGCGCTGGCGGGCGGCAAGCCAGCATCGGTTGGGGTGGCCTCGGCGGGCTGCGCGTTACCCGCCTGATAGGCGCTTTCGGCCCGCGGGGCACTTTCGTCCGGCTGGGCGCTGGCGGGCGGCAAGCCAGTATTGGCTGTGGTTGCCTCGGCGGACTGGGCGCTACCGGCCCGATAGGCCCTATTGGTCCACGGGGCGCTCTCGGCGGCCAGGACGCCCGCAGGCGGCGGAGCAGTGTCGGCCGGCCGGGTGGCCTCGGGTGGTGGGGCGGTATCTATCGGCAAGGCGGCCTGGGGCAGTGGGGTGGGCTCGGGTGGTGGCGCCGGGGAGATCAGGGGGAGGGGGACCGGTGGCTCGGGGCGGGCGTGGCGGCCGGTCGGGTCGCCCGGTGCCGGGGGCTCCTGGCGTACCGGATGGATTCCCGGGGTTTTCGCCGGCACGCGGGTGACGCCCGCCGCCGGGCCGTCCGGCGCCGGACCCGTGGAGCGTTGCACCTGGCCGCACGTGTGCCGGCCCGAGGGCTGCGCCCCGGCCAGGCGGGCGACCTGCCGGCCCAGCGGATGGTCCGGCGGCAGGTAGCGGGCGCACAGCTCCTGGGCCCGGCTGAAGTGCTGGTGCGCGTCGCGTTCGTGGCCGCACTCACGTTCCATCGCCGCCAGCCGGGCCAGCATCTTGATGCCCGCCGGGGCGTCCTCGCCGTGGGCCTGGTTGTGCCGGGCCCAGGCGTCGGCGAGCCTGTTCCGCGCTGCTGTGCACTGCCCGGACGCGTGCTCGGCGGTGGCCAGGTCGGCCTCGGCGGCCAGCACCCGCGCCGACAGTCGGCCGTCCACAGCGGTCAGTTCGGCGACCAGGTCGTGGTAGAGCTGGGCCGCCCGGCCGTGGTTGCCCACCCGGTGCAGCACCGCCGCGTGGGTGGCCGCCGCCGCGATCGTGCGTTCGTCGTGCGGGCCGTTCAGGCGTTCCTCCGCGGCGTGCGCGAAGCCGGCCCAGGTGCGGGCGGCGTGCGGGTCGCCGAGGGCGATCAGGATCCGGGCCTGCAGGGCCGCGGCCAGCGCCAGGTCGGGGGAGGCGCGCTGCGGATCGGCGTCGGCCGGGTCGAGCGCGTCGGCGAGCACGTCCCTGGCCCCGGCGAGGTCGCCCGCGGAGGTGAGGATCTGGGCCTGGGCGGTGAGGTCGGCGAGCGGAGGTGCCACGTGCCTCATAGTGTCTGCTCGGACACCCTCGGTACAAGACCCGGCTTGCGGTGACCCGGCCCGCCGCGTTCCGGCGCGACGCCGTATAACGAGGTCATGACCGCCGACAGCGTCGCCGACGTCAAGCGTGAGATCCTCGTCCGCCACCTCGAGGCGTGGGCGCCCGCCGCGTTGCACCGGGCCCGCCGCGCCACCTATGTGCACGGTTACGCCGATGCCGGGCCCGAGCTGGCGCAGGCCGCGCTGCGGGTCTTCGTGGACCAGTCCGACCTGGTCCGGGGCAGGGAGCTGACGATGCTCGCGCTGGGCGAGGACGTCGGTGAGGTGGGTGCGCGGCTCACCGCGATCCAGCAGGAGGCCGGCGCGGGTGCGGGGCTGACCGTGCAGGCTGTGTCCGGTGGCACGGACACGCGGCTGGCGGTGGCGTTGAAGGCGGTCGGGGCTGGTCGCGTACCGCTGCTTGCTTGTCTGGATGCGACTGCCGCGGGCGGGCCGCCGCTGCCGGCGACCGTCGCGGCGCTGACCGCGGGTAAGCCCGCGGAGGCGGTGATCGTGGTCCCGGCCCCGGGGTTCGTGGCCGACGACTACCGCGCCGAGCTGCGGGCGGCCGGCTTCCCGCTGGTGGCGGCGGTGGAGCTGGCGACCGGGGAGGAGCCCGGGCAGGTGCTGGTGTTCGCCACCCAGTCCGGCAAGAACCTCGAGGGCTTCAAGGACGCGCTCTGGGCGGTCGACGAGTATGCGGGGGTGCGCTACCGCGACCCCGGTGATCCCGAGCGCCACCTCATCGACATCTCGCTCAGCCCGCATCCCGGGCCGCTGCGCCGCGAGCTGCTGGCGCACCTCGCCGGGGTGGGCGAGGCCACGGTGACCGACCTGCGGACCTTCGCGCTGACCGAGACCGTCTACCGGGCCGCGGACGCGACCCGGGTGCTGCAGGCGCTGCTGACCGCCGGGTCGGTGACCCGGCGGCCGGAGCACGGCAGGCTCGGCGGCGACGTGGTGATCGCCGCGGCGTGAGCTGTCAGCGACGAGCTACGACTTGTCCTGCTTCCACGACAGCGGGCCGGGCAGGTCCACGCGGTGCGCCTTGGCCTTGGAGTTCCAGGACCAGCGTCCGATCTTGATGGACCAGGAGGAGAATCCCCGCTGCGTGAAGTTCAGGATGAACGGCCCGAACTTCTTACGACTGCGGTATTGAATGCCCATCGGGGGAGTCCTTCCGTGGAGAGCCAGGTGGCCGGAAGATTCCCGATGGTGGATTTCCGCAAACCCTCAGCGCGGCTGCCACGCGTCGGGCCTGGTCGTCAGCTTGCGGACGTGGGCCGGCATCCGGCCGCTGATCAGCTCGGCGAGGCTCACCTCGTCGACCACCTCGCGGACCGCGGAGCGTACGGCGACCCAAAGGTTGGGCAGGTTTTCCGCCGCCCCCGAATACTGGGTCTCCTCGGGGCGCAGGCCGCGGACTCCCGCGAGTGGACCGTCCACAGCCCGCAGAATCTGACCGATCGTCACGTCCCGGGGACTCTGTGACAGGGTGTAGCCACCTTCGGCGCCGCGCTGAGCTCTGACCACCCCGGCGCGGCGCAGGTCGGCCAGTACTGCCTCGAGGAACTTCCGGGGCATGTTCTGGTCCTGGGCAATGGCCTGGGCGGACATCAGGGCCGGGTAGGCGTGGGCCAAGCTCAGCGCCGCCCGTACCGCGTAGTCGCCGCGCGCGGAGATCTGCACCCCTCCATCATGCCGCGTCGAAGCCCGCGACCCTCGCGCACCCCGGGAATAATGGGAATTCGGGCATCACGCTCAGTCAGCGGCCAGTCGCTGGGCCGGGACCCGGGCCCCGATGTCGGCCACGTCGTCGGCCACCTGGGTGGGCATCGCCGCTGCCGCGCCGGCCCGGAAGGCACCCGGGCTCAGGCCCGCCTCGCGATGGAAGAAGCGCCCGAAGTTGGTCGGTTCGCCGAAGCCGAGCCGGCGGCCGATCTCCGCCACCGACAGCTCGGTGCAGGCCAGCAGCCGGCGCGCCTCCAGCGCGACCCGGTCGTCGACGACCTGTTTCGCGGTGCGGCCGGTGACCGCCAGGCAGGCCCGGGTCAGCGTGCGCACCGAGCAGCCGAGCCGGGCGGCGTAGTCCTCGACCCGCCGGCTGTGCGGGTGGCCGTCCTCCAGCTCGCGGCGGAACCTCGCGAACGTGCGGCTCTCGGCGCTCGTGGTCCCGGTGCGCCGGTCGTCGCCGCTGGTCAGCAGGGCGATGCGCAGCAGCAGGACGGCGAGCTGATGCTGCAGCAGCGCGGCCGCGACCGGTCCGGAGGTGTGCCGGGCGCAGTCGACCCCGAGCTGCGCGACCTCGGTGATCACCGCGTCCTCGTCCTCGCCGGCCAGCTGCCAGCGGTTCGGCCCGGGCAGATCATCCACCGGTACGCCGGTGACGTCGGCGGCCGAGAGCAGATCCCGGTCCCAGGAGACCAGGGAGGCGTCCAGCCCCGGCTCGATGCCGAAGCGCAGCGCCTGACCGGGCCGGATCCAGAGCAGGGTGCCGGGCCGGCAGCGCTGCAGGACGAAGTCGATCTCCACGGTGCCGTGCCCGGCGGTGGTCAGCGCGAGCAGGTGGTACGGCAACCGGCGCGGTGCCGGGCGCGGCGTCGCCAGGTCGGTCTCGGGCAGCGTGCAGGTGCCCACGCCCGCCCAGTTCGGGGCGGGTGCGGACCTGCTCGGACGCGCGGTGGAGGTGACCATCGAGCCGACCGTATCGGGCCGTGACCAGGGACGCACGTGTGAGTGCCGGCGACGCCTGATATCGGTGTCACGGGTCAGAAATCAAGGGTCAAATCGGACATTAAGTACGGTCGGTCGTGCTATTCGCTTTGTGCCCGGGATTCGGCGACAATCCGCCGACTGTCCGTTTCCCGGACCCGGGCGGCAAAAAGGCGACCCGCGCGGACCGGCAGTGTCCGCGCGGGTCGCCCCGGTAATTCCTGTCGCTATCGACCGGCGAGCAGCCGGTTGACCGCCGCGTCCACGTCCAGGTGATCGGACTCCCGGCCCCGCGGCACCACCACATAGGTGCGCCGTAGGAACCGGACCAGGACACTGCGCGGCACTTCGAACAATGCGTTGCCGTCTGGCGACGACAGCGCGAGGGCCACGAAGTCGCCCCGCGGCGTGGCCCACGGCCACACCCGGACGTCCCCGATACCCGCCGGCTCATCGAGCCCGGTCACGAGCAGTTCACGCGCGAAGGACCAGCTAACGGCTTCCCCACCGGCTGATTCCGCGTGGAACAACACGTGCACGGCATACGGGTCGGCTGGGTCGTACCGCAGACTGGCGCGCACGGGCAGAGCCGTGGCATCTGGCGCTACGAGCCGCAGCGAGGTTTCGACCTCGACGGTCGTTGGACGAATGGTACTCATGGACGGACTCCCCCCGGCACCGCTGCGAGGCTGGTGAACCCCGCGTTTCCCATACTCAGGTGATCCCTGTCATTACGCTCCGCCATACGCTGATCTCACCCAGTAGTGGGAAGGCGCTTCCGATAAGCTCTCCGGAGGAGGCGTTAAACGGTATCTTGACCTGTTCTGCCCATGTACTCGGTTTCGCCCGGCGTCGGGTGGCCCAGCAGTTGACTCACTCCGGTAACGTCCATTCCTCCCGGGTAGTGACGGGGGCGGGGAACACTGGGGGATGAAATGACCGGGAGCCCGCGATCTTTGCCGCGAAAGTGAACGAGATGTCCCAATCGGAACCCCTGACCGAATCCCCACCCGAGGAACACTCACCTCCGGGGATCCTGGACCGGATCCGCGCCAAACCCACCGGCCGGCTCGCCCTGAAGATCGGCGTCGGCGTCCTGGGGACCGTCGTGGTCGCGGTCGGCATCGTGCTGATCCCGTTCCCCGGACCCGGCTGGGCCATCGTGATCCTCGGCCTGGCGATCCTGGCCGTCGAGTTCGCCTGGGCCCGCAGACTGCTGCACTTCACCAAGAAGCACGTCCAGGCCTGGACCCACTGGGTGCTGAAACAGTCGCTGCCGATGCGCGCCCTGATCGGCCTGGCCGGCTTCATCTTCATCTCGGCCGTGGTCTGGCTGTCGGTCAAACTCACCATGGGCATCGACCTGGCCGCGGTGATCTGGAAGTTCATCACCGGAGGCTGACGCGCCGGGACCCTGGTTCGCGCGCGCGGCCCGGGTTCCGGTACAGTCTGACTCCGTTGAGGGCGATTAGCTCAGCGGGAGAGCGCTCCGTTCACACCGGAGAGGTCACTGGTTCGATCCCAGTATCGCCCACGAGTCCCAGGTGCCTCCTGTCCGCGGAAAGCGCGGACCGGGGGCACTCGTCATTTCTGCTCCGGGGGCCGAGCCCCCGGATGCCCCGCGTTGCGGTGGGCGCCGTTGTGCGTGCGGGCCGGCGTTGCGGTTGTCGGCCACCGCGGGCGCTTCGCTGCGCGTTGCGGTGGGCGCTGTTTGTGCGTGCGGGCCGTCCTCGGGCTCACGACCAACGTTCGGTGATCTCCTTGGTCGACAGGCCGTGGCCACGGAGTGATCTCGCGCTCCCGGTCGGTCAGCGTCGCCCAGTGAGCCTTGCGGCAGCTCGCGGACGCCGGGACCGGACAGGCAGCGGCCAGCCCGTCGACGACCGGCATCCAGATGTCCATCAGCGCCATGTCCGGCCGGTGCAGCCGGGCCAGGGTGGCCGCTTCCTCGCCGTTCACGGCTTCAGCGGCGACCGTCATGTCGTCGCAGGAGTCGATGAGCATGCGGAACGTCGAGCGCAGCAGCGGCCTTGCCACCTGACGGCGAGCAGCGCCACCACACCGAGCGCGAGCAGCCACACCGCGACGACCAACCACCGCCAGCGATAGGAAGCGCGGTCCCGGCGTGCGGAAGTCCGCCGATAAGGCGTGTTGACGGAAGTCAATCTCACCGGCAGCATCGAGCTTGTCGCGTTCCGTAGCCGCGGCGGGCTGATGCCCGCGCCGCCCAGGAGGTGTCGCGTGCTCGTCAACATCGTCGCCGGCCTGATCACCGCTGGTCTGCTCGCCGTCGGCGGGCTGATCTGGCGGCATCGGCGCCACCTCGCACTGCTGCGCGTCACCCTGTTTCCGTTCGGACGGCTGCGGGTGTCGGTCGCGGCGTTGCTACGGGTCAAGGACGACGACGGTTACGTGCTGATCCACCAGCCTTTCCGGCCCGATGCGTACGGACCGCCGGGCGGGGTGGTCAAGTACACGAACGGGGCTGCCGCGGCTCTGGACGCGGTGGGGTTCGTCGAGCAGCGCCCGGCCGGCCGTGACGCGACGATGAGTCGTGATCTGCGCGGGTTCGTGCCGGCGCGACACGGCATCGGCTTTCTGCGCTGGTACGACGGCGGCACCTCCCGCGAGTCCGGGCCCGAGTGTCTTCGCCGCGAGCTGCGTGAGGAACTAGCTGAGGCGGGACACCCGGAGCTCGTACCGCTGGTCGCGAACCTGCGCTTCGAGAAGGTCCGCGCCGTCCTCGACGGGCCGCGGCCGACGCCGGGTAAGCCGTACCGGACGGTGCGGTCCTTCGAGGTGTACGACGTGGTCGCCGACTCCCCGGAGGCCGCGCAGCTGTTGCGCCGCCTGTTCGAACTGGGGCGGGACCCAGCAGAGACCGCGATTGTGCTGGTCCGGTCCACCGACATCGAGGAGGGGCGCTGCGATCGGTACCTGATCAGCCCGCAGTCGGCGTTCCTGCTGGGCGATCGGCGTATCCACGAAGATCTACCGGCCCTGCGCTGACGGCAGAGGGAGGCAGCGATCGATGGCACCCACGGCGGCCTCGGGTAGAGATGCCCCGGATGAACTCGCCTCGCTGCTGGATCCGCAGGTCGCGGCGGCGCTGCGACAGTGGGCGCGGGCCGACTACGGCTTCGTGCGCCTACCGCAGCAGAAGTGGAGTGCGTCCGGCTACACCGGCGCTGTCGTGACGGCCGTTCTCTTCGAGGCGTCGCACCCCAGTGGGGGTCTGCGGTCCGAGAAGTTGATTGTCAAGGTCGTCCCCGCTGGTGACGAGCGCGAGACCGGCCTGCACGCGGAGGCTTGGCGGCGGAACGAGGACTTCGCGAAACGATATCTGGTGCGGCAGAGGGGGCAGCCCTGGCCGGTCGGTGACGGTCGCTTCATCATGTTCCAGGACATCGCCGGAGACCTGGTCGATTATCGTCCGGTCGACAAATACGGCGATGACGTGCAAGCGGTCTGCTGCGCGGCCGTGGCGCGCCTCGTTCTGACCGAATGGAACGGCGATCGGTGGCCGGACGCCCCGACACTTTCCCGGGACATCGTCCGGGGTTACCTGCGGCTGGAACTGCGCAAGTCGATCGACAAGATCGAGGATTGGGCGGTCGGCAACGGCCTGGCCCAGCGGGGCGCGGAGTGGATCGGCGCGCCGACGGCAGACGACGGCGAGCGGCTGCCCAACCCCATCGCGATGGTCCGCTCGGGGCTGTCCGCAGGGCGTGTACTGGTCGAGTACCTGTACGGCTTGAGCCACGGCGACCTGCATCGGGGAAACATCCTCGTCCCTCATCGGGAGCCGGTGTACGGCGAGCCGTTCGTGCCCCCGGCACCGGAGGACATCAGGATCGTCGACCTGGCGGCTTTCGACCCCGCGGCGCCGCTGACGCGGGACCTGGTGGCGCTGTCCCTTTCGGTTGCCGCGGCCGAGTTGGAGACCATCTCCAGCGCGGACGAGGCGGAAGTCCTGCTTCGGATGCTCCTCGATGGTGCCGGCCGGTTCGGGCCCGGACCAGTGGCGACCGGTGAAACCCTTCGTGCGGTCCAGCGCGCGGCCGGACCGCCCCGGCGCTTCCTTGCCGAATGGCGTATCCAGTACCTGCTCTCCTTGCTGGCCGGCGCGCTGCGGAACACCAGCTACAAGAATCACCCGGATCCCGCGCGGCGTTGGTTCTTCCGCGTCGCGGCGCGGGCCGCGGCGGAATTCTTGCGGATCGCGGAGAAGGACGAGCTCATCCCGCCTCAGCCGGCAGCGGAGGAAGCGCCGGACCAGGTGATCGCCTCGCTGATCTCGGCCCCGGCCGACCGGGCGGACGCCTACGAGCTGCGCCAGCGGCTGACGAAATACGCCGACGACGGCGAACTGAGCTGGACCGTCCACGTCCTGCTGCACGAGGAGGAGCGCCGTAAGTCGCACGACGACAGCCTGCACATTCCCGACGTGTTCGTTTACCTCGTTTCCGAGCGCAGCCTGCAGGATTTCGGTTGCCGACGCCGCATCGACGCCGCGAAGACCGGCGGCATTCCGGTGATCCACGTTCAGATCGACGCCATGGCCCTGTCGCTGGGTGAGCTGCCGGACATGGTGGAGGCGGGCGACGCCGGCTTCACCGAGCTCACCAGCCGGATCACCGAGATCTCGTTGCCGAAACAGGTTCGGCGGCAGATCACCGAGAGGCTGTCGCAGACCGAGCCGGAGGCGGAACAGGCGGCCGAGCCACTGCGGCGAAGGCTCGACAAATACAACCGTGATCTACGCGTGCGGTTGGAGGAAGAGACGCGCCGGACCACCCGCACCAGCGCCCATCGCGACCGGCCGGAGCCGTCGGACCGTACTGGGGAGACCATCTCGTCCCGCGACATTCGGTTGGTCAACGAGGCACCGGCCGCTCCGGAGGGCGAGTTCCACGACCGGGTGCCCGAGATGCAGGACGTGGAGGACGCGATCGCCGAGGTCTCGACCCGGGTGGTCGTGGTGCACGGAGCGGTCGGCGCCGGCAAGACGGCGTTCGCGGCGGAGCTCCGGCGCCGGCTCGCCGGGCCCGGAGCGCGTGCCGAGGTGGACGCCGTCGTATACCTCTCGGCGGACGGATACCGGCCGATCAACGTGGCGGCGCTCCTGCTGGACCTCGTGCGGACCCTCCCGGACGGCGATGATCGGGCGCGGCTCACCGAACGCCTGACGGACCCGATCGAGTGGCGGGAGAAGCTCACCGAAGTGCTCACGGCCTTGACCGGCACGGCGGTCGTGGTCGTCCTCGACGCCGCGGAACACCTGCTGAACGCCGAGGGAGATATTCGGGATCGCGACCTGGGCGCGTTCGTCCGGGAGTTGGCCGGCCGCTCCGGCCACGGTGTCACGCTGGTCCTCACCGTCGCCGACGGACCGCCACTGCGGATCCGTCGCGAGCTGCCGGCGAACGTCCGGTTCATCCCGCTCGATCGCGGTCTTCCGTTCGACGACACCATCAAGTTCCTGACCGCCATGGACCGCACCGCGGTGCTGGGGCTTTCCGCGCTGGCGCAGGAAAGCCAGGAGTACCGGCAGTGGATGTTCGAAGTGAGCCAGGGGCACCCGCGCACCCTCGAGCTGTTCGTCGGCCTGCTGCGACTGGAGCCCGGCAGGTCCGTGTTCCGCCTCCTCGACGAGCTCGGCCGGGTCGCATCCGAGGACGTGGCAATGACACTGTTCGATCGGACCTTCGGCAAACTCGACCGGACCGAGCAGCGGGTCGTGCAGGCACTCGCGGCCTTCGGCCGGCCTGTGCCACCCGCGGCGGTCGATTTCCTGCTGAACCCGTCCGTGAAGGGCGTCGACAGCGGTCCCGTGCTGCGTGGCCTGCACGACCGACGCATCGCACGCCACGACCACGGGCACTATTTCCTGCCGCTCACGGAAAGCGCCCGGGTGCTTGCCGGCATGCCGCCCGGCGAGCTCAACGATCACCGTCGTCCGCGGCCCCCGCTCACCCGCTTCGCGCTGTTGTATCGCGCCGCCGAGTTTTTCGAGCGGGAACAGCGGGCCGAAGTCACCGACCTGCTCGACCTCCGCCCGCACTTCAGCGAGATCGACCTGCGCATCCGGGCATGGGACTATCACCGCGCGGTGGAGGTCATGAATCACATCGAGGACGAGTATCTCCGTCCCTGGGGACAGAGTGACGCCCTGCTGGAGTGGCGGCGCGCCGTCCAAGGCGGCGTGGGAACAGACGCCGAGGAAGCGGACAACCGCCGGCGCATGGTGGCGGCGCTGCAGCAGCAGGAAAACGTCACGGCTGCCCTGACCGAGCTCAGAGAGGCCCGCCGACAGTGCTCCTGGCTTTCCCCGCGGGCCCGCACCACCCTCGACATCCAGATGGCCACCGTCCAGTTCGAAGCGGGAAGGTTCACTCTTGCCCGCCGGCTGTTCCGTCGTCACGTGTGGCAGTGCCGGCTGGTCGGCGGCACACCGCGCAATCTGGTCGCCGCCCAAGCGGGTCTCGCGCTCAGCCTCGGCCGGACCGGCCGCCACGCGCAGTCTCTGCGCGCGTTCACCGAGGCGCGGAGTTCGGCAGGCGCTTTGTCCAAGGCCGACCGCGAGCAGATCCTGCCCACGCTCCTCGCCAACAACGCCTGGGTCCTCGGTCAGGTTGACGAACCGGAGGCGGCGCTTGAGCTGCTTCGCGAAGGCGGCTCGGTGGCGTCCGTCGCCACCAACCGGAACGAACTCGGCCTCGGGCTCTGCCTCAACGGCGAGGCTGCCGTTCTCATCGACTCCGGAGCGGCCGAGGAAGCCATCGAGCCCGCGCGGCAGGCCGCCGAGATCGGGGTGCTCACCCGGGACCCGCGCCTGATCCGGCAGGCCAATCTCAACCTCGGTCTCGCTTACCTTTGTCTCGACCGGGACGGTGACGCTCTCGACACCGCGGAGATCAGTGCCCGGCTGGACCGTGGGCCACGGGCGGTCGGGGCGAACGGGCTGCTGGGCATCGCCGCATTCCGTCGAGATGATCGGGTCCGGGCCCGGCTCGCCTTCTTGACCGCCGAGGACGTGGCCGGCGATCAGGTGAACCGGGAGCGGAACGACTATCTGGCATGGGATGCCCGGGGTCTGGCCTATTTCGGGCTGGCCCTGATTGAGGTGGAACAGCAGGCGAGGCGCCTTGCGCAGGCCGGACGAGCATTCGAGTGCGCGCGCCGGATCACCGACGCCCCGGGTGCCGTGAATCGGAACACGATCCTCCTCGCCGGTTTCGGGGATCAGGCCGACGACGACCTGGTTGCCGCGATGACGGAGGTGGCCCGCGGCTCACGATCGACGTTCGGCCCGGCCTAGCCGGCGTCAGCGCAGGCGCCGCACTGATCGCGCGGACACGTTGCTGATGGAGCCGTCCGTCCAGCGCACCCTGAGCTTGCGTACACCCACCCGGTTGACGTGGATCACGACGCCGGTCAGCGCCTGATCCCGCTTGGGTCGGCGCCGCTCGACATGGACGCCACGCCGCCAGCCCTTTCCGCTCGTGGGCACGTCACCGGGGTCAATGCGCCCGAAGTTCTCATTGACCACAGTAATCACTCCTCGGTCAAGTGATTGGGCGTCGGACTGAGGAATCCGCCGCAATTGAAAGAGGCCGCCGTCCGCATCGGATTCGCGCGCCGGATAGGCGCGACAGATAGCTTCGACACGGACGGAAAATGGCGACGCCGAGTTACTTGCACTTCAAGTTACGGCGTCGACACTCTGCGCGTCTATGACGTCGTCGATGTCAGGGCGCCGTGGTCGATGGCGGTACCCTGTCGCAGCTATGCCGCGTCCGCTGCCGCCTTCTGGCACCGTCCGTGCCGGTGTAGGACGGTAGGAGCAGCTTGCAGAATCGTGCTGTGGAGGCATCCCGGATGCCGTCTCGGATCGCCGTCTCGGATCCGCTTCCGATGTTCGGCAACGGAGTCGCGGAGGCAATGAGAAGCGTCGGCTACGACGTCGAGTCGCCCGATGACCTGTTGGCCTGGACCGCAAAAGCCGGCCAGCACCTGATCCTGCTGACCCTGCTCGTCCCGGCCGACTGGACCCTCCTCGCCAAGCTGCACGACGCCCGGCCGCAGGCCACGTTGATTGCCGTGATCGAGAACGGGGACGTGACGCGATCCGTGCGAGCGCTCACCGCCGGGGCCGTGGGCGTGCTGGCCCGCGAGGCGGACTCCGAGACCGTGCGCAGCGTGCTGTCGGCGGCCGTTCGCGGTCGCATCGTGCTGCCGGTCGACGTGGTACGCGAACTGGCGTCTCCGCGGCGCCGGCCGCCGATGGAACATGTGCCCACCGAGACCGAGATCGCTTGGATCCGCCAGCTCGCCCACGGCTTCACCGTCGCCCGGCTGGCCCAGCACGCCGGCTACTCCGAGAGGATGATGTTCCGAGTTCTGCGCGCGCTCTATCGGCGCTGGGGCGTCGCGAACCGCACGGAGGCCATCATCCACGCGCGGGGCAACGGCTGGCTCTGAGAATCGCGAGAAGCCACCGCGCCCGCGCCGTCCGCACCATCCGTGTCGGCGGGACGATTGACCAGACATCCATGGACGCCGATGATGGGACGGCGTTCATCGGCACACGAGGCCATTCTTCCCGCGCTCCGTCGCCCATTCTCCACCGGGGCATCGACCTGCAGGAACACCACTCCGCCAGGCGAGGAGCAGCATGACCAACGGGGGAATGTCGACGGTCGGTCCGGGCGACACCGGCGACACAGTGAGTCAGGCGCAACGTGCACTGCGGCGTACCCCGAACACCGCACTCGTCGTGGACGGCAAGTTCGGGCCCGGGACGGAAGCCGCGACGAAGGGCTTCCAGACGGCGGAGGGTCTGCCGGTCACCGGCGCCGTCGATGCCGCGACGTGGAAGGCGCTTCCGGACGGCAATGCGATGCCGACGCTGCGACAGGGGTCGAAGGGTGATGTGGTCCGCAGCCTCCAGCAGGTCCTGACATCGGAACCCGAGGCATCGAGGTCATCGGAGCGAGCCATACCGAGCGGATCGAGTTGGCGGCCGCGGACGAGGGCACGCCACCCGGGACGTGATTCAGGAGGTCCGGACGAGCAACGCGGTCCCCGCCGAGAGGGAACTCGGCGGGGACCGCGATGTGCTGAGTGCCTGGTGTCAGGACGCGGTGCAGGTGGCCGTTGCCGGTGGCGTTCCGGTGCCGAGGAAGCCGAAGGTCGCCGTGCCGTTGGCGGCCAGCGTGCCGTTGTGGCCGGCGTTGCTGGCGACCGTGGACGATCCGCTGGTGCTGAAGCTGGCGTTCCAGCCGTTCTGGACCGTGGCGGTGAAGGAGACCGCCCAGCCCCGGGTGCCGTTGGCGCCCGCGCGCACCTGGCCCTCGGCCTGGTAGCCGCCCTGCCACTGGCTGATCGTCCGGATGGTCGCGTCGCAGCCGCTCGGGCCCGGGTTGCTCGGCGGGGGAGTGGTCGGCGCCGGGCTGGTCGGGGCCGGGCTCGTCGGCGTGGGACCGCTGGGGGTGGGGCCCGGGTCGGTGCCGCCGCCGAACACGACGTCGCTGCATGCGTAGTACGACTGGTCGAGGTGGCTGGCCTGCCAGATCGTGTAGACGATGTGCCGGCCGGTGCGGTTGCCGGCGTTGACCTGTGCCGTGTACGTCTGGCTGGGGGCCTGCCGCCCGGTTTCGGTGACCAGCTCCAGCGCACCCCAGGTGAGCTTCTGGGTGAGCGGGTCGAAGCCCTGCCTGGTGATGTAGATCCGCAGGTAGTCGGCGCCGTGGCTGGACGGGTCGTTCAGTTTCAGGGTGAAGCTGTTCGGCTTGCTGGTGGCGTTCCACCGGCCCGGCACGTCCAGCGCGGCGTACCGGCCGCCGGCGGTCAGGCCGCCGCTGCACAGGGTGCCGTCGGGGATGGCGGCCTGGTGGCGGCCGGCGACGCCCTCGCGGAACAGTCCGTTCCAGTTGTACATGGCGTTCGGGTCGGCCTGGTACGCCTGGTAACACATCGGGTCCTGCGACTGCATGCCCGGATCGCTCGGGCTCTGCCACCGCTGGTTGCAGTCGTAGGCTCGGGTGACGGGGTCCGAAACCGCGCCGTGCGCGCTCGCTGAATGTGTCGTGAGCGCGCTGCCGGCGGCGGTCAGCACGCCGGTGAGGAGTGCGGCCGCAGCGATGCGGAGAGTTCGTGACGTCATGCGCTTCCTTCAGGGGGACGGTGTCGTGGGAGCGCTCCCATCATGACAAGAAAACGTGCTGAAGGATAGTCGGAGGTCGATGGGTGAGGCCGGTCGGCCGGTCTAGAGCTCGATTCTCGGGTTCGGGCCCGGCACGGACGCCGGCAGGCCCCAGTGCTCGACCGAGCCGTCGATGAGACCGACCAGCAGCGACAGCATGCCGCCCTCCTGCTCCCACCACTCAAGGTTCGACGAGAAGACGACGGCCGGCCACCGGTCGGGATCCGCGCCGGTCGGGCGCCAGAAGAAGAAGTCGCCCTGGTTGGAGCTGCCCCAGGGAATCAGGCCCTGCTCCGCCGGATGGAACGTGTAGTCCTCGGTGAGGTCGGCAAGGATGTCGTTGATGCTGGCCACGCCGCTGACGTACTGGTGCTCGTGGCCGGGGTCGGGCACCCGGATGGTCAGGTAGTCGTCGATCGACAGAGCCGGATAATGGTCCGCGAACTCCCGGAAGTCCGTGGGAAAAGTGATCCCCAGGGCGCCTTGCAGCAGGTCCCAGTCGATCGGCCGGGCGGTGGCGGACCGGTACGGAAGCAGCGCCGGTGCGACGCGTTCCAGGTGGCTCAGTGTCAGCATTTTGCTCTCCGTGGACGCGGTCATGCGGATGCCGCAGGGGCGGGCCGGTCGGTGAGGCCCGCCCACTTTCCGCGGCGGCTGGTGTCTGTACGAGTAGACGACGAATGCGAGGGTAACGTGACGGCGGAACTCATCCGGCGGGCGCGGGCGGGCAACCATGACGCCTTCACCGAGCTGGTCGCCCCGTACCGGGCGGAGCTGCAGGCGCACTGCTACCGGATGCTCGGTTCCTTGTAGGACTCCGAGGATCTCCTGCAGGAGACGCTGCTTGCCGCCTGGCTCGGCCTCGAGGGGTTCGAGCAACGTTCCTCCGTGCGCACCTGGCTGTACCGGATCGCGTCCAACCGCTGTCTCAATCACCTGCGGTCCGCGAAGCGCCGGCCCGCGCCGCCCGTCGCGCTTCCGGCGGCGGTGCCCGAGCCGACGCGTACGGGTGAGGTCTTCTGGTTGCAGCCTTGTCCCGACACCCTGCTGGAGGGTTTCGCCGACCGGGCCCCCGGGCCCGAGGCCCGCTACGAATCGCGGGAAGCGATCTCGCTGGCCTTCGTCACCGCGGTCCAGCTGCTGCCGCCCAATCAGCGTGCCGTGCTGCTGCTGCGTGACGTGCTCGGTTACCGCGCCGCCGAGACCGCCGACCTGCTGGGTCTCACGCCGGACGCCGTCACCAGCGCGCTGAAGCGGGCCCGGGCGACGATGGCGGGGACCAGGCCGGATCGGCCCGCGCCGCCGGCGCCGGACGGCCCGCGGGAGCGTGAGCTGCTCGAAAAGTTCGTCTCGGCGTTCACCGCCTTCGACGTCGACCGGCTCGTCGCGCTGATGACCGACGACGTGTGGCTGCGGATGCCGCCGGCGCCGTTCGAATATCACGGCGCGGACGCCGCGCGGGCCTTCTTCACGGCGGTCGGCGCGCGCCGGCCGGAGACCGACCGCTTGATTCCGGTACGCGCGAACGGCCAGCCCGCCTGGGGTGAGTACCGTCGCGACCCGGTCACCGGCATCTCCCGCCTCGCGGGCATCGAGGTCATCGGCCTCGCCGGGGACCGTATCTGTGAGATCACCCGTTCCGAGGCCACGGTGGCGCCGTACCTCGGCCTGCCGCGCACCCTCGGCTGAACCCCGAACCTGGAGGACTTCCATGCCTGCTGATCTGCCCGCCCGGCAAGCCCGCGCCCAGCGGCTCCGCGAGCTCCACAGCGGAGAGCTGCTCGTCCTGCCCAACGCCTGGGACGCGGCCAGCGCCGCCGTCGTGGTCGAGGCCGGCTTCCCGGTCGTCGCCACCGCCAGCAACGCCGTCGCGTCCATGCTCGGCTATCCCGACGGCGAGGGGGCGCCCTGGCCGGAGATGTTCGCCGCGGCCGAACGCATCATCCGGACCGTGCCGGTCCCGGTCACGGTGGACGCCGAAGCGGGGTACGGCATGCAGCCGCACGAGCTCGTCGGCCGCCTGCTGGACATCGGCGCCGCCGGCTGCAACCTGGAGGACACCGACCACCGGGCCGGTGGGTTGAAGGAAGCCGGCGCCCACGCCGAATGGCTCGCGGCCGTCCGGTCCGCCGCCGACGACGCCGGAGTCCCGCTGGTCATCAACGCCCGGGTCGACACCTTCCTGCCCACCGCCGGCATCCCCCAGCCGGACCGGCTGACGGAAACCATCCGGCGGGGCACGCTCTACCGGGACGCGGGCGCCGACTGCGTCTACCCCATCGGGGTACGCGACCAGGACGCCGTCGCCACCCTGGTCACCGAACTGGCGTGCCCGGTCAACGGCAACACCGGTGAACACCTCGACCTGGCGACGCTGCGAAAGCTCGGCGTGGCCCGCGTCTCGTACGGGCCCAGCTTCCACCGCGCGGCGCTGGCCGGAATGGCAACCGCTGTCCGCGCCCTGCGCGCCGAGGCCGAGTAGGCACCGTCCACATCGTCATGGCCCGGCAACTACCGCGCCGGCAGTAGATCGCCGTCGACTGCGGCGTCCGCGGCAGCCGGGTACGCCGGCGACAGCAGCCTGAAGTGCGTCTTCCCGCGGGATGACCCGCGGTGCGTCCGGCGACATGATCGGGCTCAACCCGGAATCCGGGGACGGGACACATCGGAAGGACGCTGTCATGAAGGTGCTGAAGTCGATCGCCGGGGCCGGAATGTTCCTGTTGGTGGCTCTCGTCCCGGCCGCCCCCGCGGCGGCGCACCCGATGGCCGCCGACGTCACGTCCATGAGTTCCGGGCGGCTCGGGGCGAGCGCGGGCGCCGTGCTGGGACTCGTGGGAGTGGTCATCGGCTGGCTGGCTCTCACCCGTCCCGCCGGTCGCACCAGGGCTGTTGCCGCCCTGGTGGCCGGACTGCTGGGTGGCGCGCTCGGCGGGCTCGTCATCGCCACGTCCGACGGTGGTGTCGGCACCGGCAACGGACTCGGGGGCGCCATCGTGGCGGTGGCGGTGGGGCTGATCGCCGTTGTCCTCGGTGGGCTCGCGATGGTTCGCTCCCGCCGTACCGGTCGGCCGCGGTCGGGTTAATGCCCCGGGCCGCGATCGCGGGCCGCGATGGCGTCCGCGATGAAGGCGCGGAACCCGGCGAACTGCTCGGCGGTCATCTTCCACCGGCGCCCGCCCATGATGTCGTCGTCGCCGTACGCCCGTCCCAGGCGCACCTTGAAGCCGTCGCCGTTCGGGGTGGCGCTGATCCGCAGATGAGCCACGTGCAGCCGCAGGCTCTCCTCCGTGCCGCTGTGGAAGATCTCCAGCACCCGGCCGTCCAGCACCATGATCTCGTTGTCGAGCGCGAACTCGGTCGCCATGCACGCCACCCTGATTTCGGTCGCCGGCCCCGGTGGCCCGGCCCGACGGTAGACCGGGCCGGCGAATGTGAAGACGTGGCGGGCTTCACGTCTTCAAGTAGCACGACTTCCCCGCCCGCCGGCGCGCCACAGGGCAGAATAACCCCGGTAGCTCGGCCCCGGCTCCGGAAAAGCGGATGCCGGCCGCCGGGGACAGTGGCACCATCGTCGCTTTGCGCACGGCCCGCGCCCCGACGTGCAGCACGTTGACGCCGGCCGCACTGCCCGACACAACCTGGAGCTCTCCGTGACTGGTCAAGCCGCCGCGACGCCCGACAGGCTGGACGCCGCCGTGCTGAAGATCGCCGGCGTGGTGGTCCTCGGTGCCATCATGTCGATCCTCGACATCACCGTCGTCAGTGTGGCGCTGCCGACCTTCCAGACCCAGTTCGACGCCACGTACGCCCAGGTCGCCTGGACCATGACCGGCTACACCCTGGCGCTCGCCACGGTGATCCCGCTCAGTGGCTGGGCCGCCGACCGGTTCGGCACCAAGCGCCTCTACATGCTCGCGCTGCTGCTGTTCACGCTCGGCTCGGTGCTCTGCGCCACCGCCGACTCGATCGAGCAGCTCGTCGCGTACCGGGTGCTCCAGGGCCTCGGCGGCGGCATGCTCATGCCGCTCGGCATGACGATCATGACCCGGGCCGCCGGCCCGGAACGCATCGGCCGGCTGATGGCCGTCCTCGGCATCCCGATGCTGCTCGGCCCGATCGGCGGCCCGATCCTCGGCGGCTGGCTGATCGAGGCGGCCAGCTGGCACTGGGTCTTCCTGATCAACCTGCCGATCGGCGCGATCGCGCTCGTCTACGCCTTCTTCGCGCTGCCCAAGGACAACGCCGAGTCGTCGGAGTCGTTCGACTTCGTCGGCATGCTGATGCTGTCGCCGGGTCTGGCCCTTTTCCTGTACGGCGTCTCGTCACTGCCGGAGACCGGCACGATCACAGCCACCAAGGTCTGGTCCACGATGCTGGTCGGCGCCCTGCTGGTGATCGGCTTCGTGCTGTACTCGTTCAAGCCGCGGCACCCGCTGCTCGACCTGCGGCTGTTCCGCAACCGCAACCTGACCGTCTCGTCGATCTCGCTGTTCGTGTTCATCATCGCGTTCATGGGCGCCGGCCTGCTGTTCCCGAGCTACTTCCTGCAGGTGCGCGGCGAATCCACGCTGAACGCGGGTCTGCTGATGGCGCCGCAGGGCATCGGCGCGATGCTCACGATGCCGATCGCCGGCATGCTGGCCGACAAGATCCCGGTGGGCCGGACAGTGCCGTTCGCGATGGCGCTCATCGCAGCGGGCTTCTTCACCTTCACCCAGGTCGGCACAGACACGTCGTACTGGCTGCTGTGCGGTTCCCTGTTCGTGATGGGCCTCGGCATGGGCGGCACGATGATGCCGATCATGACGTCGGCCTTGCGCACGCTGACCAGCCATGAAGTGGCGCGCGGCTCCACCCTGGTGAACATCCTCCAGCAGATCGGCGGCTCGATCGGCTCCGCGATCATGTCGGTGATCCTGACCAGCCGGCTCAACGGCTCGGAGCCGATCCCGGGCCTGAACAACCCGCGCACCGGCGAGCCGATCACCGAGGCCGGGGCGGCGATCGCCAGCCAGCACGGCCAGCAGATGCCGGTCGAACCCTCGGTCATCCAGCGCGGCCTGGAATTCGTGGCCGACTCGTTCGCCACCACGTTCTGGGTGGGCTTCGGCCTGGTGCTGCTGACGTTCATCCCGATCGCATTCCTGCCCCGCAAGCGCCAGCCGGCGAAGCTGGGCGGCCCGGCCGAGGAGGGCGACGGCCGCCTCGACACGCCGGTGATGATCCACTGAGGTAGTGGCGGGGGGGGGGGGGTTTCCCCCCCCCCCCCCCCCCCCTCCCCCCCCCCCCCCCCGGCCACCCCGGGACCTTGTGGGCGGCCAACCGAGAGCGTTGTTGGCGACCGTCCGGGAGGCTTCGTGCGGAATGGTGGAGGT
>NZ_JBVJIR010000013.1:0-308447 GCF_055586185.1 Actinoplanes sp. NPDC051405
GCAGAGGGAGAGACCGCTCTTCTGACACCAACCCCCTCCCCCCCCCCTCCCCCTCCTCCCCCCCCCCCCCCCCCCCCCCCCCCCCCCCCCCCCCGCGGCTCACGGCTTCAGGACGACCTTGATGCAGCCGTCCTCCTTCTTCTTGAACATGTCGTAGGCCTGCGGCGCCTGCTCCAGCGGCACCCGGTGCGTCGTCAGGTCGTCGACGCCCAGCGGGTCGTCGTCACCGGTCAGCAGCGGCAGGATGTCGTCCACCCACTGCTTCACGTGCGCCTGGCCCATCCGCAGGGTCACGCCCTTGTCGAAGAGGTCGAACATCGGGAACGGGTCGGCCTGGCCGCCGTACACGCCGATGATCGACACCGTGCCGGCCCGGCGGACCGCGGCGAACGCCGTGCGCAGCGCGCCCATCCGGTCCACCCCGGCCTTGTCGATCGCCTTGCGGGCGACCGCGTCGGGCAGCACACCCGCGGCCTTCTGGGCGAACTCCTGGAACGGCGTGCCGTGTGCCTCCATGCCGACGGCCTCGACGACGCTGTCCGCGCCGCGTCCCGAGGTCAGCTCCAGCACCGCGGCCGGCACGTCGTCGACCTCGTCGAAGTTGATCGTCTCGATGCCGTGCCGGGCGGCCATGGCCAGCCGCTCCGGGACGTTGTCGGTGGCGATGACCCGGGCCGCGCCGAGGTGCCGGGCGATCCGGGCGGTCATCTGGCCGATCGGACCGAGGCCGGTCACGAAGACCGTGCCGCCGGGGGTGATGTCAGCCCACTGCGCGGCCTGCCAGGACGTGGTCAGCACGTCGGAGAGGAACAGGTACCGCTCGTCGGGGTGGCCCTCCGGCACCTTGATCGGCCCGAAGTGCGCCTGCGGGACCCGCAGGTACTCCGCCTGGCCGCCGGGCACCTGGCCGTAGAGCTTGGTGTAGCCGAACAGCGACGCGCCCTTGCCGTGCTCCTTGACCTGGGTCGTCTCGCACTGCGCGAAGAAGCCCCGGCTGCACATCCAGCAGAAGCCGCAGGAGATGTTGAACGGGATGACCACCCGGTCGCCGGGCTTGATGTGGGTGACCTCGGGACCGACCTCCTCCACGATGCCCATGGGCTCGTGGCCGAGGATGTCGCCCTGGTCCAGGTACATCCCCAGGACGTCGTACAGGTGCAGGTCGGACCCGCAGATGGCGGTCGAGGTCATCCGGACGATCGCGTCCGTCGGTTCTTGGATCTTGGGGTCGGGCACGGTCTCCACCGAAACCTTGGACGTGCCCTGCCAGGTGAGTGCTCGCATACCGTGCGCCTCCGATGGGTGTCGTCACTTCAGCAGGTGCCCACTGCGGATCGGGATATTCCACGGTTAGCGGCCCCGAGGCCGGGCATCGCATCGAGACCGACGAAGAGAGGAACAACCATGACGGGACCGACGGGCCGGGAGTTCGCGGTGGTCACGGGTGCGTCCAGCGGCATCGGCTACGAGCTGGCCAGGCAGTTCGTGGAGAACGGCTACGACGTGCTGATGACCGCCGAGGACGAGGCCATCGAGCAGGCGGCGGCCGACCTGCGGCGCGACGGGCAGCACGAGGTGATCGCGGTACGCGCCGACCTGGCCACCTTCGACGGCGTGGAGGAGCTCTACGCCGCGATCGGAAAGTCCGGCCGCCCGGTGGACGCGATCGCCATCAACGCCGGCCGGGGCATCGGCGGCGACTTCGTCAGCCAGACCGACCTGCGGGAAGAGCTGAACGTCATCGATGTGAACGTGACGTCGACCGTGCATCTGGCCAAGCGGGTGTTGCCGGATCTGGTGGCGCGCGGGGCCGGCCGGGTGCTGTTCACGTCGTCGATCGCGTCGATGATGCCGGGCACCTACCAGGCGGTCTACAACGCGTCGAAGTCGTTCGTGCAGTCCTTCGCCGAGGCGCTGCGCAACGAGCTGAAGGACACCGGGGTCACGGTCACCTCGCTGATGCCGGGCCCCACGGACACCAACTTCTTCCACCGCGCCGAGATGGACGACACCCGGGTCGGCGCGAGCAAGAAGGACGACCCGGCCGTGGTGGCCAAGCAGGGCTTCGAGGCCCTGATGAAGGGCGACGAGAAGGTGGTGGCCGGCTCGGTGAAGACCAAGGTGCAGGCCGCGGCGTCCAAAGTCATGCCGGACAGTGCCAAGGCCCAGATGCACCGCAAGATGGCCGAGCCGGGCTCGGGCGAGTGAGCGGGGCGGGTGGCGGGGCGCCGGCCCCGTCACCCGAGGCCTACAGGCGCTGGTCGCCGATGACTGAGAGCAGCTGGAGCTTCTCGTAGCTCGCCGAGCCCGGTACGGCGGTGAAGACCAGCAATGTCTGGGACTGGTCCGGGTCGATCAGGGTCTGGCAGTGCAGCTCCAGCAGCCCGAGCTCGGGATGAGCAAAGCGCTTCTGATCCTCGAACACGGCGCCGATGTCGTGCTCGCCCCACACCGCCGCGAACTCCGGACTGGCCGCCAGTAGCGCGTCGACCAGAGCCGCCGCGCGCGAGCCGCGGCCCGCGCGGGTGTAGGCCAGCCGCAGCTGGGCGGTGTAGATCCGCCCGTGCAGCTCGTGATCCTCCTCGGGATAGATCCGCCGTGATTCCGGATCGGTGTACCAGCGGTAGACCGCGCTGCGGGCTGGGCCGGTCCACCGGGAGTCGTCGCCGAGCAGCGCGACCGCCGGCGGTGTCTGCCGCAGCGTCTCACCCAGACTGCCCATGACCTGGGCCGGGGTGTCGGACAGCCGGTCCAGGATGCGCATGATCCCCGGGTTTATGTGGTCGGCGCGGTGCACCCGCTGCGGGGCGGCGTGCCCGGCGATGCGGAACAGATGGTCGCGCTCGTCCAGGCTCAGCCGCAGGCCGCGGGCGATGGCGGCGAGCATCTGCTCGGACGGGTGCGGGCCGCGCTGCTGCTCGATCCGGCTGTAGTAGTCGGCCGACATGCCGCAGAGCGCTGCGACCTCCTCGCGGCGCAGGCCTCCGGTGCGCCGGCGTGGCCCCCGCGGCACCCCCACGTCCTCGGGCTGCAGCGCTTCGCGCCGGGTGCGGAGGAAGTCGGCAAGCTGGGCACGGTCCACCAGCTCAGTGTCCCTGCGCGGCGGCACCGGATGGAGGAACCGCCGGTCCACGGATCACCGGTCCCTGGACAAAGCCGAGGCGCCGGCCTCGGGTGGAGCCGGCGCCATCGGTTGGGGGACGTTCCGCGGGGACGGTCCAGCCAGTTTCATCGATGCATTAGTTAACACGCAAGTAATCTGAGTTCCGGAACCACGGTCGCGGGTGAGGTGGATCTCCCCGGACGGGTTTCGGCCGCTGAGGCCGGGCATGCTTGATGCTCGGTTCGCATCGAGCGCCCTCGTGGCCGAAAGGTGATTTGACAGTCTTTGGGGCGGACGCGAAGGCTGTCCAGGGCATCCTGTTCCGCCGTGGAGGTTCCTTGTTCGCACTGTCCCGCCGCCGGCTGCTGGCCCTGGCCGGCGTCAGTGGCATCAGTGGTGCCCTGAGCCTGCCCGCGCCGGTGTCGGCCGCCGCGCCGGATCCGGTCGCCGATATCTACCGGCAGTTGCTGCACATGCACACCCGGTGGGTGGAGGAGCAATGGGACACCGAGATCGGTGCCTACCGCGCGGCGGACTTCCGCTTCGCCGCGGTGCTGGGCAACGCCGTCCTGCTCGGCCTGGACGACTACGACGCCCGCCTGGCCGACGTCGACGCCGGCACGCTGAAGGCCAAGACCGTCGCCACGATCCAGCGTTTCGCCGCCACCAACCGGTTCGCCGGCGGCACCGAGTGGGGCCGGCAGCTCTTCTGGGACTCCACATTCGAGCTGTATTTCGTGCTCGCCGCCCGGTTGCTCTGGGCCGACCTGGACACCCAGACCCGGCGCAACGTGCAGCAGATCGCCGTGGGCCAGGCCTCGTACGCGTACGGGCTGGGCTCCGACGACGATCCGCTCAGCGGTGACTGGTCGCCCAACGGCACGGCCGGCGGCTGGCTCGGCGACACCAAGCTCGAGGAGATGGGCGTCTACGCCCAGGCCATCGCGCCCGGCCTCGCCTGGGCCGGTGACGACGAGGCGGCCGAGGGCTGGCGGGAGCGTTTCCTGCTCTGGGCCACGAACGCGAGCGGCCTGCCCGCCGCCGACCTGGCCAACCCCGCCGTCGTGGACGGGGAACGGATCGACCAGCGAGCCACCGCGCACAACCTGCACGACTCGTTCATCGTGGAAAACCACGAGTCGGCCAGCCCGCACTACCAGGCCGAGCTCTGGCGTACGGCCGGGCGCGCGGCGATCCACTTCCTGGTGGCCGGCCGCCCGCTGCCCGAGGTGCTCACCCACCAGCCCAACGGCGCCCAGCTCTGGGCCACCTTGCGCCTGCTGGCCAGCGACGCCGGTGAGCCGGTCATGCCGATGGTCGCCGACCGCTACCACCTGTACGGCCGCGACGTGCTGCCGCTGGCGTTCCTCGCCCAGGTCCAGGGTGACCGGGACGCCGCGCGCGCCGAGGCCGACCTGGCCGAGCGACTGGTGCCCTACCTGCGGTACGAGCCGAAGTACCAGCTCACCAAGTTCAGCGGCGAGGACAAGTACGAGCCCGAGGCCCGCGCCGAGCTGGCCATCTCGTACCTCTTCCACCGCCTGCGCGACCGGCCGGTCCAGCCGGTCGGCAAAGCCGAGTTCTTCCGCCGCGCGAGCGGCACCCGGGACTTCGGCCGCGACGTCGGCCTCACCGCCCATCAGTCGGAGCAGGCGTTCGCGGCGGCCGTGACCAAGCCCGGCTTCGTCAACTTCCTCTGGCAGCCGGGACACGACAACTGGCTGATCGACACGCGGGAGCCGGCCTTCCTGCCCGCGGACACCGCGCCGACGGCCCGGTGGACCAGGGCGTGGAGCAAGGTTCGCGACGGGGTGGACGCCACCGCCACCGTGCTGGCCGTCTCCGGCGGCCGGGCCGGCTTCGCCACGCTGCCGACCGGCACAGTCGTCTACGCGAGCACCGGGCTTCCCGGCGAGGGCCGCCTCTCCCTGTTCAATCTGTACATGCCGGGTGTGCCGGGGTTGACCGGCAGCCGCCTGTTCACCACCCCGACCGGCTCGGCGCTGCTGAGTGACCCGGGTGACGGCGACATCACCTTCGCCCCGCGGGACGCCCGCTGGGTGCGGATGCTGGGCCGTGAGCCCGGCACCGAGTACGGCTACTCGATCTTCACCTTCTCCGTGCTGGACACCAGCGGCGCCGACCTGGCCCAGGGTGCGATGCCGACCGCGTCCTCCGAGGACATCTGGAATCCGGCCCGCAACGCCACCGACGGCAACCCGGACACCCGCTGGGCCGTGGCCCGCGAGGAGCGCGGACGGGCCGACAGCTGGCTCGCCGTGGACCTGGGTTCCGCCGTCCGGGTGGCCGGAGTGCGCATCTCGTGGGAGGCCGCGTACGGCAAGAGGTTCGTCATCCAGACCTCGACCGACGGCTTGACCTGGACCGACGCGGCCGCTGTGCCGCAGACCCGGGCGGCCGCGGGCTGGGTCGGCATCGACGGCCGGGCCGGGCTCGTGACGCACGGCACCAAGCGCAAGATCGTGGTGAGCCCGACCGAGGTGGTCGCGCCGGCCCCGATCATCGAGGGGTATCCGGGCCGCCGCACCGACCTGGCCAAGCTCGCCGCCCGCCCGTTGCCCACCGCCCGGGGCCTGCTGATCAGTGACGCCGACGGTTATCTCAGCGTCTTCAATCTCGCGGCCCGGCCGGTGACGGGGGCCGTGGTGCGCGTGCCCTCCGCCCGCCGGCTCTACCGCGGCACCCAGGTGGCGCGCCGCCGGGGCCTGGACTGGACGGTCAGCCTCGCCGGTGGCACCGCGGTCGTCGAGCCACCCCGGTTCACGGTCGAGGACGCGGTGCCCGACGGCACCCGGTTCGAGGTGGCCGACTCCCACCACCTGACCGTCACCGCGCCCGCGAAGCACAAGGTGGTGGTCACCGTCCGGTCCGGGTCCTGGTCGTCGACGATCCGGGTGTCCGCGGGGCGGTCGCGCAGCGTCACGGTGCCGGGAGCCCCGGTCACTCCGACCGCCGACCTGGCCCGGGGCCGCACCACGTTCCCCACCTCGCCGCTGCCGGCCGGCATGAGCACACCCGCCCGGGCGGTGGACGGCGATCCGCGAACAGCGTGGCGCCCCGGCCCGTCCGGCCGGATGGTCGTGGACCTGGGTGCCGTGGTGGCGGTCGCCGACGTGCAGCTGACCTGGACGAAGGGCCGCCGCCGGCCGGTGCGGGTCGAGGTCTCGCGGGACGGCGTCACGTACGCGCCACTGAGCGGGCAGGCCCGTTATGTGGCGGTCGCGGTCGACGGCTGGCGTCCGGGCGACGCGGAGCTGGTGCATCTCACCGTCCGGTGATCCGCTCTTTGATCAGCTTTCGCATTTTGCCCAAATTTCTCCGCTCCTGGAGCGATGATTCATCGCGAGCGGAAGGTGACGGGAATGCCGAATGCAGTGCTGAACGACGCCCAGCAGGTCACGGTGAAACGCGGCCCGATCACGGGTCTGCTGGCCGACCGTAGCCTGGCGGTGAAGAACGTGGTCGCGGTGGCCGCGATGGCGATCGTCGCCGTGGTCGTCGGCGGGCTCGGCATCTACCGGATCTCGGAGATGAGCAACGACCTCACCCAGATGAAGGCCGAGCACGTCGACAGCCTCCAGCAGGTGGCCGAGCTGCGCGGGAGCATCGCCGAGATGTTCCGCGGCATGCTGCTGTACGAGATCGGCGAGGACGCCGCCGGCAAGAAGCTGGGCCGGGACGCCGTCAGCGCCGCGGACACCAAGATCGACTCGGCCCTCGGCGCCTACTCCGAGATCGCCGCGGACTCCCAGGCCCGCGAGCAGAGCCTGGCCACCTTCACCGAGGCCCTCAAGCACTACCGGGCGCTGCGCGACACCGTCCTCTTCGGGGAGCCCATCGCGGGCGGATACACCCTGCCCGCGCCGGACCAGATCCTCAACGAGTTCAACACCGTCGAGGCCGGTATGAACACCTCGGTGGCGGATCTGCAGAAGCTGGAGGACACCGAGGCCGACGCCCTGGCCCAGGAGGCCGGTGAGGAGTTCCGCTCGGCCCGCACCATCATGATCACCGCCCTGATCGTCGGCATCCTGCTGGCCGCGGCCATCGCCATGCTGGTGGTCCGGCTGATCAGGCAGCAGCTCGCGACCGTGGCGACGGCATTGGGCGCGGTGGCCGACAACGACCTCACCATCCCCGCCGAGGTGCGCTCCCGCGACGAACTGGGCCGGATGGCCATGGCCGTCAACCGGGCCCGCGACGGGCTGCGCGCCACGGTCGGCTCGTTGACCACCGGGGCCCACAACCTGGGCGCCAGCACCCAGCAGCTCACCGGCGTGACGGCCCGGATCGGCGAGAGCGCCCGCGAGGCCGCCGCCCAGGCGGGTCTGGTCGCGGCGGCCGCCGGTGACGTCTCCGGCTCGGTGCAGTCGGTCGCGGCCGGCAGCGACGAGATGGGCGCCTCGATCCGCGAGATCGCCCAGAACGCCAACGACGCCGCGCAGGTCGCATCGAGCGCCGTCGGCGTCGCCCAGAGCACCAACGACACCGTGGCCAAGCTGGGCACCTCGTCCGCCGAGATCGGCGACGTGGTCAAGGTGATCACCGCGATCGCCGAGCAGACCAACCTGCTGGCGCTGAACGCGACCATCGAGGCGGCCCGGGCCGGCGACGCGGGTAAGGGCTTCGCGGTGGTGGCCAGCGAGGTCAAGGACCTGGCCCAGGAGACCGCGCGGGCGACCGAGGACATCTCCCGGCGGGTCGAGACGATCCAGGCCGACACGTCCAGCGCGGTTGAGGCGATCGGCGAGATCTCCCAGATCATCCAGCGGATCAACGACTACCAGGTCACCATCGCCTCGGCGGTGGAGGAGCAGACGGCGACCACGGCCGAGATGAGCCGCAGCATCAGCGAGGCGGCGGGCGGCAGCTCGACCATCGCGACCAACATCAACGGCGTGGCGCACTCGGCGGAGCAGACCAGCAGCACGCTGGTCGAGGCGGACGCCGCGGTGAGCCAGCTCAACGAGGTGGCCGAGGAATTGCGCGTGGTGGCGGAACGCTTCCGGGTCTGAGCACCCGGACCAGCACGGACCAGGGCCTGCCGGCCGCAGCCGGCAGGCCCTGCGCTGTCAGCGCCGCGGGGCGTCGACCAGCCGGAACAGCGTCAGCCACTGCTCCGGCCAGACCAGACCCACGGGTACGCCGGTGGCCAGCCGGGCCGCCCGGAACGCCGCGGAGACCCGCCGGTCGCCGTACCGCCGGGACAGCGAACTGTGCAGCGACCCGCCGACGCCGGTGAAGCCCACCTCGACGAACCGCCGGTAGGCGGGCAGAGCAGCCGGCTCGACCAGCGGCACCGGCCGCCGGTCCAGGCGCAGAATGCCGCCGTCGACCCGCGGCACCGGGCGGAACGCCGACCGGGGGATCCGGCCGGCGAGCGTCCAGCTCACCAGCGGCCAGGTGCTGATCGTGAGCCGGGTCCACCGCCCGTAGTCGCCGGTGCGCTTGCGGGCGTACTCCAGCTGGGTGAGCAGCGTGGCCGCGGTCAGGGTTCCGGCGTGCAGGCACCAGTCGACGACCGCCGACGTCAGCGCGTACGGGATGTTGCCGACGACCGCGAACGGCCGGTCCGGCGGCGTGGCCCGCAGGAAGTCCGCCACCCGTACGGTGACGCCGGGCAGCACCGGCAACCCGGCCGCCACCTGCGGGTCCACTTCGTAGCTGACGAGGTCGCGGGTATGCCGGGCCAGTTCGCCGGTGAGGACGCCGCGGCCGGCCCCCACCTCGTACACCAGGTCACCGGGCCGGATGCCGGCCGCGGCGACCACCTGACGCACTGCTCGCGGATCGGAAAGGAAGTTCTGGCCGAACGCCCGGCGCGTGCGGGCGTGCTCACGTCCGGCCGGTTTGGAATGGGGTAGTGCCATGGCCGTGGTCCTGTCTGCCGCCTTCTCGGCGGCGAACGCGGACAGGCGTCATCGTGGCCCGTCCGGTGGAAAAGGACGCGGAGGGCCCTGGCGCGGCAGGCGGCTCTAGGCGGTGCGGCGGCGCAGGGCGCGACGCCGGAAGCGCAGGCGGGACGAGTGCAGCGGTCCCCGCGCCGCAGGCATCAGAGCCCGGCCGAGGAGAGCATGCGTCGTAGGCATCCGGCGACCTTAACCTCGGCCGCCGGAACCGGTCATCTGGTTTTCCACCGGTGCGCCCCAGGGGAAAAGCGGTGGCGGCCCGGACGCGGCTCTGGTTGCGTCCAGGGGATGACCGACTTCGATGATCCCGCGTTCTTCGGCGACCGCTGGGCGAGTCGCTACGACGATCTGAGCCAGGGCCCGGACCCCAGCGCGGCCGTGGACTTCCTGGCCGGGATGGTCACGCCCGGGGGCCGGATCCTCGAGCTGGCCATCGGCGGCGGGCGGGTCGCGATCCCGCTGGCCCGCCGGGGCTTCGCCGTCGAGGGCGTCGAGGCGTCCCAGGCCGTCGTGGACAAGCTCCGCACCGTACCGGGCGGCCAGGACCTGCCAGTGCTCACCGCGGACATGGCCGACGTGCCCAACACCGGGCCGTACCCGCTGGCGTACGTCGTCTGGAACAGCCTGTTCAACCTCACCAGCCAGCAGCGTCAGGTGGACACGTTCCGCAACGTGGCCCGGGTGCTGGAGCCGGGCGGGGCGTTCGTGCTCGAGTGCTACGTGCCCGACCCCGCGGCCTACGACCGGCAGTTCAGCACCGACGACGTACAAGAGGACTCGGTCGGCTTCACCCTCACCGTGCACGACCGGATCGCCCAGCGGATCCAGATGCAGCACGTGACGGTGGACGGCAAGGGCATCCGGCTCCTGCCCACCGCTCACCGCTACTGCTGGCCGGCCGAGCTCGACCTGATGGCCCAGCTCGCGGGCCTGCACCTGCGGGAACGGTGGGCCGACTGGGACCGTACGCCGTTCCGCGCCACCAGCGGGAGCCACATCTCGGTCTACGCCAGGCCCTGACCGAGCGTGCTCCCAGCGGCCTGCCGCAGGTCGATGTCGCCGATCAGCCGGCGAGCGGTCTCCTCGTCCAGCTCACGCCGCATCATGGCCTCGCTGACCGCCAGCCGCTGCTGGTCGTAGCCGTCGCCGGCCGCCGTCGCGATCTCCACGCCCCGGGCCAGCATCACGCGGGCCTGCTCCTCCTCGCCGCTGACGTCCAGCCGCAGCCACCGGACCAGCAGGCGGATCGTGGTGCCCTGCAGCAGCAGGGTGCCCAGGGTGACGAACAGTGCGATGGCCTGGATGGCGTCGCGGCCCGGGACAGTCTCCGGCACCGCGGCCGCCGCGGCCAGGGTGAGGATGCCGCGCATGCCCGTCCAGCCCACCACCACGCTCTCCCGTACGCCGGGAGCGGCCAGGCGGTTGTCGTCGCCGCCCTTGCCTCGGCCACGGGACCGGCGCGGCGCGATCCGAGCAGCCCGGGCGAGCCGCGCCCGGGCGAGCCGGTCGCCCATCCGCCACCGCCCGAACAGCAGGAACACGCCGACGAGCCGCAGCAGGATCGCGGCGAACAGCAGCACTCCCGCCGCGATGAGCGTCCGGTTCAGCCCCGGCTCCGGCTCGGCGGCCAGGTCGTCCAGCACGAAGCTCAGCTGCAACCCGATGTACGCGAAGACGAACGTCTCCAGCAGGAAGTCGACGACCGGCCAGAAGGCGTCCTCCTGCAACCGGGTCCGGTAGGCCCCCGGATACTGGTGGCGCGGGTCCAGGGACGTGTTCGCGCTGATCAGGAAGGCCGCGGAGACGACCGCGATGATGCCGGAGGCCTCGATCTGCTCGGCCAGCAGGAACGCGGTGAACGGCACCAGCAGCACCAGCGTGGTCTCCAGGGTCGGATTGCCCAGCCGCTTGCGCAGCAGCAAGGTGGCCGCCGTCAGCAGACCGCCGATGGCCGCACCGAGCGCCGCGTTGCGCAGCAGCTCCAGGGTGCCGGCGCCCCAGCTCGTGTGATCCCCGGCGACCGCGGCCACCGCGATGCTGAACAGCGTGAGCGCGGTGGCGTCGTTGACCAGGCTCTCCCCGGTCAGGATCGAGGTCACCCGGCGGGGCAGGCCCAGCTCCCTGCCGTGCGACACCGTCGTGATGGTGTCCGGCGGGGCCAGCACCGTACCGAGCACGAAGGCGGCGGCCAGCCCGATCGACGGCAGCAGCCACGAGGTCACCACGCCGAGCGCGCCCGCGGTCAGCACCACCAGCAGCACCCCGAGGTCGACGATGCTCCGCAGGTTCTGCCCGAACGCCGTGACCGAGGCGTTCCGGGTGGCCGAGTAGAGCAGCGGGGGCACCACGATCGCCAGGATCAGCTCGCTGTCCAGCTCCAGCCGCGGCACCCCGGGCACAAAACTGATCCCGGCGGCCAGCGCGACGATGATCAGCCCGGGCTGGACGCCGCGCCGGTGGGCCAGGGCGGAGACCGCGATGCCGGCCCCGACGATGAGCAGGATCTGCACGCCGTTCATGATCGCCAGGCTAGTGGCCGGGCCCGCCGGTGTGACGTACTCCCTGGATGAGCGATCGCGTGGCCGGGGCGGCGCCGGTATGCTGGTCGGCGGGCCGTGACTGGCGCGTTCGGATGGGCCAACCATCGGGGAGCGGCCCCGTGCCGGACGACCGTTCTCCGGAGACGACCTGCCGTGCGCCTGGGCCTCTTCACCTGTGATAGGGAGGTCCGATGTCTGCACTGAACGCCGAATCGACCGCGTTCCGCTCCGCCCTGGAAGCGGTCCGCGCCGTCGAGCCCCGCATCGCCGACGCGATCGCCAAGGAGCTCACCGACCAGCGTGAGTCTCTCAAGCTCATCGCCTCCGAGAACTACGCGTCCCCGGCCGTGCTGCTCGCGATGGGCAACTGGCTCTCCGACAAGTACGCCGAGGGCACGATCGGCCGCCGCTTCTACGCCGGCTGCCAGAACGTCGACACCGTCGAGTCGGTCGCTGTCGAGCACGCCAAGGCCCTGTTCGACGCGCCGTACGCGTACGTCCAGCCGCACTCCGGCATCGACGCCAACCTGGTCGCGTACTGGGCGATCCTGGCCGACCGGGTCGAGGCGCCGGCGCTGGCCAAGGTGCAGAAGCGCAACGTCAACGACATGACCGACGCCGAGTGGGCCGAGCTGCGCGCCGCGTTCGGCAACCAGCGGATGCTCGGCATGAGCCTGGACGCCGGCGGCCACCTCACCCACGGCTTCCGGCCCAACATCTCCGGCAAGATGTTCGACCAGCGCAGCTACGGCGTCGACGCGGCCACCGGCCAGATCGACTACGCGGCGCTGCGCGAGTCGGCCAAGGAGTTCAAGCCGCTGGTCATCGTGGGCGGCTACTCGGCGTACCCGCGCAAGGTGAACTTCCGCATCATGCGGGAGATCGCCGACGAGGTCGGTGCGACCTTCATGGTCGACATGGCGCACTTCGCCGGCCTGGTCGCGGGCAAGGTCTTCACCGGTGACTTCGACCCGATCGCCAACGCGCACATCGTCACCACCACGACCCACAAGAGCCTGCGCGGCCCGCGCGGCGGCGCGGTCTTCTGCCAGCCCGAGCTCTCCGACCAGGTCGACCGGGGCTGCCCGATGGTCCTCGGCGGCCCGCTCGCGCACGTCATGGCGGCCAAGGCGATCGCCTTCGCGGAGGCCCGCCGGCCCGAGTTCGCCGACTACGCGCAGCGCATCGTCGACAACTCGCAGGCCCTGGCAGCCGGCCTGACCAGCCGCGGCGCCACGGTCGTCAGCGGCGGCACCGACAACCACCTGGTGCTCATCGACGTCGACAAGTACGGCCTGACCGGCCGCCAGGCCGAGCAGGCGCTGCTCGACTCGGGCATCGTCACCAACCGCAACGCGATCCCGCAGGACCCGAACGGCGCCTGGTACACGTCCGGCATCCGGATCGGCACGCCGGCGCTGACCACCCGGGGCCTGGGCACGGCCGAGATGGACCAGATCGCCGAGCTCATGCACACGGTGCTGAGCAGCACCAAGGCGGGCGCCTCGAAGGCGAAGTTCGACCTGGACGCGGCGGTGTCCGACCGGGTGTCGAAGCAGGCCACCGAACTGCTGGCCGACTTCCCCCTCTACCCGACGGTGGATATTTCGGCCTGAGCAATGCCATGGCCGTACTTCTGAGGTTCGGGGACCCACTGATGAGTGGGTCCCCTTTTCTTTGTCCGAGGCGGGACTTCGCGTTCCTGGCCGCCGGCCGGGCAGTTGTCACACCCTGTTCTCCTGGGTATGCCGCCGAACAACGGATCACTTCCGGCGCCATGGCGCCGTGTCACCGCTGACTGTTGAGCGCGGGTAACCGAACGGTCGATCGCTCCGGAGTGCATGCTGCTTCCTTCACCCGCAAGGGTGCAAAACGGGCTTTTCAAGCAGCGAAACCGCCTGCCATCATTTGCACGACGAACGGGCCGTGGGCCGTTCTTCACCTCCCGTTGGTAGCTCTTGGCGATGCCGTGCGCATTGCTTCGGAAGGCGACAAGTGCGAGACAGCAATTTTGAGGGGCATTGGCGGGCCTGCGTGGTGGCGTTGATTCCGGCGCACAACGAGGAGCGCTCCATCGGGGCGACCGTCGAGGCTCTGCTGGCGCAGACCCGGGTGCCGGACCGGATCATCGTGATCGCGGACAACTGCTCCGACAGCACTGCTGACGTCGCCGCGTCGTATCGGCACCCTTCGTTGACGGTGACCCGGACGGTCAACAACCGGGACAAGAAATGTGGTGGCCTGAACGCGGCATGGCGGCAGTATGCGCTCGACTCGGACATCGTGATCTGCCTGGACGCCGACACGATCCTGCCGAGCAACGCCATTGAGGACTGGGTGCGGGAGTTCGCCGAGGATCCCGGCCTCGCCGGATCGAGCAGCAAGTTCACCATGCGCGGCACCGAGTTCCTCGTCCGGTTGCAGCGGGCCGAATTCGCCAAGTGGACGGACTCCTCGCTGCGACGAGGGTGGACGTCGGTGCTCGCCGGAACAGCCTGTGCGATACGGAACTCGGTCCTGCACGAGGTGGTGCGCACCCACCGCCGGTACGGGCCGTGGCTGCACGCCAGTCAGGTCGAGGACTTCGAACTGACCTACCGGATCCGCGAACTCGGCTACTACTGCCGGGTCTCCCCGACGGTGCGCGCCTACACCGACGCGATGCGTACGGTCAGAGCGCTGTGGGGCCAGCGGATGAAGTGGCAGGTCGGCACCGTCGAGGACCTCATCCGTTTCGGCCTGAACCGTAGAACGTGGATCGATTGGCGGCAGCAAGCGGCAGGCCTGCTCGCGGCCGCGGTGCGGTTCGGCTGGATCTTCTTCACCGTCCTCTACGCCGCGCTCGGGATCCTGCATTTCGCGCCGATCTGGTTCCTGGTACCGCTGCTGTTCATCGCCAATGACGTGAAACAAGCGCTGCGGATCCCTGACCGCGACCGCTGGGACATTCTTCTCGCCGCTGTGCTGCTGCCCCAGGAAGCGTTCGCCTGGATGCGCGCCGGCTGGTTCATCGCTGCCTGGTTCGAAGTTCTGAAAAGCAGATTCACCGGTAAGCGCAAGGATCGGTGGAATTTGCAGTACGCCGCCGAAGGCGCGGCGTAACCAATACTGAAGGGGCGAATGACAATGTACGGATCGAAGGTGGCACTCGCCGGTGGTGGCGCTCTTCCGGTCACCGGTGTGCTCATCGACCTGCCGGCCTGGATTCTCGCGTCGGTCACCATCACCTTCGCGGTCGGGGCGGTCGTCGGCTTGCTCCGCCCCAGCGGCAAGACGAAGCCCTGACGACCGGCGGTGATAGAAAGCCTGCGGCACCGTGCAGTTGCGATGGTGGGTCTGGTGATCGTCTTGGCCGGCCTGTACGGGCACATCGCCGGAGCATCCGAAGCGACGGGCGGCGAACATCCCTGCGAGACTCCGCTGCTGAGCGTTCCGGGTGGAGCACCCGGACCTCCGGTCGAGGTCGGATGGACCCGGCGCTGGGTGAGCTCGTCGAGTGAGCCGACGGGCGAGCGGCTCGGCCCCCACTGCTACCTGTTCCCAGTGCCGACCGGCGGCACCTGGCTGGTCACCTTCGGCGTGGTGATGCGGGATGATCAGCCGGTTTCCACCGTCGAGGTGTCGACCGACACGACCGATGGGCACGAGACGCACGTGATCAGCACCGACGCCCGGCTGACCAGGGTGTCCGTGCTCGTCCGCGCACCGGCCGGCTCGCTGCGGGTCACGATGGTGGAACGCGGCCACAGCGTGGCGGTCACCTCCGCGGCGTTCACCCTCGCCCGGCATGACGTCGCGCCGCTGGCAACCGTGTTCTCCGACGAGTTCGACGGCATCGGCACGGCACCGGACGGCACGAGGTGGCGGCTCGAGACCGGCTTCGGTACGTGGGGGAACAATGAACTGCAGACGTACACTGCGGATCCTTCGAACGTGCAGGTTGCGGCGGGCCATCTCGCGGTCGCGGCGCGGCGTGGACACGCGGATGCGGGAGTCCGCTACACGTCGGCCCGTCTCAACAGCACCTACTCCGGCACGTACGGTCGGATCGAGGGCCGGATAAGAACTCCGGGCGGCACCGGGCTGCTCCCCGCCTTCTGGATGCTCGGCATCGATGCCCAACCGGCGGGCTGGCCGGCCTGCGGCGAGATCGACATCATGGAGCACCTCGGCAGCCGGGAACCGCACACCGTGCATGCCTCCCTGCACGGACCGGACCTCGATGGCGCGCCATGGAAAACGACCACGTCGACCGTTGCGGCGGCGCCGTTGGCCGACGAATTCCATACATACGCGGTTGACTGGTGGCCTGGCCTCATCCAGATGTCGGTCGACGGAACCGTCTTCGCCACGTACGCGCCCGAGGACCTGCCACCTGGCCAGCAGTGGGTCTTCGACAAGCCGTTCTACCTGTTGCTCAACGTGGCGGTGGGCGGTGACTGGCCCGGCGAACCCGCTGCGACCGTAACCTTCCCGCAGACCATGCTCGTCGACTATGTCCGTTGGAAGCGTTGACCTCAGCCGGCCGGGTGATTGCCTGGCAGAACCGGGTAGCTCCCCGTCATGACGAATCAACCGAGCGATCAGACAATCGGCGACCTCGAGACCGTGCACACGTTCGACAGCGGGCCGATGCCTACGGGCGTCAGTGTCTCGGCCGGCGGGCGGATCTTCGTCAACTATCCGAAGTGGGGCGACGAGGTTGCCTTCACCGTGGCCGAGCTGCGGGACGGCACCGCCGTTCCCTATCCGGACCAGGCGTGGAACACCCCGTCCGGGGATGACGATGCCAAGGCCTTCGTGTCGGTGCAGAGCATCGTTGTTGATCCCGCTGATCGGCTGTGGGTGCTGGACACCGGGAGTCCGTTGTTCCAGCCGACCAAGCCCGGCGGTCCCAAGATGGTCTGCGTCGATCTGAGCACCGACACCGTCGTGCAGACGATCGTCTTCGAGCCCGACGTGGCGCTGCCCACGACCTATCTCAACGACGTGCGGTTCGACCTGCGGCGCAACGTCGCCTACATCACCGACTCCTCCGACCAGGGCCCGAACGGCGTCATCGTCGTCGACCTGGCCTCCGGTACGGCCTGGCGGAAGCTGCACGACCACCCGTCCACCAAGGCCGAGCAGCCGCCGGCGTTCCTGCCCGTGGTGGAGGGTTCGCCGTTCCTGGAGCGTCCGGCCGACGGCCCCGCGAAGCCGGTGCTGATGGGCGCGGACGGCATCGCCATCAGCGCGGACGGCAGCCGGCTCTACTATTGCCCGCTCGCCTCCCGGCACTGGTACAGCGTGTCGACCGATGCCCTGGTGGACCGCTCGGCCGGTGACGACGAGGTGGCCGCGACGGTGGTGGACGAGGGGGACAAGGGCGGCGTCTCCGACGGGCTGGAGACCGACGACCAGGGCCGGCTCTACCTCACCCACGGCGAGCACAACGCGATCCTGCGGCGGCTGCCGGACGGCACGCTGGAGACGGTGGTGCACGATCCGCGGCTGCTCTGGCCCGACACGATGTCGGTGGCCGCGGACCGGCACCTCTACGTGACCGCCAACCAGCTGCACCGCCAGGCCAAGTACCAGGGCGGTACGGACCGGCGGCAGTACCCGTACTCGCTGTTCCGGGTGCCGATCGACGCCGGCCCGGTCAGGCTCGTCTGACGATCCGGTGCAGCTCGACGCCGGTCAGGACCCCGTCCGACACGGTCGCCGTCTGGTACGTCGCGTACGGCTGGCGGCGCCGGTCGGTCGGGGAGCCCGGGTTGAGCAGGCGCAGGCCGGTCTCCGCCGTGGTGTCCCACGGGATGTGGGAGTGGCCGAAGACCAGCACGTCCACGTCCGGGAACCGGGCCGCGCAGCGCTGCTCGCGGCCGGTGGCCTGACCGGTCTCGTGCACCACGGCCAGCCGTAGCCCGTCCAGCTCGGCCCGGCCGATCTCGGGGAGCCGGGCCCGCAGTGCCGGACCGTCGTTGTTGCCGTAACAGGCGATCAGCCGCTTCGACCGGGCGGTGAGCTCATCCAGCAGGGGGACGTCGACCCAGTCGCCGGCATGGACGACGACGTCGGCCGCGTCGACCGCCGCCCACAGCTCGGCCGGGAGGTCACGGGCCCGCTTCGGCAGGTGGGTGTCCGCCATCAGTACCAACCGCATGACGCCACCCTAGAGCCCCGGCTGATCGGGAAGCGCTTCCCTCAAGAACCACCACGGCGTCCCTTTTAGGGGTTAAGCGGCTTACGAGCGTCTTGCAAGAGCGGGCTCATTCGGGCGCGTCGATCCGCGCGGGCAAAGCGTTATGCAGAACCGTTTTTCCCGTCGGGGAGCGGGCGCGCAGGCCGCTGCCGCACGGGGGCGTCCGGACCGTATCAGCGCACGTCGGAACCGGTTCCGGAACTCGCGGGCGGGGCCGTCGGCCGGCCCGGCGGGAGAGCTTTCGTGCAGCTAGGACGTCTGCCGGCCACAAAATCGGGCGAGGAAACGGGTTCGCCGATCCTTTGACACATTGCCGTAACGAACTTAGCGTCCAGGAGGCAGTGGAGCGCTTCCTTGGATCGCTCGGCTGTCATCCCCAATCGGGTGCTTTCCCCGGCTCCCGCCCCTCGGACGCGTGACCCCCGCGCCCGTACCGCTGTGTCTAGGAGAAGCAATGGTCATCCCCGCTCCCTCCGTCGCCCCCGCCGGGCGGTCGCGCCGCCGATGGCGGCTCGCCGCCACCGGCGCCCTGGTCGCCACCGTCGTCGCCGGCTTCGGCGCGGTCACCGCGCTGAGTGCCGAAGCCGCCGAGACGCTGCTCTCCCAGGGCAAGCCCGCGACCGCCTCGTCCTCGGAGAACCCCGGCGCCTTCCCGGCCACGGCCGCGGTCGACGGCAACACGGGCACCCGCTGGGCGTCCGCGTTCGCCGACCCGCAGTGGCTGCAGGTCGACCTCGGTGCCAGCTCGGCCATCACCCGCGTCGAGCTGAACTGGGAGGCCGCGTACGCCCGGACCTTCCGGATCCAGACCTCGCTGAACGGCACCACCTGGGCCGACGCCACCGCGGCGACCGCCGGGACGGCCGGGGTGCAGAGCCTGCCGGTCACCGCCACCGCCCGCTACGTGCGGATGTACGGCACCGAGCGCGCCACCCAGTACGGCTACTCGCTCTGGGAGTTCAAGGTCTTCGGCGGCACCACGGAAACCCCGCCGACCACCACCCCGCCCACCACCGGGCCGACGCTTCCGGGCGGCGGCAGCCTCGGTGCCAACGTGACGGTCTTCGACCCGACCATGTCGATGGCCTCGATCCAGAGCACCGCCGACGCGATCTTCAAGCAGCAGGAGACCAACCAGTTCGGCCTCCAGCGCAACCTGCTCGCGTTCAAGCCGGGCACCTACAACGGCCTGAACATCCAGGTCGGCTTCAACACCTCGGTGATCGGCCTCGGCCAGAACCCGCAGGACGTACGGATCAACGGTGACATCACCGTCGACGCCGGCTGGTTCCAGGGCAACGCGACCCAGAACTTCTGGCGCTCGGTCGAGAACATGTCGGTCTACCCGGTCTCGGGGGCCAACCGCTGGGCCGTTTCGCAGGCCGCGCCGTTCCGCCGGATGGACATCCACGGTGACCTGAACCTGGCCCCGAACGGATACGGCTGGGCGTCCGGCGGCTACATCGCCGACTCCCGGATCAGCGGCACCGAGGGTCAGTACTCGCAGCAGCAGTGGTTCACCCGCAACAGCACGATCGGCTCCAACTCCAACGCGGTGTGGAACCAGACCTTCGTCGGCGTGCAGGGTGCTCCGGCGGCCAGCTACCCGAACCCGCCGTACACGGTGATCGGCCAGACCCCGGTGATCCGGGAGAAGCCGTACCTCTACCAGGCCAACGGCCAGTACGCGGTCTTCGTGCCCAACCTGCAGACCAACGCGGCCGGCGTGACCTGGGCCAACGGCAACACCCCGGGCACCAGCATCCCGCTGAGCCAGTTCTACGTGGCCAAGCCGGGTGACTCCGCCGCGACGATCAACCAGGCGCTGGCCCAGGGCCTGAACCTGATGTTCCAGCCGGGCATCTATCACGTGAACCAGACCATCAACGTGACCCGGGCCAACACCGTGGTCATGGGCCTGGGCTACGCCACCATCATCCCGGACAACGGCGTCACCCCGATGCAGGTGGCCGACGTCGACGGGGTCAAGCTGGCCGGCCTGTTCTTCGACGCGGGCACCACCAACTCGGCGAACCTGCTGGTGATCGGCCCGAACGGCTCCTCGGCGAACCACGCCGGGAACCCGACGACCGTGCAGGACGTGTTCTTCCGGATCGGCGGCTCGATCGCCGGCAAGGCGACCAACAGCCTGCTGGTCAACAGCAACAACACGATCATCGACCACATCTGGGCGTGGCGGGCCGACCACGGCAACGCCGGCACGTACGGCTGGACCATCAACACCGCGGACCACGGCCTGATCGTCAACGGCAACAACGTGACCGCGTACGGCCTGTTCGTCGAGCACTACCAGAAGACCGAGGTCCTCTGGAACGGCAACGGCGGCCGGACCTACTTCCTGCAGAACGAGCAGCCGTACGACCCGCCGTCGAACGCGGTCTGGCGCAGTGACGGCGTCGGCTACCCGGCGTACAAGGTGGCCGACAACGTGACCAGTCACGACGCCTGGGCGATGGGCAGCTACGCCTTCTTCCAGAACAACCCGGCGGTGCACTCGGCCAACGGCTTCCAGGCGCCGGCCAACGGCAACGTGCGGTTCCGCAACATCTTCACCATCTCGCTGGCCTCCGGCACCATCGACCACGTCGTCAACAACATCGGGGCGGCGGCCACGGCTGACCAGGTCGTGCCGCGTACGGTCACCAACTTCCCGTAGATCGACCAGTAATCTCACCGCTGCCGCGCGGGATCAGGGCTGTCGGAATCCTGATCTCGCGCGGCTCCGCGGTGAGCCCGTCCATCCGCTCGAAGAGCGCCCGCGCCGCGGCCCGGCCCATGGCGGCCGGGTCCTGGGCGATCACGGTGACCGCCGGCTCCAGCAGGTCGGCCAGCGGGAAGTCGTCGAAGCCGACCAGGGCCACGGTGTGCTGCCGGCCGAGCCGGCGCAGCGCCCGGACCGCGCCGATGGTGATCAGGTTCTGTCCGGTGAACAGCGCGGTCGGCGCGTCGGCCCGGTCCAGCAGGTCCAGAGTGGCTGCCTCGGCCGCCACCGAGTCGTGCAGGCCCCCCACCACGGTCGGCGCCAGCCCGGCATTGTCGAGCACCGTGAGATAGCCCCGCAACCGGCGCCGGGCCGTGGCGATCCCGGCCAGGTCGCCGAGGAACGCGATGTGCCGGTGCCCGTACCCGATCAGATGCCGCACCGCCTCCGCCGCCCCGGCCACATTGCCGGTCAGCACGGTGTCGGCGGCGAAGCCGGCGGCGGGGCGGTCCACGAAGACGACCGGGATGTCCGGCGGCAACTCCCCGGCGAGGTAACCCTGGTCGGGACCGGCCGGCGCGAGGATCAACCCGTCGGTGTGCCGGCGCGCGAAGGCCCGGGTCAGCTCCCGTTCCCGCTCGGGGTCCTCGTCGAGGCTGCCGGTGAGCACGTGCACCCCGCGGGTCCGGGCCTCGTCCTCCACCGCGCGGTGCAGCACCGCCGAGAACGGGTTGCCCACGTCCTCCAGCAGCAGCCCGATGGTCGCGGTCCGCCGGTCGTTGCGGCGCAGCATGCTCGCCCCGAGGTGCGGCCGGTAGTGCAGCGAGTCGACTGCCGCGCGGACCCGGGCGACGAGCGCGGGGTCCACCGTGGTCTCGCCGTTGACCACCCTCGACACGGTCTTGAGGCTGACCCCCGCGGTGCGGGCGACGTCGTTCATGGTGGGTCGCCCGGGGGTCATGGATCCCTCCATTGATCGAACTCTGCCGATGTCGATCACGCTGCGCAACATTGCCGAAACTAATTGTTGACACCGGATGCGCCGAGTCGTCTACTGCAAGACAACGTTGTCTCTCGATTGCTGCTAAATCGATTTGGAGGGGACATGCGCCAATCAACGCTGATCAAGCGCGGGCGCCTCGGGCCCGCCCTGCTCGCCGTGGGCCTGGTGCTCGGCACCGCGGCCTGCGGTGGCGACTCGGGCTCCGGGGACGGGGCAACCGTCGGACTGATCACCAAGACGGACACGAACCCCTTCTTCGTCAAGATGAAGGAGGGTGCGCAACAGGCGGCGGACAAGGCCGGCGTGAAGCTGCAGAGCTTCGCCGGCAAACAGGACGGGGACAACGAGGCGCAGGTGCAGGCCATCGAGAGCCTGATCTCGGCCGGCGCCAAGGGCTTCCTGATCACCCCGAACGACTCCAAGGCGATCGTCCCGTCGATCGACAAGGCGAAGCAGTCGGGCATGCTGGTCATCGCCCTGGACACGCCGACCGACCCGGCCAACGCCGTCGACGCGACCTTCGCCACCGACAACTACCAGGCCGGCAAGCTGATCGGGCAGTGGGCCAAGGCCAAGTTCGACAAGGAGAGCAAGCAGGCCAAGATCGCCATGCTCGACCTGAACGCCAACCAGGTCTCCGTGGACGTCAAGCGCGACCAGGGCTTCCTGGACGGCTTCGGCATCCCGGTGGGCGACGCCAACAAGATCGGTGACGAGTCCGACCCCCGCATCGTCGGGCACGACGTGACCGACGGCGCCGAGGACGGCGGCCGGACCGCGATGGAGAACCTGCTGCAGAAGGACCCGTCGATCAACCTGGTCTACACGATCAACGAGCCCGCGGCGGCCGGCGCATACCAGGCGCTGAAGGCAGCCGGCAAGGACAAGGACGTCACCATCGTCTCGATCGACGGTGGCTGTCCCGGCGTCGACAACGTCAAGGCCGGAGTCATCGGGGCCACCTCGATGCAGTTCCCGCTCAAGATGGCCTCGCTCGGCATCGACGCGATCTCGGCCTTCGCCAAGGACGGCAGCAAGCCGCAGGCCAGCGCGGGCAAGGACTTCGTGGACACCGGCGCGACCCTGATCACCGACCAGCCGCAGACCGGTATCGAGGCCAAGGACTCGGCCTGGGGCAAACAGAACTGCTGGGGCTGAGATGGCAACTGCGACGGAGACACCCGGCGCCGACTTCGAGGTCGCTCACCGCGACTCGTTCGGCCTCCGCCTTCAACATCTTTTGCACGCCAACCCGGTCCTCGGGCCGCTGGCCGTGCTGATCGTCGCGATCATCGCGTTCTCGATCGTCAACACCAGGTTCTTCTCCGCGGCGAACCTGTCCCTGGTCCTCGCTCAGGTCACCGTGATCGCGACGCTCGCCCTGGGCCAGACCCTGATCATCCTGACCGCCGGCATCGACCTGTCGGCCGGCGCGATCGCGGTCTTCTCGGCGATCCTGATGGCGAATTTCTGTACCGGCCTCAACATGCCGGGCTTCCTGGCGCTGCTGCTCGGCTTCGCGTGCGGCACGGCGATGGGGGCCGTCAACGGCTTCCTGGTCACCAAGCTCAGGCTTCCGCCCTTCATCGTCACGCTGGGCACGCTGACCATCTTCTTCTCCCTGAACGCGGTGGTCAGCAACAGCGAGACCGTCCGTGGCGCCGACATGCCGAGCTTGATGACCTGGACCGGCAACTCGATCCCGATCGGGAACTTCCGCCTCACGTACGGCTCGATCATCATGCTCCTGCTGTTCGCGTACTTCTTCTACGCGCTTCGCTCCACGGCCTGGGGCAAGCACGTGTACGCCACCGGCGACGACGTCGAGGCGGCCCGGCTGGCCGGCATCCGCACCAACCGGGTGCTCTTCTCCGTGTACACCGTGGCCGGCCTGCTCTACGCGATCGGCGGCTGGATCCTCATCGGCCGGTTGGCGTCGGCCAGCCCCAACGTCGGGGCCGAGTACAACCTCGACTCGATCACCGCCGTCGTGCTCGGCGGCACCAGCCTCTTCGGCGGGCGCGGCAGCGTGATCGGCACCCTGATCGGAGCGTTGATCGTCGGTGTGTTCCGCAACGGCCTGCAACTCGGCGGCGTCGAGGTGGTCTGGCAAGGCTTCGCCATCGGCCTGCTCGTCCTGGTCGCGGTCTCGCTCGACCAGTGGATCAGGAAGGTCAAGGCATGACGACCACGACGCAGACGCCGGTCCTCAGCGCGAAGGGACTCACCAAACGCTACGGCCGGGTCACGGCCATCGAGAACAGCGACCTCGAGCTCTACCCCGGCGAGATCCTCGCGGTGATCGGCGACAACGGTGCCGGCAAGTCGAGCCTCATCAAGGCCCTCTCCGGCGCCCTCATCCCGGACGCCGGCGAGATCTACCTGGACGGCGAGCGGATCAACTTCCGTAGCCCGATGGACGCCCGTGCCGCCGGCATCGAGACGGTGTACCAGACTCTCGCAGTCGCGCCCGGCCTGGACATCGCCGACAACCTCTTCCTTGGCCGGGAGGAACGTCGCAAAGGCCCGCTCGGCTCGGTCTTTCGCATGCTGGACCGCAAGCACATGCGTTCCGAGGCCAGGCGCCACATGAACGAGCTGGGCGTGGCGACGCTGCAGAACATCGGCCAGGCGGTGGAGTCGCTGTCCGGCGGCCAGCGCCAAGCGGTGGCGGTGGCCCGGTCGGCCGCGTTCGGCAGCAAAGTCGTGATCCTGGACGAGCCCACCGCGGCGCTGGGCGTCAAGGAGGGCAACCGGGTGCTGCAACTGATCCGCGACGTCCGCGACCGGGGCCTGCCGGTGATCCTGATCAGCCACAACATGCCGCACGTCTTCGAGGTGGCGGACCGCATCCACATCCAGCGGCTGGGCCGCCGGGCGGCCGTGATCACCCCGAAGAGCCACTCCATGTCCGAAGCCGTCGCCATCATGACCGGCGCTGCGGAGCCACCGCCGGCGGTGGCCTGACCGGTTCTCCGCCCCCGTGCGTCCCAGCGGGGGCGGAGTCCTGTCCGGCAGCCGTAAGGAAGCGGTAATGCCCGGGATTCTTCCGGTGGTCGCGGCGGCCGTGTTGACTCAGCACTGTGCTGAAACGCTTGTTCACCAAACCCGTGACCTGGGTGGCCGTCCTGGTGCTGGGGGCCGGCGCTGCCGTTGGTCTCTACTGGTTCCAGCCCTGGCGGTTGTTCACCGACACCACGGTCAACGAGACGCTGTCCACTGTGGCTGAGGCGCCGGGCAGTGCTGCCGCGCCGAGCAGCGCGGCGCCGCCGCCCGCCGAGCCTGCACGGCCGGTCGTGGTGCGGACGGGTTCCTTCATCACCCATGAGCATGCGACGGCCGGCACCGCCCGCCTGGTCCGCAACCCGGACGGCAGCCACCAGGTCGAGCTGGTCGGCCTGGACACCTCGGACGGCCCGGACCTGCGGGTCTGGCTCACCGACCAGGAAGTCCGCGAGGGCTCCGTAGGCTGGCGGGTCTTCGACGACGGCAAGTGGACGGAGCTCGGCCGCCTCAAGGGCAACCGCGGCGACCAGGTCTACCCGGTCCCGGGCAAGGTCGACCCCGAGGACTACCGCAGCATCAGCATCTGGTGCAAGCGCTTCGCCGTCTCGTTCGGAGCCGCCGCGCTGCGCTGAGCGCGGCAGCCCCGCCGCGCGATGGCTGGGTCAGGCGCCCCAGCCAGCCTGTTGGCCGCCGACCCGGTTTTGGACGATCTGCTCCTGATAGCCGCTGCGCCGATAGGCCGCGACCGGGTTCGGGTCCAGGCCCGCGTCCGCGCGGACCTCGGCGAGCAGCGGCCGGACGTCGGTGTTGTAGGCGTCCATCAGCACCGCATTGGCCTCCAGCACGTCGCCGTCGTTCTGGGCCCTGCTCAGCGCGTCCCGGTCGACCAGCAGCGCCTTGGCCGTCGCTTCCTGGATGTTCATCACCGAGCGGATGATCGCGGGGATCTTCGTCTCGATGTTGTGGCACTGGTCCAGCATGAAGTTGATGCCGTAGGCCGGGTCCAGCGCGCCGCCGCGGACGATCTCGTACATGATCCGGAAGAGCTGGAACGGGTCGGCCGCCCCGGCCATCAGGTCGTCGTCGGCGTAGAAGCGGCTGTTGAAGTCGAAGGCACCCAGCTTGTTCTGGCGCAGCAGGAACGCCACGATGAACTCGATGTTCGTGCCCGGGGCGTGGTGGCCCGTGTCGATGCACACCGTCGCCTTCTCGCCCAGCTCGATGCAGTGCGCGTACGACGTGCCCCAGTCCGGGACGTCGGTGGCGTAGAAGGCCGGCTCGAACAGCTTGTACTCCAGCAGGATGCGCTGGTCGTCGCCGAGCCGGTCGTACGTCTCGCGCAGCGCCGCCGCCAGCCGGTCCTGGCGGTTGCGCAGGTCGTCCTGGCCGGGGTAGTTGATGCCGTCGGCGAACCACAGCTTCAGGTCGCGCGAGCCGGTCGCGTCCATGATGGCGATGGCCTCGAGCAGGTGATCGGTGGCCTTGCGGCGTACGCCGGCGTCCGGGTTGGTGACCGAGCCCAGCTTGTAGTCGTCGTCCTGGAAGACGTTGGTGTTGATGGCGCCGATCCCCACCCCGAGCGACTCGGCGTAGGAACGCAGCTCGGCGTAGTCGTCCACCTTGTCCCACGGGATGTGCAGCGCGACCGTCGGCGCCACCCCGGTGAACTTGTGCACGGTCGCGGCGTCGGCGATCTTCTCCTGCGGGTTGCGGGGCACGCCGGCCTGGGCGAAGACCTTGAACCGGGTGCCGGAGTTGCCGAAGGCCCAGGACGGGGTCTCGATCCGCTGGGCGGCGAGGGCCCGCTTGACGGCGGCCAGATCAGCCATGTGGATCACTTCTCTTCTGATAGGTGGAAGACCTCGGTCAGCAGCACGAAGCTCTCGTCCGGCGGGCGGCCGTCGATGCCGGTGAAGAACTCGGCCATCTCCGCCTGCCAGCGGGCGTTCACCTCGGTCCGCGCCATTGCCGCCTGGGCCGCCGCGAGGTCGTCGGTCTCGACGTAGCCGACCAGCAGCCCGTCGGAACGCAGGAACAGGGAGTAGTTGCGCCAGCCGGTGGCCCGCAATGCGTCCTGCATCTCGGGCCACACGGCCTGGTGCCGCTCCACGTACTCCGCCATCCGCTCGGGGCGGACCTGAAGGTTGAAGCAGTAGCGCATCGGTCAGAAGTTGAACTGGTCGATGTTCTCGGCGGTGAACTCGGTCGGCGGGCCGAGCACGATCTCGCCGGCCGCGCCGACGGTGTACTCGCCGAGCTTGCCGGCCTTGAACTTCTCGCCCTCCTTGCCGGTGATCTGGTTCGAGGCCAGCGCCGCACCCGCGTACGCGGCCAGGTAGCCGATGTCGGCCGGGTTCCACAGCGCGAACTTCTTCACGGTGCCGTCCTTGACGTACTCGCGCATCTGGTTCGGCAGGCCCAGCCCGGTGATCGCCACCTTGCCCTTGTAGTTCGAGGAGCTGACGTAGCGCGAGGCCGCGGCGATGCCCACGGTGGTCGGCGAGACGATGACCTTCAGGTTCGGGTACGACTGCAGCAGGCCCTGCGCCTCCTGAAAGGACTTCTGGTCGTCGTCGTTGCCGTACGCCGTCTTGACCAGCTTGAGCTTGGCGTTCTCGGGCTTGGCCAGCTCGGTCTTCATGACCTCGATCCAGGCGTTCTGGTTGGTCGCGTTCGGGGTCGCCGAGAGGATCGCGATCTCACCGGAGCCGCCGGCCAGCTCACTGGCCATCTTGACCAGGCTCTCGCCGATGCCCTGGGTGGTGGCCTGGTTGATGAAGACGTCCCGGCAGTCCTTGGACGCGTCCGAGTCGAAGGCCACGATCTTGATGCCGGCCTGGCGGGCCTGGTTGAGCGACGGGCAGACCGCGTTCGGGTCGTTGGCCGCGATGCCGATGACGTCCTGCTGCTGTTGGATCAGCGTGTTGATGTAGCTGACCTGCGAGGAGGCGCTGGCGTCGTTCGGGCCGACCAGCTTGTACTCGCCCTTGAGCTCGCCCGCGGCGACCTTGCCGCCACCCACCTCGACGTCGGTGTACGGGTTGTTGAGCTGCTTCGGCAGGAAGGCGATCTTGAGGCCTTCCTTGAGCTTCGCGTTCGGGTCGGCCGCGCCGGACTGCGCGGCGGCGGGGCCGGAGTTGTCGGTGCTGTCCTTGGTGGTGCCACCGCAGGCGGCAATGCCGAGGACGAGAAGTGAGGCGGCGCCTGCGGAGAGTAGGCGTCGGTGGGAACGAAGCATGGCGTACTCCTTGGAGGGCGAGGGGTCAGACAGCAGCGGCGCGGCGAAGTTTCCGCCTTTGCCAGGTGGTACGGATCGAGGTCGCGATGTTGGGCAGCAGCACGGAGAGCACGAGCAGGGCACCGGTGACGATGTTCAGCGCCTGACCCGACACGTCCTGCAGGCGCAGGGCGTTCTGCAGAGCGGCGAGCAGGACCACGCCGGCCAGGACACCGGGGAGGGTGCCCTTGCCGCCGAAGATGGAGACGCCGCCGAGCAGGACCGCGGCGACCACGGCCAGCTCGAGTCCGGCGCCGTTGTCGGCCCGGGCGCTGGAGTAACGCAGCGTCCAGAGCACCCCGACCAGTCCGGCGACCGCGCCGCTGACCACGTACAGCCAGAACTTGGTGCGGGCCACCCGGATGCCGGAGAAATGGGCGGCCTGGGCGTTCGCGCCGATCGCGTACAGCGACCGGCCGAACGGGGTCGCGTGCAGGATCACCCCGAAGATCGCCGCCAGGACGACGATGAGGATTGCGACGTTGGGCACCGGCCCGTCGCCGATGGTGCCGGTCACCCAGCCGGTGTAGCTGAACGGGAAGTCCGCGACCGCGCCGTCACCCAGGACCACCAGCGCCAGCCCGCGGTAGAGGGCGAGGGTGCCGATCGTGACCGCCAGCGACGGCAGGCCCAGCCCGGTGACCAGGAAGCCGTTGACGGCACCGAGGATCGCGCCGGCGATGATGCAGATCGGGATGATCGACTCGATGGACAGTCCCTGGTTCCACAGGTAGCCCATGATCGAGCTGGACAGCCCGAGGGTGCTCGCCACCGACAGATCGATCTCCCCGGTGACGATGATGAACGTCATCGGCAGCGCGACCAGCATGATCGGCAGCAGGTCCAGGATCAGGAAGGTGAAGTTGCGGCTGGTGCCGAAGTTGGTCACCGAGAACGAGGCCACGACCAGTACGAAGACGGTCAGCAGGACGATGATGCTGTCCCAGGATGAGAGTCTCCTTCTGATTTCAGACATGGCTGTCCTTCTTCCGCAGCGAGCGGGCGATCCGCACCGCGACCAGGCGGTCGGCGCAGATGGCCAGGATGATCAGGGCGCCGACGATGGCCTGCTGCCAGAACTGGTTGATGTCCAGCACGGTCAGCGCGCTGCCGATCACGGTCAGCAGCAGGGCGCCGAGGCCCGCGCCCCAGACCGTGCCGCTGCCACCGAAGACCGCCACCCCGCCGACGACCACGGCCGCGACGACGTTGAGCTCCAGGCCGGTGCCGGCGGCCGCGTCGACCGTGCCGAAGCGGGCGGCGAAGAGCACCCCGGCCAGCCCGGCGAGGGCACCGCTCAGGATGAACGCGCCGAGCAGGTTGCGGGCCACCTTGATGCCGGCCAGCTCGGCGGCCTGCGGGCTGGAGCCCATCGCGTACAGCTCGCGGCCCACCCGGTAGTTGCGCATCAGGAGCGAGACGCCGCCCACCACGACCAGCGCGATCAGCACCAGCCACGGGATGCCCAGGATCGAGTCGTTGGCGAAGGTCAGGAAGTGCCGCGGCAGTTCGTCGGCGTTGACCTGCTGGCCACCGGCCCACGAGTAGGTGATGCCGCGGAACATGTAGAGCGTGCCGAGCGTGACCACGAGCGCGGGCACCCGGCCGTACCGGACGAGCACGCCGTTGAGCAGGCCGGCCGCGCCGCCGACGGCGAGGCCCACGATGATCGCGACGACCATCGGCAGGCCGGGGTTGTCGCTCATCATGGTGGCGACGGTGAAGGCGCTGAGGCCGAGCACCGACCCGACGGAGAGGTCGATGTTGCGAGTGATGACCACGACGGCCTGCCCGGCGGCCATCACCGCGAGGATCGCCGTGTTCAGCAGGATGTCGCGGATGCTCTGCCCGGACAGGAAGCGCGGGTTGCTGGCCGCGGTGTAGGCCACCAGCAGCACCAGGGCCAGGATGATGCCGAGCTCGCGGATCTTGACCAGGCCGGAGAAGATCCGGCGGGGTGCCGCCACGGCCGCGGTCATGCTGTGCCTTCCTTTGGCATGCCCTTCTGGCCCTCGCGGTCGCGGCCGTTGTCGGCCGCCGGAAGGTGTCGCTCGGTGCAGGCGGTCATGCCGTCACCTGCTGGCCCATTGCCGCGTACATGACGTTCTCCTCGGTGGCTTCGGCGCGGGTGAGCTGGGCGGCCACGTGCCCTTCGCGCAGGACGATGATCCGGTCCGCCATGCCCAGCACCTCGGGCAGCTCGGACGAGACCATGACGACGGCGAGCCCGCGGGCCGCCAGCGACGACATCAGCCGGTGCACCTCGGCCTTGGTGCCGACGTCGATGCCGCGGGTGGGCTCGTCGACGATCAGCAGCTTGGGGTTGGTGGCCAGCCACTTGGCCAGCACCACCTTCTGCTGGTTGCCGCCGGAGAGCGTGCCCACCGGGTCGGACAGCCGGCCCAGCTTGGTCTGCAGCTGACTCGTCCAGCTGGTCGCCTCGCGGCGTTCGGCCGCGCCGAAGAGCAGGCCGAGCCTGGCCAGCGCCCGGCTGCGCGGCAGGGTCACGTTGCGCTCAACCGACAGGTCCATGATCAGCCCCTGCTGGCGGCGGTCCTCGGGGACCAGCGCCATGCCGGCCGCCATGGCCGCGCGGGGCGAGCCCGCCTTGAGCGGCTTGCCGAGGAAGCGGACCGACCCGGTGTCGTACCGGTCGACGCCGAACACCGCCTGCATGACCTCGGAACGGCCCGCACCGACCAGCCCGGCCAGCGCGACGATCTCGCCGGCCCGGACCGTGAAGCTGATGTCCCGGAAGATCCCCTCGCGGCCGAGTCCGTCCACTTCGAGCACGGTCTCGCCGATCTCGGTGTCCTGCTTGGGGAACAGCGTGCTCAGGTCGCGCCCGACCATCCGCCGGATCATGTCGTCGACGCTGAGGTCGGCGACCGGTTCGGTGCACACGTGCTTGCCGTCGCGCATGATGGTGACCCGCTGGCAGAGCGCGGTGATCTCCTCGAAGCGGTGCGAGATGAACATGATCGCGGCGCCCTCGTCGCGCAGCGCCCGGGTGACCGCGAAGAGCCGGTCGACCTCGACGCCGCTGAGCGCGGCGGTCGGCTCATCCATGATCAGGACGCGGGCCTCGCTGGAGAGCGCCTTGGCGATCTCGACGAGCTGCTGGTCGGCGATGGAGAGCCCGCGCGCCGGGCGGTCGGGGTCGATGTGCACGCCGAGGCGGGTGAAGAGCCGGGCCGCGTTGTCGTGCATCGCCCGGCGGTCGATCTGCCGCAGGCGGGTCAGCGGCTGGTTGCCCATCGCGATGTTCTCGGCGACGGACAGGTCGGGGAAGAGCGTCGGCTCCTGGTAGATCACCGCGATGCCGGCCGCCTTGGCGTCACCGGGACCGGCGAACTCGACCTCCGTGCCGTTGACGGCCAGCGCGCCGGTGTCCGGCCGGTGCACGCCGGCGAGCATCTTGACGATGGTGGACTTGCCCGCGCCGTTCTCGCCGACCAGAGCGTGCGCCTCGCCCGCGTACAGGGGGAAGCTGACGCCCTGCACGGCCGCGACGGCGCCGAAGGACTTGGTCACCTCGCGCACTTCGAGCAATGCCGGGCCGGGCCGCGACTCGTCGGGCGTTGCCGCCACGGGCCACCTCCGCAGGGATGTTTGAAATGTTTCATACGGCGTGTGACGAACGTAGGTGGCCCCGATCACACGTGTCAAGCACCTGGATGAAACCTTCTCGAAACGGGAAGCCGGGTGGTACGAGTTATCCCGTACGATGTCGCTTCAACGTTTCAAAGGGGGATCCGTGGTCAACGGCAGGACACCGTCCGTCAAGGACGTCGCCCGCTCGGCCGGGGTCTCCCTGGGCACGGTCTCGAATGTGATGAACCGCCCCGAGGTGGTCAGTCCCACCACCCGGGAGCGGGTCGAGCGCGCCATGGTGGAGCTGGGCTTCGTGCGCAACGAGTCGGCCCGGCAGCTGCGGGCGGGCACCAGCCGCACCCTGGCGTACGTGATGCTGGACGGCAGCAACCCCTTCTTCCACGACGTCGCGCAGGGCATCGAGCTCGCCGCCGAGGACGCCGACCTCTCGCTGTTCATCTGCAACAGCAACGGCCGGGCCGAGCGCGAGGAGGTCCACCTCGACCGCCTCATGCAGCAGCGGGTGCAGGGCATCCTGATCACCCCGGTCAATCCGGACGCGCCGCACCTGGCCGAGATCAGCCGGCGCGGCATCCCGGTGGTCATCGTCGACCGGGTCGGTGCGGGTGGTCTCTTCTGCTCGGTCGCCGTCGATGACGTGCTGGGCGGCCGGATCGCCGTCGAGCACCTGGCCGAGCAGGGGCACACCCGGGTCGCGGTGGTCGGCGGGCCGGAGTCGATCGGTCAGGTCCGCGAGCGCGTCGAGGGGGCCCGGCAGATCTGGGGCGAGCTGGGCCTGCCGCCGGAGGATCTGACCTATCTGCCGACGGCCGGGCTGACCGTCGCCGAGGGCCGCTCGGCCGGTGAGCGGCTCGCCGGTATCCCGGCGCGACGCCGGCCGACCGCCGCGTTCTGCGCCAACGATCTGCTCGCCCTCGGCCTGTTGCAGCAGAGCATCGGCGCGGGTCTGCGGGTGCCGGAGGAGCTGGCCATCGTGGGCTTCGACGACATCGAGTTCGCCGCAGCGGCGGCGGTGCCGCTGACCTCGGTGCGCCAGCCGCGCCAGGAGCTGGGCCGGGCCGCGGCGCAGCTGGTGATCGACGAGGCGACCAATCCCGAGCACGTGCACCAGCAGCCGTTGTTCGTCCCGGAGCTGGTCGCGCGGGCCTCCACGGTCGTCCGTTCGCGGGCCTACTGACATCGTTTCATCAGGCGGCGGATCCGACGCGAAGTATTGACCGCGCCAGCGCCGGGCCCGTAACCTGCTGGCAACGTGTGAAACGTTTCATGACCCCGCCTGCGAAGGATGCTCATGTCTAACCCCGCAGTCAGCGACCTCCTGGCCCGCAGCAACCGCCTCGGCGCCGACCCGCGCAACACCAACTACGCCGGCGGCAACACCTCGGCCAAGGGGACGGAGATCGACCCGGTCGCCGCCGCGCCGACCGAGCTGGTCTGGGTCAAGGGCTCGGGCGGCGACCTCGGCACGCTGAAGGAGCCCGGCCTCGCGGTGCTGCGGCTCGACCGGCTCCGCGCGCTGGCCGGCGTCTTCCCCGGCGTTGAGCGCGAGGACGAGATGGTGGCCGCCTTCGACTACTGCCTGCACGGCCGCGGTGGGGCAGCCCCGTCGATCGACACGGCCATGCACGGCCTGGTGGACGCGCCGCACGTCGACCACCTGCACCCGGACGCCGGCATCGCGCTGGCGACGGCCGCCGACGGCCCGGCGCTGACCAAGGAGATCTTCGGCGACCGCGTGCTGTGGGTGCCGTGGCGCCGGCCCGGTTTCCAGCTCGGCCTCGACATCGCCGCCGTGCAGCGGGCCAATCCGCAGGCCATCGGCGTCGTGCTCGGTGGGCACGGAATCACCGCATGGGGCGCCACCAGCGCCGAGTGCGAGGCCAACTCGCTGGAGATCATCAACACCGCCGCGGCGTGGATCGCCGGGCACGGCCGCGAGGCGCCCTTCGGCCCGCTGGTGCACGAGCCTCTGCCCGATGACGTACGCCGTGAGCGCGCGGCCGCCCTGTTCCCGATCGTGCGCGGTCTCGCCTCCACCGACCGTCCGCAGGTGGGCCACTACACCGACAGCGAGGTCGTGCTCGACTTCGTACGCCGCGAGCGGATGCCCGAACTGGCCGCGCTGGGCACCTCCTGCCCGGACCACTTCCTGCGGACCAAGGTCAAGCCGCTGGTGCTCGACACCGCGCCGGACGCCCCGCTGGAGCAGGTCGAGGCCCGGCTCAAGGAACTGCACGCCGCCTACCGCGAGGACTACCGCGCGTACTACGAGCGGCACGCCGGCCCGGACAGCCCGGCCATGCGCGGCGCGGACCCGGCGATCGTGCTGGTGCCCGGCGTCGGCATGTTCAGCTTCGGCGCCAACAAGCAGACCGCGCGGGTGGCCGGCGAGTTCTACGTCAACGCGATCAACGTGATGCACGGCGCCGAGTCGGTCTCGACCTACGCGCCGATCGACGAGTCGGAGAAGTTCCGGATCGAGTACTGGGCTCTGGAAGAGGCCAAGCTTCAGCGGATGCCCAGGCCCAAGCCACTGGCCACCCGGATCGCGTTCGTCACCGGCGGCGGCTCGGGCATCGGCAGAGCGATCGCGCTGCGGCTCGCCGCCGAGGGTGCCTGCGTTGTCGTGGCGGACCGGGACTTCGATGCCGCGACCGCGGTGGCGGCCGAGATCGGCGGTCCGGACGTCGCGGTGGCGGTGGCCGCCGACGTGACGTCCGAGGCACAGGTGAGCACCGCGCTGCGGGACGCGGTGCTGGCCTTCGGCGGGGTGGACCTGGTGGTCAACAACGCCGGGCTGTCGATCTCCAAGCCGCTGCTGGAGACCACCGAGGCCGACTGGGACCTGCAGCACGACGTCATGGCCAAGGGCTCGTTCCTGGTCGCCAAGGCCGCCGCCGGCGTCATGATCGGGCAGGGGCTGGGCGGCGACATCGTCTACATCTCCAGCAAGAACTCGCTGTTCGCGGGCCCGAACAACGTCGCGTACGGCGCGGCCAAGGCCGACCAGGCCCACCAGGTCCGGCTGCTCGCCGCCGAGCTGGGTGGGCACGGCATCCGGGTCAACGGCATCAACCCCGACGGCGTGGTCCGTGGCTCCGGCATCTTCGCCGGTGGCTGGGGCGCCAAGCGGGCCGCCGTGTACGGCGTACCGGAATCCGAGCTCGGCGCCTACTACGCCCAGCGCACGCTGCTCAAGCGCGAGGTGCTCCCGGAGCACGTGGCGAACGCGGTGTTCGTGCTGACCGGCGGCGAGCTGTCGCACACGACCGGCCTGCACATCCCGGTGGACGCCGGGGTGGCGGCGGCCTTCCTGCGGTGAACACCTTCGCGGCGGTCGACCTGGGCGCGTCCAGCGGGCGCGTCATGGTCGGCCGGGTCGGCCCGGGGTCGCTGTCACTGGACGCCGTCAACCGTTTCGCCAACGAACCGGTACGCGCCGGCGGAACGCTGTACTGGGACATCCTGGCGCTGTACCGCGGTGTCCTGGAGGGTCTGCGCCTCGCCGGGCCGGTCGACGGCATCGGCATCGACTCGTGGGCGGTGGACTACGGGCTGCTCGACGCGACCGGCACGCTGCTCGGCAACCCGGTGCACTACCGGGACACCCGCACGGAGGGCGCGGCCGCCAAGGTCGCCGCGGTCGTCGGCGAGGACAAGCTGTACGCGCTGACCGGCCTGCAGAAGCTGCCGTTCAACACGATCTACCAGCTGGTGGCCGCGGCCGGCACCCCGCAGCTGGACGCGGCCCGGCAGCTGCTCATGATCCCGGACCTGCTGGCGTACTGGCTGACCGGCGAAACGGGAGCGGAATTCACCAACGCTTCCACCACCCAGCTTCTCGATCTAGGCTCAGGGGGGTGGGCCGGAGAACTGATGTCCGCGCTCGGGATCCGGCCCACTCTCTTCCCGCCGCTGCGCGCGCCCGGCACGGTGATCGGCCCGGTGCGGCCCGAGCTGGGCCTGGGCACCCCGGACGTCATCGCGGTGGGCTCGCACGACACCGCCTCGGCCGTGGTGGGCGTCCCGGCCGCCGGTGACAATTTCGCCTATATCTCCTGCGGGACGTGGTCACTGGTCGGCGTCGAGCTGGACGCACCGGTGCTGACCGAGGCGTCCCGGCTGGCGAATTTCACCAACGAGGGCGGCGTCGACGGCACCGTGCGCTATCTGCGCAACGTGATGGGGCTCTGGCCGTTGCAGGAGTGCCTGCGCGAGTGGGGTGCGCCCGACCTGCCCGTGCTGCTGCGCGAGGCTGCGGCCGTACCGGCGTTCCAGGCCGTTGTTGATCTCGACGACCCGGTGTTCCTGCCGCCGGGCGACATGATCGCCCGGCTCACCGCGGCCGGTGGCCGCGGCTCGTTCGGCTCGCCGGCCGCGGTTGTGCGGTGCATCCTGGACAGCCTGGCGCTCGCCCACCGTCGTGCGGTGCGCCAGGCCCAGGAGCTGTCCGGGCGGCACGTCGACGCGGTGCACATCGTCGGCGGTGGCGCCCGCAACGAGCTGCTCTGCCAGCTGACCGCCGACGCCTGCGGGCTGCCCGTGCTGGCCGGGCCGGTCGAGGCGACCGCGTTCGGCAACGTACTCGTACAGGCCCGGGCCGCGGGAACGATCAGCGGTGATCTCTCGGCACTACGGGCCCTGCTGCGGGAGACTCAGCAGATCGTGCGCTACGAACCGCGCGGCGACGCAGCCGCGTGGCAAGCGGTCGAGCGCCGGCTGGAGGCCTGACATGCGCATCGCCTTGTTCGTGACCTGCCTGGCCGACACCATGTTCCCGGCCGCGGCCAAGGCGACCGTGCAGGTGCTGGAGCGGCTGGGCCACGAGGTGGTCTTCCCCGCGGGGCAGACCTGCTGCGGTCAGATGCACATCAACACCGGCTACCAGAAGGACGCGCTGCCGCTCATCCGCCGGCACGTGCGCACGTTCGCGCCGTACGACGTGGTGGTCGCGCCCTCCGGATCGTGCGTCGGGTCGGTACGGCACCAGCACGCGATGGTGGCCCGGGCGGCGGGCGACGAGGGGCTGGCCGCGCGGGCCGAGGACGTCGCCGGCCGGACGTACGAGCTGTCCGAGCTGCTGGTGGACGTGCTCGGGGTGGAGGACGTCGGGGCGTACTACCCGCACCGGGTCACGTATCACCCGACCTGCCACTCACTGCGGATGATCCGGGTCGGCGACAAGCCGCAGCGGCTGCTGCGCCACGTCCGCGGGCTGGAGCTGATCGAGCTGCCCGCGGCCGACCAGTGCTGCGGCTTCGGTGGCACCTTCGCGCTGAAGAACGCCGACACGTCGACCGCGATGCTGGCCGACAAGATGCGCCACGTGCTCGACACCGGCGCGGAGGTCTGCACGGCCGGCGACTCGTCCTGCCTGATGCACATCGGCGGCGGCCTGTCCCGGCTCGACGCGGGCGTCCGGACCGTGCACCTCGCCGAGATCCTCGCCGCGACGGAGGCCGCATGACCACTTTCCTGGGTATGCCCACGCCCGCCCCGCGCGGAGTGGGAAACCTGCGCGGCGACGAGCCGTTCCCGGCCGCCGCCCGCAAGGCTCTGGGCAACGCCCAGCTGCGCCGCAACCTGGGCCACGCCACCACGACGATCCGGGCCAAGTCCGGCGCGGTCATCAGCGAGCTGCCCGACTGGCAGGAGCTGCGTACGGCCGGCTCGGCGCTGAAGACCGACACCATGGCCCGGCTGCCCGAGCTGCTGCTCCAGCTGGAGGAGAAGGTCACCGCGGCCGGGGGAGTCGTGCACTGGGCCGCCGACGCGAACGAGGCCAACCAGATCGTCACGGAGCTGGTGCGGGCCACCGGCCACGACCGGGTCATCAAGGTCAAATCGATGGCCACCCAGGAGATCGGCCTCAACGAGGCGCTGGAGGCGGCCGGCATCGAGCCGGTGGAGACCGACCTGGCCGAGCTCATCGTCCAGCTCGGGCACGACAAGCCGAGCCACATCCTGGTGCCGGCGATCCACCGCAACCGCGCCGAGATCCTCCAGATCTTCCTGCGCGAGATGCCCGGCGTCGACCCGGCGCTGACCGACGAACCGGCGATCCTGGCCGGAGCCGCCCGGCGCTACCTGCGCGAGACCTTCCTGAGCACCAAGGTCGCGGTGTCGGGGGCCAACTTCGCCATCGCGGAGACCGGGACGCTGGCGGTGCTGGAGTCCGAGGGCAACGGCCGGATGTGCCTGACCCTGCCGGAGACCCTGATCACGGTCATGGGCATCGAGAAGCTCGTGCCGACCTGGCAGGACCTCGAGGTGTTCCTGCAACTGCTGCCGCGGGCGTCGACGGGGGAGCGGATGAACCCGTACACGTCTATGTGGACCGGGGTGACGCCCGGCGACGGGCCGCAGAACTTCCACCTGGTGCTGCTCGACAACGGGCGTACCGCGGTGCTGGCCGACGAGGTGGGCCGCCAGGCGCTGCACTGCATCCGCTGCTCGGCGTGCCTCAACGTGTGCCCGGTGTACGAGCGGACCGGCGGGCACGCGTACGGGTCGGTTTATCCGGGGCCGATCGGGGCGGTGCTGTCGCCGCAGCTCACCGGGGTCGAGGACAACGCTTCGCTGCCGTACGCGTCGTCGCTCTGCGGTGCCTGTTTCGACGCCTGCCCGGTGAAGATCGACATTCCCTCGATCCTGGTGCACCTGCGCAACGAGGTGCCTCATCCACGGGCCGAGAAGGCGGTGATGGCGTCGGCGGCGTACACGATGGACCACCCGAAGCTCTACGCGGCCGCGCAGCATGCCGCCAAGCTCAGCAAGCTCGCCGGCCGGCGGTTGCCGCCGCCGTTCAACGGCTGGACCGCCGGCCGGGATCTGCCGGAGCCGCCGCCGGAGACCTTCCGCGACTGGTGGGCGAAGCGATGAGCAGCCGCGAGCTGATGCTCGGCCGGATCCGGGCCGCGCTCGGCGACACCGCCCGGCCGGCCGGGATCCCGCGCGACTACCGCCGTGGTGACCAGGTAGCTGACCTCGACCTGCTGGTGCACCGGCTGGAGGACTACAAGGCGGTCGTGCACCGCGGTGTCTCGATTGCGGAGACCGTCGCCGCACTCGCCCCCGCGCCGCTGATCGTGCCGCCCGGCATCGACCCCGCGTGGCTGCCGGACCGTGTCGAGGTGCTGCGCGACGAGGGGCTGAGCGCCGACACGCTGGCGGTCGCCGGGGGAGTGCTGACCGCGGCCACGGTCGCCGTCGCGGAGACCGGGACCATCGTGCTCGACGGCTCGCCCGACCAGGGCCGCCGGATCATCTCCCTGCTGCCGGACCTGCACATCTGCGTGGTACGCGCGGACCAGGTGGTCGCGTCGGTGCCCGAGGCGCTGACCCGGCTCGACCCGTACCGCCCACTCACCTGGATCAGTGGCCCGTCGGCCACCAGCGACATCGAACTCAACCGCGTCGAGGGCGTCCACGGCCCGCGCCGCCTGCACGTCATCCTCACGGAGGCTCCGTCATGACCGAACTTCTGCCCGTCAAGCAGCGGCGCAAGACCCGGATCGGCCTGGTCGCCGGTGGCCTGGGCACGTACTGGCCGCAGTTCCCGGACCTGCTGCCGCAGTTGCAGGAGTCGGCCCGTTACGTCTCGCAGCGCTTCCAGGACATGGACGCCGAGGTCACCGACGTCGGCTTCATCTCCGACGCGCAGGAGGGGGCGGCCGCCGCGGAACAGCTGCGCCGGGCCGACTGCGATCTGATCGTGCTGTTCCTGACGACGTACCTGACCGCCTCGATGGTGTTGCCGATCGCGCAGCGGGCCAACACCCCGGTGCTGGTCATCGACCTCCAGCCGACCGAGAAGATGGACCACGCGTCCTTCGACACCGGGGCCTGGCTGGCCTACTGCGGGCAGTGCCCGGTGCCGGAGATGGGCAACACGTTCCGCCGGGCCGGGATCCCGTTCCGGTCGGTCTCCGGCTGGCTGCGGCAGGAGTCGGCCTGGCGGCGGATCGGCCAGTGGATCCGGGCCGCGCACGTCCGCGCGGCGCTGCGGCACGCCCGGCACGGCCTGATGGGCCACCTCTACCCCGGCATGCTGGACGTCTCGACCGACCTGACGCTGCTGCCGGTGACCTTCGGCTCGCACGTCGAGGTGCTGGAGTTCGACGACCTGCGCCAGCGCGTCGAGAAGGTCACCGAGGCCGAGACCAAGCAGCGGATGGACCTGGCCCGGGAGATCTTCACCCTGGACGACACGGTCCGGGAGGAGGACTTCGCCTGGGGCGCGACCGTCTCCGTGGCGCTGGACCGCCTCGTCGACGACTTCGAGCTGGACAGCATCGCCTACTACCACCGCGGCCTCGACGGCGAGCAGCACGAACGGCTCGGCGCCGGCATGATCCTGGGCGCGTCCCTGCTCACCGCCCGCGGCATCCCGACGACCGGCGAGTACGAGCTGCGCACGACCGTGGCCCAGCTGGCCACCCAGGCGGTCGGGGCCGGCGGCTCCTTCTGCGAGCTGCAGGCCCTGAACTTCGAGGACAACGTGGTGGAGATGGGCCACGACGGCCCGGCGCACCTGGCGGTCAGCGCCCGCGACCCGCTGCTGCGCGGGCTGGGCGTCTATCACGGCAAGCGCGGCTGGGGCGTCAGCGTGGAGTTCGACGTACGGCCCGGCCCGGTCACCCTGCTGGGTCTGGGGCAGGACCGGGACGGCTCGCTGTCGTTCATCGCCGCCGAGGGGACCGTGGTGCCGGGTCCGCTGCTGGCGATCGGCAACACGACCAGCCGGGTCGACTTCGGCCGGGACCCGGGCGAATGGGTGGACGACTGGAGCGCGTCCGGCGTGGGTCACCACTGGTCACTGTCGCTGGATCACCGGGCCGCGGACTACAAGGCGGCGGCGAGCCTGCTGGGCATCGATTTCCGCCAGGTCTGAGCGGGGCGAACTGTCGTACCCGGTGCTTATGGTGCCGGGATGACTATTGCTGTCACCGCCGCAACCGGTCATGTCGGCTCCCGCGCCGTGCAGGTGCTGATCCAGGCCGGGGTGCGCCCCACCGTGCTGATCCGTGATCCCGCCAAGCTGCCCGCCGAGGTCCGCGACCTCGTCGACGTGCTCCCGGGCGACCTGCGCGACGCCGCCTACGTCACCGAGGCCACCAAAGGTGTCGACGCTCTGCTCTGGATCGTGCCCGAATCCTTCACCGCCGACGACCCGGTCGCCGAGATGACCCGGATCGCCGCCAACGGTGCCGCCGCGGTCGCCGCCAACTCCATTGGCCGCACCGTGCTGATCAGCAGCGTCGGCGCGGAACGGCGGCACGGCGCCGGGATGATCGACGGACTGGCCCGCGCCGAGGAGCTGCTCACCGGCGCGGGACCGGTGTGCACGCTGCGCTGCGGCTACTACTTCACCAATCTGCTCGGCAGCCTGGAGGAGATGCGGGCCGGCACGCTCACCACCACCAGACCGGCGGACGCGCCGATGCCGTGGGTCGATCCGCGTGACGTCGGTGAGGTGGCGGCCGCCCGGTTGCTGAGCGGGCAGTGGTCGTCCTCATCCGTGCAGGCGGTGCACGGACCGGCCGATCTGAGCTGGCACGAGGTCGCCGGCATCGTCGGTGCCGCGCTCGGGCGCGAGGTCGCGGTGCAGGTGATCACCGATGACGAGTTGCGAGGCGCGCTGCGGGGTGCCGGGCTGACACCGGGGGTGGTCGAGGGGATCGTCGGGATGACGGCCGGGCTGCGCGACGGCTTCGTCCCGGAGCAGCCGCGGAGCTTCGTCAGCACAACCCCGACCACGCTGACGGCCTGGGCGGCGGAGCACCTGCGTCTGCCGTGAGCGTCCTGGGTCTTGGCATGCTCGGGCCATGACCACGATCGGATTCCTGCACACCGCCGATGTCCACGTCGCGACTTTCCACGCCCTGGTGGCTGAGCGGGGCCATCGGGATCTGCACCTCGTCGACGCCACTCTGCTGGCCGACGCCCGAGAACGCGGCGTGGACGCCGTTCTTGAGGAGCGTCTGGCTGAGCGGCTGCGGGAGCTCGCCGGCCGGGGTCCGGACGTCATCGTGTGCACCTGCTCGACCCTGAGCGGGCACGCCGAGCGGATCCCGGTTGCTGTGCCGGTGCTGCGGATCGACCGGCCCATGGCCGAGCGGGCGGTCGCGATCGGAGGCCGCATCGCGGTGGTGGCGGCGGTGGAGTCCACCCTCGCGCCGACCCGGGACCTGCTGCTGGAGTGCGCGGCCGGAGCGGACGTGGTGATGGCTCCCTGCCTGGACGCCTGGGCCCTGTTCGAGGCCGGCGACCAGGCCGGTTATCTGCGGGTGATCGCGGCGCACGCCCGCACCCTGGACGCCGACGTGATCGTGCTCGCGCAGGCCAGCATGGCCCCCGCCGCCGATCTGCTCGCCGACCTGCCGATCCCGGTGCTCAGCAGCCCGCGTACGGCGGTGGACAGAGCGATCTTGATCGGCGTCGGCAGCAAAGATCTTGCGCCGCCGCTCTAGGCGGCTACACACGTGTGTAATAAACTACACACATGAGTAGTGATCTGACGGCGCGAGCCCGCATCCGGGACGCGGCCATCCGCCTCTTCGCCGAGAAGGGCATCGGTCCGGCGACGATCCGTGACATCGCCCACGCCGCCTCGGTGTCCTCCGGCCTGCTGCGCCACCACTTCGGGTCCAAGGAGGGCCTGCGCGACGCCTGCGACGACTTCGCGACGGAGCGGATGGCCACCCTGCGCGCGCAACTGCTGGCGCGGGGCGCCTTCGGTGACGCCGCCTTCGTCGGTGCGGTGCATCCCGAAGCGATGCTGCTGCAGCGCTATCTCGTCCGTTCCATGATGGACGGCTCACCCGCGGCCGAGGCCATGTTCGAGCGGATGGTGGAGGCCGGTGAGCTGTGGCTGGCCGAGCAGCCGATCAAGAGCAAGGATCCGCGTGCGTACGCGGCCGTGCTCGTCGCGATGAAGATGGGCATGTTCCTCATGCGCGAACAGCTCTCCCGGGTGCTCGACGTCGATCTCGACGTGCCCGCCCACCACGCCCGCATGCTCCGGGCCTCCGTCGAGATCTTCGCGCAACCCCTGCTCGATGCCGGCCGGGCCGACGAGGCGTACGCGGCCCTGGACCGGCTCACTGTCCCTGAGGAGTCATGACATGACCGAGGCGATCACCGTCGCGGGGCTCACCAAGAGCTTCGGGCGGACCCGGGCCCTGAACGGCCTGGACCTGCACGTGCGGACCGGCGAGGTGCACGGCTTCCTCGGGCCCAACGGCGCCGGTAAGACCACCACCATCCGGATCCTGCTGGGCCTCATGCGCGCCGACGGTGGCAGCGCCTCGCTGCTGGGCGGCGATCCGTGGGCCGACGCGACCGCACTGCACAAGCGGCTCGCGTACGTGCCGGGCGACGTCACGCTCTGGCCCAACCTGTCCGGTGGCGAGGTCATCGACCTGTTGGGCCGGCTGCGCGGCGGCCTCGATCCCCGGCGCCGCGACGAGCTGCTGGAGCGCTTCGAGCTGGACCCGCGCAAGAAGGGGCGCACCTACTCCAAGGGCAACCGGCAGAAGGTCGCTCTGGTCGCCGCGCTGGCCTCCGATGTGGAGCTGCTGATCCTGGACGAGCCGACCTCCGGGCTGGACCCGTTGATGGAGGAGGTGTTCCGCGACGTCATCCGCGACGAACGCCGCAACGACCGGACCGTACTGCTGTCCAGCCACATCCTGTCCGAGGTCGAGGCGCTCTGCGACCGGATCACCATCATCCGCGAGGGGCGCACCGTGGAGACGGGCACGCTGGTCGACCTGCGCCACCTGACCCGCACCTCGATCGAGGCGGAGCTGATCGGGCCGGTCGACGGGCTGGCCACCCTGCCGGGCGTGCACGACCTGCGCACCGAGGCGGGCCGGGTGCACTTCGACGTGGACGCCGACGCGCTCGACCCGGCGCTGCGCAAGCTGGTCGGGGTGGGCGTGCGCAGCCTGGTCAGCCAGCCGCCGACCCTGGAGGAGCTGTTCCTCCGGCAGTACCGGGAGCCGGCGCGATGACCGGCACGGGACAGCTCATCCGGCTGATCCTGCGCCGCGACCGGGTGCTGCTGCCGCTCTGGGTGGTGCCGCTGGCGCTCATCCCCGCCCTCTACGTCTCGTCCTTCGAGGCGTTGTTCCCGACCGACGCCGAACGCATCGAATACGCCCGGGTCAGCGCGGGCAACGCCGGTTTCGTCGCGCTCTACGGTCCGCTGCACGGCACCGGCCTCGGCGAGCTGATCGCCTGGCGGGGCGGCTTCATCCCGGTGCTGGTGGCGCTGTTCAGTGTGCTCACGGTCATCCGGCACACCCGTACGGATGAGGAGGCCGGACGCACCGAGCTGATCGGGGCCGCCGCGGTCTCGCGGCACGCCGGGCTCTTCGCGGCACTGATCGTGGCCTTCGGCGCCAACGCGGTGCTGGCCCTGATCCAGGCGCCGGTGATGATCTCCCAGGGGCTGCCGGTCACCGGCTCGGTGCTGATGGCGCTCGAGTTCGCGCTGGCCGGCTGCATGTTCGCCGCCGTCGCCGCGGTCTGCGCCCAGCTGGCCGGTGGCGCGCGGTCGGCGCGCTCGTTCGCGCTGGTCGCGCTGGGCATCGCGTACGTGCTACGCCTGGCCGGCGACGTCAGCGACATCGGCGACGGCGCGACCGGCTGGCTTTCCTGGCTCTCGCCGATCGGCTGGGTCCAGCACATGTTCCCGTACGGCGCGGACGTGTGGTGGCCGATCATCCCGGCAGCCGGCCTCAGTTGCCTGCTCGTGGGGGCCGCCGTGCTCCTGGCCGCACACCGCGACGTCGGTGCCGGCGTGCTGCCCGACCGCCCCGGCCCGGCGGTCGCTGCCCCCGGTCTGCGTTCCCCGCTGGCGCTGGCCTGGCGGTTGCACCGCGGCATGCTGATCGGCTGGGTGACCGGCTTCGCGCTGCTCGGCCTCGTCTTCGGTGCCGTCGCGCGGAGCGTCGCCGACCTGGTCGACGACAGTCCCGAGCTGGCCGATGTCTTCGCCCGGCTGGGTGGCGCCTCGGGCGCGGTCGACAGCTACCTCGCCGGGGTCACCGGCATCCTGGGACTGATCGCCGCGGCCTACGCCGTGCAAGCTCTGCTCCGGGTACGCGACGAGGAAGGTGCCGGGTCCGCGGAGCTGGTGCTGACCACCGGTGCGAGCCGGCTGCGCTGGCTGGCGAGCCACCTCGTGTTCGCCTTCCTGGGGCCGGTCCTCGCCCTGGTGGTGAGCGGCGCGGTCGCCGGGCTGGTGCACGGGCTGGCGTCCGGTGACGTGGGCGGCCAGGTCGCCGCGATGCTGGGCGGTGTGCTCGCTCAGGTGCCCGCGGTGTGGGTGCTGGCCGCCGTCGCGGTCGGGCTCTTCGGCCTGCTGCCGAGATTCGCCCCGGTCGCCTGGGGTGCGGTCGCGGCGTGCCTGCTCGTGCTGCTGGTCGGGGCCGCTCTGCGGCTCTCGCAGTGGGTGCTGGACCTGTCGCCGTTCACCCACGTCCCGCACCTGCCGGGCGGGCACGCCACGGCCACGCCCTTCGTGGTGCTGACGCTGGTCGCGGTGGTGGTGGGCGCCGCCGGCCTGGCCGGCTTCCGGCGCCGCGACGTGCCCACCACCTGATCCGCTCTCCGTCCGACTCCGTCAGCGGGGCCGGTCGGGGAGCAGCCGTTCCTCGAAGTCGAGCTCGCGTTCCAGCACCCGCAGCCCCTCGTCGGAGAGCCGGTCCGCGTCCCGCCAGCGCAGCAGTTCCTCCCGCTGCGCGTCGATCACCGCCCGGCGTACCCGCAGCCCGGCCTCGTACTGCGGGGACACCGGCACCTCATCCGAGTCGGACTGGTCGAGCAGGTCCAACCGCCGGCGGTAGCGCTCCATCCGGGAGCCGAGCTGCTTGCGTACCGTCTCGATGGCGTGGTCCTCGATGTCGTCATGCTTCTCGTGGTCGATCTCGTCGAGCCGGTCCAGGGCCGCCTGCACCGACGCCGAGCGGGCCTCGTTGCGCAGCCGTACCTTGTCGGCCTCGTTGGCGCGCAGCCCGAGCATCCGCACCAGCGGGGCGAAGGTGACGCCCTGGCCGACCAGCGTCACCAGCACCACGACGAACGCGCAGAACAGCAGCAGGTCCCGGTCCGGGAACGGCGAGCCGTCGCGCAGGGTGAGCGGCACGGTGAAGATCGCCGCCAGGGTGATCACCCCGCGGGTGCCGGCCCAGCTCAGCGCCGTGATCTCCCTGCCGTTGAGGCGGCGTTCCCGGTCCCGGCCGCGTTGCTCGGTCTCGTCGCTGGTGCCGCCGAGGCGGGTGTGCAGCGAGATCGGCAGCATCTGGGTCAGCACCAGGAACAGCGGGCGCAGCAGCAGCACCACGCCGACGGAGATGGACACCGCGATGACGATCGTCGAGGTCTCGTACTGCGACAGGCCCCGGACCACGGCCGGCAGCTGCTGGCCGATCATCAGGAAGACCAGCCCTTCCAGCAGGAAGTCGACCAGCCGCCAGACCGCGCTGACCTGCAGCCGGCTCGCGCCCGAGCTCATCCTGGGCATGTCGTGCCCGACGATCAGGCCGGCCACCACCACGGCCAGCACACCGGAGACGTGCACCCGCTCGGCCAGCAGGTACGCCACGAACGGCGTACCGAGCGAGATGGCGTTGGCGATCAGCGGGTCCTGCATGAGCCGCCGGGCGGCCCGGACCGCGTAGGCGACCACCGTGCCGGCGATCACCCCGCCGACCGCCATGATGACGAACTCGCCCACCGCGGAGGTGATGGAGAAGCTGCCGTTGGAGGCGGCGGCCAGCGCGACGCTGAGCAGGGTCAGCGCGGTGGCGTCGTTGAGCAGGCCCTCACCCTGGATCAGGGTGACGATGTTGCGGGGCAGGCCGATCCGCTTGCCGATCGCGAGCGCGGCCACCGGATCGGGCGGCGCCACCGCGGCGCCCACCGCGACCCCGGCCGCGAGGGTGGCGCCGGCCACGAACAGGCTGAAGCCGTAGCCGATGAGCACGGCGGTGAGCAGGACCAGCACGACTGAGAGGCTGATCACTGTGCGCAGATTGCGCCGGATGTCGACCAGCGAGGAGTCCAGCGCCGCGCTGTAGAGCAGCGGCGGCAGGATGAGAGTCAGGACCAGATGCGGGTCCAGCTCGATGTTGGGGCCGGGCAGGACGGCGTAGACAATGCCGGTGACGGTCAGCAGGGCGGCGGCGGGCAGGCCGGATTTTCCGGCAACCCAGCGCATCGCCACCACCACGGCGACACCGGCCAGGATGAACAGCAACGTCGTCTCGACTTTCACCCGGCACATTCTCCCGGACGGCGGCCGATCACGCGCTCATGATCGACGGTGGCCCGGGTCTCCCGGCGAGCGCGGAGACCCGGGCCGTCGATCGATCAGTACCGGTAGTGGTCCGGCTTGTACGGGCCCTCGACGTCGATGCCGAGGTACTCCGCCTGCTTCTTGGTCAGCGTGGTGAGCCGGACGCCGAGCGCGTCCAGGTGCAGCCGCGCGACCTTCTCGTCCAGGTGCTTCGGCAGCACGTAGACCTGCTTGTCGTACGCCTCCGGCTTGGTCCAGAGCTCGATCTGGGCCATCACCTGGTTGGTGAAGGAGTTCGACATCACGAAGCTCGGGTGCCCGGTGGCGTTGCCCAGGTTCATCAGGCGGCCCTCGGACAGCACGATGACCGCGTGGCCGTCCGGGAAGCGCCACTCGTGGACCTGCGGCTTGATCTCGACCTTCTCGATGCCCGGCACCTTGGCCAGGCCGGCCATGTCGATCTCGTCGTCGAAGTGGCCGACGTTGCCGACGATCGCGTTGTGCTTCATCTGCGCCATGTGCTCGGGCGTGATGATGTCCTGGCCACCGGTGGTGGTGATGAACAGGTCGGCCTGCGAGACGACGTCCTCGATGCGGACGACCTGCATGCCGTCCATGGCTGCCTGCAGCGCGCAGATCGGGTCGATCTCGGTGACGACGACGCGGGCGCCCTGGCCGCGCAGCGTCTCCGCCGAGCCCTTGCCGACGTCGCCGTAGCCGCAGACCACGGCAAGCTTGCCGCCGAGCATCACGTCGGTCGCGCGGTTGAGGCCGTCGACCAGCGAGTGGCGGATGCCGTACTTGTTGTCGAACTTGCTCTTGGTGACCGAGTCGTTGACGTTGATCGCCGGGAAGAGCAGCTCGCCGGTCTTGGCGAACTTGTAGAGCCGGGCGACGCCGGTGGTGGTCTCCTCGGTGACGCCCTTGATCCCGTCGGCGATCTTGGTGAACCGCTGGGAGTCCGACGCCAGGCTGCGGCGCAGGGTGTCGAGGATGATCGTGTACTCGTGGCTGTCCTCGGCGGTGGTCGCCGGGACGGCACCGGCCAGCTCGAACTCCCGGCCCTTGTGCACGAGCAGGGTGGCGTCGCCGCCGTCGTCGAGGATCATGTTGGGGCCGAGGCCGTCACCGAAGGTGAACAGCTGCTCGGTGCACCACCAGTACTCCTCCAGCGTCTCGCCCTTCCAGGCGAAGACCGGGGTGCCGGTGGGCGCCTCGACCGTGCCCTCGGGGCCCACGACGACGGCCGCGGCGGCCTCGTCCTGGGTCGAGAAGATGTTGCAGGAGACCCAGCGGACGTCGGCGCCGAGAGCCACGAGGGTCTCGATCAGCACGGCCGTCTGGATGGTCATGTGCAGCGAGCCGGCGATGCGCGCGCCGCGCAGCGGCTTGGTGTCGGCGTACTCGGCGCGGATCGACATCAGGCCCGGCATCTCGTGCTCGGCCAGACGCATCTGGTGGCGGCCGAAGGCGGCCAGCGACAGGTCGGCAACGGCGAAGTCGAGGCCGTTGCGCTGCTGGAGACGATTGTTCATGAAGAAGGGCACCCCCCTCATCGGGAGGCGCCCTTGCGTCTGTGACCCGAGGGGCCGAGCGTGGCGGATGTCCGTGGACTCCGTCGCAGCGCCTCTCGACCCGGGGCTCGCGCCGCTTTCGGGCGCTCGCTCCACCATAGCGTCCGAGCCCCAAGATCGCTGCTGGGTCCGGATTCCTCAGACCCGGCGTTCCTGCTGGTCAAGCAGGGACTTGGCAAATTGTGGCGTGTCCCACTCTTCGGTCAGGGCCTGCCTCAGCAGGTCCGCCTGGGTCTGCGGGGCCAGCCCGCCGATCGGCTGGTCACGGTCCAGATTCGTGGGGAACGCGTAGCCCTCGGCCGCCGCCGCGACCACGTTCGCCACGTTCCCGGTGAAGCTGCGCAGCACCGGATAGAGCGCGTGGCACATGGCGGTCCGGTCCACGGTCTCCATGGCCCGGCCGAACGCCGAGGACACCTGCAACAGGTTGGCCATCCGGCGGACGTCCGCGCTGCGGTTGGTGCCCGCGCCGTGGAACAGCGCCGGGTTGAAGAACACCGCGTCGCCCTTCTCCAGCGGTAGCTGCACGTAGTTGGCCTCGAAGTAGGCGGTGAACTCGGGCAGGTGGAAGGCCACATAGCCGGCCGGGTACTTCTGCGAGTGCGGCAGGTACAGCGTCGGGCCGGTCTCCACCGGCATGTCGACGTGCGCGACCGCACCCTGCAACGTCAGCGCGGGGGAGAGCTGATGGATGTGCGCCGGATAGCTCTCGGCCTGCTCCTGGCTCATGAAGCCGAGGTGGTAGTCGCGGTGCGCCACCTGGGCCTGCCCGCCCGGGTTCACCACATTGATCTGAGAGGTGAGCTGGTAGCCGCGGCCGAGCCAGGCCGACGAGACCAGCGCGAGGGTGTCGTTGGCGTAGTAGCCGGCGAACGCCGCCGGATCCCGCAGGGCGAACTTGTCCAGCGCGCCCCAGACCCGGTCGTTGGCGCCCGGCTTGGCGAAGTGGTCGCCGCCGACCACGCCGGCGGCCTTCTGCTCCTCGATCATCGCGGTGAAGACCGCGGTGGCGCGGTCCACCACCGCTGGGTCGAACGCGCCCCGGAAGACCACGATGCCCGGGCCGTCGAGCAGCGCGCGGGCCAGCTCGGACTGCACCTCGCGGCGATCGGCGGCGTGGACGTCCGGCTCGTAGATCAGCACGTTCTGCCGCACCTGGGCGGCGTGCGGGTAGTCGGCCCGGTCGGTCGCCTGCTCGACCAGGGCCCGGAAGTCGGCGAGGCGGCAGTCGGCCGCCGCGAACCAGGTAGTCATAACGGCAGGCTAGGCCCGCGGACCACCTCAGAAGCCCTTGAGAACCCCTCAAAAAACCCTCATCGTGTACGGGGTGAAGCATCCGTACCGGATCCGCGAGATCGCCGCCCAGTCCGGGTTGAGCCCCGCCACGGTCGACCGGGTGCTGCACTCCCGGGGCGGGGTCCGGGCGAGCACGGTCCGCGAGGTCGAGCAGGCCATCGCCGACCTGGACCGGCAGCAGTCGCAGCTGCGCCTCGGCGGCCGTACGTTCATGGTCGACGTCGTCGTGCAGGCCCCGCAGCGGTTCTGCACCGCCGTGCGCGCCGCCCTCGAGGCCGAGCTGCCCGCGCTGCGTCCCGCCGTCATCCGGTCCCGTTTCCACTTCCTGGACAGCCCGGCGGTCGGCGACCTCGTCGGCGTGCTCGACCGGGTGATCCGCAAGGGCTCGCACGGCGTCATCCTCAAGGCCCCGGACGTGCCCGAGGTGGTGGCCGCGGTGACCCGGCTGACCGGGCGCGGCACGCCGGTCGTGACCCTGGTGACGGACCTGCCGACGAGCGCCCGGGCCGCGTACGTGGGCATCGACAACCGCGCGGCCGGTGCGACGGCTGCTTACCTGGTGCAACAGTGGCTCGCGGACCGGGCCGGGGACGTGCTGGTGGTGCGCGGGCACGGTTCTTTCCGGGGTGAGGACGAGCGGGAGATGGGTTTCCGGGCCGAGATGCGCGCGCGTAACGGGGGGCGCCGGCTGCTGGAGGTCGTGGACGAGGAGGACCGGGCTGACGCCGTACACATCGGCACCCGGGAGGTCCTCGCCGCCCACCCGGCGGTCCGCGCGGTCTATTCGCTCTATGCCGGCGCCGGCGGCAACGCCGCGGTGGTGGACGCCTTCGACCGGCAGCGGCGTCCCTACGACGTGTTCGTCGCGCACGACCTCGACGGGGAGAACACGGCGTTGCTGCGCGAGCGCCGGCTCTCCGCCGTGCTGCACCACGACCTGCGCCAGGACCTGCGTCGGGCCTGTCAGGTGGTGATGCAGGCGCAGGGTGCGCTGCCCGGGCCGGTGCGCTCGAACCCGTCGGCGATCCAGGTGATCACGCCGCACAACGCCCCGCCCGCGGAATTCTGAAGTTTTCTTCGTCCGGCTGTCCGGAACCGTGGTCCCCGTTCGTCACCGTGGTGAGATCACGAAGAAGAGGAGAACCCCGAGATGAAGTTCATGATGTTCGTCTGCACCGACACCGAGCCGGAGACCGACGAGTCGTTGGTGCCCGACATCGAGGCCTGGGTGGCCGAGAACGACGCCGCCGGCCGGCGGGTGGAGGGCAGCGTGCTCGGCTCGCCCGCGGCGGCCACGACCGTCCGGGTACGCGGCGGCGACCTGCTCGTCTCCGACGGCCCGTTCGCCGAGACCAAGGAGGTCATCGTCGGCTTCGACATCCTGGAGTGCGCCGACCTGGACGAGGCGATCGAGGTGGCCCGCAAGCACCCGATGGCCTACAACGGCCGGCTGGAGCTGCGGCCGTTCGTGGACCTGGCCAGCTGAATGCCGGACCTCGGGCAGGCAGTCGCCGACGCGGGTGCGGTCTCGTACCCCCGGATCGTCGCCGCGTTGATCCGGATCACCGGCGACTGGACCCTGGCCGAGGACTGCGCCCAGGAGGCGCTGACGATGGCCCTCGAACGCTGGCCGCGGGACGGGGTGCCGGCGAACCCGGGTGGCTGGCTGATGACGGTCGCGCGCAACCGTGCGCTGGACGTGCTGCGGCGCGCGACCGTCGAACGCCGCAAGCTCCAGGAACTGGCTCTGCTGACCGAGTCCGCCGGGCCGGAGGACGAGGAGGGGGAGGAAGTCGTGGACGACCGGCTGCGGCTGATCTTCACCTGTTGCCATCCCGCGCTGGCGCTGGAGGCCCGGGTCGCGCTGACCCTGCGGACCATCGCCGGGGTGCCGACCGCGGACATCGCGAGCGCCTTCCTGGTCACCGAGTCGACCATGACGCGCCGGCTGACCCGGGCCAAGGCCAAGATCGCCACGGCCGGTATCCCGTACCGGGTGCCGGCCGGGGCGGCGCTGGCCGAGCGGCTGCCCGGCGTCCTGGCGGTGCTGTATCTGCTGTTCACCCGGGGCTACGACGCCGACGGTGAGCCGGCCTTCGCGGAGGAGGCGATCCGGCTGACCCGGCTGCTCGCCGAGCTGATGCCCGGGGAGCCGGAGATCACCGGGCTGCTGGCGTTGTGCCTGCTCCAGCACTCCCGGCGGGCCGCCCGCCGCGACGACGACGGCAACCTGCGCACACTGGACCAGCAGGACCGGTCACTCTGGGACCACGCTGCCATCGCCGAGGCGCTCGCGCTGCTGCCGGCAACCACCGGCCCGTACGCGTTGCAGGCCCGCATCGCCGCCTGCCACGCCACGACGCCGACCGACTGGCCGGGTGTCGCCGCCCTTTACGACCAGTTGTTCTCGCTGCTGCCGACACCGGTGGTGGCACTCAACCGGGCGGTGGCCCACGGGTACGCGTACGAGCCGGCGGCCGGGTTGCGGCTGCTGGCCGAGGCGGGAGTCGGTGGGGCGCTGGACGGGTACCCGTACGCCATCGCCGCGGAGGCCGACCTGACCGCCCGGGCCGGAGACACCGGCCGGGCCGTGACGCTCTTCGAACAGGCCGCCGGGGCCGCCGCGGCCGGACCGGTGCGCCGGGCTCTGCTGACCCGCGCCGAGGAACTCTCCCGAGATGAGGAACCATGACCACACCGACCGTCGAATTCAACGGTGACTTCAGCGAGCCGGGCGCCCCTGCGGTGCCGTGGGCCGACGTCGAGCGGGTGCTGACGACGTCGGAGATGTTCTTCCTGTCGACCGTCCGCGCCGACGGCCGTCCGCACGTCACCCCGCTTCCGGCCATCTGGGACCGCGGTGTGCTGCACATCTGCACCGGCGACCAGGAGCAGAAGGCGAAGAATCTGGCCCGAAACCCGGCCTGTGTGCTGTCCACCGGCACGAGCGCGCTGCACGGCGGGCTGGACGTCGTGGTCGAGGGCGTCGCCGTCCGGGTCACCGAGCCGGGCCGGCTGCGGGAGCTCGCGGCGCTGTGGAAGTCCAAACTGGACTGGGACTTCGAGGTGGGCGAGGACGCCTTCCGGGACCCGGCCGGGCGCAACGGCCTGGTGTACGGGATCCGGCCCGCGAAGGTGCTCTCCTTCGGCAAGGGGCCGTACACGCAGACCAGGTACCGCTTCGCCTCAGCCGAGGATCTCGCGTAACCGGTCGGCGCTGCGGCGTACGTCGGCGACCGGGCCCTCGCCCACCGGCTCCGCCCGCAGGATCGTGTCCTGCTCGAGCACCCACCAACCGTCGTAGTCGTGGCGGCGCAGCGCCGCCGCGACCGCGGCGAAGTCCACGTCCCCATCGCCGATCGGCCGGTACATGCCCGCGTCCACCGCGTCGGTGTAGGTTCGCTGTCCGGAGCGGACCTGCGCGGCGATGCTGTCGTCGACGTCCTTGGCGTGCACGTGGGCGATCCGGTCACCGGCGGACCGGGCCAGCGCCACCGGATCGGTGCCACCGATCAGCAGATGCCCGGTGTCCAGGCAGAGCCCGATGCCGCTGCCGTCCAGGACCCGCCGCACCTCGGCGGTCTGCTCGACCATCGTGCCGACGTGCGGGTGCAGCACGGCGGTGAGGCCGCGCTCCCGGGCCTGGGCGTCGAGCTTGTCGAGGTTGGTGAGCAACCGCTGCCAGCCCGCGGCGTCCAGCTCCGGCCGGGCGTCGTAACCCTCCTGGCCGGTGGCCGCGGCCAGCACCACGGTGTCCGCGCCGGCCGCCACGAACCGGTCGAGATCCAGCACCGGCTCGTGCGCCGGGTCGTGCAGGACCACCGGTACGAAGCCGCCGACCGCGCGCAGGCCCAGTTCCCGCAGGAGCTCGTCGGAGGGCAGGAAGCCGTCCGGGCCGAACTCCGTAGCGGTCAGGCCCACCTCGCGCATCTCCCGCAGGACCCGCTCCGGGCTCAGCTGATGTCCCCAGCCCGGCACCTCACACACACCCCAGGAGATGGGCGCTCCGGCGATTCTCATGCTCCGCTCCTCACGTCGCTCACGCTGAGAATGGGCCGGTGACGAGTCCGTAACAAGCGGCCGGGTCCATCAAAAAGACCTCAGCGCCAGGCGGGCCGGGTCGGCCAAAAGTCTGATCCGTACGCGGGGAAGTCCCGCTCCGAGCCGATGCGCCCGGCTGCCGCATTGGCGAAGCTCATCTCGGATCTCCAGACGAGGCGCGGAAGGACCACCATGACGATCGACGACGAGAATCGGCCGGCCCGGCAACGGGTCACGCTGACCGACATCAGCTCCCGGGCGTGGGAACACCCCGCCGACCGCGGCGCCCTGACCGCCCTGCGTGAACTGCGCGGCTTCGACGACGTCGTGAAGGCGTTCTTCGGCATGTGGAACGAGCGCGGCTTCCGCCTGCAGTACCTGGCCGGCTCGATCCGGGTCGACCACCGCCAGTACCCCCGGGTGTACCAGCGTTTCACCGAGGCGGCGACCACCCTCGACGTGGCCGAGCTGCCGGAACTGTTCGTCAGCCAGTCACCGATGATCCACGGCCAGGCGATCGGCATGGACAAGCCGTTCATCGTGATCACGACCGCGGCCGTCGAGAAGCTGGACGACGACGAACTGCGGGCCCTGCTGGGTCATGAGATCGGTCACGTACGCAGCGGCCACGCCGTCTACAAGACGATCATGATGATTCTGACCAAGTGGGCGACCAACGTCAGCTGGCTCCCGATCGGCGCGATCGCCCTGCGCGCCATCATCGCGGCCATGTACGAGTGGTGGCGCAAGGCGGAACTGTCGGCCGACCGCGCGGGCCTGCTCGCCGGCCAGGACCCGGCCGCGTCGATCCGCCTGCTGATGAAACTGGCCGGCGGCGGCGACCTCTCCCAGATCGACACGGCGGCGTTCCTGGAGCAGGCGGCCGAGTACCAGGGCGGTGGGGACCTGCGCGACAGCATCCACAAGATCAGCATGACCGCGTGGAGCAGCCACCCGGTCCCGGTGGCCCGCGCGGCGGAACTGCGCAAGTGGGTCGACTCCGGCGAGTACAGCCGCATCATCGGCGGCGACTATCCGCGCCGCGACTCGGACGGCAACACCTCGGTGACCGGCGACGTGAAGGCGGCGGCCAGCCACTACCGCGAGTCGTTCGAGAACTCGCAGGACCCGCTGGTGACACTGGCCCGCCGGGTGACCGGCGGAGCGGCGGACCTCGGCGACTGGGCCGGCACCCAGGCCGGCAAGGCCCGGGCGTGGGCCAGCACGGCGGCGGACGCGGCCGGACGGGCGGCGCGCCGCGAGAGCCGGCCGGCCGATCGGCCCGCTGACCCGCCGGCCGGCGACACCCCGCCGGTCTGACCTGCCGGTCCTCGTTGACCGGGACCGCCCGCGCCTCCGGTACCCCACCCCCGGCGCGGGCGGTCCCCAGCCCGGCGGACGGCATAAAATCGTGCTGTGCAGACGCGTGCCGGAACCCCACGACCCATCACCCGCTACGGGAATCCCGTCCTGCATCGGCGATGCGCCGACGTGACCGTGTTCGACGAGGAGCTGCAACAGCTCATCGCCGACATGTTCGCCTCGATGGCCGCCGCGGAAGGGGTGGGCCTGGCGGCGAACCAGATCGGCGTCGACGCCCGGATCTTCGTGGTCGACTGCCCCGACGCCACCGAGACGAACGTCGTGGCGCACGTGGTGAACCCGGTCCTGCACGTGCCGGACGCGCGGGACCTCGAGGTGGACAGCGAAGGCTGCCTGTCGGTCCCGGGAGTGCGCGCCGAAGTCGGCCGGCCCGCGACCGCCTACGTGACGGGCGTCGACATGTTCGGCCAGCCGGTGCGCATCGACGGGACGGGGTTGCTGGCCCGCTGCCTCCAGCACGAGACCGATCACCTTGACGGGCTGCTCTACGTCGACCGGCTGCCGGCCAAGAAGCGTAAGCGGCTGCTGGCGGAGAGCGCCGAGGCGCCGCCTGTGGGCGTCACGGAATAATCGCCGGTCGGCTAATTACGCACGTCAATGCCGGTACTCAGCCGAGCCGGGTCAGGTCCGGGCCGGGCGGTGGGGCGACGTCCGCCGACCGGAGGCTGCGACCGTCGCGACGGCCCGGCGGGCCGCCGCTTCCGCCGACCCGCCCCTGCTGACCGGAGAGTGGGCCATCGGAGATTCGGCCATTCGGCGATGATCGACGGTACGGATGGACAATAACCGCCACGGTCGATACTCTTTCCTACGACGCCGTTGCGAGTTCTTCCCCCGTGGAATTCGCAGCGGCGCTCCTATTTTCCGGCCCTGCCGGCCTTCCCCGGCTTCCGGCCTTCCCCGGCTTCCGGCCTTCCCCGGCTTCCGGCCTTCCCCGGCTTCCGGCCTTCCCCGGCTTCCGGCCTTCCTTCCCGGCTTCCGGCCTTCCCGGCCCGGCTTCCGGCCTTCCCGGCCCGGCCCGGCTTCCGGCCTTCCTGGCCCGGCCTGGCCCGGCTTCGGGCCTTCCTGGCCCGGTTTCCGGCCTTCCCGGCCCGGCTTCCGGCCTTCCCGGCCCGGCCCGGCTCCCGGCCTTCCCGGCCCGGCCCGGCCCGGCTCCCGGCCTTCCCGGCCCGGCCCGGCCCGGCTCCCGGCCTTCCCGGCCCGGCCCGGCCCGGCTCCCGGCCCGGCTCCCGGCCCGGTGGGCCAGGCCTCGCCGGTTCCCGCTCTGCCGGGAGCCGGATCCTCGCTCCGCGGCGCGTCGGTCCCTGCTTTGCCGCGAGCTGGTCCTCCCTCCGCGGCGCGTCGGTTCTCGTTCTGCCGCGCGTCCTCGCTCTACTGCGAGCGCTGAGCGCCCGCCGCTGATTGCCGGTCTCCGGTCCGTCGCTGAACCGCCCGGCGTTCGCGGACTGGTTGGTGGCCCGCTCAGCCGACGGAGATCGGCAGGTTGGTGTAGCCGCGGATCGCGAGGCTGTCGCGCCGGCCGGGGCTGCCGGCGAGGGCGAGCTGCGGGAAGCGGGCCAGCAACGCCGGGATGGCGATCTGTGCCTCGAGACGCGCCAGGGGCGCACCGAGGCAGTAGTGGATGCCGCCGCCGAAGGACAGCGGTGCATTGTCCGGGCGGCGCAGGTCCAGCCGGTCCGGGTCGGTGAAGCGTTCCGGGTCACGGTTGCCTGCCCCCAGGTAGGCCACGATCCGTTCGCCGCCCGACACCGGCACGCCCGCGATCTCCACGTCGTCCCAGGCCACCCGGCTCAGCAGCTGCACCGGGGTGTCGAAGCGCAGCAGTTCCTCGACCGCTGATGCCGCCAGTTCGGGCTCCCGGCGCAGCAGCTCAAGCTGGTCGGGGTTGCGCAGCAGCGCGACCACGCTGTTGGCCAGCAGGTTGGTGGTCGTCTCGAACCCGGCCGCGAACAGCAGCGCCGCCATTGTGAGCAGCTCGTCCTCGGTGAGCTTCTCGCCGTCCTCCTCGGCTGCTACCAGCGCACTGATCAGGTCGGCACCCGGTTTGCGGCGGCGCTCGGCGGCCAGGCCGGCGAGATAGGCCCGGATGGTGGCGGCCGCCGGGTCCGCAGTGGCCAGCACCTCCGGTGTGATGACCTCGAGCACCTGGGTCCAGTCCCGGACCAGCCCCTGGAACTGCGCGCGGTCCTCCTCCGGGATGCCGAGCAGCTCGCCGATGACGTTGACCGGCAGCGGGAACGCGAACGCATCGATGAAGTCGACGTCGCCGTTCATGCGTACCAGAAGATCCTCGACCATCTCGGTGATCCGCGGCTGCAGGGCCTGGACCCGGCGGGCGGTGAAGGAGGAACTGACCAGCCGGCGCAGCCGGGTGTGGTCCGGCGGGTTGATCGCCAGGATGCTGGTGAAGAGCTGGTGCAGCGCGGGGTGATCGGCCCAGTCGGCCCGGACGAACTCGAGCATGTGCGACGGCATGTGCCCGAGCCGCGGATCGCGGGTGACCGCGATGCAGTCGGCGTGCCGGGTGACAACCAGCGCGCCGTCGTCGGCGCGCACGACGGGGGAGATCTCGCGGAGTCGTTGATAACGGGGGTACGGATCCTCGCGGCCGGTCAGGCGAGTCAACTCATCGAGCAAGGTCGATACTTCTGGACTCTCCACAATGTCCGTCACGGTGAAAAGGATACCGGCGGGTTGAGCAGGCGGGTTGCATCGTTTAGGCTCGGCCGAGCGTCATCAATCTGAGTTTACGGTCGTTCAACGACGCCCCAACATCGGGGGATGTGCAGCCTCGGCTGCTCATGGGCGTCGATGCAGCGACCGGTTTTCGTCGGTATGATCCGCATGTCCCATCTTGGCCCGGCGACGAGGGGAGTGCGGTGCCCAGCGAGTTCTCCATCGCCGAAAAGCTGGACCGCCTCTTCACCCAGGTCAGGTCCGCTGGCCAGGGCGAGGCCAGCTACATGGCGGTGGCCGAGGCCATCCGGGCGCAGCAGGGCATCCAGATCTCGCACACCTACATCTGGCAGCTCCGCACCGGACGCCGCACCAACCCGACCGTCCAGCACCTGAAGGGCCTGGCGACCTACTTCGGCGTCCCGATCGCCTACTTCCTGGACGACGACGAGGCCCGGAAGATCGACAGTCAGCTGGCCCTGCTCGGCACCCTGCGCGACGCCAAGGTGAAGGAGATCGCCCTGCGTGCGGCCGATGTGTCACCGAGCAGTCGCGACACGATCGGCGAGCTGGTGCGCCAGGTGTGGGAGCTGGAACGCGACCGGGGCAAGCCTGACGCTTGAGCTGTGGTTTCGGGCCATCAGGCGGCAGGTTGTCTTTCGGGGCCGCCAAGATCATCGGGCACGGCCGCTCATCCCTTGTGGTTGCCGGGGCCGGACGCATGCACCAGGGCGGCACCCTCGACGCTGCCAATGACGGTCAGCAGCAGCCGGCGCAGCTCGCCGGCCTGTGTCGGCCGGCTGGCGCTCTCCTTGCTCGTCAGCAGCGTGACCGCCCAGCGAGCTGCGGTTCTGGTTCAAGGGGCTGCGGTTGCGGGCTGGCGGGCGGCGAAGGCTGCCGGCTCGTCGCGGCGGAAGGCGGCGCTCACGGCGCTGAGCCAGGCCACCTCGTCGGCGATCTCCCCGCCGATGTCCGCCCACCGGTCACCGTTCTCGACCGGCGGTGCCCCGGCCCGGTGCAGTCGCAGGGCGAGGGCGATACCGCATGCCTCGATGAGCGCCGGACGGTCACCGACGTACTTCCGCGCCTCATCGAGCGCGCCCGCCGGCAGGTAGTCCCGCAGCGTGAGCATGCCGTCCCGGATCTCGATCACCCGCCGGTAGAGGCGCAGCTGAACCTCGTCCACCCCGGCCAGTTCGAGCAGTGCCCGTCGCCGGGGGAAGAGGATGACGTCAGGGAAGGTCTGTCGCATGATCCGCCACAGTGGACGCAGCGCCCAGAGTGAGCGGTACGCGTGGAGACCGGAGCGCAGCTTGCCGCTCGCCGGCACGGTCACGCCGATGAGACAGATGATGATGCCGAATGCGCGGAGGGCGTTGGCCGCGGGCTCGGCTCGTTCGATGGGCATCAAGACGCCGAGGCTGTGCGCGACTATCGCCACGGTTTTCAGCACTGCGTAAACGGCGACCAGGAAGGTGCCGAGTGCCATCGCGCGCAGCCCGTTGCGCAGCAGGGCGGCTGAGGCCGAGCGGCTGGTCCGCCAGAACAACGCCGTGGTGATGGCGAGCACTGCGCCCAGATATCCGTTCAGAACGACCCAATAGGCTGCTGCCGTCGGCGGTATGTCCGTACCTGAAAGCTCGGTTGCCCTGGTCTTGATGCCGCCGGGTGTGACGCCGATCAAGATGATGAGCGCGACCAGCACCGAGGCGGCCAGCAGCTGCTGATAACGCGCCGCGTGCGGGTGCTTCGCGTCGTAGTCGGTGATCAGGGAGACGAACCGCAACAGGAAGAACGCGGCGAGAACGCCGAGAACGTGAGGGATGACCCGTGATTGCGGGATCCACTCGCTGACCGTCGCGTTGACTCCGGGCGTCGCCACCGTCTTGGCCAGGGCGAGCGAGAACAGCGTCGCCCACATGGCCCGTTGCTGGGCGTCGCGCCAGAGGGTGGGCAGGCGAGCGACGACCGTGCCCCACAGCAGCACGAGCACGATGCCGGTGAGGGCGCCGTTCAAGACGAGAACTTCAGGACGTCGGCAACCCGGCCGAGTGTGTCCCCGGACCGGCGACCGGTGGTTGCCCCGAAGGCTGAACGGGCCCTGATCAACGAAGCCAGCATCTCGGCCTCGCGCTCCTGGGTAGTGGTGTAGCTGACGCGGCCGAGGATCGTGTCGATCGTCCGGGGGTCGAGATCGGGCACCAGCCGGCCGATCCCGTTGCTGGCACTGCCGCTGCGTCCGCCGCTGCCTTTGTCGTCCGGGCCGGCGTTGATGCCAGTGGTGTGGCCGCTGAGCATGTGACTCAGCTCATGCAAAACGATGTGCTCGGCATGCAGCTGCGAGGTCTCCGGGTCGTAGAACACGTAATCCGCGCTCTCAACGGAGATCCACAACCCGCACGGCAAGCCTGCGCTGAGCCCGGGCATCGGTCGCAGAGTGAGCGGACGTCCCCGATAAGCGGCCATGGCAGCGCAGAAAATGTCCAGATCGAACGGATTCGGAATGGCAATGTTCTCGAGGCGGCGCTCGCAGCGCCGACGCAGCCGGCTCACCTGTTCCCCCCGGTCTAGGTCCGGCTGCCCAGGCTACTCGCAGGTATCCGTACTTCGAACCGACAGCCGTCGACGGTGTTGCGTACGCCGACGTGTCCGCCGTGCGCCTCAACCAGCCCCCGGACGATCGCCAACCCGAGACCACCACCGGCTGCCGCATTGTCCGGACCGTGATCCTGCGGTCGCGGTGTCCGGGCGCGCTCGCCACGGAAAGCAACATCGAAGACCCGGGGCAGGTCGTCCTCCGGGATGCCGCCGCAGGTGTCCGACACAGCCAGCCAGACCTCACCGCGCTCGGCCCCGGCGTCGACCACCACGGTGCCGTCCGGTGGGGTGTATCGCACGGAGTTGACCAGGAGATTGGCCACGACCCGGCTCAGCTCCGGCTCACCGGCCGTCACGATGGGCCAGCCGGACTCGCGGGCAAGAATCCGCACTCCTCGCATGGCAGCGAGGGGTGCGGTGGTGGCGATGGCATCGGAGACGACGTCACCGAGCGGCACGCTGGAGAGCGCGAGCCGCAGTGCGCCGGCGTTGATGCGGGACAGCTCGAACAGGTCGTCGACGAGATAGGCCATCCGGTCGGTCTCGACGCGGATCCGCCGGTGATACTCCGCCACGGTCGCCGGGTCGCCGACGACGTTGTCCTCGAGGGCCTCGGCCATCGCCCGCAGTCCGGCGAGCGGAGTACGCAGGTCGTGCGACACCCAGGCCACCAGGTCGCGCCGGCCGGCTTCTAGTTGGCGTTCCCGCTCACGGGCCTGGGTGGCCCAGACCGAGGCGGTGGCGAGCCGGCGGCCGAAGGTGGCGCCCACACCGAGGCTGACCGCGGCCGATGCTGCCACGGTGATCAGCACGACTTGAAGGTCGTGAGCCGACAGGAACATGGCCCGGGCAACAGCGGCGACGCCGGCCACGACAGAAGCGACGGTGATCGTCAGCAGCACGCAGACATGCAGGATGATCGACCGCTTCCGCAGCAGTCGCAGAGCGATCTCGCCGACCACCCCGACGACAGCGCCGGCGGCGAGGGCGTAGAGACCGATGAGAATGAGATCAGACATTGCCGGACACCCGTTCGTAGCGGTAACCGACACCCCAGGCGGTGAGGATGCGCCGCGGAGAAGCCGGATCGGCCTCGATCTTCTCCCGCAACCGCCGCACGTGAACCGTCACCGTCGAGTGGTCGCCGAACTGCCAGCCCCACACCTTGTCGAGCAACTCGGCCCGGGACCAGGCCCGAGCCGGATGACGCATCAGGAACTCCAGGAGATCGAACTCCCGGGTGGTCAGCGGAAGCACTTCACCACCGAGGCGAGCGATCCGGCGCCCGGTGTCGGCGGTCAGATCACCGTCGACGACAGTGGCCGAGGCGGGCGGAGCGACCGGTGCCACTGTCCGGCGCAGCACCGAGCGGATCCGCAGCACAAGCTCACGCGGCGAGAACGGCTTGGTGACGTAGTCGTCGGCGCCGACCTCGAGCCCCAGCACGCGGTCCGATTCCTCGCCCAGCGCGGTGAGCATGACGACGGGTAGCTCGGGTGCGTCGCGCCGTAGGCGCCGGCAGACCTCCAGGCCGTCGATGCCGGGCATCATGAGGTCGAGGACGACGATGTCGGGCATCTCGGACGCCACGGCAGCGAGGGCGGCAAGGCCGTCACCGACGAGCCGGACCTGGCAGCCCTCCTGCTCAAGGTAGCGGCGGACGACGTCGCTGACAGTCGGGTCGTCGTCGACGACGAGTACGCGGTGGCTCACGGCTGCGACGCTACCCATGCGCGGGGCTGAGAGACCTTGCGATCCTCTTACGGTGTTGCCGCGGGGTACCTGTTCTCGGCGGACCCGGCCAGGTTGAGCTGGTTGGGAGTGGGAGCCGGCGGTGATGCCGCGTCGTGGCCGCGGCCGGGCGGACGTGAGGCGCGGTTGCTCGCGGTGGGAGTCAGTCACTGCTGTCCTTCGGACGGCTGAGGTGGTGCCGGTTGCGGACCTTCGGCAGGCTCGGATGATGGCGTGCGCATGCTTGTGGTGGGGGCTCCCGGGCCGTCAGCCAGTTGGTGCGATGGCGCACGCGGGGCTTGAACCGGTGTCGGACGGTCGCCCTTCGCTGCACCGGCACGGTGGCGCACCAGTCCGGCCGACACAAGCGCGGCAGCCCAGGTCACGGCGAGGATCAGGAGCAGGCCGCGACCGTAGGCGAGTGGTAGGACCGACGGGTTGTCGGCGGATCGGCCGTAGCCGAGCACGAGTGGCAGTGCCACCACACCAACGGCGATGCTGATGATCGCCGCTGCCCGGATGCCGGGCAGGAACCGGTGAGGAGCGAAGCGCCCGATGATTGCCCCTCCCGCGATCGTTGCTGGCAGAAGCACCGCATCGTGCGCCACGAGAACCGCGGCCAGAAAGAGCAGGACGCCGCCGGGCTTGAGGTCCGGGTCGGTGGCCGCGCCCAGCACCCCGTACCCCATCACGATCGCGCCCGCCGCGATCAGGGCGCCCCTCACGACGCCTCCTGAACGATGATCCGGGCGAGCCACTTGGTCTGCAGCACGCCGGGCCGGTTCGGTGCGATGAGCCTCGCCGGATAGCCGTGGTCCAGATCCAGCGGTGCGCCGTTGAGCCGAAGCGCGATCAACGTCCAGGGGTCCCGCACGTGCGGAGACGCCACGGTCGACGTTCGGTATCGCCCGCCCTGCTCCAGTGATTCCATCTCGGCGGACGCCGTTTCCGGGTCACCGCCGGCAAGGACGATCAGGTCCCGGAGCCGTACTCCCGTCCAGGTGCCGGTCGCGCTCCAGCCCTCGACGCATGCGATGGGTAGCACGACGGTGTGCTGTTCCAGCGCGGCCAGGCCGTCCAACGAGAGGGTGACTTCGCCGGTCGGACCGGCGATCGTCAGGCGATAGGCCGGGTCGAGCGCTCGATCACGCACGCCGGCGCCGGCTGCCGTCTTGTTGACCGGAAGGTGCTGCGGCCCGAAAGTGGACCGTCGCGGCGCGAGCACGGAGACCGGCTCCAGCGGGGTGATGGTCTGTCCCGCCGTAGCGAGAGTGATCACACCGGCTGCGGCTCCGACGGTGCCGAGCAGTCCGCGCCTGCTGAGCCCTCGACCGGGTTCCTCTGGAGCGGGCCGGGCGAACGCCTCGCGGACCACCGGAAGCTTGACGCCGATGTGCACCAGTAGCGCGCCGACGGTCAGCCATGCCACCCAGTAGTGGCCGGTCGTGAAGTAGAACGGCAGGGGGCCGTACCAGCGGGCGATGTTGAGAACGCCACTGATCAGCTGGAAGAGGGCCGACGCGACCAGCACCGCGATGCTTGTGCGCTCGATGGCGTGCATGATGCTTCGCGCCGGTGGCCATTCGAAAAGCCGTGGATAGACCGACCAGAGCTTCGCGCCGAGCAGGGGTATCGAGGCCAGGCCTGTGATGACGTGCAGCCCCTGGGTGAATCTGTAGAGGCCGGCGGGGCGCGACGGCCACCAGAACCAGGACGGTGGGTGCTGGATGAAGTGGCTGGTCAGCCCGGTCAGGAAGCAGATGGTGAAGGCGACCGCGAGGGCAGTCCCGAGCTGACTCGTCAGTCGTGTTGACCTCAGCGTCGAGGGGAACGCACCCTCCCTCAACGGCCCGCGGCGCAACGCCTCAGGAGGTTGCGGGAGCGGCTGTCGGAGCAGATTGGGCAGCCGGATGCGTCGGGCCGGCGAAGTGGTCATGCCGGGGTGAGGGTCGCGAACCATCGCCCTGCCTCCTTCCAGGTCCCGGTCACCCGCAGAGCCGACAGATCAGCAAGATCAGCCAGGTCCTCCGGCGCCACCTCAGCCCACCGGAACGTCGCGGCGGCCGGGTCACCCGCCGCGCGGATGCTCGCCGCGCCGGCCCAGCTGCGGGTGCCCGCGGCGGAGAGTTCGGCGTGCAGGCGTCCGTCGGAGCCGAGCAGTTCGCGGCAGCGACGCAACAAAGTCACCGGATCACCCCCGATGCCGATGTTTCCGTCGGCCAGCAGCAGATGCCGCCAGCGGCCGTGCCCCGGCAACTGCCCGAAGACGTCACGCCGCAGCACAGTCGCTCCCCGCGCCCGAGCGATGCGAACAGCGGTGGCGCTGATGTCGACACCGAGAGCGGGACAACCCCAGCGGTTCAGGGCATTGATGAGCCGACCGGGACCACACCCGACGTCGAGGGTCGGGCCGGAACAGCGCCTGAGCAGCCCGGCATCACCCGGGATCCGGGCCCGGCACCAGGACGCGGCATCGATGACCCGCTCGGAGCCGTGCGGGCTCCGCAGGACGAGCTCGGCGTTCTCGCCCGCCTCGGCCCGGCGCAATGCTTCCTCATAGACATCGAGGATCTCGAGGCTGCTGATCGTCGTGGTGGTCATACCGGCACTCCCGCATCGAGAGCGGTCACGAGACGCCTGAACTGGCTCTCGGCCGGGCACAGGTCGGCGACCCCACGAGCATCCGCGACTGTGTCGACGTCGCGCAGAACCGGCAGCGAGCTCACCCGCAGACCTGAGTCCTGCAGCGCCCGGAGGGTGCGTGCGCCCGTGTCCGACAGGGAGGTGGGAATCGCCCGGAGTATTTCGGCATGGGCGGGATCGTGCAGTCCGAGAGCCCACCAGCCGCCGTCCTCGGCCAGTCCCAGAACGGCGTCCGCATCGGCGAGCCGGGCCGCGGCCTGGGCCAGAAGGGCGCGCGTCACTTGCGGGGTGTCCATGCCGATCAGCACTGCGGGACCCGCTCCGGCGTCCGCGAAGGCGTTGGCCAGCCGTGACGGAAGCTGGTCGCCGCGCTGGGCGATCCTGGCCCAGCCGGGCGGCGCGGGCCGGTCGCCGTCCACCACCAGCACACCCGCGCCCACGGTTTCGAGGGTGTCGTTCAGCGCGGCTGCTGCCACCATGGCGGCCTGCTCGAGTGTCCAGGGTGGGCAGAGCCGGGTCTTCACCCGACCGGGGACGGGTGTCTTGGCCAGCACGAGGATCCGGGTCATCGGGCCAGCACCGCACTCATGTCGCGGATCGCCCGAGCGGTGCCCCGCACCGTCCCGGTGACCTTGGAACGGGTGCCGGCGGTGCGCGGGTGATAGGCGACGTCGATCTCGGTGACCCGCCAACCAGCCTTGCCGGCCGCGATCAACAGCTCGAGCGGGTAGCCGAAACGGCGGTCACGCAGCCCGAGCGCCAGCAGGTCGGACTTGCGCGCGGCACGGATCGGCCCGATGTCGTGTACGGGCAGCCCGGTGGTGCGGCGCAGACGCTGTGACAGCACCGCGTTGCCGAGCCGGGCGTGCGCCGGCCACGCGTTCCGGGTGGTCGGCCGCCGTCGCCCGACGACCAGCTCCGCCGCACCCGCGCGCACGGGATCGGCCAGCCGGGGAAGGACGGCGGGATCGAACGAGCCGTCGGCATCCAGCACGCAGACGACACCGTCATCCGGATCCGCTGCCAGGAGCCCGGCGTGCACGGCGGCGCCGTAACCCGGCTCGGGGACCGGCACCACCTCGGCACCGTGGGCGCGTGCGACGTCCGCCGACCCGTCCGTCGAGCCGTTGTCGGCGACGATCGCCCGGTAGCCCGAGGGCAGTCGGCTGAGCAGCCACGGCAGGGCGGGGGCCTCGTTCAGGCAGGGCAGCACCACATCGGTCATGTCCGCAAGCTATCGAGGGAAGAGCTGCGGAAACCCTTACAAGATAATGACGTCGGGGACAGTTCTTACGAACCGCTGACGCCTCCCGCCGAACCATCCCGCATCCCGCCGCCGAGGCCTAACGTGGCCGCCGTGACCCATGTGCTTGTGACCGGCGGCGCCGGCTTCATCGGAACCCACGTGACCGCTGCGCTGCTCACGGCAGGGCATTCCGTGGCGATCCTCGACAACGGCCACCCGGCGGCGCACCGGCAGCCCCTACCGGAGACCGTTGCGGGCGCCACGGTCCAGATCGCCGATCTTCGTGACCGCGATGCCGTCGCTGCCGCGCTTCGGGGCGTCGACGTTGTCGTGCATCAAGCAGCCATGGTCGGCATGGGCGTGGATCTCGCCGACCTCCCGGACTACGTCGGCAGCAACGACCTGGCCACCGCCGTGCTGCTCGCCGAGATGGCCCGCACCAAGGTGCGTCGCCTCGTGCTGGCCAGCTCCATGGTCGTCTACGGCGAGGGCTCGTACGCGTGCCCGGACCACGGCCCCCAGCGCCCACCGTCCCGAACCGCCGCGGATCTCGAAGCCGGCCAGTTCGAACCGCCGTGCCCCGTGTGCCGGGCTCCGCTGGTCTCGATCACCACCAGCGAGGACGCCAGGCTCGAGCCACGCAGTGTGTACGCGGCAACCAAACTCGCCCAGGAGCACCTGTCGGCAGCATGGGCACGGCAGAGCGGTGGTTCAGTGGTCGCCTTGCGCTACCACAACGTCTACGGGCCGGGGATGCCCCCCGACACTCCCTACAGCGGAGTCGCAGCGATCTTCCGCTCTGCCCTGGAGGCGGGCCGCGCACCGCGAGTCTTCGAGGACGGCCGCCAACGCCGTGACTTCGTGCACGTGACCGATGTGGCCCGGGCCAATGTGGCGGCTCTCGAAGCGACCGGGACGTCCGCCTTCTCGGCCTACAACATCGCATCCGGCCGCCCGGCGACGGTCGGTGACATGGCGCAGGCACTGTCCGACGTGATGGCCGGTACCGCGCCGGTGGTGACCGGGGAGTTCCGCCTCGGCGATGTTCGCCACGTGGTCGCCTCCCCGGAACGGGCGGCCGAGGAGCTCGGCTTCTCGGCGGAGATCGACCTCTCTACCGGGATGGCTGACTTCGCCGCCGCGGAGCTGCGGGCGTGACCACCCTGCAGCGGATCCGGTCGTCGCGGACCCGGGGGCGCCTGTCCAGCTCGTCACGGGCGGACATTGTGGCGGCTCTGGTGGCCCTGGCGCTGGTCGGTGTCGGAGCTCTGGTGGGAGGCCTGCTCTATCTGGCCGGTCATCCGGTGCAGGCCAGTTCAGCGCCCTTCTACGCACACTGGGTGCCGCACATCGGCCCGGGAACGCCGTTGGCCTTGCTGATCGCGGGCCTTGTCGTCTGGCATGGGCAGGCGTTGGCCTCGCGCCTGTCGTGGCGGTCTCTGCTTGTTGCGGGCTACGGCACAGCGGTCGTCTGGACGCTGAGCCTGGGCCTCGTCGACGGCTGGCAGCGAGGACTCGCGGGTCGCCTCACCACACAGCCGGAGTATCTGCACGAGGTGCCCGGTGTCACCGACGTGCCGGCGATGCTGCGAGGGTTCGCCGCTCGGATTCTCGACTTCCAGCCGGATTCCTGGACCACCCATGTCTCGGGGCACCCGCCGGGAGCTCTTCTCGTCTTCGTCGGCCTGGACCGCGTCGGTCTCGATGGCGGGGGATGGGCAGCCATGGTCTGCGTCCTGGGCGGTGCGGCGGCAGCGGTGGCAGTGCCTGAGACAGTTCGGCTGCTGGGCGCGGGGAGAGCTTCGGATACCGCGGAAGCTGCCCGGGCCGCTGTGCCGTTCGCCGTGCTGTTTCCGGGAGCGGTGTGGGTGGGCACGTCCGCCGACGGCCTGTTCGCCGGGCTGGCCGCGGTGGGAGTGATGCTGTTGGCGCGAGGGCTGACCCGGCGCGCGCCGGTGGCGGCCTTCTTCGGTGGCGTTCTGCTCGCCTTCGCGCTCTATCTCTCGTACGGGCTCACATTGCTCGCGCCGATCGTGCTGGCTGTGGTTTTCCTTGCCCGGCGTTGGCGGCCGCTCGTCTTCGCGGCGCTGGGCGGTGGCGTGGCCGTCGCCGCCTTCACCGCATCCGGCTTCTGGTGGTGGGACGGCTACCAGCTCGTGGTGGAGCGGTACTACCAAGGTGTGGCGAGCCAGCGCTCGTACGGCTACTGGGTCTGGGCGAATCTCGCAGCGGTGGCGGCGTCTGCCGGGCTGGCGGCGGCACCCATCCTGCGGCGAGCTGTCCTGGCGCGACCGGTCACCGCGGAGCGGCTGCTTCCGATCGCTGCCCTGGTGGCCATTCTGATCGCTGACGTCTCGGGGCTCAGCAAGGCCGAGGTGGAACGGATCTGGCTGCCCTTCGCGGTCTGGTTCGCCGCGGGCGCTGTGCTGCTACCTCTGCGAAGTCGCCGGGCCTGGCTCATCCTGCAGGCCGCGATGGCGCTGCTGGTCAACCATCTGCTTCTGACGAGCTGGTAGGGGATTCGTGATGGTGGCCGCAGTGCGGCGCTGCCGGCCGACTGGCAGCTCCGAAGAGCCGACAGCCGGTGGCAGCGCCGCTGCGGTACTACCTGGTGCCGTTGAGCACCGAAGCCGGGATCAGGTCGGCGACCGGGGGAAGCTGCTTCGACTGGTCCGCGCGCATCGTCGACATCTCCTCCGGCTTGTCCGGGCTCACCAGTGGCTCGGTGAACGGCTGGATGTCACCCTGGCACACCTTGCCCTTGGCGGGCAGCGTGGCCTTGAGCAGGTAGTTGTCGATCGCGGTCGTCGCGCACGCCGAGGTGCCGTACGCGGTGTGGCCCCAGTTCGTGCTGGACAGCAGGCGGCTGTTCGGCAGGAGCTTGGCGGAGGAGACGGCCTCCTGGTAGTTCGTGGCCGGGTCCCAGTAGTTGCCGACTACGAGGACCGGCGCAGCGGAGCGACGGTTGAAGGGACCGGTGTAGGCGTCCTCGTCGCGGACGGTCCAGGAGTTGCGGGCACACTGCACGCTGCCCCAGGCCCAGGCGCGGCCGAAGTACGGAGCGCGCTTGTCGGCCTTGGCCGTCGCCGCCGGCCACGAGTTCGCGTCCTTCGGGTGCAGACCGTCGGTGCACATCACACCGCTGAAGGCTTCGAAGTCGTTGTAGTACGGGAAGTCGCGACCCGGCTTGCGGTTGCGGGCGTCCTTGATCCGCTCGATGACCGCCTTCTTCGCGACCACCTTGTCGGCACTGGTCGCGGCGGGCGCGGCCAGCAGCGTCCACAGCTGGGACGAGAGGTCGGCCACGACGTCGCCCGCGTAGGTGTCGTAGAGCGAGCCGAGAATGCCGCCGACGAAGTCGGCATAGGTGATCGTGTAGGTGCCGAACTCGTCGGTGATGACGAGCGGCTTCGCCCGCAGCTTCTGCGCGATCGTCTCGAAGTTCTTGACCGGGTCACCGGCCGCGAAGCTGCAGTACTTCTCGCCGGCCTTGTCGCAGCGCTTGAGAATCTCGCGCAACGCCTTGTACGCGCCGTCGGCCGAGTGCATGCGCTCGTCCTGGATCTGGTTCTTCGTCTTGCTGGTGCCCGTCCACGAAACCGGGTCGATGACACCGTCGACGACCAGCGCACGGAAGCGGTCCGGGAACATGTTGGCGTAGTACTGGCCGATCGCGGTGCCGTAGCTGAAGCCCAGGTAGGTCAGCTTCTTGTCACCCACGGCGCGGCGCAGCACGTCCATGTCCCGGACGACCTCGGCGGTCGACATGGCACCGGCGATCTTCTTGCCGGTCGTCGAGCAGGCCTTGGCCACGGCCTTGGCGGACTTGATGTACGCCTTCTCCTCGGCCTTGCCGTACGGGAAAGAGACGTTCAGGCCGGCGTACGCCTGGGTCTGGTCCTTGGTGGACTTGAAGCACTTGACGTTCTCGCTGTTGGCGATGCCGCGCGGGTCGACGCCGACGATGTCGAAGCGGTCGAGCACCGAGTCGCTCAGGAACAGCGGCGCGTTGAGCGCGATGGACGTGCCCGAGCCGCCGGGGCCACCGGGGTTCAGGAACAGGCTGCCGATCTTGCGCTTCTGGTCGCGGGCCTTGACGCGCAGAACCGCGACTTCGGTCGTCGCACCCTTGGGCTTGTCGTAGTCGAGCGGCAGGCGCACGGTGGCGCATTCCGCCGTGTCATAACACTTGTACCAGCCCAGCTTGGGCGTCTTGACGCTGTCGACTCGCTTACGTTCCTTGGCGCTCGTCGTCGCGGCCTTCTTGGCGGCCAGCGACGGGACGGCGGACACGGGGGCGACGGTGCGAGGCGTGGCGGCCACTGCGGGCACCACGGCACTGGCTGCGAGGACAACGCCGGCGATTCCGGCGATCGCCAAACGACTGGCGGAAGAGGGCATACGAACTGCCTTTCGGACGGTGACCGCAGCGAGGGTGCTGCGGTCGGGTGGATCGTAGGAACTCGATGCCACCTTTTCGCCCGTCCGACTGCCGCTCGTGCGGCCGGCAATCTCCGGTTCATATTCGGCCGCTGTCTATCCAGGCTCGACAATGGCGTTTCCGGCTGTCGCGTCGTTCATAGTTCAGAGAAATTCTGCGTCCTCAATCAGATAACTTGGGCTCCTGGGCGGGTCGGCATGCGTCGGCCCGCCGGGTTACCGGTGGACCGGCGGGCGGTGGCCGCCCCGGCGATCTGCCGGGCCGCGTTGGGGGCTGTCGGGTCGCTGATCGCCGCGGCGACCAACTCCGCCCTGCGGCATGCGGTGACTTCGTTTTCCGGGATCCCTCCGTCGCGGTCGGCGCCTCGGCCGCCCCGCGGTTCCGCCGGCTATGTGAGGCGGCGGTGGGAGGTGAAAGCCAGAATCACCTGACCAGCTTGATGCGGACGCGACGGTTCTGGCGGCCCTTGCTCTCGACCTTCACCACCTGAACGCGACCCACCTGCGCTGTTGACGCCACGTGCGTACCGCCGTCGGCCTGGACGTCCAGGCCGACGATGTCCACCACCCGGATCTCCGGGTTCTCCAACGGTGGCAACGCATCCTGCGTGCGGACGAGGTCCGGGATCGCCAGGGCCTCCTCCCGCGGCAGCACCCGCGCGACGATCTTGCGGTCGGCGGCGATCTCCGCGTTCACGGCGTCTTCCAGGGCCTGCTTGAAGCCCGGCGGCACCTCGGGCAGGTTGAAGTCCATGCGGGCCTCGCCCGGCTGCATGTTCCCGCCGGTGACCAGCGCACCGAAGTCGCGGAACACGGTGCCGCACAGGATGTGCAAGCCGGAGTGGGTGCGCATCAGCGTGGTACGCCGGTCGTCGTCGACTGCGCCGCGCACGGTCGCGCCGGCGGGTGGGATCGGGTCGCCCGGGGCGGGGATCAGGTAGTGCTCGTCGCCCTTGCGGGTGTCGACGATCCGGGTCTGTACGCCCTGCCAGATGAGGACGCCGTGGTCCGGGGGCTGGCCGCCGCCGCCCGGGTAGAACGCGGACCGGTCGAGCACGATCCCGGCGTCCGGATCGGCCGGGTCGGACCAGACGACGGTGCAGTCCCATTCACGGATGGTCGGATCAACCCAGTCGAGGCGGTGGGTGTGTCCGTGCTGCTCGAAAACCATCGCCCGAGCGTAAACCCACGGCCGGGCACCGCACCCGGCGCCGAGCTGGACATCCGCCGACCCCGGCCCAGGCGGGCCGGGCATCCGGGCCACCGCTGACCCGGCCGCCGGCGGGCGGCGCACCCGGGCTGCGGCTAAACCGGCGGCCGGCGGGCGGCGCATCCGGGCTGCGGGCTGACCCGGCTGCCGGCGGGCGGCGCATCCGAACCGCCGCCGACCGCCGACGCGAATCCCGGAGCTTGACCAGCACGCGACGCGAAGCCGAAAGCCTCATCACGCATCGGCGCGCTTCAACCGCCAAGCCCCACCCACAACCACAGCCCCGACGTAAGCCACGAACACCCCGAGCCCCACCCAAGGCGACAGCGCATCCGCCCCCTGACTGACCGACGTGAACGCGCTACCCGCATCCGACGGCAGATACTGCACGACGTTGTCCCGCCAGGACTCCGGCAACAGCAGCTGCGCAACCCCGCTGAGCAGGAACATCGCCCCGAACAGGGTGCTGATGGCCGCCGGCGTGGACCGCAGCAGCGCACCCAGCGCCAGGCCCAGCACCCCCGACCCGGCCAGGATCACCGCAGAACCCACCACCGCCCGCACCACACCCGCGTCGGACCAGGACGCCGCGCCGTCGCCGATCAGGGCCTGCCCGCCGGTGAAGGCGACTGCCGACGCCGCCAGGCCGATCACCAAGACCACGACTGCGAAAACCGCGATCTTGGCCCAGAGGACCGGCAACCTTTTCGGTACGGCGGTGAGCGACGACCGGATCATCCCGGTGCTGTACTCGCTCGCCATGAACAGCACGCCCAGGGTTCCGAACGCCAGCTGGGCGAACGTGATGCCGGCCAGGCTCGCGTCGACCGGGCCGAGCTCTCCCGGTTCCGGGCCCGGCCCGGTCGCCGCTCCGGAGTTCAGCATCGACGAGGCGAGCAGGCCGATGCCGATCAGCAGCGCGACCGCGGTGGCCAGCGTGATCAGCGTCGAGCGCAGCGACCAGAACTTGATCCATTCCGAGCGGATCACCCGGCCCTGCGTCACTTTGAGGTTGGACACCGCCGCCGGGGCGACGATCGGGGCCGTTTCGGGGGACAGGGTCGCGGTGCTCATGCTGCTGCTCCTACGGTCTGGTATTCCACGGCGTCCCTCGTCAGCTCCATGAACGCCTCTTCCAGCGACGGCCGCTGCACGGTCAGTTCGTGCAGGGCGATGCCGGCATTCGCCGCGCGTTCGCCGATCTTGGCGGCGGACAGGCCGGTCACCTCGAAGGCGCCGCGCTCCACGCTGAGCACCGTGACGCCCGGTCCGGCCAGCAGGTCGTGCAGTTCCACCGCGCGCGGCGAGCGGACCAGGACCGAGTCGTGCGCGGCCTGCTCGATGAACTCCGCCACCGAGACGTCCGCGATCAGCTTGCCGCGACCTACGACCACCAGGTGCTCGGCGGTCAGCGCCATCTCGCTCATCAGGTGCGAGGAGACAAAAACCGTACGGCCCTGCGCGGCCAGGCCCCGCATCAGGTGCCGGATCCAGAGGATGCCCTCGGGGTCGAGACCGTTCACCGGCTCGTCCAGGATCAGCACCTCCGGGTCGGCCAACAGCGCCGACGCGATGCCGAGCCGCTGACCCATGCCGAGCGAGAAGGCGCCGGCCCGCTTGCGGGCCACCTCGTGCAGACCGACGATGTCGATCACTTCGTCGACCCGGGTGCGCGGCACCCCGGTGGTCGCGGCCATGGCCAGCAGATGGTGGTACGCCGACCGCCCGGTGTGCACGGCCTTGGCGTCCAGCAGCGCGCCGACCCGCTTCAGCGGCGCGGTGTGCTCCGCGTACGGGCGGCCGTTGATCGTGGCCGTGCCCGACGTCGGCCGGTCCAGTCCCAGGATCATCCGCATCGTGGTGGATTTTCCGGCGCCGTTGGGGCCCAGGAAGCCGGTGACGATGCCCGGATTGACGGTGAAGGTGAGGTTGTCGACGGCGGTCTTGGCGCCGTACCGCTTGGTGAGTTCGTGGACCTCGATCATGTGAGCCAGCCTGGTTCAGCGAACCGGTGATCGGCGTCGTCCGGCGGCGGGCAGCTCGGACTACTACCAGCGTGGTATCCGAGGTCACCTTGTTACCGCGCCGGGACGACGCTTCGCAGGCAGGTCCACGCGTAACGTGATCGTCATGGAGTTGGGCGAGGTGCGTGAGACACGGGCGTGGCAGGCCGTACGCCGGCACCCGCAGCTCTGCGACGCAGCCCTGGCCCTCGCCGTGGTGGTGCCGGTGATCCTGGCCGTGCGCCGCGGCGGGCACGGCGAGGAGCCCCGCATGCTGGGCACCGCCGACATGATCGCCGCAACCATCGGCTTCGTGGCGATCACCTTCCGCCGCCGGTACACCGTGGCCGGTCTGATCCTCACCACGTTCGCCACGATCCTGTTCACCATCGAGCAGGGTGACCGGCAGCCGATGCTGATGATCGCCCTGGTCCTGCTCTTCTTCACGCACGCCGCGTGGGCCGACCGGCGCACCGCGTGGCTCACCGCCGTGTGCCTCGGGGCGGTCGTCTGCCTGAGCGGAGTGATCTGGGCCGGCGGCAGCTGGTACGCCCCGGAAAATCTCGGCGCGCTGGCCTGGATCGGCATGGCCACCGCGGTCGGCGACGCGACCGGCAGCCGGCGGGCGTACGTGGCCGAGGTCGAGGAACGCGCCCGGCGGGCCGAGCAGAGCCGCGACGAGGAGGCCCGGCGGCAGGTCGTCGAGGAACGCGTACGGATCGCCCGTGAGCTGCACGACGTCGTGGCCCACCACATCGCGGTCATCAAGGTGCAGGCCACCGGGGCCAAGCACATCCTGCACCTGCGTCCGGAGCAGGTCGCCCCGGCGCTGGACCACATCAGCCGCTCCTCGGACGCGGTGCTGAAGGAGATCGCCTCGGTGGTCGGCCTGCTGCGCAGCTCCGACGACCTGGACGGGGGCGAGGCGCCGGCCACCGAACCGACCCGTGGTCTGGCCCGGCTGTCCGGCCTGCTCGACGACCTGGCCGCAGCCGGCCTGCGGGTCGACCACCGCCGCCTCGGCGAGGCCCGGGAGCTGCCCGCGCTGGTCGATCTCGCGGCGTACCGGATCGCCCAGGAAGCATTGACCAACGCCCAGAAGTACGGCGACGGCACCGCCCGGCTCACCGTGGCCTACACCGCCGACGGGGTGACGCTGGACATCACCAACCAGGTCCGGCCGGACGTCCCGCGGTCCGGCTCGGGCTACGGCATCATCGGCATGCGGGAGCGCGCCGCCTCGACCGGGGGAGCGCTGACCGTGGGTCCGGACGCCAACGGCCGTTTCACGGTCCACGCCGATCTCCCCAGCGCTGACCTCCCGCCCCGCGACCACGCAGAGCGGCTGAACGCGAGGGCTGTCGACGGCGAGCAGGTGCTGTCATGACGATCCGGGTTCTGCTGGTCGACGACCAGCCGCTGATCCGGGCCGGGTTCCGGATGTTCGTCGAGCCTGACCCCGAGGTCGAGGTCGTCGGTGAGGCCGGCACCGGTCGTGAGGCTGTTGAGCTCGCTCGTTCCGCCCGCGCCGACGTCGTGCTCATGGACATCCGGATGCCGGACATGGACGGCATCGAGGCCACCCGCCGGATCGCCGCCGCCGAGGACCTGGCCGGCGTACGGGTGCTCGTCCTGACGACTTTCGAGAACGACGACAACGTCGTGCTCGCCCTCCGGGCCGGGGCCAGCGGCTTCCTCGGCAAGCATGTCGATCCCGCCGATCTGCTGCACGCCATCCGGGTCGTCGCCGCCGGTGAGGCGTTGCTGTCGCCCGCCGCCACGCGTGGGCTGGTCAGCCGCTTCCTGAGCCAGCCGGTGCCGAGTGCGCTGCCGGCCGCCCTGGAGCTGGGCGGGCTCACCGACCGGGAACGGGAGGTGCTGGCGCTGGTGGCGTACGGGCTGTCGAACGACGAGATCGCCGAGCGGCTGTACCTGTCGCCGCTGACCGTGAAGACGCACATCAACCGGGCCATGGGCAAGCTCGGTGTCCGGGACCGGGCGCAACTGGTCGTCATCGCGTACCAGAGTGGTCTGGTCCGTCCGGGTGACCAGCCGTGAGCGCGCTCGTTCTCGCGGTCCTGCTCTGCGTCGCGTCAGCGGCGGGTTATGCGGCCGCGGCCGTGCTGCAGGCGCGGCTGGCGCAGCAACCGCTCGGCGTGCTGCTCGGGATGCCGTTGTGGTGGGCGGCGATCGCTCTCAACGGGGTCGGCGCGGCTCTGCACGTGGTTGCGCTGCGCTACGGCCCGTTGTCGCTGGTCCAGCCGTTCGGGGTGCTGACTCTGGTGCTGGCGGTGCCGCTCGCGGCGATGCTGGCCCGGCGGGCGGTCACCCGGATCGAGGGCCGGGGCATCGGGCTGACGGTGGCCGGACTGATCGGCATCCTGCTGCTGGCCGGTACGACCAGCGGCATCGCGGTGCTGACCACATCCCAGCTCGTCGGCTTGTTGCTGGTCACGGCGGCGCTGCTGACCGCGCTGGGCGGGTGGGGCGCGGTGCCCGGCGCTTCGGGCCTGTGGACGGCGGCTGCGGCCGGGGTGTCGTTCGGCGTCTCGTCGGCCCTGACCCAGACCGTCGCGGTGCACGTCACGGACGACGGGTTCGGTGCGCTGCTCAACCCGACGGTCGCCGTCGCGGCGCTTGCGATCGCTGTGCTGTCGACGGCTGGGACGTTGTTCACGCAGCGTTCCTATCGTGACGGGCTGGGCGCGCCGCTGGCGGTGAGCACGCTCACCAATCCGGTCGCGGCGGCGACCATCGGTCTGGTGCTGCTGGGGGAGCAGATCACCGGTGGGCTGCTCGGGGCGGCGGTCGCCCTGGTCAGCGCGGTGGTCGCGGCGGCCGGCGTGACCCTGCTGACCCGCGCCCAGGTGCACGAAGTCGGGACCCGTCCGACGGCGGCCCGCGCGACGGTGCGGGCACTGCCCCGGATGGTGGCGGTTGCGGCAAGCAGCGCCACGGCCCAGCCGATGCCGCCGATGAGTGCGGCCGGCAGCAGGGCCGCCCGGGTGCCCACTGCGCCGAGCAGAATGCCGCCGCACGTCTGAGCAGGCCGAGCCGCGCCCGCGCCGGGTGTCCTCGGTGCTGGAGGCGGTCGCCGAGGGGATCTGTCCCAGCAGAGTTCCGGACCACCATCGCCTCCGCGGTCGAGGAGCAGACTGTGACCACCAACGAGATGAGCAACGTCATCGAGGCCAACCGGGCCGCCGGTCAGCTGGCGGAGATGTCCGACGACCTGCGAGTGATCGTCAACCGTTTCCGGCTGGAGCCAGCCCGCTGACCGGGCGCGGCCGGTCCAAGGGTACGTGTCACACCCCGTGAGCCAGCCAGACCCGATCGCCGGCGACCAGCAGGACGTCGCCGTCGTGGCCGGCCACGGCGGACAGCGGGCTCGCGCCCCGCGGTGTCGTGACGGTCACCCAGGACCGGCCGCCGTCGACGGAGCGCCACAGTCCGCCGGCGACCGCGTACAACCGTCCGGCTGACACGGTCAGTGACCGTACGCCGGCGGCGTCGGGCTTGCCGAAGCGGCCGACCGCCGTCCAGTCCGGGCCCTGCCACGCGCCGAAGGTGTCACCACGCGGTCCGACCGCGATCAGCTGGTCACCCAGCCGGACCACGCGTTGCAGCTCGTCGTAGCCGTCCTCGTCCGGTACATCCGCGCGCTGCCACGAGCTGCCGTCGACCGAGCTCCACGCGGCGGGTGCGTTGCCGGAGCTACCGACGAGCAGAAACCGTCCATCAAGGACAGCGCCGTCCCGCGCGAAGGCCCGGGCCAGGCCGGGAGCGTTCTCGAAGAGGCGGAAGCGCGTGCCGTCCGGGGAGAGCCAGGCCGCCGCGCCGCTGGTCCGGTTGCCGGCGATCAGGAAGCCCGCCCGGCCGCCCGTGATCCGGCCGACGTCGACCGCCGTGTCACCGCCGTACGTCTCGAAGGGTGCCGCCGCCTCGGCGAGTGAGCCGTCCGGGCGCTGATACCAGGTGCTGGTCCGCGGATTGCCGTGCGCGCCGCCGCTGCGCGAGCCGACCGCCGCGATCCGGCCGTTCGCGCAGCCCACGGCGTACAGGACGCTGCGCGGGCCGTAGTAGCTGCCGGGCAGCGGGGTCAGCGTGAGGCTGCGCCAGCTCCGGCCGTCCGTGCTGTCCCAGGCGGCCGGGCTGGTCTCGCCGTCGGCCCCGGCGCGGCCGCCGACGACGTACCAGTGCTCGCCGCACGCGATCGCGTCCCGCAGCAGCCGCGTGCCGGGGCCGGGCAGCGACAGCTCCGTCCAGGCGTTGGTGGGCGCCGACGCGCAGGCGCCGACCAACGCGAGGGCGGCGAGCGCGCGCAGCAACCTGGCCGCCGGCATCAGGCCTTCCGGAGCCAGAAGGTGAGACCCATCGCCTCCTCGCGGAACGGGACGGCCTCGGCCCAGGACGCCTCACCGGGGGCGTAGTCCGTGGCCAGCACCTCGTCGGAGACCAGCTGCGCGTGCTCTTCCAGCGCGGCCGCTGTGTCGTCATCGGTGGCCGCGTAGCGCAGCGCGATCCGGTCGGAGACCTCCAGGCCGCTGGTCTTGCGAGCCTCCTGGATCAGCCGGATCGCGTCGCGGGCCAGGCCGGCCCGGCGCAGCTCCGGCGTCAGGTGCAGATCCAGGGCGAGGGTCGCGCCGCCCTCCGCGGCGACCGCCCAGCCCTCCCGAGGCGTCTCGGTGATGATCACCTCGTCGGGGCTGAGCGTGACAGTCTCGTCGCCGACGATGACTGCGGCGGTGCCGGTCGAGCGCAGGGACTCCTTCAGCGCTGTCGCGTCGGCGGCGGCCACGGCGGCCGCCACCTGCTGCACTCCCTTGCCGAAGCGCTTGCCCAGCGGCCGGAAGTTGGCCTTCGCCGTGGTGTCCACCAGCGAGTCGCCGGCCGCGCCGACCGCCAGCACGACGCCGACGTTCAGCTCGGCCGCGATCTCGGCGAGCAGCTCGGGGGAGAGACCGGCGAACCCCTGCGCCGACGCCAGCGCCCGCGACAGCGGCTGCCGGGTCTTCATGCCCGAGTCGGCCCGCGCCGCGCGGCCCAGCTCGACCAGCCGGCGGGCCAGCGCCATCTGCTCGATCAGTGCCGGGTCGATCAAGGACTCGTCGGCGACCGGGTACGCGGCCAGGTGCACCGAAGGCGCGGCGGTCGGCGTGACCGGCACGACCATGTCCTGCCAGATCCGCTCGGTGATGAACGGCGTGATCGGCGCCATGAGCAGCGTCACGGTCGCCAGCGCCTCGTGCAGCGTGGCCAGCGCGGCCGGGTCACCGCGCCAGAAGCGGCGGCGGCTGCGGCGCACGTACCAGTTGGACAGGTCGTCGATGAACGCGGCGAGCAGCTTGCCGGCCTCGTGGGTGTCGAAGGCGGCCAGCGCCGCGTCCACGTCCCGGGCCAGCGTGTGCAGCTCGGACAGGACCCAGCGGTCCAGCACCGGGCGGTCGGCCGGCGCCGGGTCCGACTCCGACGGCGTCCAGCCGGCGGTACGCCCGTACAGCGCCTGGAAAGCGGCCGTGTTCCAGTACGTCAGCAGGGTCTTGCGGACCACCTCCTGCAGGGTGGTGTGCCCGACCCGGCGCGAGGACCACGGCGAGCCGACCGCGGCCATGAACCACCGCACGGCGTCGGCACCGTGCCGTTCCAGCAGCGGCAACGGCTCGAGGATGTTGCCCAGGTGCTTGGACATCTTGCGGCCGTCCTCGGCCACGATGTGCCCCAGGCAGACCACGTTCTCGTACGCGGACCGGTCGAACACCAGCGTGCCGATCGCCATCAGGGTGTAGAACCAGCCGCGGGTCTGGTCGATCGCCTCGGAGATGAACTGCGCCGGATAGCTGCGCTCGAACAGCTCCTTGTTGCGGTACGGGTAGCCGAACTGGGCGAACGGCATCGCGCCGGAGTCGTACCAGGCGTCGATGACATCCGGCACCCGGGTGGCGGTGGCGCCGCACTCGCAGGCGAAGGTCACCGCGTCGATGAACGGCCGGTGCGGTTCCAGCGCGGACAGGTCCTCGCCGGTGCGCTCGCTCAGCTCCTGCAGGGAACCGATGCAGGTCAGGTGGCCTTCCGGGCAGCGCCAGATGGGCAGCGGGGTGCCCCAGTAGCGCTGCCGGGAGAGCGCCCAGTCGACGTTGTTGGTCAGCCAGTCGCCGTACCGGCCGTGCTTGATCGTCGCGGGCTGCCAGTTGGTGCGCTCGTTCTCGCGCAGCAGCTGATCGCGGACGGCGGTGGTGCGCACGTACCAGGACGGCTGCGCGTAGTAGATCAGTGGCGTGTGGCAACGCCAGCAGTGCGGGTAGCTGTGCTCGTACGGGGTCTCGCGGAACAGCAGGCCGCGGCTCTGCAGGTCGGTCACCAGCGTCGCGTCCGCGGTCTTGAAGAACACGCCACCGACCAGCGGCACCTCCGGCGCGAACGTGCCGTCGGGCCGTACCGGATTGACCATCGGCAGCCCGTAGGCCCGGCAGCTGGCCAGGTCGTCCGCGCCGAAGGCGGGCGACTGGTGCACCAGGCCGGTGCCGCTGTCGGTGGTCACGTACGACGCCAGGATCACGATGTGCGCGTCCGGCACCTCGACCAGGTCGAACGGCGGCCGGTAGGTCCAGCGTTCGAGCTCCTTGCCGCCGAGGGTGGCCACCACCGTCCAGGCCGCGCCGAGCACCTCGGCGAGCAGGTCCGAAGCGACGACGAGCTGCTCATTGCCGTCGGTCGCCACCACATAGGTGACGTCCGGGTTGACCGCGACGGCGGTGTTGGAGACCAGCGTCCAGGGCGTCGTGGTCCAGACCAGCAGCGAGGCCTGCCCCGCGAACGGGCCCGAGGTCAGCGGGAAACGCACGTAGACCGACGGGTCGACGTCCTGCTCGTAGCCCTGGGCCAGCTCGTGGTCGGACAGGGCGGTCTGGTCCCGCGGGCACCAGGGCGCCACCCGGAAGTCCTCGACCAGCAGGCCCTTGTCGAAGATCCGCTGCAGCGACCACCAGACCGACTCGATGTAGCCCGGATCCATGGTCCGGTACGCGTCGTCCATGTCGACCCAGTAGCCCATCCGCCGGGTGAGCTCGGCGAACGCGTCCGTGTGCCGGGTCACCGAGGCGCGGCAGCGGGCGTTGAACTCGGCGATGCCGTACGCCTCGATGTCCTGCTTGCCGGTGAAGCCGAGCTCCTTCTCCACCGCGAGCTCGACCGGCAGGCCGTGGCAGTCCCAGCCGGCCTTGCGGGCGACGTGGAAGCCCTTCATCGTCTTGTACCGCGGGAAGACGTCCTTGAAGACCCGGCTCTCGATGTGGTGCGTGCCGGGCATGCCGTTCGCGGTGGGCGGGCCCTCGTAGAAAATCCACTCACGCCGGCCCGCGGACTGCTCGAGGCTGCGGTGGAACACACTCTCGGCCTGCCAGAAATGCAGCACGTCGTGGTCCAGCGCACCCAGATCGACCTGGGCCGGCACGGGCAGATACATCGTCAGTTCCTCCGTCGGAGCGTGGTACCTACCAGCCTATGGGCGGCCGCCACCGTTATTCGAAGCGCGTCGGGTCGCCCGCGCCGACCCGCAGGATCTCCGGCTCGCCGCCGGACAGGTCGATGACGGTGGTCGGGACCGTGCCGCACTCACCGGAGTCGATCACCGCGTCCACCACGTGGTCGAGCCGTTCCTTGATCTCCCAGCCCTGGGTGAGCGGCTCCTCGTCGCCCGGCAGCAGCAGGGTGCTGGAGAGCAGCGGCTCGCCCAGCTCGGCGAGGATCGCGCTGGTCACCGTGTTCTCCGGGATGCGTACCCCGACGGTCTTCTTCTTGGGGTGCATCAGCCGCCGCGGGACCTCCCGGGTGGCCGGCAGGATGAAGGTGTAGCTGCCGGGGGTGGCGGCCTTGACCGCCCGGAAGACCGCGTTGTTGATGTGCACGAACTGGCCGAGCTGGGCGAAGTCGCGGCAGACCAGGGTGAAGTGGTGGTCGCTGCCCAGATGGCGGATGTCGCGGATCCGGTCGAGGCCCTTGGCGTTGCCGATCCGGCAGCCCAGGGCGTAACAGGAGTCGGTCGGATAAGCGATCAGCCCGTCGTCCTGCAGGATGCGGACCACCTGGGAGATGGACCGGGCCTGCGGATTGTCCGGATGTACGTCGAAATACTTCGCCACCGGAAGAGCTTAGAACCTGGGCCCGGTGAAACCCGGTAACCGTGGCACCAACGTATCCATGCCTTTACCTGCGTAAATCTTTACCCGGTGTCCGCGGAGTGGCAGCGTGACCACATGAGACGGAGAGCCGCGCTCGTCGTTGCGCTTATTACGGCGATGGTGGGTGCGTCCGCGGGAGCAGCGGGCGCCGCACCGAAATCCTCGTACGCCTACCTGCACCCCGGAGGCCAGCCCCGGCTGACCGAGAAGGTGCCGGTCAACGTGGTCTTCCTCGGCTACGAGCCGGATCAGGTCGGCCGGGCCGCCTACCTGTCCGGCCTGCCGAAGAAGTACGAACCCCTCGTCCGCTACCGGCTGGTCTACGGCCAGACCGAGAAGCTGGGCATCACCTACACCTACGACTACAAGGTCAGCTACGGCAGCCGGTCGTACGAGGACAAGTTCTTCAAGCAGCTGGGCAAGCTGGCCAAGCCCGCGCCGCTGACGGAGTACCAGACGGCCTACAACGAGCAGGCGAACAACGTCAAGGACATCACGGCCAACCACGCCATCGACGCGCCCAGCGTGGAGAAGTGGCTCGCGTACCACCCGCCCGCCGGGGTCGACACCCGGCGCAACACGATCTTCTTCATCAACTGGTACGGGCGCTCCGATTTCAAGTTCCACGTCTACACCAAGACCGGCGAACCGGATCCCGACACCGGCTACGACTTCGGCCAGGAGCGGGACAGCCGCAAGGTCATCGCCTGGGGCGGCACCACCGCCGACGACGAGGAGACCGGTCTGGGCAGCACCCGGCGGGTCTGGTTCCACGACCTGTCCGCCGGTCCCGAGTCCTGGACCAGCAACTACGACGTCGACAACCCGGACCTCGACGGTGACGGCGAGGTCGACTACCGGATGCCCCCGACCTGGGAGTACACCGCGGGCGGCTTCCGAGCGCCCGGGGCCCTGGCCGGTGACCTCTCACTGATCACCCGCTACGTCGCGATCAACCTGCTGATGACGTCGTCTCCGCTCTACCCGGTCGAGCTGCCCACGCCGGCACCGCCCAAGTCGCTCAACATCGACAGCAACACCTACGAGGGCTGGCCCGGCGTCGACGCGTCCGAGCGGTACATCACCCCCGAGCTGCTGGTCGACGAGCTCGCCGAGCTGCGCTGGCGCAACCGGCTGGACTTCGACAACCAGGACCTGCCGTACGACGCCAAGGCCGAGGAGTGCTACCTCGGGGTGCTCACCGACACCAGCTGCTACCCCGACTCGGGTTACCCGGCGTTCGCCAACCTGTACCTCTACAACTGGGCGAACCTGGAACGCACCAAGGACGACGCCGGCCGGGTCGACTACGAGATCCCGCTGTTCAACTACGCCGTCGGTGAGGGCGTGGACGTGCCGGCGCTGGGCTTCGCCGACGACAACTACGTCGACGGCACCCAGACCGGGGTCTTCAGCTTCATCTCGCCGGAGGTCGTCGCCTCCGGGTACGGCCTGACCACCACCCAGATCCACGAGGTCGGCCACCACCTGGGCATGAGCCACCCGCACGACGGCTACGACAGCGAGACCGGGGTGGACTACGAGCCGGCGGGCCGCTTCCTGTTCGCCAACGCCGGCGACGAGAGCAACTCGATGATGAGCTACATCGACGTCAACTGGGACTTCAGCCAGTTCGACCGGGACAACAGCGACCGGTTCCTGACGGCGGCGTACCACGAGGCCGCCAACCGGCTGGCCGCCGACGTGCTGGCCTCGCCGCGGGCGTCGCGGGCGAAGGTGCAGCTGCGCGCGGCCGACGTGCTGCTGGGCCTGTCGACCAAGGCGTTCGCGCGGCACGACTACCGGGCCGCGTACGCGTTCGCCGAGGGCGCCTACAACCAGGTCGTCGCCGCCGCGAAGCGGGCCGGGGTCGACCCGGCCGGTGCGGCCAAGGCGCTGGCGGCCGAGGCCGACGCCGCCCGCCGGACCGTCGAGGTGCACAGCCCGCACGAGTTCATCGACACGCTGGCGCCGGACAGCCCGCGCAGTCAGCCGTAGGTCAGGCTTCCGCCCGGGGCCGCGCGTGCGCGTGGTCCCGGGCGGAGTCGTCCGTCAGCCGGGCCACCACCTGGTCGGAGATCGCGGTCAGCGTGGCGAGCTGGTCATCGGTCAGCACGTCGCCGAAGTAGCGGCGGACCGCGGCGCCGTGACAGGCCCGGGCGGCGGCGATCTGCTCACGGCCCTTGTCGGTGAGCTCCACCACCGCGTCGGCGGTCTTGGTGATCAGCCCGCGGCCCTGCATCCGGCGCAGCTGGTGGGACAGCCGTGACTTCTCCCACTCCAGGCCGCAGCGCAGGGCGATCGAGCGCGCGGTGCCGCCCGGTGATTCCTCCAGGAGGAACAGGATGTCGAAGTCGGCCTCGGACAGCCCGGTGGAGCGGTAGAGCTCACGGCTGATCCGGCCGTTGAGTTGCAGGCGCATGCGCTGATACGCCTGCCAGGCGGCGGAGACGTCGGCGGTCGCACTCACGCCGGGAATCGTACTTCCATTTGCCGGAAGGCCGCCGGTTGATGTATCAACTGGGTTGATGTGTCAACCGGGATGCTGAGGAAGTGCGCGATGAACTACGGACATCCGCTGACGTTCGGCGCCCTCGTCGCGTCGCCGTCCGGGACACCCGTGGAGGCGGTCGACCTGGCCCGCCACGCGGAGGAGCTCGGCTACGACCTGGTCACCGTTGAGGACCGCCCGGACGAGCCGGGGCTGCTCGACGCGTGGACCGTGCTGGGCTGGGTCGCCGGGCGTACCGGGCGGGTGCGGCTGGTGCCGGCGGCGCTCACCGTCCCGCTGCGTGATCCCGCGGTGCTGGGCCGCGCCGCGGCGAGCCTGGACCTGCTCTCCGGCGGCCGGCTCGAGCTGGCGCTCGGCGGGGGCGCCGATCAGGACGCGATCGAGGCGATGGGCGGCCGCCGGATCGAGGCCGGCCAGGCCGCTGGCGCGCTGGACGAGGCGATCGACGTCGTCCGCGGCGTCCTGGACGCGGGCGAGCCGCGCCCGCTGCGGCACCTGGGCGCGCACTACCGGATCCCGCAGGCGCAACGCGGTCCGCTGCCCGCGCACCGCATCCCGATCCGGCTCGACGGCGACCAGCCGGCAATGCTGCGGCTTGCGGGGCGTAAGGCGGACGGATGGGCGGCCACCCTGACCGCGTTCCGGCCCGGGGAGTACGCCGCCGCCAACAAGATCATCGACGAGGCCGCCCTGGAAGCCGGGCGCGAGCCCGCCGAGATCCGCCGCCTGCTGCACATCACCGCCGACCACACCGTGCCGGAGCTGCTCGCGCTGGTGCTGGAGGACGGCGTCAGCACGTTCATCGTCCGGGCCGACGACACCGCCACGCTGGACCGCTTCGCCCGCGAGGTGATGCCGGCGCTGCGCGAGGCCGCGGCCCGCGAGCTGCCGGCCGCGCCCACGGCCGTCTTCCGGCCCGCGGCGGTACGCGCCAAGCGCCGTCCCGGCATCGACTACGACAACGTGCCCGCGAGCCTGGCCGAGCGGGCCGTCGAGCCCGGCGACCTGGACTACGCCCGGGTCCGCTCGACGTACATGCGCGGCGGGTCTCCCGGTCTCGTCCTGCGGGCGCGCAGTACCGCCGAGGTGGTCGACGCGCTGGCCTTCGCCCGGGCCCATCCCGGCCTGCCCTTCTCGGTACGCAGCGCCGGACACGGGATCAGCGGACGGTCCACCAACGACGGTGGCCTGGTGCTGAGCGTGGCCGCGATGAACACGATCGAGGTGCTCGACGAGCAGCGCCGGCTCATCCGGGTCGGACCGGGCGCCCGCTGGTCGGAGGTGGCCGACGCGCTGCGGCCGTACGGCTGGGCGCTGAGCTCGGGCGACTACGGCGGGGTGGGGGTCGGTGGCCTGGCCACCGCGGGTGGGGTCGGCTGGCTGGCCCGTAAGCACGGGCTGACCATCGACCACCTGCGCGCGGTGGAGCTGGTGCTGGCCGACGGCTCGGTGGTCCGCGCCGCCGAGGACGAGAATCCGGAGCTGTTCTGGGCCGTCCGCGGGGCCGGCGCCAACTTCGGCGTGGTGACCTCCTTCGACTTCGAGGTGGACGAGGTCGGCGAGGTGGGCTGGGCGCAGTTCGTGGTGGGCGCGGACGATCCGGCGGACCTGCTGGTGCGCTGGGGTGCGGCGATCGAGGCCGCGCCGCGCGACCTCAGCGGGCAGCTGATCATGGGCCGGCCGCGCCCGGGGCAGCCTGGCGTCGCGCAGCTGATGGCCATGGTCGACAACGACGACCCGCAGACGATCATCGACCAGCTCACTCCGGTGGCGAGCGCCGGGCCGCTGTACCAGCAGAACGTGGTGCTGGCGCCGTACGCGGCGGTCCTGGCCCGGCCCGGTGACGGCTACCACCAGGCTGAGGGCGAGCCGGTCTCGCGGTCCGGGCTGATCGAGCACCTCACCCCGGAGTTCGCGGCGGCCGCGGCCGCGCTGATCGCCAGCGGCGCGATCCACTGGTTCCAGATCCGCACGGTCGGCGGCGCCGTGGCCGACGTCCCGGCCGAGGCCACCGCGTACGGCTACCGCTCGGCCAACTTCTCCGTGGTGGTGATGGGTTCCAGCCGGCGCCGGCTCGACCCGCTCTGGGACGCCCTGGCCGCCCACTTCGACGGCCTTTACCTCAGCTTCGAGAGCGACCAGCGCCCGGAACGCCTCGCCGACGCCTTCCCGCCGCGCACCCTGGAACGGTTGCGGGAGCTCAAGCGCCGCTACGACCCGCAGCACCTGTTCCGCGACAACTTCCCGATCCGGACCACCCAGGAGACCCGATGACCGACTACGGGCACGACCTGCTCTTCGGCACGTTCATCACGCCCACCGCGCAACCCGTGCACCAGGCGGCGGAACTGGCTGTCGTCTCGGACCGGGCCGGGCTGGACCTGGCCACCTTCCAGGACCACCCGTACCTGCCGCGCTTCCACGACACCTGGACGCTGCTGTCGTACGCGGCGGCCCGTACCGAGCGGATCCACCTCAGCGGCAACGTGCTCAACCTGCCGCTGCGCCCGCCGGCCGTGCTGGCCCGGGCGGCGGCGAGCCTCGACCTGCTCAGCGGCGGCCGGATCGAGCTCGGCATCGGCGCCGGCGGCTTCTGGGACGCGATCGAGGCGATGGGCAGCCGCCGGCTGAGCCCGGGTGAGTCGGTGGCCGCACTGGCCGAGGGCATCGAGATCATCCGGCAGATCTGGGCTACGGACCAGGCCGGGCCGGTCAAGGTGGAAGGTGACTACTACCGGGTCAGCGGGGCCAAGCGGGGGCCCGCGCCGGCGCACGACATCAAGATCTGGGTCGGGGCGTACAAGCCGCGGATGCTGCGGCTGATCGGCCGGGCCGCGGACGGCGCCCTGCCGTCGCTGGGCTACCTGCCGAACGGCGCGGACGACCTGACGGCGATCAACCAGCACATCGACGAAGGCGCGCAGGCGGCCGGCCGCGATCCGCGGGCGGTCCGGCGGCTGCTCAACATCAGCGGCGAGTTCGCCCCGAGTGGACGGGCCTTCCTGCAGGGCCCGGCCGAGCAGTGGGCCGAGGACCTGGCCGGGCTGACCCTGGAACACGGCGTCAGCGCGTTCATCCTGGCCGCCGATGACCCGGCCACGATCGAGCGCTTCGCGGCAGAGGTCGCCCCGGCCACCCGGGAACTGGTCGCGGTCGAACGCGGCTAGCCCACCGGATAGACGCGCCAGCCGTCGGGCGGGGGCAGGCCGCGCCAGACGGTGAGGCTCATGGCCGACGGCGGGTAGAGCGGCTCGGGCAGCTCGTCCGGGGCGTACCAGCCCCAGTCGGTCAGGACGTCCGGTTCGAGGGCCTGCGGCGGGGTACCGGGCCACGGTGCCACGGCCGTGGCGGTCATCCCGCTGCCCGTGGTCTGCACGCCGATGGCGATGACCTCTGGGTGCGTACCCCCGATGCCGGCCTCCTCGGCCGCCTCCCGGGCGGCCGCCTGCTCGATGGTCTCGCCGCCCTCGACGTGACCGCCGGGCAGGCACCAGGTCGGCTCCTCGCCGGCCTTGATGCGGTTACCGAGCAGCACCCGCCCCCGCGGATCCACCAAGATCAATCCAACTCCCACCACCGGTCTGCCCATCCGATGATTTTGTCGTACCGGATCGCTACCGTGCCTCGCACCGGTGCCGATGGAGGGTTTCGCACATGCGCAGTTTCGAGTTCGCCGACGGCACGTCGGCGAAGTTCTGGGAGATCGACCAGGCCGGCACCGAGGTGACGGTCCGCTGGGGGCGCGTCGGCACGGCCGGTCAGACCAAGGTCAAGACCTTCGCCACGGCGGCCGCGGCCGCGGCCCACGAGGGCAAGCTGATCGCGGAGAAGACCCGGAAGGGGTACGGCGAGACGGCCGCGACAACCGCACCGGCGTCCCCCTCCCGCACACCGGATCCGACGCCGCCCGCTCCCACCGAGGCACCCGCTGACGAGGACACCTTCGTCTTCCCCGCTGCGTGGCACCGGCACCGCTACGCCCGCCGCGGCAGCACCGGCCTGACCGCGTTCGTGCCCGACGCCAAGGCCCGCGCGGTGACCGACGAGCTCATCAGCCGCCGCCCCGGTGGAGTCCTCAAGGCCTTCCGGGCACCGGTCACCGACCCGGCCGTGGCCCGGGCCGGCGCGGACTGGCTGGAGGGAGATCCGCAGGCCACCCCGCTCGGAGCGGCCGCCGTCGCCGCCGCCGCGACCCTGGGCAACTGGGACGTCAACGAGAAGTTCGTCGCCTTCGCCGACCTCTGGATCGCCGAGCGGGGGCTGTCCTTCGCCGCCGTGGCCGCGGTCGAGCTGATGACTCTCAAGCTCGACGACGGCCTTCCGCCCGGCCCCCGCGCCGGCGCCCACCAGCACTTCGGCATCCGGGTCATCCGTCCGGGCGAGGAACGCCGCGGCTGGCACAGCGATCCGGCGCTGATGACCGCGCTGCGCGTCCGCACGGCCCTCGCGGCCGCCTCCGAGCAGGAGTATGCCGAGGTGATCGAGGCCATCACGCCGTACCGGGCGGGCGGCGCCTACGCGCGGACGGCGACATCGGTGCTGGTGCCGGCCCGGCACGAGTGGGTCGCCGAGGACGTCGACACCGCGATCACCGACGCGGACAGCTGCCGCGCGGCCGCAATGCTGAGCGCCGCCGGCTCGGAAAAGCAGGTGACCGCGCTCGCGGCGATCGTCAGCCCCTATTCCGTACCGTCGTCGATGGCGATGCTGGCCACCCTGGTCGACGGCGTCGGCGTCGCCGCGGGACCGGCCCTGTTCCACTGGCTCGACACCATCGACTTCGCCGAGGCCGAGCGGCGGCTGCTGAGCGTGCTCGCCGTGCTGCCCAGCGACGAGGTGATGCGCGGGCTGATCGACCGGATCGATGTCAAGTACGTGCCGCCGGCCCTGCTCGAGGCGGCCGGCCGCAGTCCCGCGCGGGCCCTGCGGATGCTCGCCGAGAGCGCCACCAAGCCCGCCGTGGCCGAGCTGCTGCGCGCCCACGTCCTCGCCCACCCCGGCGTCGTCGAGCCGGTGCTGCCGCTGCTCAGCGCCCCGGCCCGGCAACGCGTGGAGGCAATCCGCGAGCAGGCGGCGGCGGTCGTGCCGGCGCCACTGTCGGCCGTGCCGCCGCTGCTGCTCGACCCGCCGTGGCGGCAGCCGCAACGAGCCGCCAAGCCGGTGGTGATCACGGGCCTGGCCTGCACCGACGCGCCCTCGATCAGCTGGCTCCACGACGAGCGGGAGAGCTGGCGGGAGACCCGCTACGAGATGTATTCCGACGGCACCAAGGACTGGCAGCGCAAGGCCGAGCGGATCGCGGCCGGCACCAGCCGCTGGTCGGAGCCGGCCGAGTTCTTCGCCGCCGCGCCCGAGGAGCTCGCGCGTCCGCTGCTGGCGACGTGGCGCGTCGGGGACACCTGGCAGGCCGCTCTGTGGATGCGGATCGTCGTCGAGCGGTTCGAGCTCGACGCCCTGCCGGCGGCCCTGGACCTGGCGCGGCGCAGCCCCGCAGAGACCGCCGGTCTGCTGCTGCCCTTCGCCGCTCCGGAGATCGCGGTCCTGATGGCCGACGCGTACGCACGGCTCAAGAGCGTCCGCGAGACCGCCCTCACCTGGCTGCGACGGCACCCCGAGGCGGCCGCCCGGGCGCTGGTGCCGGCGGCGCTCGACAGGGCCGGTGTCCCACGCCGTCAGGCCGAGGAGGCGCTGCTCGCGTTGCACGCCAACGGATACACCGAGGTGGTGCGCTCGGCCGCCCGCAGCTACGGCGAGGCGGCGGCCGCGGCCATCCAGACGTTGCTGGCGACCGATCCGCTGGCCGTGCTGCCGGCCAAACTCCCGGCCGTGCCCGCCTGGGCCGTCCCGGGACTGCTGCCCCCGGTGCGGTTGCGTGACGGCGCCGGCGCCCTGCCCGCCGAGGCGGTCACCAATCTCGTGATGGTGCTGGCGCTGGGCCGGGCCGGCACGCCGTACGCCGGGGTCGACGTCGTCCGGCAGGCGTGCGAGCCGGCCGACCTCGCCGAGTTCGCCTGGGGGCTCTTTCAGCGCTGGCAGACCTCCGGCGCCAACAGCAAGGAGAGCTGGGTCCTGGACACCCTGGGCGTGGTCGGCGACGACGAGACCGTCCGCCGGCTGACCCCGGTGATCCTGGCCTGGCCGGGCGAGGGCGGACACGCGCGGGCGGTCACCGGCGTGCAGGTGCTGGCCCGGATCGGCACCGACGTCGCCCTCATGCACCTGCACGGCATCGCACAACGGGCGAAGTTCAAGGGGCTCAAGGCGGCCGCGGGCGAGAAGATGGCGGAGGTCGCCGCCGGGCTGGGGCTCAGCGCCGACCAGCTCGCCGACCGGCTGGTGCCTCGGTTCGGGCTCGACGACGCCGGCAGCATGGTGCTCGACTACGGCAGCCGCCAGTTCACCGTCGGCTTCGACGAGCAGCTCCGCCCGTACGTGGCGGACAGCGCCGGCAAGCACCTCAAGGCCCTGCCCAAGCCCGGCGCCCGCGACGACGCCGACCTGGCACCCGCGGCCTACCAGCGATTCGCCGCCCTGAAGAAGGACGTCCGCACGGTCGCCACCGACCAGATCCGCCGCCTCGAACGAGCGATGGTCACCGGCCGCCGCTGGACCGGTGCTGAGTTCCGCCAGCTGTTCGTGGACCACCCGCTGCTCTGGCACATCGTCCGGCGCCTGGTCTGGGCCGTCTACGACGAGAGCGGCAAGCCGACCGGGGCGATCCGGGTCGCCGAGGACCGCAGCTTCTCGGACGTGCACGACGACGGGACGCCGCTGGCCGATGACGCGTCGGTCGGGGTCGCCCACCCGCTGCATCTCGGCGACACCCTGGCCGACTGGGTCGAGGTCTTCGCCGACTACGAGATCCTGCAGCCGTTCCCGCAGCTCAGTCGGGAGACGTTCAGCCTGACCGCCGAGGAGGCCGGGAGCGGCCGGCTGGCCCGCTTCGAGGGGCACACCGTGCCGACCGGACGGGTGATCGGCCTCGAACGCAAGGGCTGGCGGCGCGAGACCCCGCAGGACGCGGGCGTGCAGAGCCGCATCGAGCTGGCCGTGGGCCCCGGTCAGGAGGTCGTCATCAGCCTGGAGCCGGGCATCGCGATCGGCGCGATGGACATCTTCCCGGAGCAGACCCTGGACATGATCTTCGTATCGGACGGCACGGGCGGGCGCTGGAGCACCACGCAGGGCTATGTCCCGCTCGGCCGGCTGGACCCGGTCATCGCCTCCGAGATCATCCGCGACCTGACGGAGCTGACCGCATGACTCCCGCTCGCCCTTCCGCCGGCCCGGCCGGCCCGGCCGGTCCTTCCTCCGCCTCGCCGGTCTCCGCGGGTTCCGGTTCGGTCGTGGGATTTTCTGGATCGGCGGCCGGGCTCGGTCCGGAGTCTGTTGTGGAGGTTTCCGAGTCCGCCGCTCAGGTGCAGCGGCCGCCGGCCGAGGTGCGTTACGCCGACGAGCTGGCCCGGCTGCGGGCGGCCGACACCGCCGAGCGCCCGCCCGGGTGGGTGCTCAGCGTGCAGGCCGCCCGCCGGTTCGTCGTCGGTGACAGCAAGCTGGGCATCAGCCGCAAGTTCGTCGGCGACCCCTCGCTGATCGAACGCGCCCTGATCACGCTGGCCACCAGCCGCGGGCTGATGCTGGTCGGCGAGCCCGGCACGGCGAAGTCCCTGCTGTCCGAGCTGCTCGCCGCCGCGGTCAGCGGCGACTCCACCCTCACCATCCAGGGCGGCGCCGCCACCACCGAGGACCAGATCCGCTACTCGTGGAACTACGCCCTGCTCGTCGCCGACGGGCCCTCGCCGCGTTCGCTGGTGCCCGCGCCCCTGCTGCGCGGCATGGCCGAGGGCCGCACCGTCCGCTTCGAGGAGATCACCCGCTGCCCGCTGGAGGTCCAGGACTGCCTGCTCTCCCCGCTGTCCGACCGGGTCCTGGCGATCCCGGAGCTGACCGGCCCGGAGTCGATGGTTTTCGCCCGCGACGGCTTCAGCATCATCGCCACGGCGAACACCCGCGACCGCGGCGTCAACGACATGAGCTCCGCCCTGAAGCGGCGCTTCAATTTCGAGACGGTCTTCCCGATCGCCGACTTCGGCACCGAGCTGGCGCTGGTCGAGGCCGAGGCGTCCGCGCTGTTGCGGCGTTCCGGAGTCACCGCCGAGCCCCGCCGCGACGTCCTCGAGGTGCTGGTCACCACCTTCCGGGAGCTGCGCACCGGGGAGACCGCTCGCGGCGACTCGATGGACCGGCTGTCGGCGGTCATGAGCACCGCCGAGGCGGTCTCCGTCGCCCACGCGGTCGGTCTGCGGGGCTGGTTCCTGCGCGGCGAGCCCGGCACGGCCGAGGATCTCGTGTCCTGCCTCGCCGGCACCGCGGCCAAGGACAACCCGGAGGACCTGGCGAAGCTGCGGCGCTACCTGGCCCAGCAGGTCACCTGGCGCAACGGCGAGCAGTGGCAGGCCCTGCACAACGCCCGTCACCTGCTGCCGGGCTGAGCTGTGACGGTCACGTTCATCGGGGTCCGCCACCACAGCCCGGCGTGCGCCCGGCTGGTCGCCGCCACGATCGACGCGCTGCGGCCCGCGTACGTGCTGATCGAGGGGCCGGCGGATCTCAACGAGCGGATCGGGGAGCTGCTGCTCGGCCATGAGCTGCCGGTCGCCGTGTTCAGCAGCTACCGCGACGGCGAGCGGCGGCACGGGTCGTGGGCGCCGTTCTGCGCGTACTCGCCGGAATGGGTGGCGCTCACCCACGGCCGGGCGGTCGGTGCCGAGCTGAGGTTCATCGACCTGCCGGCCTGGCATCCCGCCTTCGCCGGGCGCAGCAATCGCTATGCGGACGCCGAGCTGCGCTACGCCGACGTGATGCAGCGGCTGTGCGGCAGCTTCGGCGTCGACAACGTGGACGTGCTGTGGGACCACCTCTTCGAGATCGCCGCCGACGACGATCTGGCGGAGCGACTCGCGGTCTACTTCGATCTCGTACGCGGTGAGTCGGCAGCCGGCGAGTCGGACACCGCGCGCGAGGCGTACATGGCGCAGTGGGTACGGGCCGCGGCTGCCGAAGCGGGGGAGCGGCCGGTCGTGGTGGTGACCGGCGGATTTCACCGCCCCGCGCTGGTGTCCGCGCTCGCCAGTGATCCGTCGTCCGCGGGGTGGCCCGAGGTGCCGGTGCTGCCATCGGACGCGGTCGGCGGGAGTTTCCTGGTGCCGTACTCGTTCCGCCGGCTGGACGCCTTCGACGGCTACCAGAGCGGGATGCCGTCACCCGGCTACTACCAGGAGCTGTGGGAATCGGGGCCGCGGGCCGCGGCGCGACACCTCACCGAGTCGGTGGCGGGACGGCTGCGCGAACGCAAGCAGCCGGTGTCCACCGCGGACCTCATCGCGGCCCGGGTCACCGCGGAGGGGCTGGCCACCGTACGGGGGCATCGGCATCCGGCCCGTACGGATGTGCTGGACGGGCTGGCATCCGCACTGGTGAACGAGGCGCTGGACGTACCCCTGCCGTGGGCGGCCCGGGGCACCCTCCGAACCGGCAGCCACCCGGTCGTGGTCGAGATGGTCGCCGCACTCAGCGGCACCCGCGTCGGCCGCCTGCACCCCGCCACGCCCGCGCCGCCCCTGGTGCACCACGTCAACGCGGAGCTCGAACGCCTCGGCCTGGACGGAAGTGACGACCTCGACCTGGACCTGACCGTCGCCGCGGACCGGGCCCGCAGCCAGGTCCTGCACCGGGTCCGCGTCCTGGCCGTACCAGGATTCCGCCGCGACTCCGGACCGTCGACAGGTCTCGACCCGATCCTCCAGGAACGCTGGACGCTACGGCCAGGCCCGGAACGGCTCACCGCATTCATCGAGGCCGGCGCGTACGGCGCCACCCTCGCCGACGCATGCGCGGCAGTCCTGGCCGAACGCGCCGCTCAGGCCGGCCGCGACGTGGACCTGCTCGCGGCCGTGCTGTTCGACGCGGCTCTGTCCGGCACGGCGGACGTGTCCGAGCAGGCGCTGGCGGCCATCGAGAGCACGGTCGCGGGGGCGGCCGACCTCGGCTCGCTCGGCCGGATGCTCGCGGTGGTCCTGACGATGTGGCGGCACGACCGTATCCTGGGGACGGCGCACAGCTCGACGCTCGCGGTGGTCATTGTCTCGTCGGTGCGCCGCATCCTGTGGCTGGCCGAGGGCGTGCACGGGCGGTCCGCGGCCGCTGACCTGGGGCGGATCGGAGCGCTGGCGGCTTGTCGTGACGCCCTGCGATACGCCCGTCCGAAGCTGGAACTCGATCTGACAGCAGCGCTGGAGGTGGCGGCGCGAGTCGGGGCCGATGCCGAGGCGCCGCCTGATCTGCGTGGTGCTGCTTTCGGTCTGCGCTGGGCCTTACAACCATCGCCGGCTGATGCTGCGAGCGGGGAGCCGGCGGGTGTTCAGCCCTTGGTCGGGGGGCTTGATCCTGAGCGTGCGGTGCGCGGCGCTTTCCATCCCGAGTCGGCGGGGGACTGGCTGGCCGGTCTGTTCGCGCTCGCGCGGGAGGAGGTGCTGCACACCCCGGCCGTGATAGGGCTCCTCGACGAGCTGCTGTCCGCGATGGCGGCGGACGAGTTCCTCGTCGCGGTGCCGGGACTGCGGCAAGCGTTCGAGTTCTTCCCGCCGCGCGAGCGGGAGATCATCGCCGGCCGGCTGCTGGAACGCCGTGGTCTCGCCGGCACCGGGCGCAGCCTGTTGCGCGGCGTCACCGATCCCGAGCTCGTTGCCGCCGGGATGGTGCTGGACGACCGGGTCGACGCCGTACTGCGCCGTGAGGGACTGACGGGTGGAGACCATGACTGATCCGGATCTCGAACGCTGGCGGCTGGTCCTCGGCGCCCCGGCCGCGAAACTGGGACCGCTCGGAGCGGACGGCCTCGCTTGCGACGCGGCCTTGGACTGGCTCTACGGCCGCGACGGCGAACTCGAGAAACGCGACGTCAGGCGCAGCCAGGGCCGGGCCGGCGGCGACGGCCCGTCCGCGCTGACCACCGTGGACTGGCTGAACGACATCAACCGGCTCTTCCCCCGCGAGACGGTCGAACGACTGCAGCGCGACGCCATCGAACGCTACGAGATCACCGACATCGTCACGGATCCGGCTGTGCTGGAACGGATCGAGCCGAACCCGGCGCTGCTCAAAGCCGTCCTGCAGACCAAGCATCTGATGAACCCGGAGGTGCTGCGCCTGGCCCGCCGCATCGTGGAAGCCGTGGTCCGCGACCTGATGGCGAGGATGGCCACCGAGGTAAGGGCGGCGTTCACCGGCACCCGGGCCCGGCGGCCGAGCCGGTGGAAGCAGGCCCGCGACTTCGACATGAGACGAACCATCCGCGCCAACCTCGGCCACTACCGCCCGGACGAACGCCGGTTGTACATCGAGACACCGCACTTCTTCTCCCGTACCCGTAAACATGTCGAGCAGTGGCAGGTGATCCTGCTCGTCGACCAGTCCGGCTCGATGGTCGACTCGGTCATCCACTCCGCGGTGACGGCGGCCTGCCTGTGGGGCCTGCCGGGGGTACGGACGCACCTGGTCGCGTTCGACACCGACGTGGTCGACCTGACCAGCGACGTCGACGACCCGGTCGAGCTGCTGATGAAGGTCCAGCTCGGCGGCGGCACCGACATCGGCCGCGCGGTCCGCTACGGCGCCGGCCTGATCGACCAGCCCCGCCGGGCGATCGTCGTCCTGATCACCGACTTCTACGAGGGCGGTTCCCCGGCGCTGCTGATCCGTACGGTCCGGGAACTCGTCGAGCAGGGCACCAAGGTCCTCGGCCTGGCCGCCCTGGACCAGGACGCGAACCCCGGCTACGACCGGGAAACAGCCCAGCAACTGGCCGACGTGGGAGCCTCGGTGGGCGCGATGACTCCGGCCCAGCTGGCGGCCTTCGTCGCCGAACAGGTGGGCCGATGAACGCCCGCACGCTTCCGGGAAGCGCCGTCGGCTGTCGGAGGGCGGCGTGAGGGCGGACCTGCGGGCGCTGACACCCGCGACGCTGGCGGAGCTGACAAACCGAGGCCTGGTGAAGCGGGCAGCGCGTGAGGTCGAGCGCTCAGCCCCGGCAATCACCGAAGACGGCGAAGCGACAGTCCACGCCATTTACGACGACGGCGTGACCACCGCATTGCCGACCGGCGGGCTCGAAAGGGGACGATGCAGCTGCGGCGCCCCGGGCGTGTGCCGGCACATCGTCGGACTGGTCCTCGCCTACTTGAGCCACGTCGACGAAACCGATCACCTGGCCGCCGGTCATCTGGAGGCCTCAACCGCGCCGGCCGGTGGGCAGCCGGATGTTGCGGCGGTTCCGGCCGTCGTTCACCCGGAAACCGAGGCTGAGCCGACCATTGACCATAGGGATCTCGCGACGCAGCCGGCGCCTGGTCACGTGGCGCCTGCAGCGATGCCGACTGCCGGCCAACGGGATGTCCCGGCGATGCCGCGCGCCGGCCAACCAGATGTCTCTGCGGTGCCACCCATCGATGAGGTGAATCCGACAGCGGCGCCGACTGCCGGATACCCAGATCTCGCGGCCGCGTCAACCGACGAGCATCAAGATCGCTCAGCCGGGCCACCCGCCGGCCCACATCCGGGCCACACAGCGGAACTGCCCGCCCCATCCGAGGACCCCGCGACGACCACGACCGCACAAACCGGATGGTCACCGGGCGACTTCACCGACGACCAACTCATCTCCCGGATCGGTGCACGCATGATGGCCGCCGCCCGCCGAATCCTGCGCACGGGATACGTCGCCCGGGTGCACCGGGCGCGACCCGGCGATCCGGTACCCAGCGTGGAACTGCCCACCGCAACCGTGCGCTTCCTCGTACCCGGCGATCTGGGTTTCGCCCGGACCGACGCGGTCGCCGGAGCGCGCGATGACGTCCTGGCCCTGGCCGTCTGGGCTTTCCGCGAAGCGGACGCGTCCTCCAAAACCGAAGCCGACGTGCAGGTGCAGGTAGGCGGCACCGCAGCCGCGACGGACAGCCCGGCCCTGGACGCAGCCGTAGCCCTCACAAGCGTGGTCCTGCGCGAAGGCGCCGTCCACGTCGGCGCCGGAATCGCGGCGGACGTAACCGCTGTCCGCCGCGCCCTGGAAGCCGCCCGAATGCGATGGCCGCTCCTCGCCGTCGACGATCTTGTCGCACAGCTGGAGGCCTACCGGGACCGCAGCGCCCGCTACCGACCGGAGGCACTGGCCGATCACGTCGCCGAGCTGCACGCCCGCCATCGTGCGGTGACCAGCACCGCCAAACGCCGAGCGTTGCGGTCCCGGGTGCTCGGGACCGATGAGGCTTCCGAGACCCCGCTGCGCCGCGCCCGGCTTGATGGTCTCGGTGCGCGGGTGTCCGCGGTCGGCGGCGAGCGAACGGTCGAGGTCTTCCTCGCCCACGCCGACAGCGCCACCGTGCTGGTGTTGGGTCGCACCTACGAGACCACTGGCATCGGGCCCGAGCTTGCCGGCCGGCGGGTGGCCGGGGTCAGCATCGGTGCGCTGGCCGGTGGCGCCGTCGTCACCGAGTCGGCCGCCCGCAGTGCGAGCCGGGCTGTTCGGCTCGGCACCCGGCGGTTGAGCCGCACGGAGGCGATGACGTCGCGGGGTTCCTGGCAGGATCTGCCGCCGGCGCTGATCGCGGACGACCTGGCCGCCCTTTCCGACGAGCTCGATGCGCTGCCGCCCCGCCCGGTCCGGGCCCGGGTCGAGGCGGAGCTGGTACGCGTCATCCCGGTCGCCGAGGTCCACGCGGTCAGCTACGCACCCGGTGCCCAGCGCCTCGATGCCGTCATCGCCGATGCCGCCGGGGTCACTGCCGTGGTGTCCGCCACCCACGCGGCCTGCGCCCCCGGCCGGCTCGACAGCATGGCCGCCGCCCTGCGTGGGGAGCTGCGGTACGTCGCCGGCAGTGTGCGCCGCGCCGGCGGTGGCGTGGTGGTCGACCCGATCGGTTTCGCTCTCGACGGCTCCGTGGTGGTTCCGGACCTCGCCGAGGCCGCTCGCGGGCCTGATCCCGACGACGCTGCGCCTCTCGCCACGGACGCGATCGGTCTGGCCTTGGAGGAGGCCGCGGCGCTGCTCGCTGAGCTGGCACACGTCGGTCTCCAGCACGCGCCCGCCACCATGCCCGGGCGGCTGCGCGCAGCGGCGGGACGGTTGCGCGGGGCCGGGCTGCGCCGGGTCGCGGAAACCGTCGAAGCCCTGGCCGGCCGGCTCGGCCCGGACCCCGGCGACGCGGCCGTCGCGGCCTGGGTCGACGCCCATCTCCGGGTCAACCTGGCGGCCGACATGCGGTGAGCCGGGTCGGCGCATCTCCGCGAGACATGCGGTCAGCGGGGGGCGACGCCCACCTGCGGGGGCGACCAGCCAGCCGACATGTGTGCGCAAGGCCACCGCGCCATCCCCGACGACCCGGGTTACATTGCTTCCATGGAATCTAATTCTATGGAAGCAATCGTGCTGGACGCGCCGGGCCCACCCGAAGCCCTGCACATCCGTCAGCTCCCCATCCCGGTGCCCCAGCCAGGACAAGTGCTGATCCAGGTGAAGGCCTTCGGGCTGAACCGTTCCGAGCTGCACACCCGGCTCGGGCTCGCCGACGGCGTCACCTTCCCCCGCGTCCCCGGCATCGAGGCCACCGGCGTCGTCGCCGCGGCGCCCGGTGGTGAGTTCGCCGTCGGGCAGCAGGTCTTCGCGATGATGGGCGGGATGGGCCGCACCTTCGACGGCGGCTACGCCCAGTTCACCTGCGTCCCGGCGACCCAGGTGATCGCGTTCCGCAGCGACCTGGACTGGGCCACGCTCGGCGCGGTGCCGGAGATGCTGCAGACCGCGTACGGTGCGCTGACCGAAGGCCTCGACGCCCAGCCCGGCCAGTCCCTGCTCGTCCGGGGTGGCACCTCATCCGTGGGTATGGCCGCCGCGATCCTCGCCAAGCGCCGCGGCCTGACCGTGCTCTCCACCACCCGCAATCCCGCCAAGGCGGAGGCGTTGCGGGCCATCGGGGTCGACCACGTGCTCGTCGACGACGGTGACGTGGCCGCCCAGGTGCGCGCGATCCTGCCGGACGGTGTGGACAACGCCCTCGAGCTGGTCGGCACTCCGACGCTGCCCGACACGTTGCGTTCCGCCGGCCGGTTCGGGGTCGTCTGCATGGCCGGGATGCTGTCCAACGAGTGGACCGTGCCGGACTTTTATCCCATCGGGTACATCCCGCGGGGCGTCCGGCTGACCGGCTACGGCGGCGACGCCGACGATCTGCCGCCGGCGGTTCTCCAGGACTTCCTCGACGCGGTCGCCGCGGGTGAGGCCGTTGTGCCGCTCGATCGCACCTACCGCTTCGACCAGATCGTCCAGGCGCACACGGACATGGAGGCAGGCGTCGCCGTCGGCAAGTTCGTGGTGTTGCCGAACGAGCCGGTCTGAAAGAAGCGAGCAGAACTGCGAAATTAGTCGACAGGCTCTTGTGGAATTCGTCACAGCAGACCTAAGGTCAGGTCGCTCCCGAGATGAACGAGCTCCCCGAGAGAAATGAGCTCCTCGATGTCTGTGTATGCGAGGTGGCCCGTCCTGGCTACCGCCTCATTGGTCGGGTTGGGACTGGTGTTCGGCGCGGGCGTCCCCGCGAGTGCCGCCCCGGCCGCCCCCGTCGTGACCCGCGCCGGCCTCGATCCCGCCCTCGTCGCCGGCCGCGGCGCGACAGTGGACTTCGCCGAGCAGGAGGCGGAGAACGCCACCTTCACCGGCTCCCGGATCGGCCCCGACCGGGCCGCCTACACCGTGGCCGGTGAGGCCTCCGGGCGTACGGCGGTCAAACTGACCCCGGGGCAGTACGTCGAGTTCGTCCTGCCCGCCGCGGCCAACGCGATCACTGTGCGCTACAGCATCCCCGACGCCCCCACCGGCGGCGGGATCACCGCACCCCTGAAGGTCGCCGTCAACGGCCGGCGGGCCGGCACGATGACGCTGACCTCGCAGTACGCGTACCTCTACAACCAGTACCCGTTCAGCAACGACCCGGCCGCGGACCTGCTGCACCCCGACTGGTGGATCACCGAGTGCGGCTGCGTACCGTCGGCCACCACCCCCACGCCGCAGGTCGACAAGCCGTTCCGGCCCATGCATTTCTTCGACGAGCAGCGGATGCTGCTCAGCCGCACCTACCGCGCGGGTGACCGGATCCGGCTCACCGCCTCGACCGGCGCCGCGTGGACGGTCATCGACTTGCTCGACTCGCAGCTGGTCGCCCGCCCGCACGTCGACCTGGTCGCGGCGAACGTGCTGCTCTTCGGGGCCGACCCGACCGGGCGGCGGGACTCCGCCGCCGCGTTCGACAAGGCGATCGCCTTCGCCAAGCGGGCCCGGCTCAAGGTGTACGTGCCACCGGGCACGTTCCAGGTGAACCGGCACATCATCGTCGACGACGTGACGATCGAGGGTGCCGGCAGCTGGCACACGATCATCAAGGGCAAGCAGGTCACGCTGGCCGAGCCCGCCCCGGACGGCTCGGTGCACACCGGCGTCGGCTTCTACGGCAAGGACGCCGCCGACGGTGGCAGCCGCAACGTGCACCTCAAGGGCTTCACGATCGAGGGTGACGTCCGCGAGCGCATCGACACCGACCAGGTGAACGGCGTCGGCGGGGCGCTCAGCGATTCCAGCATCGAGGGCCTGTTCATCCGGCACACCAAGGTCGGCATGTGGTTCGACGGCCCGATGCGCAATCTGCGGGTCACCGGCAACGTGATCGTCGACCAGATCGCCGACGCGCTCAACTTCCACACCGGTGTCACGAATTCGGTGGTGCGCAACAACTTCATCCGCAACACCGGCGACGACGGCCTGGCCATGTGGGCGGAGAAGACGACGAACGCCGGCAACACCTTCGACCACAACACCGTGCAGACGCCGACGCTGGCCAACGGCATCGCCATCTACGGCGGCACCGACAACACGGTGTCGAACAACCTGATCGCCGACCCGATCCGCGAGGGCAGCGGCATCCACGTGGGCTCCCGGTTCGGCGCCGAGCCGTTCGCCGGCGATCTGACGATCAAGAACAACACCGTGGTACGGGCGGGCACGTTCGAACTCAACTGGAAGATCGGCCTCGGCGCGATCTGGTTCTACGCCCTCGACAAGAGCATCGACGCCAACATCCGGGTGACGGGCGACCACTACCTGGACAGCACCTACAACGCGATCATGCTGGTCAGCGACTGGGGCGTGAAGGACCTCTACTCGATCAACGGGGTCGCCTTCCAGGACATCCGGGTCGACGGCACCGGCACCTCGGTGCTCAGCGCCCGGGTGGCCGGCTCGGCTTCCTTCGCCAACGTCGACGCCCGCAACGTGGGTGCCGTCGGTATCAACAACTGCGGCTCGTTCGGTTTCAAGCCGACCGGCTCGGAGTTCACCGTGACGGACCTCGGCGGCAACGACGGTGGCGGCACGACCGGCCCGTGGCTGGCGCCCTGGGAGCTGCCGAACACGATCACCTGTGACGACCGTCCGCCGGTCGTCGCGCCGCCGGCCCCCAGCACCTGGTGAGGACGGACTGAGCAGAGGGCGGGCGGCCACGGGGGTCGCCCGCCCTTCTCAGCGCACGAACAGGTTCGCGCCGAGGGTGCACAGCACCGACAGCACGATCGACCCCAGGACCATGAACAGGCAGCCCATTCCGCCGCCGAGCGGTCGCACTTCCACGTTTCCGAATCGCATGGGCGCCGGGTACCCGGGACGACGGAAGCCAATCCCCGAGCATGTTGAACTGAGTGGTTCAGTGTCGTAAGGTGAACCACATGGTTCAGCGAGAGGTTCTCGACCGGGTGTTCGCGTCGCTCGCCGATCAGCAGCGCCGCCGGATCCTGGTCCGGCTCGGCGAAGGCCCGGCGACCATCGGCGAGCTGGCGGAGCCGGTCGGGATGAGCCTGACCGGCATGAAGAAGCACGTCCAGGTGCTCGAGGACGCCGGCCTCGTCGTCACGGAGAAGGTCGGGCGGTCGCGGCAGTGCCGCCTGGGCCCGGCGCCGCTGGACGACGCCATGGCGTGGATCGCCTTCTATCAGCGGCTCTGGGCCCGCAAGCTCGACGGCCTCGACGCCTACTTCACCCTTCGCAACGGCACGGAAGGAAACGCATCGTGACCCTCGACATGCGCATGACCCGGCAGCTCCCGGCCACACCGGCGGAGGTCTTCGACGCCTACACCGACGCGGAGCAGCAGAAGATCTGGTTCAGCATCCTCGATGAGCAGCCCGGCATCGTCGAGATCGAGGTGGACCTGCGGGTCGGCGGTCAGCAGACCGCCGTGTGGGGCCCCGACCGGGACACCCTGTTCCGGGAGACGCAGACCTTCGTGGAGATCGACCGGCCGCACCGGCTGGTCACCGAGTCCACCGGCACCAGCCCGGACGGCATGACAATGAGCACCCGGATCGAGGTCACCTTCGAGGCGGCCGGCGACGGCACCCTGATGACCGTCGTGCAGAGCGGCTTCCCGGTGCCCGAGGTCCGCGACTTCTTCGTCAGCGAGGTGTGGGTGGGAGCCTTCGACCGCATCGAGGCGTTCCTGATCCGCGGGACCAAGCCGGCCGATGCGTAGCCGGGTGCTGGTCATCGCGGCCGCCGCCGGCGCGGCGGTGCTGATCAATCTGATCCTGTACGGCGTCGGCCGCGCAGCCGGCGGCACCTTCCGCTTCACCACACCCACCGGCCCGGCCGTGGTCGACGGTGTCACCGTGGCGGCCTTCAGCGCCCTGCCGCTCCTGGCCGGGCTCGTGGCGGTGGCGCTGCTGTCCCGCTTCGGCGCGTGGGTGGTCCGCACCGCGCTGATCGTCGGACCGCTGCTGGCCGTCGCCACGATCGTCGTGATGACGCTGCCCACGGACCTCGATGCCACCAGCAAGGTGACTCTCGCCCTCTGCCACCTGGTCCTCGTGCCGATCATCATCGTCGCCGTCCGGGCCCTCGGCCGGCGTGCGGAGGCGCCGGGCCGGGCCGGCGTTGTCACCGGGCCGGCCTGAGGACAAATAGGATCGCGGTATGCCGAAAATCGTCGCGCTTCGGCGCTATCCCCTGAAGAGTGCGCTGGGCGAGGCCCTCGGCGCGGCCGACGTGGACCGTACCGGCCTGGCCGGCGACCGGATCTGGGCCTGCGTGGACGGCGAGGACGGCATGGTCGGCAGCGCCAAGCACCCGCGCCGCTGGGGCCGGCTGCTCGAGGTCGGCACGTCCCTGCACGAGGACGAACTGACCTTGCGGGTCGGTGCATCCGCCGTACGAGCGGGCAGCGCCGAGGCCGACGCGGCCCTGACCGCCCACCTGGGCCGGCCGGTACGGCTCAGCCGGACCGCGCCGGCCGATCCGCGCCTGCACCGGGTGCTGCCCGACGACGCCGGCATGGTCCCGGAGTGGATGGCGGGCAGCCTGCCCGGCGAGGAGACCGTCAGCCCGGTCGGCGGCGTGGAACGGCTCGGCCGGTTCGCCGACTTCGGCGCGCTGCACATCGTGACCACGGGCGAGCTGACCCGGCTGGGTGAGCGCAGCGGCGGCGCTCCGGTGTCCGCGGCCCGGTTCCGGCCGAATGTGATCCTCGACCTGCCGCAGGACCCGGAGCCCGGCACTGAGCTGCGGCTGGGCGACGTGGTGCTGCGGATCGACCTGCCCACCCCGCGTTGCGTGATTCCCGGTCTGGGCCAGGGTGAGCTGCCGGCCGACAAGTCCGTGCTGAGCACGCTGGCCCGGCAGTACCGCATCCAGGTCCCCGGCCTCGGCCGCGCCGCCTGCTTCGGCACCTACGCCGACGTTGTCCAGCCCGGCCGGCTGGAGGTCGGACAGATTCTGGGCTAGCAGGGCGCCGGCGCTGGGGCAGACTGGCCGGATGAGTCGAGAAGCCCTCGGGGTCGCCGTCGCCGGTTTCGGCTGGATGGGCCGGGTGCACACCCAGTCCTACCTGCGGGTCCCGCACCACTTCCCGCAGCTCGGGGTCCGGCCGGAACTGGTCGCGGTCGCCGACGAGGTGCCCGGCCGCGCCGCCGAGGCTGCCGAGCAGTACGGCTTCGCCGGCGCCACCCTCGACTGGCGCGAGCTGGCCACCGACCCGCGCGTCCGGGCCGTGAGCATCACCGCGCCGAACTTCCTGCACCGCGAGCTGGGAGTGGCGCTGGCCCGGGCCGGTAAGCACATCTGGATCGAGAAGCCGGTCGGCCTCGATGCCGCGGACGCGCAGGCGGTCGCCGCGGCGGTACGCGAGGCGGGCGTCCAGGGTGCCGTCGGCTTCAACTACCGCAACGCCCCGGCGGTGGCCGCCGCCCGCGACCTGATCGCCGCCGGTGAGCTGGGCCCGGTGACGCACGCTCGGTTCCGGCTGTTCAGCGACTACGCCGCCCACCCCGAGGGGGCGCTGAGCTGGCGTTTCGAGCGGGCGCGGGGTGGCAGCGGGGTGCTCGGTGACCTGGCCGCGCACGGCGTCGACCTGGTGCGGCACCTGCTCGGTGACATCGACGCGCTGGTCGCCGACACCGCGACGTTCGTGACCGAGCGGGCCCGGCCGACCGGCGCGACCGCCGGGCACAGCCGGGCCAGCGGCGGTGAGCTGGGCCCGGTGGAGAACGAGGACTACGTCTCCAGTCAGCTCCGGCTCGCCTCCGGGGCCCGGGTGGTGCTGGAGGCCAGTCGGGTGGCGGTGGGGCAGCAGAACAACTACGGCTTCGAGGTGCACGGCACGCGCGGATCGGTGGCCTGGGACTTCCGCCGGATGGGCGAGCTGAGTGTCAGCACCGGCGACGACTACCAGGACCTGCCGGTCCGGACCGTCTACGTCGGACCGGAAGCGGGCGAGTATGCGGCGTTCCAGCCGGGCGCCGGCATCGCGATGGGCTACGACGACCTGAAGGTCATCGAGGCCTACCGCTTCCTGCGGTCGATCGCCGAGGACAAGCCGTACGGCGCGACCCTCGACGACGCCGTGCACAGCGCGCTGGCGCTGGACGCGATGGCCCGGTCGGTCGACAGCGGCGCGTGGGTGCGCCTGCGTTAGCGGATGATGCGGCCCAGCCACTCGCCGAGCAGGGCCCGCTCGGCGCCGGACAGCTCGGTGAGCTGCGGTAGTGCGGCGCGCAGGGCGACGGCGTGGCCGGTCACGCCGTCGTGGCCGGCAGCGGGGGAGTCCGTCGTCACGGTTGCGATGACCGACTCCCGGGCCAGCGTGGACAGGGCCGGGTCGCGGTGCTCCGGGAGCATGCTGATGAGCTGGAAGGTCATGCCTGCGCCGGCCGAGTGGATCAGGTACGCGGCGCGTTCCTCGCTCACCCGCAGGCGGCCGGCCTCCGCGATGCGGCGTACCTGGCCGGCGAGGATCACCGCTGCCTCGCGCGCGGCCGGTGACTGCACACCGGGCCGCGGCTCGCCGTAGATGAGCGCGTAGTACGCCGGATTCTCCACCCCGAACGCCACGTGCAGGTCCCAGCCGCGGCGCAGGTCCTCGACCGGGTCGTCGCCGGGCTCGAGGGCGGCCATGCTGCGCAGATAGGTGGCGAAGCCGTGGCTCGCGACCGCGTCCAGCAGGCCTTGCTTGTCACCGAAGCTGCGGTAGATGGTGGGTGCCTGAACGCCGGCGGCCGCGCTGACCGCACGAGTCGACACGGCCTCCCGGCCGCCCGCGGTGAGCAGGGCGGCAGCTGCCTCGATGATCCGTTCGCGGGTGGTTGGCGCCATGTAACGACGATAACACTCAACTGTTAGCGCCTTGCCGTTAGCGGTGATAACGTGGTTACGTTATCGGCGCCACCAGAGCTAACGAAGGAGTCACCATGACCGGCAACCGGAACCGCGTCGCGATCGTCACCGGCGGATCCCGCGGCATCGGCCGCGCGGCCGCCGAGCGGCTCGCCGCCGACGGGCAGAGCGTCGTCATCGTCTACGCGGGAAACAAGGACGAGGCGGAGAAGACGGTGGCGGCCATCGAGGCCGCCGGCGGCTCCGCGGTCGCGATCCAGGCCGACGTGGCCGACGAGACCGCCGTCCGGGCGGCCTTCGACCGGGCCGAGCAGCGGTACGGCGGCATCGACGTGGTCGTCAACGCGGCCGGCATCATGCTGCTCGCGCCCGTCGCCGAGCTGAGCTTCGATGAGCTCGACCGGATGCACCGCACCAACATCCGCGGCACCTTCGTGGTGGCGCAGGAGGCCGCCCGCCGGATCCGGGCCGGCGGCGCGATCATCAACTTCTCGACCTCGGTGACCCGGCTCCACCTGCCGACCTACGCGGCGTACGCGGCCAGCAAGGCAGCCGTCGAGGCGATCAGCCCGATCCTGGCCAAGGAGCTGCACGGCCGCGACATCACCGTCAACGCCGTGGCGCCCGGCCCGACCGCGACCGCGCTGTTCCTGGACGGCAAGGACGAGGCGACGATCGAGCGGATGGCCAAGATGAACCCGATGGAGCGGCTGGGCCGGCCGGAGGACATCGCCGAGGTGATCTCGTCGCTGGCGGGCCCGGCCCGGTGGATCAACGGCCAGACGATCTACGTCAACGGCGGCGTGGCCTGACGCCACCGCCGGACCCGCGACGCCCCCCAGGCGGCAGCACGACGCCGCTCAGGCGGCAGCCGGGACGCGGCTCAGGCGGCAGCCGGGACGCGGCTCAGGCGGCAGCCGGGACGCGGCTCAGGCGGCAGCTGGGACGCGGCGGGCGCTGCGGGCCGGGCGGGCGCTCTCCGGCACGACGGCCCGGGCGGCCTCGGCCAGCGCCTCCGCGTTGGCCACCTCCTGGCGGAGGCTGCGTACGGCGGCGGTCGCGATGTCCGATGCCTGCCAGGCGGCCTGCTCGGCGTCCAGCGCGTCCTGGTAGGCGCTGAAGCGGTGGGTGACCGCGGCCCGGGCGAGGACGAGCTCCTGCTCGACCGGGTGCAGGGCCGGGTCCCAGCCGTTGCGGTGGGTCAGCGCGTCCAGCAACTGGGTGTCGGAGAGGTCGCCCCGGCGGTAGGCGGCCTGGGCGGAGCGGCGCAGGGCCTGGGCCCGGTCCGCGCGCTCCTCGTCGGTGATCGGGGTCTGCGGCACGCCGTACGCGGCGGCGCGGCGAGCCCGGGCCAGGGACGCGTCCGCCCGCTGGTACGCCTGCCAGGCGCCTTCCACGGCCGCCTGGGCCCGCTGGCATTCCTCGCGGCGGCGCTCGGCGGTGTGGGCCGCGCCCCGGGCAGCCACGGTGATCTCATCGGCGTACCGGATCGCCTCGGCGGCCTCCGCGGCCCGGCGCTCGGCCTCGGCGCGCTTCTGTTCCGCGCTGGCGGCCAGCCAGGCGGAGATCTGCCGGGGGCGGTGCACGCCGCGCGGCAGGGCCAGCGCGAAGAGCGCGACCAGGGCCAGCAGGATCAGGGTGAGCCAGATGGCGGCCATCCGGCCGCTGTTGCCGACGAAGATTTCCACAGCGAAGTCCATGATCTATCCCTTGTCCACCGCGAGAGGTCAGTAATCGAGCACCCTCGAAGCGGGCCGAGGGCGTGACGAGACGTTCAGGCGGTGTGCGGGGGACCCCGCGGCGCGGTCGCAGCGGTGCTGACCTGGTCGGTCAGGAGGGGAGCGGCGAGCCGGACGGGCCCGGCCGGTGCCGTGGCGGCGGCCGGCGGATCGGGGACGATCTCCTCGGGAACCAGCGGCGCGGGCGCCGGAGCGACCGGGGCCGCGGCCGCGGCGGCGGTGACGGGCGCCGGCAGGGGATCGGTGACCGGGCCGGCCGCGGTCGGTGCCCCGAGCAGCGCGGCCAGGAACAGGGAGACGACGAGCGGCAGCCTCGTTCGGCGAAGCACACCCCTCATATCCACACCGGACAACCTATCGGTGAACAGGGACGGAACGCATCTCCGGAGCTCGATCAGGTGACCGACGCAACAGGGCTCAGAGCTGCTCCAGCCGCCGGATCTCGCTGCCCTGCTCGACGGCCATCTCGTTGGCCGTCTCCCGCAGCAACTCGTCGCTGCCGCCGCCCAGCACGTCGCCGGCCATCTGGATGGCGCCCTTGTGGTGCGCGGTCATCATCGCGACGAACTTGCGGTCGAAGTCGGCGCCGCGGGCCGCGCCGAGCGCCGCCAGGTCGGCCGGGGACTGCATGCCCGGCATGGTGCTGTGGTCGTGCCCCGGATCGGTCGCGGGCAGCTTGCGATCCGCCAGCCAGCGCTTCAGCCAGGTGATCTCCGGCCCCTGGGCGGCGCTGATCCGGGCGGCCAGCGCGCGCAGCCCGGTGCCACCGGCGCGCTCCGGAGCCAGCTCGGCCATCTCGATCGCCTGGGTGTGGTGCACGATCATCATCTGCACGAAGGCGACGTCGATCGTGTTGTACGTCGAGCCGTCGGGTGCGCGTACCTGATCGGAGTCGGTCACCCGGGCCGACTCCCCGGGCCGGCCGGGCAGCACGACGCGGACCGGCGGCGTGGAACTCGCGGCGGGCCGCGGCGCGGCGGCCGAACGGTCGTCGCCGGCCCGCGCGACCACTGCCGTCCCGCCGGCCGCCAGCACCACGGCTGCCGCGCTGACCAGCATGAATGTCCTTTGCCGAGTCATCAGGTCCTCTCGCCCGGATAACAATGTCCCCCGCGTTCCGCCTCTGGCCACTACTGTAGCGACGAAGGTGAATGCGCACCGACCGTGACAACATCCTGCCCCTCGGTGCGCCAGCAGCCGGAAGGAGCTCCATGAAGCACTCTGCCTCACGAGGGCGGCAGCTCAAGCGCCTGGCGTGCGTCAGCGCGGCCGCGGTCCTCATCGGACTGTTGTCGGCGCCGTCGAGCGGCGCCGCGCAGGCCCCCGCACTCGATCCCGGCACCCCGCCCGGTGTCGACGAGGTCGCCAGCACCCCCAACCTCAACCAGGTCGCCAACCTGCCGAAGACGGGCCCGTTCGCCACCTCGACGAACTCGGACCTCGCCTTCCAGGACGATTACGCATACGCCGGTAACTACAACGGCTTCACCGTCTACGACATCAAGGACCCGGAGGAGCCCGCTGTCGCCGCGCAGGTGCTCTGCCCCGGCTCGCAGAACGACGTCTCGGTCAAGGGCAACCTGTTGTTCCTCGGCACCGACTCGCAGCGGACGAACGACTCCTGCGACAACGTCGGCTCCACCACCGCCGCCCCCGGCGAGCGGTGGGAAGGCATCAAGATCTTCGACATCAGCGACCCGCGGTCGCCCAAGTACCTGAAGTCGGTCAAGACGGACTGCGGCTCGCACACCCAGACGCTGGTGCCGGGCAAGCGCGGCGACAACTCGATCTACCTGTACGTGTCGTCGTACAACCTGGCCGGCGCGGACCTGCCGAACTGCCCGCTGCCGCACGACAAGATCTCGGTCGTGCGCGTGCCGGTGCAGAACCCCACCGCGGCGGCCGTGGTGGCGACCCCGGTGCTGTTCCCGGACGGCGGCTACCCGGGTGGCACCGAGGGCCAGTCCGCGACGACCGGCTGCCACGACATCACCGCGTACCCGGAGAAGGACATCGCGGCCGGCGCCTGCATGGGTGACGGCGTGCTGTTCGACATCTCCGTGCGCAGCGCGCCGAAGGTGATCACCAGCGTGCGGGACACCGTGAACTTCGCGTTCTGGCACTCGGCCACCTTCAACAACAACGCCACCAAGGTCGTCTTCACCGACGAGCTCGGCGGCGGCGGCGCGGCCACCTGCAACCCGGAGATCGGCCCGAACCGGGGCGCCGACGCGATCTACGACATCGTCGGCAAGGGCAAGAACCGCAAGCTGGAGTTCCGCAGCTACTTCAAGATCCCGCGCACCAACACCGAGAACGAGAACTGCGTGGCCCACAACGGCTCGCTGATCCCGGTCCCGGGCCGCGACATCATGGTGCAGGCGTGGTACCAGGGCGGCATCTCGGTCTGGGACTTCACCAACTCCCGCAAGCCCAAGGAGATCGCCTACTGGGAGCGCGGCCCGCTCTCGGCCGACAGCTTCGTGCTGGGTGGCTCGTGGTCCGCGTACTGGTACAACGGCTACATCTTCTCGAACGACATCGTCAAGGGCCTCGACGTCCTCAAGCTCAAGGATCGGCGGACCAACCCGGCCCGCCGGTTCCTGACGGACGAGTTCAACGCGCAGACCCAGGACAACTTCCGTAACTGGTAGGTCCCGGAGCAATGTGGGCCCGGTCTCTTCGTGAGACCGGGCCCGTCGCGTCTGGCAGTGTTCGTGGACGTGGAGAACCTCTGGCTTCAGCAGATCGCGGCGAACCCCGGCCACTCGCAGTGGTACGTCGAACGCTTCCGCACCATGGCGAGCAAGGGTGCCGACCTCGGCGGCGAGGCCCGGCTGATCGACGCGATGGTCCCGCGCGGCGCGCGCATTCTCGACGCGGGTTGCGGCACCGGCCGGGTGGGCGGCCGGCTCGCCGCGGCCGGCCACCGGGTGACCGGCGTGGATCTTGACCCGGAGCTGATCGCGGCCGCCCGGCAGGACTATCCGGGCACCGACTGGCAGGTCGGCGACCTGGCCGAGCTGGAGCTGCCGGACCGCTTCGACGTGATCGTCTGCGCCGGCAACGTGATGACCTTCGTGGCCCCGGACACCCGCGGTGAGATCCTCCGGCGGATGCGCGCCCACCTGGGCGGCAACGGCCGGGTGGCGATCGGTTTCGGCGCCGGCCGGGGCTATGAGTTCGACGAGTTCCGCGCCGACGCGGCCGCCGCCGGGCTGGCCGAGGACGTGCTGCTGGCGACCTGGGATCTGCGCCCGTTCGGCCCCGGCTCGGACTTCCTGGTGGCCCTGCTCCGGCCCGCCTGATCAGCGGTTGTTCATGCTGAAGTGCATGTCGTCCTTGAGGCTGTTCCACCGTCCGCCCCAGTAGAAGCCCTGGTCGGTGAACGCCCGGACGGCGCCGGACGCGTGCATCATGCCGCGGCGGTAGACGTCGCGCCGCAGGAAGTCGGTGCCGGCGGCCGGGTCGACGTACGAGCCGCGGACCATCGGGTTCTGCACCGGATTGACGTCGATGGCCTTGCCGTACGCATGCTGCGACCAGGTCCTGCTCCCGCTGACGACGCGGCAGTTGTAGCCCGAGGTGACCGCGGCCATGTCGGAGATGTAGGGCGCGTTGAGGGTCATCGGGCTCATGCCCTGGATCCGGAAGCGCATCCGGTACAGGGTCCGGAACGCCCGCTGGGTGCGGGTGGCGATGGTGCGGTGCACGATGATGCTGCCCTGGTGCGACACGCCGTAGAAGTCGATGTAGGTGACCCAGACCTTGCGCAGGTCGGCCGGGCGTACCGGGCACTTCTTGGCGGGATCCCAGTTCACCGTCCCCGGGGTCACGACCTCGATCGAGGAGCGCCAGCCGGAGAGCCGCCCAGCCGCCGGGCGGGCCAGGTTGAGCACCCCGTCCGCGCTGGGCTGGTTCGGCTTGACGATGCCGTTCCAGGCGCGCAGGTCACGCGGGCGCAGGCCGCGGGCCCGGGCGATGCTCTTGATCGTCTCGCCGGGGCGGACCACGTGATAGGCGGGCGCTGCGTCGGCCGGGGTCACCGCGGCTGCCGGGGTGGCCGGGACGAGAGCCGGCGCGACGGTCAGGACGAGGGCGCTGAGCACTGTGAGCAGACTTTTCACATCGCCTATTACGCCTCGGATCAGCGCGTGAAGCTGGCGAAACCGGAAAAAAGCTCGGTTAACGACGGCAGCCCGCCCCGGTTCGGGACGGGCTGCCGAGCGTCAGAGGTCAGCGACGGCTGCGGCGGATCAGCACCAGCGCCACCGTGGCCGCGGAGGCGACCGCGGCGACGATCGCCACCGGCACGGGACGCCGTACCGTCGTCGCGGCCCGGTCGCGCACGGTGCCCGCCAGCGCGGTGGTCCGGACGGCGACGTCGGAGGCCTTGGCGCGTACGCGGGCCTTCACGTCGGTCTTCGCGGCCAGGGCCGCGGCGGTCTCGCCCAGGTCTTCACGGGTACGCGCGATCTCGGCCTTGAGCTGCTCGGGATCCTGCGGGGCCGTGTCGTTCGCCCGGGTGTTGGTGTCGCTGCTCATCCGTGCCTCCCGTCCCGGACGGCGGACTTGACCGCGTCCACGTCCCGCTTGGTGCTGTCGACCGCGGCGGTCGGCGCCGGCGGCACGGCCTGCTGGACCTGCTTCTTACCCAGCAGTGCGGCCACGGCCGCGATGGCGAACACCACAACGGTGACCACGAGGGCCGCCAGCCAGGTGGGCCACACGACTGCCAGGGCTGCTCCGATGGTCACGAGCAGGGCGCCCACGCCGTACATGGCCAGCACGCCGGCCCCGCCCAGGAGCCCGGCGCCGGTCCCGGCGCGCTTGCCCTTCTCCACCATCTCCACGCGGGCGAGCGCCAGCTCGTCCCGCACGAGGGTGGACACCTGCTCGGTCATCTGGCTCACGAGCTGTGCGGTCGACGCCTCCGCCGGCCACACAGTGCGCGACTGTGTATCGGTCATGATCATCTCCGTCCTGCTTCCGACGCCGACCCGTGCTGACCAGCGCGTCAGCTCCTTCACCTACCCAGGACCGGGACCGCTAAGCCCACCGGCGCGAACCGCACCTGATCGGGTCGCCGCTGGCCCGCGGCGGGGCTCCCGGGCGCGCTACCGTTCGTGGGGCAGGCAGCCGTCGTCCGGCGGCCGCCGAGAAAGAGGTGTATCGCGATGACCGCAGAGAAGGCCGTACTCGCCGGAGGCTGTTTCTGGGGAATGCAGGACCTGATCCGCAAGCGCCCGGGCGTCATCTCGACCCGGGTCGGCTACACCGGTGGCGACGTGCCCGACGCGACGTACCGCAACCACGGGACCCACGCCGAGTCGATCGAGATCGTCTACGACCCGGCCGTCACGTCGTACCGTGAGCTGCTGGAGTTCTTCTTCCAGATCCACGACCCGACCACGTTGAACCGGCAGGGTGGCGACATCGGCCTCAGCTACCGGTCGGCGATCTTCTACACCGACGACGAGCAGAAGCGCGTCGCGCTGGACACGATCGCGGACGTCGAGGCGTCCGGGCTGTGGCCGGGCAAGGTCGTCACCGAGGTGACCGCCGCCGGCCCGTTCTGGGAGGCCGAGCCGGAGCACCAGGACTACCTGGAGCGCATCCCGAACGGCTACACCTGCCACTTCCCGCGGCCGGGCTGGAAGCTGCCGCACCGCGCCGGCTGATCCCCCGCACGCGCACCCTCGTACCGACGGGCCGGAGCTCGGCCGGCGGATACTCTGCCTACCGGATTCCGGCCCGTACGTTCTCCAGGGGAGTGTTGTGAAGCTGAGTCTCAACAAGCGCCAGGTCATCATCGGGGCAGTGGTGCTCGCGGTGGTCCTGGTGGGACTGGCGGTGGGCAGGTCGGCCCGCGAGGATCAGGGCGGCGGTGTGCTCGACGCCCCGGCCGAGCAGGCGTGCACCGACTTCGCCGACGGCTATCCGGAGGCTCGTTCGGCGGCGGCCCGGCTCGCCCTGGCCGACAAGGTCAGCAAGTCGGCCGCCGGCACCGACAACGACACGATCGCCGACCGGGTCCTGGCCGTGGGGGACAGCGCCAACGACAGCACCACGGCCTGGAAGGCGGACGCCGACGCGCTCACCAAGGCCTGCCGGGACGCCGGCTGGAGCTGATCGCGGCGGGGCCGCCGGTGTGCGAGCATCCCTGCATGACCAAGCTGACGGGACAGCAGATCGCCGACGAGGCCCCGGCCGGATGGGTCTACCTGCTCGGTGGACTCCAGACCAGGATCCGTACCCAGGACTTCGCGGCCGGGCTCGCCATCGTCGACGCGATCGGCGCGGCCGCGGAGGCGATGGACCACCACCCGGACCTCGACCTCCGCTACACCCACGTCGACATCCGCCTGACCAGCCACGACGTTCGCGCGGTGACCGGCCGCGACCTCCGGCTGGCCCGCACGATCTCCACCATCGCCGCCGACGCCGGCACGGCCACCGAAGGCGGGACCGTGTCCCGGCTGGAGCTGGCCTTGGACAGCCCGGACTTCGCCGCCGTCCTGCCGTTCTGGGGCGCCGTGCTGGCGATGGAACCGGCCGGCGACGAGCTGCGCGACCCGTACGGGGCGCTGCCGGTCATGTGGCTGCAGCAGTCCGGCAGCGAGGAGCCCCGGCAGCGCTGGCACCCGGACGTGTGGGTGGACCCGGCCCAGGTCCAGCCGCGAATCGACGCGGCGGTGGCGGCGGGCGGCACGCTGGTGAGTGACGCGGAGGCGCCGAGCTTCTGGGTGCTGGCGGACCCGCAGGGCAACAAGGTCTGCCTCTGCACCTGGCAGGATCGCGCGAAGGCCGAGTGATCTGGCGAAGCGGGGTCGGCCTCAGCCGGCTGTGGTTGGGGCGCCGAGGTGTTCGGCGAGGATCGCCCGGTGGGTGGCGCGGGCGTCCGCGTGCCGCTGGAAGCCCTCCTCCGTCACCGTGACGAAGACCCCTCGGCGATCGTCCTCACACAGGCTGCGGCAGACCAGCCCGCCCTTCTCCAGCCGCGCGACGGTCCGGGACAGCGCGCTCTGGCTCAGGTACATGTCCGCGGCGAGCTCCTGCATGCGTCGCTTCTCACAGGTGACCGTGATCAGCCGGTCGAGCGTCTCGAACTCGCCCATGGTCAGCCCGTGGGTTTCCTGCAGCGCCCGCTCCAGATGCCCCGCGACCTCGTTGTAGCTGGTCAGCAGGGAGCGCCAGCGCTCAACCAGGGCCGGCTCGGACGTCATGTCGCGCATCCTAACTGCTGGGGGAGGTAGATGCACTCAAATCATATGCACGGGAATCTGATGCGTCGACATTTAATGCATGTGCATGTAACTTCTGGCCCGTGACTATCTCAGAAGCCGCCCTCCCGGCGGCAGCTCCGGCCACTCCGGTCGATCAGCGCTGGACCCCGCGTCTCTGGGGCGTCCTGGCCGTGCTCTGCGCCGTGCTCTTCCTCGACGGGCTCGACGTCTCGATGGTCGGCGTGGCGCTGCCGTCAATCGGCACCGAACTGGGCCTGTCGACCACTTCGCTGCAGTGGATCGTCAACGGCTACGTGCTCGGCTACGGCGGACTGCTGCTGCTCGGTGGGCGTACCGCCGATCTGCTCGGCCGTCGCAAGGTCTTCCTGATCGCCCTCGCCGTCTTCGCGGTGGCCTCGCTCGTCGGCGGCCTCGTCGACGACGGCACGCTGCTCATCGCCACCCGGTTCATCAAGGGCCTGGCCGCGGCGTTCACCGCGCCGACCGCCCTGTCGATCCTGACCACCACGTTCCACGAGGGCCCGGCCCGCAACCGCGCGCTGTCGGTGTTCTCCGTCTTCGGCGCCAGCGGCTACTCGTCCGGGCTGATCCTGGGCGGGCTGCTCACCAGCTTCGGCTGGCGGTGGACGTTCCTGATCCCCGTACCGCTGGCGATCGGGGCCCTGGTCGCCGGCATGGCGCTGATCCCGCGCGACCGGCCGGCCGCGGGCGGTGGCCCCGACCTGGTGGGCGCCGCGACCCTGACCACCGGAATGCTCCTGGCCGTCTACACCGTCGTGTCGGCGCCGGACCGCGGCTGGACGGACCCGCTGACCCTGGGCTCGCTGCTGCTGTCCGTGGCGCTGCTCGCCGGCTTCGTCATCACCGAGAAGCGGGTCCGGCACCCGCTGATCCGGCTGGGCATCCTGCGCACCGGCACGGTCGTGCGGGCCAACCTGAGCATGATCGCGCTGTTCGGCTCCTACCTGAGCTTCCAGTTCATGATGACCCTGTACCTGCAGAACGTCCTGCACTGGTCGCCGCTGCGGATGGCGCTCGCGCTGCTGCCGGCGGGCCTGCTGGTCGCGTTCGGGTCGCCCTTCGTGGGCCGGCTGATCGACCGGTACGGCACCCCGCGCCTGCTGATCAGCTCGATGACCTCCCTGCTGCTGGGCTACGCGTGGTTCCTGCTGACGGCGGGCAACGCACCGCACTACGCCGTGACGGTCCTGCCCACGATGCTGCTGCTGGGCGGCGGTTTCGCGTTCGGCTTCAGCTCGATCATGGCCCAGGCGACGCAGGGCATCGCCGACTCCGAGCAGGGCCTGGCCTCCGGTCTCGTGCAGACCTCGGGGCAGGTGGGCGCGGCCCTGGTGCTGGCTGTGTTGACGGCGCTGCTCGCGGACGGGGGAGGGGGCACCGACTTCAGCGGCTTCCACCCCGGCGTCAACCTGGTGACCGGCGTGGCGCTGGTCGGCCTGCTGCTCAACCTGGTGCCGCTGCTCAACCGGCGCCGGCCGGCGTGACCGGCCGGATGCGCGGTGCCGGTCCCGCCGGCGCCGCGCATCCGGGCCGCGGCCATGACGCACGGCACAGCACTCGCACGCATGTCTTGCGTACGCTGGGGAACCCGGACCTGTTCGACCATGGTTGACACCGGAGGAACCCCCACATGCAGCTCGTGCAGGATCCGGCGACGAAGGCTGACGCGCAGCAGTTCTGGCAGCTGCCCGGCCACGAGCTGGACCGGCTGCTCGCCTCGACCCGCCACGCGGACCGGGTGGAGCTCAAGCTGGTCGTGCCCGCGACCGAGCACGAGGCCACCTGCGCGTCCCTGGGCGTCGACTTCTCCCGGGCGTCCGCCCGCAAGGTGTACTTCCTGGACACCACCGACCTGAAACTGAAGCGGCACGGGGTGGTGGCCCGCATCCGCAGCGTCGAGGACCGCGCCGACGACTCGGTGGTGAAGCTGCGGCCGTGCGCAGCCGACAGCCTGCCGGCAAGGTTGCGCCGGTCGAAGCGGTTCGGCGTCGAGGTCGACGCGATGCCCGGGCAGTTCGTCTGCACCGGCGCGATCGCCCGGCGGCTCGGCGACAACGACGTGCGCAAGGCGGTGCGCGGCCAGCGGCCGCTGCGCGCCCTGTTCTCCAAGGAGCAGCTGGCGCTGCTCCCCGGCCGGACCCGCATCGGCGATCTGTCGATCTTCGGGCCGGTCGACGTACGGCGGCAGAAAATTTTCCCCCAGGGCGCGGACTTCCGGCTGGCTGTCGAACGCTGGACCTACCCGGACGGCTCCAGCATCCTCGAGCTGTCCACCCGCTGCGCGGCCCGCACCGCGGTCCCGGCGGCCGCCCAGCTCGTGTCGGTGCTGCGGGCGTACGAGATCGACCTGACCGGGGAGCAGCAGACCAAGACCCACGCGACCCTGTCGTACTTCCACTGCGCCGGATAGCGCTCAGTCGGTCGGCTCGGCGCTCCCGGCCTGCGGCTCATCGGACTCCTCGGGCCCCACCCGGACGTCCTCTCCCTCGGGCACCGTGGGGGCGTCACCCTGCTCGGCCGCCTCGACCATGTCCTCGGGCTCCTGCTCGATGCTCATCACCACGTCCTCTCGTCGGTTGAGCTGGCTGTACCCGTTCCGCGCCGTTTCAGGCCGGAGGCACCGGGTAGCCCAGACGCATGGCCGTTTCGATCCGCTGCGCTGACTTCAACAACGACTGCCCCGCCCAGTTCACGACGCCGGAGCAGGGGGAGCTGCTGCAGCACGTGGAGCTGCACACGAAATCCGCTCACCAGCCGATGGACTGGACGCCGGAGCTGGCCGAGGTGGTCAAGACCCACGTCAAGCAGGTCTGATTCGCGTCACGCGGGCCTGAGGCGGCGCAGGTCGGTGCCGACCCGACTGCTGATGTGCCCGATCAGCTTGATCATGTCAGCGCAGTAGACCGTCGGGTTGAGGAAACCCGTACCGGGCCGGTAGCGGTGGGCGTAATGGCCACCACCGCAGACGCGTTGGACCGGGCAGGCCTGACAGGTCGCGCAGAGGGCGTCGACACCGATCTGCCGGGCGACGATGCCGGGATGGTCGAGCGCGGCGTCCAGCGGATCGTCGAAGACGGTGAGCCCGGTGCCGCAGGCGCCCGGATAGCTGGACTTGAGGGAATCGACCTGTTCGATGGCCCCGTCCGACTCGACCACCGCCACCGCCACCGGGCTCAGCCCCACCTGCTCGGACCGGCTCGGAGCTCCGAGCACCAGCGCGATCACGTCTTCGAAGAGGCGGATGCCTGTCTCCCGCCGTGGGGCGCCGTACCACCGGTCGAAGACCGGGATGAGCCAGTCGGCGGCGTCCCGTTCGGGCGGTGCGGACCAGTTGGCGTGCGGGATCAGCAGGTCGATGTCGGTGGGGTGGTACGCGAGCAGCGCCTCGTAAGCCGCGATGGGCTCGGTCGAGGGATCGACGGTGCAGAGCAGCCCCGCGAAGACGTCCCGGTACGGCGGGCTGCCGAGGAGGCGAAGTGCCCGATCGACGTCCGCGAAGCTGCCCCGGCCGTCGGCGCGCCGTCGGTGGCGGTCATTGTCAGCCGCTGTCCCGTCCAGGCTCACACCGACCTGGACGTTCTCCCGTACGAAAAAATCCAGCAGCTCGGTGTCCAGCAGCACCGCGTTGGTCTGGATCTGCACGTCCAGCCGGCAGCCACCGTCGAAGGCGTCGCGGAAGTCGGCGACCAGGCGGGACAGCCGCTCCAGGCCGGCCAGCAGCGGCTCGCCACCGTGCAACACGAGTCGCATCACAGGCAGGCTGTGTGCGGCGGCATGCTCGGCCATCCGGGCGGCGGCCGCCTGCCAGGTCGCCGGTTCCATGATCAGCGGCCGGTCGCGCCAGCTCTGGTCGGCCATCGTGTACACGTAGCAGTAGTCACAGGCCAGGTTGCACCGCTGGTGGACCTTCAGAACCACGTCGCGGAACGGGACCGGCCGGTGGCCGGCAGCGCGCAGAGCGGCGACGTCGAGAGTCTGATCGGGCCATCGCACGGACGGGCCGACCGGGGCCGGCCTCGACGCGCGCGGAACACCCACAGGGCTCCCTCTCCGGACTGTCGACGCCGTGCGGTCGCCAGGACGATGCTAGAAGGAAGCCGGTTCGATGTCACACTCGTGCGTGGTCAACGCTGCCCGGTCCCGCTTCTGTGTGCTGGTCGTGACGCTGCTCGCCGTCCTGGTGGCGGTCGTCGGGGGGTGGCTACTGGCCGGCCCGTCCGGCGAGGGGACCCGCAAGCACGTGGTCGTCGACGGCGTGCCGCTCGACGAAGTCCACCCACCCGCCGGTGCCCGCCGTCCCGGGGTCGTGGTCGCCCACGGCTTCGCCGGCTCAGCGCGGTTGATGGCCCAGTTCGGCGACTCCCTCGCGGCCCGGGGCTATGTGGTCGTGCTGCTCGACTTCTCCGGCCATGGTGCCAACACCAGGCCGCTGCCGGACAGCGCCGCGAGCACCGATTCCTCCACCGCCGCCCTGCAGCGTGACCTCGACGTGGCGGCAACGCACCTGCGGCAGCTGCCCGACGTCGACCCGTCCAAGATCGCGCTGGTGGGCCACTCGATGGGCGCCTCGGCCGTGAGCCGGTACGCGGTGGCGCACCCCGAGATCGCGGCGACGGTCGCGCTCTCGCTGCCGGACGCCTCCACTGTGCTGCCCGAGCGGCCGGCGCGGTTGCTGCTGCTGGTCGGCGCGCTGGAGTTCCCGGGCTTCCGGGCCGAGGCCGAACGCGCCGCCGGGCGGATGGTGGTCGTGCCCGGCGTCGAGCACATCTCCATCCTCTACGCGCCACGTACCCATCGGGAGACCGCCGCCTGGCTGGACGAGAGCTTCGGCCGTCCGGCGTACGAGTCCGCGATGCCGTCGCCGATCCGCGGGATCGCCGGGGCCGCGATGCTGTTGTTGTCCCTGCTGGCCGGGCTGTTTCCGCTGGCCCGGCTGGTGTTCGGCACCGCCCGGGGCCGTTGGCCGCGGCTCCTGGTGTCGCAGCTCGGCGCAGTCCTCGCGGTCGCTGCCGGCGCCGCGGCGGTCGCCGCCGTGCTTGCCCGGCTGCTGCCGACCAACCGCCTGCCGGTGTCCATCGGTGGTTACCTCGTCGGATTCACCGGCGTCGCCGGGGCCATGATCCTCGGCTACCTCCGCCTGCGCGGCCCGGTCGGCCCGGACCCCGCGCCGGTCACCCCACCGGGAAGGCTGCGGCTGGCCCTGGCCACACCCCTGCTCATCGGGTACGCGGCCACGGCGATCGCCGTGCCCACGCACCTCGGCCTCACCTACGCCATCCCCGGCGGGTCCCGGTGGTGGCTGCTGGCATTGCTGTGGGCGGGCTTCGCTGTCCTCGCGTACGCCGCCGAGCGGGTCACCGCCGGCAACAGCTTCGGTGTCCTGGCCGTCTCCGCGGTCGCGGTGGTCGCACTGACGGGCGCGGCGGTTGTCGGGCTCACGTTCGGATTTGTGCTGCTCATCGTCCCGCTGCTCGCCGTGCTGCTGCTCTGGCAGGCGATTTGGAGCGCCGTGCTGCACCGCTTCTCGGCGCCGGGGTGGCTCATCGCGCTCGTGGGGTCACTCCTGGTGGCCTGGCCGCTAGCGACCGCTCTGCCGATCACCGGATAGCCACCTCCAGGGTTCGTGCCACTGTGCGCTGCGATCGCGCCGTAAGGGCCGCTTGATCGACACCATGGGCCGGGTCGGAACACATCGATCTGGAGGAATCCCGTGCGGACCTGTCGTTCCACTGTTCTCTTCGGCGTCCTGGCTGCCGGCCTGGTGCTCACCCAGCAGGCGTGCACCCGCGGCGACCGGCAGTCCGGCAAGCCGGTCGCCTTCACCACCCCAGCCTCCGCGGGCACGACGCCCGCCCCGATCAGGACGACCAAGGCGGGCAGCGGCAACAAACCCGCGGTGAGCAGCAAAGCGGACCCGATTCTGGCCGGCAAGCGGCAGGTGGTGATCAGGCCGATCCCGTCCAGCGAGTCGATCGTCGCGGTCGACGAGGACGGCCGGCTCAACCTGACCGACGGCGAGGCCGAGTTCGGGCTGTTCGTCCTGGCCCCGGTGGGCGACAAGTTCCTGATCAAGACCGCGAAGGCCGGCGCCGGTGGCGAGCCGTCGTGCATGGGCATCAAGAACAACGGCAGCAGCCCGCTCACCGTGGAAGCGACCGCCTGCGACACCCGCCGCGACGGCCAGCTGTTCACCATCAGCCGGCTCAAGGCCAAGGACAAGCAGGGCCGGCCCACGTACGCGATCAGCAACGAGGGCGCCTTCCTGCAGGTCTTCCCGCGTACCGGCCTGATCGCCGAGGAACTGGGCGACGCGCCGCTGCTGACGACCTACGCGTTCATCGACAACGGCCCGGTCGGCTCATAACCCGGCGCCCGCAGGAACGCCCGCGCGATGACGGCATGCCGCGGCGAGCTCCGCCGTGACCTCCCGGACCGCCAGGCAGTAACGGCCGGTCCGGGCACGCTGCGGCGCGGGCAATGCGGGTCACAAATGCGTTGACGAGAACGGCGGGGGTCGGCCATCCTGGATACCGGCATCGCACCGAGGCTTTGAAGGGAGTTGACCGTCATGTCGCAGCAGAACGCTTATTCGCTGACCCTGTCCGACCTGACGGCCGAGCTGTACCTTCGCGGCCGACAGACCCGCCTTGAGCTGGGGTGGTGGAGCGGTTAGCGCAGCAGAGCCCGCGTCCGCGCCGCCCACCTCGAGTCGAGGAACGGGTGGCTTTTTCTTTTCCCGAATCGCCCCTGAACGCATTCGGTGGAACCATTTTTTGCCCGGGTGGCCCAACGGCAGAGGCGTCCGATTCAGGGTCGGAAGGTTGGGGGTTCGAATCCCTCTCCGGGTACGCAGTACAGGGTTCCCATGGCGCAGCTGGACAGCGCGCGACGCTACGAACGTCGAGGTCGCAGGTTCGAATCCTGCTGGGAACGCGCAGCGTGACCGATCGTGCCGGACCCGTGAGGAGCCGGCCGGCCGGGGCGCTGGGAGCAGACACGCGGTAGCGCCGACGCGGGAGAGTCGGGCCTGCCTGTAAAGCAGGTGCCTTGCTGAGTGGGTTCGAATCCCTCCTACCGCACATCACCGCGGCGGCCGATCTCATTGATATCAGGCACGCCGATCACTATCACCGATGTCTATACAGGCTCTATCATGGGCTGCGTTGCGGGCGGCGACGGCCCGCCGAGCGGGCGACATTTACCCACTTCGCAGATGGGAATTGTGGTCAGCGATGATCAACCGCGCCGTGATGTACACCAAACAGCACACGCCCAATTCCGTCCGCGTCGCGGCCCGGCGAATGCAGCTCGAAGCCCACAATGCGCGGCTGCGGCTCACGGTGCCGGTCGTCGCCCGGTGCGAATACGACAACGTCTATCACTGCGCGGTGCGCAAGACGGCCAGCCAATGGATGAAAGCGCTCTTCGGTGACCCGACCGTCTATCGCCACTCCGGTCTGCTGCCGTACGACCCGCGGGCGTACCGGTGGCGCCACCCGCAGCCCTTCCCGCCCGGCCGGATCGTCTCGTCCCTGTTCATCTCCCGCCGGCGGTTCCAGGACCTGCCGAAACCCGAGCGCCACCGGGCGTTCTTCGTGCTGCGCGACCCCCGCGACATGGTCGTCTCGAGCTACTTCTCCACCCGGAACTCGCACGCGCCGATGGGTGACATCCCGCAGGTGCGGAAAGTGCTGCGCGAGAAGCCGTTCAAGGACGGACTGCTGTATCTCATCGATCATCACGCCGAACGGGGCACTTTCCGGGCCCTGCGATCATGGGTGGCCGCCGCCGAATCGGACGAGATACCGCTGTTCCGCTACGAGGAGCTGACCGGAGAACAACAGCACGATGAAGTCGACCGGATGATGCGGCACTGCGGCATCGTCATCCCACCGCCCGAGCTGGCCGATCTGCTTGCAAGATACAGCTTTTCCAGAATGCGCAGCGGCCCGGAGGACACGACCCGGCCGTCGCATTACCGCAAGGGCAAATCCGGCGACTGGCAGAGCCATTTCGACGACGACATCCACGAGGCCTTCGCCGCGGCCACCGGTGACCTGGTCGAACTCCTCGGATATCCCGCACACACCTGAGGTTCGGGCCGGCTGCGGGGGAGCGACACCACGCCACCGCTGTCGCCGGATCACGTGGCGCTCGTCGCCGCCTGCAGCGGCTGCCCCGGGCCACGCGCGAAACCGTGGTGCTGCACCACATCGCCGACGCGACCGGGCCCGCCATGGACTTCGCCGGCCTGGGCGCCGCGGCCGCGTACGCCTTCAAGCCGGACTTCGCCGACGTGGTCGCCCGCGCTGCCCGGCGGCGCCGCCGGCGCGCGTTCGGCGCTGTCTTTGTCGCCCTGGGCCCCCACTGAGCGGGACAAGCCGTTGACCGGGATGTTCACCGAGCTGCGGCAGCAGGGTGCTGGCAGAAGATACGGCTGGCGACGACGCCCGTCCGGAGTACTGGAACAGTGTCGACGGCGGCGTCACCTGGCGGCGCCCGGCGACGCGTGACGTCGACGCCTTACCGCCGGCCTGGCCCCTTCGGGCGGAGCGGAACGCCGTCGACGCCCTCGATCCGGCCACCGGCGACCTGGCTCGGCACGCCTACGCCAAGGCCGGCGGCTGGCAGGACCTCTTGGTGCTCGACACTCCGCCGGACGCCGGGATCTGGGCCCTGGACGGCGAGGCCGAGCCGATGCCGAGCCCGCGGCCGACTGGGCCCGTCGTGCTACGGAGCCGGCTCGTGGCCCGGGTCAGCATGGACGGCGGGCGAGGCTGGGAGACCCGCCGGCTCCCGAGATCGGCGGACGGCATCTCGCCGGACAGCATCCAGCTCGCCACCGCCAGGACCACAGGAACCGGTGCGCTGGCCGTATCGGCGACCATCCATGAGGATGCGGTGATGGAACGCTTCACCAGCGAGGGCCTCAGCTTCGAGGTGACCGACACGCGCCCGGCCGGTGGCTCCGGTACGGGGGAAGTGGTCGTGTTGCTGCACGGCTTTCCGCAGGACCGGCATTGCTGGGACGCGGTGACGCCGGCTCTGACCGGCGCCGGCTACCGGGTCCTCGCTCCCGACCAGCGCGGCTACTCCGCGGGGGCCAGGCCGGCGGGCCGTCGGGCGTACGCGACTTCCCGGCTTGCGGCGGACGTGCTGGCCCTGGCCGACGCGGCCGGCGCGGAACGCTTCCATCTGGTGGGCCACGACTGGGGTGCGGCCCTGGCCTGGTACGTGGCCGGCCACCGCCCCGACCGGGCGAGCTCGGTGGCCGCCCTGTCGGTACCCCATCCGGAGGCGTTCCTGCGGTCACTCACCTCCAGCAGCCAGTTCTTGCGCTCCTGGTACATGGCCGCTCTGCAAGTGCCGTGGCTGCCCGAGTTCATGCTCTCGCGCCGGAGCGGCGAAGCGATGCGGGCGTCTCTGCGGAGCTCCGGACTCGACCCGGAAAGCGCGGCCCGCTACGCCGCCAGGGCAGGCGACCGGGCCGCTGTGCGGGCCGCGATCAACTGGTACCGGGCCATACCGTTCGGGCTGCGGGACCGGACCGGCCACATCGAGGTGCCCACGCTCTTCATCTGGAGCGACGGAGATCGCTTCATCTCCCGGGCGGCCGCCGAGCGTTGTGGACGCTACGTCGACGGTCCCTACCAGTTCGAGACGCTTGCCGGGGTGTCCCACTGGCTGCCGGAGAAGGCCCCCGAGCAAGTTGCCACACTCTTGGTGCGGCATCTCGCGACTCATCCGTCCTGATTTTTCGTGCGGTATTCCGTGCCGCGCCGACACGGATTAACATTACGTGCTGTGAACTGCGAACACTGCGGTAACCCGCTTCCCGCTCGCCTTGGACCTGGTCGTAAGCAGCGGTTTTGCAACTCGACGTGCCGCAGTGCGGCCCGTCGGCAACGCGAGGCTGTCAATTCTTCCTTGACATCGCCGGACGTCGGCGGGACCCTCGGGGAAGTACAGGCTGTGCACCGGCAGGTGCTCGAAGCCCAGGACTCGCTGCGCGCCGCGGTCGATCGTGCGCGGGCCGAGGGCCGTACCTGGCAGGAGATCGGAGACGTCTTGGGCACCACGCGACAGGCGGCGTTCCAGCGGTTCGGGCGACCGGTCGATCCGCGTACGGGTGAGCCGATGTCGGCCGGGATCCTGCCCGGCGCGGGCGACAAGGCGCTCGACCTGCTCACCCACCTCGCGGCCGCCCGGTTCGACCGGGTCCGCGGCGACTTCGACGAGACGATGCGGCGGGAACTCGACACCCAGGCGCTCGCCTCGGTGTGGGCGGTGGTCGTCGGCAGCGTCGGCGCGTTCGAGCGGTTCGGTGATCCGGTGGTGCACGCCGCCGGGGAGTTCACGGTGGTCGACGTCCTGATGCACTTCGAGGCCGGGCAGAGCACAGCCCAGGTGAGTTTCCGTCGCGAGGGGACGGTGGCCGGGCTGTTCATCCGGCCGGCCTGACCTCGCCCGTACCCCCGGGGGTTCTGATGGTCCGGAGAATTGTCGCGGTCATCGCGGCACTGACGTTGACGCTCGGTCTGCCGGCCGCGCCCGCACTGGCCGCTTCGCCGGCCGAGACCCAGTTCGCCTGGTTGATCGACGCCTCGGCCCGGCTGCCGGTGCCGGCCGACGAACTGGCGCAGCACCTCGACCAGGGGCTGCTCGCCATGAACGTCAACGAGGCGCTGCGCCCGGTGGCGCCGTTCACGCCGGCCGCGGTCATCTCGTCGTCACCGACGCAGCTCCGGCAGCTCGTGTCGAGCCCCGCCGGCACTCTGCTGGTCACCCTCACCGTCAACCCGTCCGGCTTGATCACCGGACTGCGCTTGACCCCGTACCTCCCGGCCCCGACCACCTGGACCGCCGTCGACAGCAGCTTGCGCACCCTCGCGCCGCGGGTGTCTTTCGCGGCCATGCGGATCTCGCCGGCCGGCTGCCGGCTGGTGCACGGCAAAAACCCCGACACGGTACGGCCACTCGGTTCCGCCTTCAAGCTGTACGTGCTGGGCGCTCTCGCCGAGGCCGTGCAGTCCGGCCGGCTCTCCTGGGACACCGAGTTGCCGCTGAACCCGGCCTGGAAGTCCCTGCCGTCGGGCGTCATGCAGGACGAGCCGGACGGCACCGTGCACACCCTCGCCGACCACATGATCGCGATCAGCGACAACACGGCCACCGACCACCTGATCCACCAGGTGGGCCGGGAGGCGGTGCGGCGGCAGTTCACCCGCTTCGGCAACTCGGCGCCGAACGCCCCGGTGCTGACCACCCGCGAGTTCTTCGCGCTCAAGGGGTGGCGCTACCCGGCCGCCGCGGCGTCGTACGCCGCCCTGAGCCCGGCCCTGCGGGCGCGGATGCTGCCGCTGCTCGACCGGGTCCCGCTCACGTCGATCACCGCGTGGCCGAACCCGCGGATGATCGACAAGGTGGAATGGTTCGGCTCACCGATCGACATGTGCCAGGCGTACGCCGGACTGTGGCGGCAGCACGAGCCCGCGGTGAACGCGGCTCTGACCATCAACGACGGCGGTGTCGCCCTGCCCACGGCGGAGTTCCCGACGGTGTGGTTCAAGGGTGGTTCGGAGCCCGGCGTGCTGACGCTCAACTACTTCGCCCGCGCCGCCGACGGTGACCTCGTCACGGCGAGCCTGATGCTGTCCGACCCGGCCCGTCCGCTGGATGAGGCCTCGGTTGTGCCCCAGGCTGTCGCCCTGCTCCGAGGGGCACTCCAGCTCACCGCCGGATGATCAGCGGCCGGCCCGGCCCGGGAAACGCTTGCCGATCGGCCGGCGGTTCCCGGGGCGGGGAGCCGTCACCGGCGTTGCGGTGGCCTGATACCGGCGGGCATCTTCGGCCACCGTCTCGTCGGCGTCGTTCTCCAGCGCCTGCCGGATGTGCTGCGGGGTGACGGCCGACGTGGCCAGCGAACGCCGCACCTCCACGGATCGGTCGTTGACCAGGGCCTGCAGGTCTGCCTCGTCCAGCGGCAACGCCCGGACCAGCGCCGCCCGGACGTCGGGTGACGAGTCCTGGGCCAGCGCGTGCCGGTGCTCGGCGGTGGTCTGCTCGTTGATGGCGAGACCCTTGCGCACCCGGACGGTCCGATCCTGGAGGAGAGCGGCGATGACGTCCGGGTCGTAGGTGTGACTGGCCAGCCGCTCCCGCACCTCCGGGGAGGCGTCCTTGACGAGGATCGCGGCCAGCTCGGGCTCGAGCTCACCCATCTCGGCGAGCAGCCCGCGCAGCTCCTTGTCCTGCGCCTTCGCCATCACCTGGCGTACCCGGGCATCGCAGGACGGGTTGGCCGCGACCGCCCAGCGCACCCACCGGTCGGCGTCGCCGACGAGGCGCAGCAGGTTGCCCTGGCTGGTGGCCGGGTTCCCGGCGACCGCCTGCCGGACGGTGCGGTCACGATCACGGGCGAGCGGCCGCAGCGCCTCCGCCGGCGCGTCCGGCCGGGCGGCGACGGCGGCGCGAACCTGAACGGAGGGGTCGGAGGCCAGCTCGTAAAGCGTCGCGGCGGCGGTCGTACGGTCCTGCGCGAGGGCGAGCCGGTCGTTTTCCATGGGCGCGATCCTCTCACGCTTGGTCCGCGGGGCTCTCCGGCATGCGTACGCTGACCGGGTGGATCACGAAGAGCGCATCGCGATGTTCCTGGACTACGAGAACCTGGCGATCAGCGCCCGCGACCACCTGGGCGGCATGTCCTTCGAACTGCGACCGGTGGCCGACGCCCTCGCCGAGCGGGGCCGGGTGGTGGTCCGCCGGGCGTACGCGGACTGGTCGTACTTCGACGAGGACCGCCGCATGCTGACCCGCTCGCACGTCGAACTCATCGACATCCCGCAGCGGATGGGCGCCTCCCGCAAGAACGCGGCGGACATCAAGATGGTGGTGGACGCGCTGGAGGTGGCGTTCGAGCGGTCGTACATCTCGACGTTCGTGCTCTGCACGGGCGACAGCGATTTCACTCCACTGGTGCACAAGTTGCGCGAGCTCAACAAGCGGGTGATCGGGGTGGGGGTCGAGAGATCAACCTCGAAGCTGCTGCCCCCGGCCTGCGACGAGTTCCTCTACTACGACCGCCTCGAGGGCGTGGAGATCCCGGCGGTGGTGGTGCAGGAGCCGCAGCCTGCGCCGAGCGAGCCGGTACGGGACGTGGAGACGCTGTCTGCCCTGGTTGCGCAGACTGTCGCGGGGTTGCAGCGCAGTTCCAGCGGGACGGTGACTGCGTCGACGCTCAAGCGGACGCTGCTGCGGAAGGATCCAACTTTCAACGAGGCGGACTACGGGTTCCGGGCGTTCGGGGAAATGCTCCGCTACCTGGCCGGGCACAACGTGGTCGAGCTGATCGGCGGCGGCTCCGGCAAGGGCGATCCGGAGGTGGCGCTACCGGAGCACGGGGACCGGGAGGCGGCGTTCGCCCTGCTCCGCGGTGTGGTCTCCGACCTGGCGGGAAGCAACGGATCCGCGGCCCTGTCAGGCCTGAAGAACCAGGTGCGCAAGGTGGCGCCGGACTTCAGCGAGAAGAAGCTGGGCTACCGGAGCTTCCTCCAATTCTGCAAAGCGGCAGCGACGAGCAACGCGGTCGACCTCAAGTGGAGCCCCGAGGCCGACGACTACCTGCTCACCCCCAAGACCCAGAGCTGAAGGCGCTCTCAGTAGTAATAGGCGTGGGCGGTCTCCGGGGCCTTCCCCGCTCGCCGGTACGCGCGCATGATCGCGACGACCACCTGGGTGAACAACCGCCGGTCCACGCCGGCTGCGGTGCCCGACGGTTCGTCCTGCGCCGGATCGAACAGCAGATCCCCGATCGGCCGGCCGGTGCTGTCCGCCGGCCGGATTCGGCGCGTGGAGACCTCGAAGGTCACAAACCCGGTCTGTTGATCGGCCTCCCACCGGTACAGCACCACTGCGCCGGTCGGGTCACCATGTGCCCAGACGCCGATCGAGGCGGTCATCGCCGGCACCGCCCAAAATCATCGAGCACTGTCAGTCCCTTCGCTGATAGCCGACGCCGTCCCGGGCCGCGGCTTCAGGGTCCCACGTGAAGCCGGCCTCGTTCGTGGCGGCGTGCGCACGCCGGTAACTCTGGTCACCGGTGCTGGCCATGTACTCCGCCTCGAATCGCTCGTGCCGCAACAGGTCGATGTCCGCCGGGTGAGGATTTCCCTCAGCGAGCCGCTGCCAGGCCTCGGCCATCCGAGGGTTGGCGTCGAAACGGGCGACGGCGCTTTCACCGTACGAATCGAGGACGTGCTCGTCACGGAACACGTGATTCTTGATCTTCGCGATGTCCTCGGCGCTGAAGCCGTGCTCCCGTGCGCTCGCGGCCACGGCCGGAAGCTCGTCGTCGCCGGCCCGGATCGCGTCGTAGGCCTGCTCCGGCCAGGCGTCCTCGAAGTCGATGTCGCCGCGCGGACGCCGCAGCTCACCCCCGGTCTGGCGCGCTGCGGACGTCGTGTCGGATGCGGCTGCGGCCGGATCGGAACGGCTGAGTTTTCGGAGTGCCTCCTTGAGGCCGTCGAGAACGCCGGTCAAGTCATCGAGTTTGCCGCTGAGCCGCCGCAGGCTGGTGATCAGTGCTCGAAGGAAACCCTGGATCCGGTCGACCCACTTGGCGACCAGCGCGGCCACCTGACCGATGACGACGGGGGTTGCGATGCCGAGAGTCAGGCCTGCCTCCGCGAGCCATTGCGGCAGGCGGGCGGCGAGCGTGGCCACGAACTGGGCGATCAGTTCCCGGACGATGCCGCGGATCAGGCCGACGAGTTGGCCGGCGCCTTCCACCGCGGACGAGATCGCCTCGGAAGCTTGAGCCATGCCGCCGAGGACGTCAGCTTGCCGAGCCGCGTGACTGCGATAGGCATCGCCGGAGGCGCCCGACCAGCCGGCCGTCTGTGCTCGCACGGCGTCGGCGTATCGCTGTTGGGTGGCGGCCGTTGCCGCGGCGACGTTGCGCCAGGTGGCAGCGTGGGCGGCCACCTCGTCCGGCTGGCCGGCCAACCAGTCCAGCGCATCCTTCAGCGGCTGTACATGCTCCATCAGCCAGCCGACACCCCAGGCCACCAGCGAGCCGAGCGGATCGACGACCAAGCCGAGCATGTCGAGGCCGCCGCTGACGCCACCCAGCGTGCCGTCCACCCAGCTGCCGTTCTGGATGCCGCTGTTGATCTGCACAGCGTCCTCGACCAGGCCGAGGCCCGTGTACCAGGTGGTCGAGCTGTGCGCCTGAGCGACCAGCGGGTCGGTCACAGCGGCAGTTCAACGCCGGGGCCGCCGGCTGCGTCCACCCTCCGGGCGTTGCCGGCATCGGTGGCCGTCACGTCGGCGGCGGTCTTCCGTAGGTTCAGCGCGCTCTCTGTGAGGGTGTCCACCGCTTGATTCATGACCTCCGTCATGGTGCCGAACAGCGGACTCAGCAGTGCCGGCAGGAATTGGCAGAGTTGGCCGTAGGCCTGGCTGTCCATGGCGACCTCACCCGCTGCCGCGCGAGCTTGGGCCATGGCGTCGGAGGCCTCGCTCACCGCGTCGGCATGCTGCAACACCGCCTCGGCCGGGAACTCGACACCCGCGCTCACCGGTCGTCCTCGCGCTCGACCGGGGGAAACCGGGCGTCGAAGGAATGGATCACCGCGCGTCCCGTTTCGGTGTCCGCGCCGACGGTGTCCTGCACTTCCTCAGCCACACGGCGCGACAGCTCGACGCTGCGTGCCGCTTGGGCGTTGGTCTGCCCGACCCAGGTGTCCAACCAGTCCTCAGCAGCGTCGATGCCGTCCACGGCTACCACCCTCGTCGATGTCCTGCCCAGGCTACCGAGCGGTTGCCGACACCGTCACCGCTTGTACGTTCGCGTGGAGCTGTACCTGGTGTTGCCGGCCTTGTCGTATGCCCGGACCCGCACGGTGAACTTCTTGCCGTACTTCTTCGGGTTCACCCTGAACGAGTAGCCGGCTTTCGTGTCCGTCTGCACGACCTTGCCGTTGATCAGCAGCTGCACCTTGGCGATCCCGTACGTGTCGCTCGCCTTGGCAGTGACCGTGAACTTCTTCTTGACCTTTGCCTTGTTCTTCGGCGCCTTGCTGATCGACACCGTCGGGGCCTTGTTGTCCACGGTGAGGGACCGTTTAAGGACCGCCTCGTTGCCGGCCGCGTCGACGGCGCGCCAGCCGAGGGTGTACTTGCCGTTCGGTACCTCGCGGCTGTCGATAGTGACCGTGCGGGAGTTCTCCTGGCTGTACGAGCGGAGCTGCCGCGGAGTGTCCAATAAAGCCTCGAACGCGGCGAACGGGCTGGCGTCCTTGTAGCCGCTGAGGGTGACTTTGAAGGTGCCTCGAACTGCGCTACCTGCGGTGGTACTGCCGGCGATCACCGGCCGGTCGTTGTCGACGGTGACTGTCCTGGTCAGCGCCGTCACGTTGCCCGCCTGATCCCGTACGCGGACCGTCATGGTGGTGTTGCCGTTCGGGACCTTGACGTTCCAGCGGAGGTCGAGGTTGCCGCCGCCGGTGAGGTCCTTCGACGAGACCGCCGCGCCGCCGACGAGCAGCTCGGAGCCGATGACGTAGATGTTGTCGGCCGCGTTCACGGCGAGCTCGCCGCCTTGGCCGATGTAACCGCTTCTGCGGGGGAAGCGGACGGTCAGCCCGGTCGGCGCTCTGTTGTCCACCGTGACCTGGTAGCCGTCCGTCGTCTGCGTGCCGCTTGCCGTGGTGGCCCGGGTGCTGAGCAGCACGAGGCCGTCGAAGCCGGTGGTGTCCCAGTCGACGCTCCACGGCGCGGCGGTGTCCACGCCGACCTCTTTGCCGTCGGCGAGCAGCGTCAGGCTGGTGACAGCGGACATGTCCTCGCCCTGGGCCGGCTGGAAGGTCACCGGCGTGACGCCGGAAACGTAGTGCTGTGCGGCCCGTGCGAAGACCTTCGGCGGCCGGTCGGCGGCGAAGGCGGGTGTGGTGATGAATGAGGCGGCCAGCGTGGCCGCGGTAATGAGATGCAAGTCGTCCCCCGAGATCACCGCGATGGCAGCGAACCCTACCTTGAACGACCACGCACACCGCTACGCTGATCACGGCGGGATATGGACGAGCCGGCACGCGGAGGAGCAGTCATGTCTTATGCGGTGGACTTCGGCACCGTTTCGACCGTCGGCCTGGAGTCGTCGCCGGTTGCGGATGCGCTGGCCGGTCTGCGGGCGAACGAGGCCCGCTATTTCAAGAACAAGTACGACCACACCTTCACGGTGGAGCCCGCGAGCGAAGCCACCTCGACCATCGCCTGGGTGCACCGCATCCTCGAGGAGGAACGCGGCCTCGTCATCTCTTCCCCGCCGCTCGAGGCGACGGCCTTCCAGGTCGAGAACATCCGGATGGCCTACGTCTTCTACGAGAACGGCCTGTCGATCAACGTGATGTACACGATCGACGACGGCGGGAAGCGGGCGGTCGGCTTCAAGCTCTCCGACGGGATGGACGTTCCGGAGGAGCTCGGGGCGTTCAAGTTCGCCCGGCAGAAGTCGAAGCTGGCCGGCACCATCCGCGGCTCCTACTTCGTCATCAAGAACGAGTACTGAGCCCGGACCGGCGCCGCAGGGACCGGGCACCGACCGACCACATGATGGGAGCGCTCCCATCATGGACCGTTCGGTGGATGTGTTGATCAGCATCGATGCGTAAGGGTGCTTGCGGACTGCAACGCCATCTCCACGGGGGAGTGCATCGTGCGCGTTTCCAGCCGGTTCCGGCTGCTCAGCCATGCCCTGATCTGGGCACTCGTCATTTCTTTCCTCATCGTCCTGCCGTCCACGCGCGCTTCGGCCGCGCCGTCGGCGACGCCAGGTGCGGGCCCGGTCAACAGCCCGCTGCCGGCCACGGCGACCAAGAATCACGGCCTGCCCGCCGGTAAGTCGGCGCCGCCGGTGCCGCCCGCGGTCGAGGCCGGCGGCAAGGTCCGGGTGCCGACCGCGACCGAGAAGGCCCAGCGGCGCGCCAAGGCGATCGCGGCCGCACGGGTGGTGGCCGCCCGGCAGGCGGAGTTGCCGGGCCGGCCGATCGCCCGCCCGGGCTTCCTGCTCGGCGACACCTCGCTCGTCGTGTACTGGGACGCCGTCGTCGACGACGGTGATCCGACGTCGTGGGGCCGCTGGTTCGCGACCGTCACCGACGTCGGGTCCGGGGCCGAGCAGCGGTCCGCCGAGCTCGGCAAGGCGGACCTGAGCCGGTGCTACAGCCCGGCTCTGCTGTGCCGCAGCTTCGGTGCTGCGGACGGCTGGGTGCTCGACCCGGCGCGGGCCTACACGGTGACGATCACCGAGGTCGCGCCGGACGGCACGGAACTGACCAGCGCGGCGTCGGCGGAGGCCAGGCCGCGCAAGACCGACGACGTTCCGGCGCTGCCCGCCGGGCAGGCCACCGGCTGCGGCTGCGCCACGGTGCTCGGCCCGACAGTGACCGCGCAGGCTCTGCGCGGCGCGACGGTGAACACGGCGACCGGCGCCTACCTGCGGGTGGAGAAGGACTTCGTGATGCCGTCGTACGGCATCCCGTTCAACCACGCGCGCTACTACTCGTCCGGCAACCCGGCCACCGGCATGTTCGGGCCGGGCTGGAGCTCCTCGTACGACATCAGGATCATCGCCGCCGACAACGGCGCGGTCCGGGTACGGGCGGAGGACGGCTCGGAGGCTGTCTACACCGCGAACGCCGACGGGTCGTACGACCGTCCGGCCGGTGTCCGCGCCAATCTGTCCAAGGTGGACGGCGGCTGGCAGCTGGTGCCACCGGACCGACGGGTGCTGCGGTTCAACGCCACCGGTCAGCTGCTCTCCGTCAAGAACGCGCGCGGCTCCGGCGTGACGTTCGCGTACACCGCCGACGGCCTGCTCAGCACCGTCACCGATGCCAGTGGCCGGGTGGTGCGCTTCGAGTCCCGTACCGATCTGCGGCTGGTCACGAAGATCACGCTGCCGGACGGCCGGTCGACCCAGTTCGACTACCAGAACGGGCGCCTGCTCAAGGCTCAGGACCCGCGCCGCAACGTGACCACCTACGGCTACGACGCCGGCGGCCGGCTCAACGACATCACCGACGCCCGCGGCAACAAGCTGATCCGCAACACCTACGACGCCGCCGGCCGGGTCACCGAGCAACTCGACCCGGAGAACGCGCGGACCGAGTTCCGGTGGGACGCCGGCCAGCAGGTCGCCCGCACCACCGACCCGGACGGCGTGGCGGTCGTCGACGGCTACCGCAACAACGTGCTGCTCTACAGCCAGAACGCCGGCAACGACACCGTCAACCACCGGTACACCGGCAAGCTGAACAAGAGCCTGGTCGTCGACCCGAAGGGCAACCAGGAGGAGACCCGGTTCGACGACAGCGGCAACCCGGTCGCCCGGACCGCGCCGGAGCCGTTCGCCTTCACCGAGACCAGCGCGTTCGACAACCGCAGCAACCTGACGAAGTACACCGACGGTCGCAAGAACGACTGGGACTACAAGTACAACGAGTTCAACGAGATGGTCGGGCAGAAGAGCCCGAAGCAGGACACCGGGTACGAGTACGCGTACGACACCAAGGGCCAGCTCGTCTCCCGGACCGACCCGCGCGGCAAGGTCACCCGCTACGAGTACGACACCCACGGCAACCGTACGGCCGAGATCGCCCCGACCGGCCGGCGCACCGAGATGACGTACGACGGCACCGGCCGCCTCGCCTCCGTGGTCGACCCGCGCGGCACCGTCGCCGGGGGCAACAAGGACGCCTACCGCACGCGGTACGTCTACAACGAGCAGAGCCAGATCACCGAGGTGTGGCAGCCGGGCAAGGCCCAGCCGTCCCGCACGGTCTACGACGAACTCGGCAACGTGGTCGTCACCACCGACCCGCTGAGCAACTCGGCCCGCTTCACCTACGACAAGGCGAGCCGCGTCATCGAGGCCAAGGACCCGGTCGGCAATGTCGTCGCGACGACGTACACCCCCGGTGGGCGGCGCGCCTCGGTGACCGACGGCGAGGGCAACAAGACCTCCTGGACGTACGACGGCAACGGCCGGGTGGCGACCGAGACCTCGCCGCGCGGCAACGCGGACCCGCCGCGGGCCGCCCTGTTCACCGCGGTCTTCCACTACGACTACAACGGCAACCTGATCCGCGCCGACCGGCCGTACGGCTCCGACGGCCAGCGGGTCGAGGTGGACACCGCCTTCGACGCCCTGGATCGCCCGGCCACTCAGCGCGACCAGTTCAAGCAGGGCACCACGGTCGGCTACGACAACAACGGCAACGTCGTCTCGATGACCAACGAGCGCGGCGAAGAGCTGACCAACACCTATGACGAGGCGAACCGCCGTACCGGAAGCTCCGGGCCCGCCGCGGGCGCGGCCGGCATCGAATACGACGACGCGGGCAACCCGGTCCGCCAGACCACCCCGACCGGCGGTGTCGTCACCACCCGGTACGACGACGACGGCCGCGTCGTCGCGGTCACCGAGCCGCGCGGCAACGTCTCCGGCGCCGACCCCGACAACTACACCACCCGGTACGCCTACGACCGTGCCGGCAACCCGGAATCCGTCACCGACCCGCTGGGCAACGTCACCAAGGTCGACTACGACGCGGTCAACCGGCCCACCGCGCAGACCGACGCCAACGGCAAGACCACCCGCTTCGCCTACGACGCCGCCGACCGGCTCGCCTCGGTCGTCGGCCCGGACGCAACCGGGGGCCAGGGCCTGGTCTACGGCTACAACGCCAACGGTCAGGTGATCAAGCAGACCGATCCGCTCGGCCGTACCGCCTCGACCGAGTACGACCGGGCCGGGCGTGCCACCGTGACCACCGACCCGATCGGCCGTCGCCGCGAGTACGTCTACGACGCCGACTCCAACCTCATCCAGGAGGTCACCGCCCGCATCGTCGAGGAGGGACGACCGGACCCGAACCGGCCGGCGCGGTCCATCTTCTACGCGTACGACAACCTGGGCCGGCTGACCAGCAAGCAGCTCGGCGCCGACGGGGTCACCTACTCGTTCGGTTATGACGCGAAGAACCGGGTGGTCAGCGCCGCGGATCCGGACGGCGTGCAGTCGTACGTCTACGACGTCACCGACCGGCTCACCTCGGTGACCCGCGGGTCGGAGACGTTCAAGTACGAGTACGACAGCACCGACCGGGTGACCGCACGGACCTACCCGGACGGCACGCGGATCGGCGCCACGTACGACGCGGGGGACCGGATCCGGTCGCTCACGGCCACCCGCGGTGGGAGCAGCGCGGAGTACGGCTTCTCGTACGACGTCGCGGATCACCTGACCGGGATCTCGTACCCGGAGTCGACCGGGGTCTCGGAGAGCCGGGAGTACGACCGGGCCGGCCGGATGACCCGGATCGCCGCGGCCAAGGGTGACACCACGCTGTCCGCGTTCGACCTCACCCTCGACAAGGTCGGCAATCCGACCAAGATCGTCGAGACCGACGGGGAGCCCGGCCAGCCGACGGTCACCGAGGCCACCGCCTACACGTACGACGCGGCCAACCGGTTGACCGCCGAGTGCTTCGGCGCGCAGACCTGCGCCGGCGCGGTCGCCGACCGCACCGACTACACCTACGACCTGGTCGGCAACCGCAAGACCAAGACGCGGGTCGCTCCGGGCGAGAACACCACGACCAGTTACTCGTACGACGGTGCCGACCAGCTGACCCGCGAGAGCGTCACGGGTAGCCGATCGAGCACGCGCGCGTTCGCCTACGACCTCGAGGGCAACCAGACCGAGGCCGGGTCGGACCGGTTCACGTACGCGCTGGACCACACCATGACGTCGGCGACCGTCGGCGGCAGAACCACGAATTACGCGTACGACGCCACGGGCAACCGGATCAAGGCGGTCACCGGCTCCGGCGCCGGCGCGGTCACGCAGACCTGGAGCTGGGACGTCAACGCCGGCCGGCCGCTGCTGGCCCAGGAGCGGCAGACCGACGCCGCCGGCACGGTCGGACGCGATTACCTGTACGACCCGTCCGGGCAACCGCTCGCCCTGATCGTGCCGTCCGCTGACGGGCTGGCCGCGCACTCGTACCTGCGCGACTGGCTGGGCGGTGTGGCGGGTGTCGTCTCGCCGTCCGGGGCACCGGAATGGAGTTACGACTACGACGCGTTCGGCGTCGCCCGCGGCACCGGCCTCACCCAGGGCGGCACCAAGGTCGACGAGGACGCGCCGGCCAACCCCATGCAGTACGCCGGGACGTACCAGGACGTCAGCCAGGGCGACCGGTACGCGATGGGTGCGCGCAGCTACGACCCGGGCACCGGCCGCTTCGCCTCGGCGGACCCGGTCGCCCAGCCCGCCACCGATCAGGCCGTCTCGACGTACTCGTACACCAACGCCCGTCCGACCGTGCTGACCGACCCCACCGGGGGCGATCCGGACGGCAACGGGATGACCCAGGCGTACGTCGACTACTACTCGTCGATGGCCTGCGCCAACAATCCGGGGGCCTGCCAGGGGACCGTGGACGCCAACACCCCGGCCGCCGGCGAGGGTGAGCAGGCGACCGACAACCCGGACTGGCTGAACGCGAAGAAGATCGTCGACGAGGCCGAGGGCTTCGTGAAGCAGATCGGCGACGAGATCGTCAATCTGATCCTCGACCTGGTCGGCTTCAACGACGCCAAGAAGTGCATCACCGAGGGCGACATCGTCGCCTGTGTCTCCACCGCACTGCAGGCCGTGCCCTGGGGCAAGATGTTCAAGGCCGCCAAGGTGGCGATCAAGGCCGTCGGGGTCGGCCGCCGCCTCATCGACGCGTACAGCCGGCTGAAATCGGCGAGGAACGCGCTGTCGAGCATCCCGCGCTACATCAAGAAAGCCACCCAGACCGCGGACGAAGCCGCCGACAGCAAGAAGTACGCCGACGAGGCGGCGAAGGCGGCGAAGGGGGCCAAGGACGCCGGCGGCAAGGCCAAAGCGACCTCGCAGAAGGCGGCCGACAACGCCAAACAGGCGAAGAAGAAGGAATCCTCGACCGGCGAGAGCTGCAAGATAGCCCAGGGCAACAAGGCCCGCCTCGCGTCGAACTCGTTCGCCGCCGGCACCCTGGTGCTGCTGGCCGACGGCAGCAGCAAGCCGATCGAGAAGTTGCAGCCCGGCGACACGGTCACCGCCACCGACCCGGTGACCGGCACGACCGAGCCGCAGCAAGTGACCGCCACTGTGGAGGGCACCGGCGACAAGGACCTCATCGACCTCACCTTGGTGGGAGCCGGTGCCGGTGGCGGCGGACCGCCGTCGGTCATCACCGCCACCGCGGGACACAAGTTCTACAGCCCCGACCGAGGCTGGATCCCGGCGGCCGAACTCCGCACCGGCGACACCCTCCGGGACGAGTCCGGCGCCGAGGTCAGCGTCGCGCTCGTCGGGGAACCCATCACCGCCAGCACCACCGTCTACAACCTCACGGTCAGCGGCACCCACACGTACTACGTGGTGGCCGGCGACACGCCAGTGCTCGTCCACAACTGTGACAAGGGATCTGCGGAGAAGCTGCGAAATGCTCTGAATGATGCCGGAGACCTGGAGCCGAGCACACCCCACTCGCCGCACCACATCGTCGCGGGCAACTCGCCCAAGGCGGCTCCGGCGAGGGCCCAGCTCGACCGATTCGGTATCGGTGTGAACGATGCCGAGAACGGTGTCTGGCTGCCGCGTAGCAGTTCGTCACCCAATCCCACCGGCGCATCGGTCCACTCCCGGGTCCACACCAACCAGTACTACGATTACGTCAACGACCTCATGGCCGGGGCCAGAAACAGGAACGAAGCTCTGGACGTGATCGGCCATGTCAGAAGGCAGCTCCAAGGCGGCTACTGGCCGTAGGCACTGATCTGCCCCCGTCCCCGCCACACGATCGTGTGGCGGGGACGGTGTGTCCAGCTCGTCGGCGTCGCATGACGGAGGTTCGATTGTCCAATAAACGCCAGGTGGACGAGGCGGTCGACATCGCCCGTAGCCTCGTCGACGACGAAATTCGTGTCAGCTCGCCCGTGCCCGCTCTGACGGAGCTGGCCCGGAGGTTCGCTGCGACAGAGTTCGATGTCCCTGAAGACCAGGACGCCGACGGATACCTCTTCCAGTACGGGAAGGTCGGCTGGCTCCCGCAACCGACCTTTGTGGTCAGCATGGTGAGACAGCTGGAAGTTCTTGATTCGGACGGAGAGCACGAGTCTTATTCTCAGGTGCAGTTCGAGTACAGATTTTCGCTGGATCGCGATCTTGAAGAGGTGGAGAGCCACTCTGAATGGTGGTTCCCCGGGGGTGCAACGCCTTTCGATGCCTGGTTGGAGTCGGTGTCAAGGTCGCCGATCGGTGACCTGCTGGGGAGCAGGGAGCCGCGAGAATTTCTGGTCTGGGCCGATCAAGCATGACGATCCTCGAATGAACGCCGAACCCCTGGTCAAGGCCATCGTGGCCGCGATGATGTTCCTGGAGGAGTCGGGCGACGACGAGGTCGACCCGGACTCCGCGGCACGCGCCCTGGAGAACATGTCACATGCGCTCCTGCAGTACGCGGGACCGGACCGGGAAGACTTCCTGCAACTGATCGAAAGGGTCGCCGACGGCACGCCGGATGAGCACGACGCGCGTTTCGTCCGCGACATACCGCGCATGATCGGCATGGTGGAAAGCGGGGCTCGAGCCAGAGATCCTGACCGCGGGCGGATCCGCAGTCGAGGACGTACTTGATCGCTGCATCCTCGACAGCCCGGTTGGTCATGTGTGTGGTCTCGATGGGTTCGGTCATGGTGTCCATGAATCGTTGCTGTGGGCCCCGTCGGCGGTGAGCAGTACCAGGTGGATATTCGCGGCTCGTCGGCCTGTTCTGGTCCGCTGGGCAAGGTCCCGATAGCGAGGGTAGTCAGGCAACACCATCAGCGACTCGTAACCGGGATGGCTGTCCAACAGCATGATGGCCTTGAACAGTGCCTGGCTGAACCAATGACCGGCCTGGGTACTCGGCTGAGTGCGTTTCACCTCGGCAGCCCGGCGCGGATCGGCATAACCGGCCGACGGCCAGCCCTTGACCTCAGCGCCGAGCCGCCGGCTTCCCTTCACGGCCAGAACGTCCACACCCGGCGCTTTGGTCGCCGTGTCCGCCGTGGAAGTGATCAACCAGCCATGCTGTTGCAACACGTCTACGACGGTTGATTCTGCTGGCCAGCTCGAAAGCCTGCTTCACCGGAAAGGTCGCGCTCTCGATGCGCACCGCATGTGCCCGTACGGTTTCGGGCGGCACGCCTCGGACCCGCTCGGCAACCGTTTGAGCGTCGAGACTGTGGGCCGAGCCGTTCAGTACAAACCGCACGTGGTTCTCCCGATTCCCGGGGACCTGACCCTATCGAAACTGCTCGCCGACGCCGCAGCTTCGTGGCTGCGTCGTCGGCAACGTGACTCGACGGTAGGCCACGGGTCGCCGTTTCCATGGTGGAACCCGACAGCGCATGACGCTCCGAACGGTGAAGTCGCAGGTTCGGGTCCGCTGGGCAACCCGTGCAGGATCTCTTCGCGAGCGGTGGCACCGACGCGATAAACAAGCCTCGTGCTGGCGGATGGCAATGCCGGAACTTCCGGTATTTGTTCGGTAGGCGTTTGGCGTGTCTGACTCGTCGGGTCCAGGTAGGGATGACCTGGTTGAAGCACAAGAAGTCGGTCGTTCATGAAGCTGAAACATTGACGAAGGCTGTGCGTCCGGCTTAGCGTACGAGGGTCTTCCGGTCTGTCCGCTCCGAAAGTTTCGGCATTGAGCTGATGTGTGCGGCCGGTCCGACGCCCTCAAAGGAGTGATCTTGAGAAAGGCATACCGTGTCGCCGTGGCCGTCCTCGCCACCTCGACGCTGATCGGCCCCGGCATCCAGCCGGCGCAGGCAAGTACGAAGGCAGCCGGCGGCTCGTCCGTCGTGGACCGTCACCCCGGACTGCGGAATCTGCCGCTGCGCTGGGCGGCGCCGCGTGACCTGCGCATCGGGACCGCGGTCGCCGGTGGCGGTCACCACCTCGAGCAGGACTATCCGGACCCGTTCACTTACGACAAGCCGTACCGGAAGGTCCTGGCCCGGGAATTCAACTCGGTCTCCCCGGAGAACCAGATGAAGTGGGAGTTCATCCACCCCGAGCGCCGCAAGTACAACTTCGGCCCGGCCGACGCGATCGTCAAGTTCGCGCGGCAGCACGGCCAGGTCGTCCGCGGCCACACGCTGCTCTGGCACAGCCAGAACCCGGCGTGGCTCGCTGAGGGCGAATTCACCAAGGCGGAGCTGCGTGCGATCCTCAAGGACCACATCACCACCGTGGTCGGCCGCTACCGCGGCAAGATCCAGCAGTGGGACGTCGCCAACGAGATCTTCAACGAGAACGGCGAGTACCGCCAGGAGAACATCTTCATCCGCGAACTCGGCCCGGGCATCGTGGCCGACGCCTTCCGCTGGGCGCACCGGGCCGACCCCAAGGCCCAGCTGTTCCTGAACGACTACGGCGTGGAATGGCCGGGGGTGAAGGTCGACGCGTACGAGGCGCTGGCCAAGCAGCTGCTGGCCGACCGGGTGCCGCTGGACGGCTTCGCGTCCCAGGCCCACCTGAGCACCCGGTACGGCGCGCCGGACCAGTTGCAGGGTGTGCTGCAGCGCTTCGACGACCTCGGCCTGTACACGGCGATCACTGAGCTCGATGTGCGCATGGACCTGCCTGAGGGCGGCGTGCCGACTGCCGAGCAGCTGCAGACGCAGGCCGCGTACTACAAGACCGTTCTGGACGCCTGCCTGGCCGTTGAGGACTGCAACTCGTTCACCATCTGGGGCTTCACCGACAAGTACTCGTGGGTGCCGGTGTTCTTCCCCGCGGAAGGCGCCGCGACGGTGATGGGCGACAACTTCGAACGTAAGCCGGCGTATTACACGCTCCGCGACACTTTGGCCGCGGCGCGCTGGAACCGCTGAGGTTGAATCGGGGGAGGCGGCAGCACTTCGGTGCTGCCGCCTTCGCGTTTCCTGGAACAGGTCGGGCCGGAGCTCTTCGACAGGTCAAGCCGGAGCGGGAACCTGCCACAGAGCACTGACCGGCATGGCGCGGAGCTTGTCCCCGAACGGCAGCGTGGATGTGCCGGTGTAGAGGACGATGCCGGCGATGAAGTCGTCGCCGAGGCGGTCGGCCAGTCTGCGTAGTCCGCGGAAGTCGTCGAGACCGACGGAGGTGGCGGCTTTGACCTCGATGCCGACGACCTGACCGGATCTGTTCTCGAGGACGGCGTCGACCTCGTACTTGTTCTGGTCGCGGTAGTGGGAGAGGTCGGCTTGCTGCTCGGACCAGGTGAGCTGGCGGGACAGCTCGGAGAGAACGAACGATTCGAGCAGCGGCCCGAACGGCGCCCCCGGCCTGAGCAGAGCACGGGCATCAGTGGCGAGTTCATTGGCGGCGATGCCCGAGTCGACGAAGACCAGTTTCGCGGCTGCGGTCGCTCGGGTGCCGAGATTGCGCGACCAGCCCGGGATCCGCTTGACCAGGAAAATCTCCTCCAGGGCCCGAAGGTAACGGGCCACCGTCGGCCGGCTCAGCCCGAGCGCGGACTCCAGAGAGTTGGCGGCGATGATGGTCGCGGATCTGGCGGCGAGCAGGCGTACCAGTTTGCGTAACTCGCCCTTGTGCTGAATGTCGGACAGCTGCCGGACATCGCGGTCGATGAGAGCTTGCACGTACGCATCAAAGAACCGCTGGCGGCGACGCGCGTCGTCTCGGGTTGTCGCTTCGGGTAAGCCGCCCCGGACGATTCTGGCCGCGTAGTCGGCTCGGGTCACCGTTGATTCGTGTCGCAGGCTGGGGCCGAGCGCGAAGATGGCATCGATGAAGCCGTCCGGCTCGTTGTCGATCTCGCCTTGGGAGAACGGCCAGAGTTCGACGGTTTCCATCCGGCCGGGCAACGCGTCCGGGGCGGCGACCATGCCGAACAGCCGGGACGAGCCGGTGAGCAGGTAGCGCCCGGGGCTGGGGTCTTCGTCGACGGCGGCCTTGATCGCCAGGAGCAGCTCCGGGGCGCGCTGGATCTCGTCGATGACCAGCAGTTCCGGGGAGTCGACGAATCCGACAGGGTCGGCGGTTGCGGCGGCTCGGTCCTGGGATCGGTCTAGGTCGCGGCGCTCGGCGAGCCGATCGCCGGCGACGATGCGGACCAGGGTGCTTTTGCCGGCTTGGCGAGCTCCGCTGATCAGGACGACACGGGTATCGGCCAGGGCGGCGTCTACCTGTCCAGCGACGCGACGTGGGACGAGGTGCGGTGAGGGCACACCTCATGCTACCTGCGGTGTTTCGATCTGCGGGGCATCTCACTTTCGATCTGCGGCGCCGTTCGTGTTCGAGCCGCGGGGAGCTCAACGCTCTTAGCTGCGAGAAGAGTCTCCGCGGCTGCCAAGTGCCAGCAACTCGTGCGCGAGCACCCGCGGTAACCGCTGGGCCGTCGGACGGCGTGTACGCGACGCTCTCCGACCAGCGACGGAACCCAGCGGTGGGCCAGATGGCAAATGCGCACCCCACGGGACGCCCGGGCACACGTAGTGCGATATGCGCGGCGAAATTGCTGGCGATCGCGGCTGGCGCCAGTATCGCTATGCCGACGGCCGCGACAACCGACTGAGGCGCGCGACGCTCTCTTCGTCGTTGCCGGGGTTGATGTGGCCGCAGTAGCTGCGATGATCCCTCGGCGCAGAACCCAGCGGCGGGACGCAGCCGCCCGGCCGCGCACAAAGCAACTGGCTGTCGATGCGATTCGCGCGTCCGAGGAACTGCGGGCCGGTGTTGTCGCGCCCTCGGCGGCTGCGTCTCCTTCTTTGGCTCGCGGTGCACGTCGGTCATGGTGCGATCGGCGTAGCTGGCGGCGGATCTCGGCTCGAGTGGCTGTCAGCCGAGGTTCGCGTGGCGCCGGTACATCTCGTCAGCGTCGGCTCCGCGGGCCTCGCCATGGTCTGTCTTCTCCGGCGCCGGGATGAGCAGGACGACCTTGGCGAGCGTGGCCAGTTCCGAGCCTGCGTTTGCCGTGACCGCAATGACTGTGACCCCGCTGTCGGCAGCCTGCCGGGCGGCGTATGCGATGCCGGTGGTCGATCCTGGTCCACAAACCGCGATCAAGACACCTTGATCCATCACGCTTCCGTATAGCTCCACGACAGATGCCGTTGGCCCAAGTATGGCATCACCCCGTGGAACGGCTTCGGATCCGCTGCGAAAATCAGCGGCAGGAATAGGTGATCGCCCTCCCACATTGGTATCCGGCGTTGCAGCACGTCATCGATCCGGACCCAGATCAGGTGCCCTTCGCGATTGCTGGTCTGTAGTTTTCCACTCCACTCGTCAACGCGGAACAGCACAACGAACCAGTCGTCTCCTCGCGGACCGATCCCCGGAAAGGATATGGTCCCGGCCAGATGGAGCCTGTCGCATTTGAGCCCCGATTCCTCACGCACCTCGCGCCGTGCGCAGGAGCTCACGTCCTCGTCCAGCTCCACCTTGCCGCCCAGTCCGTTGTACTTGCCGAAGTGGTGGTCGGCGGGGCGGGCATCCCGATGGATGAGTAGCACCCGTTCCTTGTCGGCCGAAATGACGTACGCGAGCGTGGCAACAGTGGCTATCACTCAGTGCTCCCACGGGAAGTCCGGCCAGCAGGTGGCCCGGGTTCCGACATAGTCGATCCGCGGCCGTATGCCTGATGCGATCTTGTAGGTGGAGTTGTACCAATCCACCATCATCGCCACGGCAACCTCCGAAGCGCCGAAGCGCTTCAGTTCGTGGAGGCACAGGTCGGCGGTGGTACCCGACTCCATGACCGCGTCCACCAGCAGCACCCGCCGACCGTTCAGATAACCACTGGGTATGTGTATCGAAACTTCGGCCGGAACCCGGCCCGTCTCCAAAGCCGCGTCGCTCGGCATGGTCCGGACGTTGATCGAGACGACTCGCCGAACGCCGAGAAGGTAAGCGAGATGGGTGGCCGGAACTTGGCCGCACCGGGCGATCGCCACGATCACCTCTGGTTCGAAGCTGCTCTGGCGGATCTGCTCCGCTACGCGCCGGTGGAGAGCGTCCATCTCGTCCCACGAGTAACGGACAATCTCGCTCTCATCGTCTGGGCGGGCGGTCATCGTGCCTGACCGCCAGATCGACGTTGCGTCCGCGCGACCGCGCTGAATCCCAGCCAGTCCGGCAGGGTGTCCGGTCTCAAGCGTACGAGCAGGGCGACGAATGCCCCGTAGAGCGTCCCCGCCAGAATCCAGGTCTCGAGCGGGACCGGCCCCCAATACCGCACCGTTTCCGAACTGGACAGGAGGGCGCTGGCGTACGTCCCGTAGCCGACCGCGGCCAGAAGGGCCACAACGGCTGGGGCGTTGACCAGCCCGGTATCACGCCAGGCCGGGATCGGCTCGACACGGCGGACGATGCGGAAGGCGTACGGGAGCACCGCTTGATCGACCAGCATGATGACGGTAGCGCACGGAACCGTGATCGCGAGGAAGCCGGCCACCTTGAACCAGCCGTCCGTGACGCGGAAGTTCACAAGGTACGCAGCCAAGCCGCCTGCGGCTGCGAGGATGAGGCAGGTGAACTGGCGACGCCATCCGCGCAGCGCACCGACGAGGTTCTGGCCGGCGTTGACAGACTCGTAGTAATTGCCGTCGTTCACGGCGAAGAGACTGACCGTCGCAAGTATCAAGGCGATCGGCGCCAGCCCCAGCAACGAGTAGTCCGTCATGAACTTGATCTGGGGACCGAAGTCGCCGCTCTCGGATAGTTGCGCCATGAGCCAGCCGGCAACGACGAACACGACGAACCATGAGTACGCGAAGGGAAAGGCCGCCAGCGGCGGCCGCCAGCCGCGGCGCCCATAGCGCCAGATGTCCGGCTCATTGCCCCACATCGCGAAGCCGATCACGGAACCGACCGCGGCCCAGAAACCCAAGCCGTTCCCCGTGGGCACGGCGCTGAACGCGGCCGGATCGAGGACCACCGCACGTAGCATGAACCAGAGCACCCAGATGATGGTCAAGGGCGCGACGACATACCGGGCATACGCACTGATTCCCGTGAACCCGAACAGGTTGGCGGCGATCATGACGATTGCGAGCACTATGGTCAGCGCCTCGACATGCCCTATGTCGAAGAGCCCCGCCGCTACCTGAGCCAGTAGTCCCGCGGTGAAACCGACCCAACCGAGCGGTGCGACCAGGATGAAGCTGCTGACGAGCCACGAGCCCGCTCGGCCGAACACGGATCTGGTGAGAAGGGAATGCGTCTGTCCCGTTTCCGACCCGAGCCGGGCCGCCGGAAAGGCGTACAGCAGGTAAATGACACATCCGAGCACCGCGATGCCGAACGCTTCGGGCAGCGAATATCCAGCGGCATGCAGGGTCACGCCGAGGAACAGAAACGAGAAATTAGCAGCAAGCGTTGTCCATAATGCGGCTAAGTGCCACGTCGGACGTCGTGAACTGATCGGAACAGGGCCGTTCAACCCTGTCGAGTAGTCCTCGCGTAACAACTCCGCGAGCACGTTGGATCTCGCCATGGCGCCCGCCTGTATGGGTGACGACTGTGCGTAGCAATTGTGCCAGGAAGGTGCCAGAAATTCAACGATGTAGATGCCCGTGAGGGTGCCGCGTGCCCGTGAGCGCCGTTGCACCCTCCACCGGCATGATCGATTAGACGGTCACGCGTCAATCCGCTCGAGCGCCTTGAGCATCGGCACGTCATCGGGTAAGACCTTGCTGCAGTACTCGTCGATGGCCCGGTCCAGCCATCCGGGAACGGTCATGGTCGATACGGAGCGCTCGTGGTTGACGGTCAGGGCGGCTCCGGCGGCGGCGAAGTCGTCCACCACGGTCGCGAGAGCCGAAATGTGCGGATGTACGTAATCCCGCACTGTGACGCCCAGGTATTCGAGCTCGTCCTGTCGATACAGGGAATTTCTCGGCACCACCGCGATGACCGGCGTGCCGAATGTGGCGGCCGCGGCCATCTCGACGCCGATGCCCAGCCCGCGCCGTTCCCGGCCGTCCACGATGATGGCCTGAGCCACCTTGATCTGGTACATGTCCCTTCCGAACAGGGCAAGTGTGTTCGTCGGATCGGCGATCGGATCGTCCGGGTTGAGGAAGACCACCTCCAGTTCGGACGCTCCGCTGCGCACCTGCTCCCGCTCGCGATCTGTCCAATAGAGTTTCTTCTGGTCGCCATTGCCTTTCATAATGGATCCGGAGCAGTACACGGATACGATGTCCATCGCGGTTCCTTCTCTTCGGGTGACCGGGCAGATCAGAGCAACCGCGATACTACGGCCGTGCGAACATCAACTTAAGGGCCAAATGTTTGCCGTCGCCGCGAGTCCACCGGTTCGCAGTACGTGCACGACGTACGACGCGGCGTTGTCGGCGGCGAGCTGCTGGCTGCCGTCGGTCTTGCGCATGCCCCAGTCAGCGATGGCCTTGACCACAATCCAGTCGATCTTGTATTTGGCTCCCACGCAGTAGACGCCGGCGCCCTCCATCTCGCCGCCCAGGGCATCCGGTTCCGCCGCCATCAGCCATCTCCGCAACACGCTCGCGTCGACGAGCGTGTTCGCCGAGAGGATGAGCCCGTGCCGGACATGCGCACCGGTCCAGTCGGTGGTGGCGCTGCGGAAGCGGTCAACCAGTTTCACGGATGCCGACACCTTGTCGCCGCGCAGTATCGTCGCCGGCTCACCCCGCGATCCGGTGACCTTCTTCGGATCCCAGAGCCGCAGCTGGGTCGAGACGAGGACGTCGCCGATCGCCTGTTCACGTTCCCTCAGGCCGAAGGCGATTCCGCAGAGGATCAGATAGTCCGGCCGGTACGCACCGACGACGTCGGCAGCAGTCAGGGTCATCGAGCCGGGCGACTCCGTGCCCATCTCGGACTGGACCAGAACGACCTCGACGTTGCCCAGCACGCCCAGGTGGAAGCCGGTGTGATGGGGAAGAAAATCGCGCCTGGGGCGCATCCGGCTGTCGGTACGCTCGACGGCCCGGATGACCGCGTCGCGTTCGCGGTCGGTGGCGACCAGGATGAGTGCCCGGCGCGGTGACGATGTCATGCCTGCTTTCTCCTGCTCGACGTAAGAACGAAAGAGGGGATCGGTCCGCTCGGCGACCATGGCGACATGTGCGAGACGGGCGGCGGCCGATCCGTAGACGGCCGGACTGGTGATCGGCTGCTGCGGCAAGTCGATCTTGGCGAACAGCCGGCTCATCCTGGCTGCTCTGGCCGCCCGTAGGCCCCCGGGTGGGGTCCGCGCCTCGCGGACCGCGTATTCCAGCCCACACATCAGTCGGCGCAGATAGGCGACGAAAACGCGGTGCTCCGGAGAACCCCGTTCCGCGAGCACCGACCGCCACCGATGCATCCGAACCGCCTCCGGTAAACCAATGCCGGACATGATCCGAGTCGCGTACCAAGCATCGAAACGCGGATAGGCTCTCGCGGTGACGTCGAGGTACTCAAGGCCCGGCAGTCCGGTGACGATGTCTCCGCCGGTGAAGTCCAGGTAGTGCCGCACGTGGAGAACGGCGAGGAGCCGGCCGATCACCAGGTCGGCCTGCGACGGCTCGAGAACGGTGTTGAACAGCGACTGGGTGAGCGCGCGGCCGGCCCGCATGCTGATGCCGACATCGAGTGCCGGACGTAGGTTGACTATTCGCGAGATGTCCGTGTTCGGCATCCCGCTGACGACGTCGAACTGTCCGTCGACGAATCCGGCGATGTTCCGCTCTAATTGGAGCGTCGTGCTCGTCGTCTTCACGATCGAAGGCCGCGCCAGGTCATACTGGTGCGTCGGTTCTTGGAAATACATGGGATATCGGCTGGTGTCGTGGCGGTACATGGTGCGGCAGGTCGCCAGAAAACGATCTAGCGTGGCGAAGTCGCTGATGAGCAGCAGTTGTCCAGTCATCAGCAGATGCGTGATCGCCTCCGAGTATTCCGAATCCAGGAGGCCGGACTCCCACACCAGCGCGAGGCTGGACAACAGGGTGGAGTCGGTCAGCATGCTCGCCCCGAGGACGAACCTCGCCGATCGCTCAGTTGTGAACGGGGCGTCGACGGCGCGCGCGAATTCCCGATTGAGGAAGTGCAGGTACAGCGGCGCCGAGCTGTTCTCGAAATCGATCATCAGCCCCTCCGAAACACTCCGTCCTTCAGGGTCTCTCACGCGTCAAGCCCACGTTCGCCGGCTCGGGTGCGCGACCCCTGGAATCAGCGTTGCCGCGCCGGACAGCGTCGTTGAGCGCCACCGCAGCGTCGCGCCTTCAACGGCCGAACACTCCGAAACCTCTTACGTACGCGGAGATCGGCGCTGGCCCGTCCGGCACGGATGTCCTCGATGCGGGTGTCGAGCGCGGTGAACATGGCCTGAATGTGGCTGGTCCGCAGGTTCTGCGGCGGGATCTCACCGAGTGGCCGGCGACGGTCGCGCGGTGGTTGGGGCGCCCGGCTGCTCGCTGACCTGGCCGACGCAGCAGGTTTGAGCAGCCCGGCCCGCCTATGCACGAAAAATGCTCCGCATGTCCTCCGACCGGCGGGGGCATCGCAGCACCCGACGGCACCGCTTGGCACCCCATGGGACGCCCGGGCACTCGTGGGTATCCCCAGGTCGGTACGATATGGGCCGCAGGCCCTCGTAGCTCAGGGGATAGAGCATCGGTTTCCTAAACCGTGTGTCGTAGGTTCGATTCCTACCGGGGGCACCACACACCGTCAGGCGCTGGCCGTCTCCGTAACGCCACGCTGACTCATCACGCACAGCAGCTGCAGCTTCTCAAACCCCTCACTACCCCGAGGCGCCGTAAGCACCAGCAGGCACTGCGACTGGTCCTCCGTGAACAACGCCTGGCAGTCCAGCTCGATCTCCCCCACCACAGGATGAACCAGCACCTTGTGATCCCCGAACCGCCGGGTCACCTCATGCCGCTCCCACAGCTCCGCAAACTCAGCACTGACCCCCTGCAAAGCCCGCAACAGCTCCCCGGCCCGGGACCGCGCCCCCATAGCCCCATAAGCCGCCCGCAAATTGGCCACCTGAGCCCGGCTCTGCCGATCCCGGTCCTCAGCCGGATACCGAAGCCGCTCAGCCGGATCAGTGAACCACCGATAGATCTCACTCCGAGCCAACCCCGTAAACCCCGACACATCCCCCAGCAAAGCCGCAGCCATGGCGTTCTGCACCAGGCGCTCGCCCAGGCTGGACAGGATCAGCGCCGGGGTGTCGTCGAGGCGTTCCAGGACCCGCATCAGCGCCGGCGCCACCTGAGTCGCCGCGGTCGCCGGGGCCGGGGCGTTGTGGCCGGCCACCCGGTACAGATAGTCCCGTTCCTCGTTGCTCAGCCGCAGCGCCCGGGCCAGCGACCCCAGCATCTGCTCGCTCGGTTGCGGTCCGCGCTGCTGCTCCAGCCGCGTGTAGTAATCAGTCGACATCGCCGCCAGCGACGCCACTTCCTCGCGTCGCAGTCCTTGCGTGCGGCGGCGCAGCCCAGCGGGCAGACCAAGGTCGCTCGGCTGCAGGGATGCACGGCGGCGGCGCAGGAAGTCGGCGAGTGCGGCACGGTCCACCCACCCAGTATCGTCGCCGCGCCCGGTACATCCAGGGACTTCTGATCCCCCGATGACGGATCTCTGCCGCCGTCCCGCCCGGCTGCCCAGACTTCAGGGCATGAACATCTCCGGAAACACCATCTTCATCCCCGGCTCGACCAGCGGCATCGGCCTCGCCCTCGCCCTCGCGCTGCAGGCCCGCGGCAACACCGTCATTGTCGGTGGCCGGCGCGGTGACCTGCTGGAACAGATCGCGCGGGAGCATCCCGGGCTCGACACCGTACGGATCGACACCGCCGACCCGGCCAGCATCGACGCCGCCGCGCAGCAGGTGCTCGGCCGCCACCCCGACCTCAACGTGATCGTCACGATGGCCGGGATCATGCGGGTCGAGGACTGGCACACCCCGTCCTCTTTCCTGGCTTCCGCCGAGGCGACCATCACCACCAACGTCCTCGGCCCGATCCGGCTCATCGGCGCGTTCATCGATCACCTGCAGAAGCAGCCCGACGCGACGATCGTCTCCGTCTCCTCCGGCCTGGCGTTCGTGCCGCTCCGGGTCACGCCCAGCTACAACGCGTCGAAGGCCGCGATCCACATGCTCAGCGAGTCGCTGCGACTCCAGCTCGCCGACACGTCCGTCAAGGTCGTCGAGCTGGTCCCGCCCTCGGTGCGGACCGCGCTGCTGCCGGGCCAGGAGAACAGTGACTTCGCGATGCCGCTCGACGAGTACGTGTCGGAGGTCGTGGCCCTGCTGCAGGACCAGCCCGACGCCAAGGAGATCCAGGTCGACCGGGTCAAGTTCCTCCGGTACGCCGAGGTGCGCGGCGAGTACGACCAGGTCGTCCAGACAGTGAACGCCGCCGATCCGCACGGGAAGTGATGACATGAGCAGCCAGACTGTCCTGATCACGGGCGCGTCCAGCGGATTCGGTGCGCTGGCGGCGCGGGCCCTGGCCCGCGCCGGGCACATCGCGTACGCGGGCATCCGCGACCCGAACGGCCGCAACGCTCCCGCCGTGGCCGACGCAGCCGAATACGCGGCCCGGCACGGCGTAGATCTCCGCACCGTGGAGCTCGACGTCACCGCCGACGAGTCGGTCGAAGCAGCCGCCCGGACGGTCGGCCGGCTCGACGTGGTCGTGCACAACGCCGGGCACATGGTCACCGGACCGGCGGAGGCTTTCACCCCCGAGCAGCTCGCGGCCCTGTACGACGTCAACGTGCTCGGCGCCCAGCGAGTGAACCGCGCGGTGCTGCCACAACTGAGGGAGCAGGGTCACGGCCTGTTGGTGTGGGTGGGCAGCACCAGTACCCGCGGTGGCACCCCGCCCTATCTCGGCCCGTACTTCGCGGCCAAGGCCGCCATGGATGCCCTGGCCGTCAGCTACGCCGGCGAACTGGCCCGCTTCGGCATCGAGACCTCCATCGTGGTGCCGGGCGCTTTCACCTCCGGCACCAACCACTTCGCGCACGCCGGCAGCCCGGCCGACACCGCGACCGTGGCGGCCTATGAGGAGAAGTACGCCGGTCTCATGGACCACGTCGGCGAGGCCCTGGCCGCGCTCACCCCGCCGACCGCCGATGTCAGCCAGGTGGCCGACGCCATCACGACGATCGTCGGCACGCCGCACGGACAGCGCCCGTTCCGGGTGCACATCGATCCGAGCGACGACGGCAGCGCGGTCGTCAGCGCGGTCGCCGACCGCATCCGCAGCGAACTCCTGCGCCGCATCGGCCTGGCCGACCTGCTGACGCCGGCCACCGCCGCTTGACGTCAGCCCTCGCCGCCGCAGCGTCCGGCCGCCACGGCCTCGGCGATGAGCGCGGGGCCGGCGGCCGAAAGATCACGACGAAACGGTACGCAGGAAGCTAGCCTCGACGACCATGAACGACTGCGAGGCCGTCGTGCCCGACGAGTGTCAATCGTGCGACGGGCCGGCGGTCGCGCGGGTCTACGAGACGATCATCGACGGTCGCCTGCACTGGGTGCTGACCCACGACTGTGGGGACACCTTCGCCGAGGCGATGGGCTGGCACGAGACACCCGACGACTTACGGCAGGCCTTGCTGGATCAGTGCGGCACGTACCGGCTCCGGTTGTCCGGGGAGATCACTGGCAGGGTCGCCGTGATGCGGGTCCTGCGGCGGAGTGGAACGTCTCTGGCCGACGTACCGGAAGCGCTGGCCGTCCTGACCGGGCCCGGCAGGCCCGGCACCGAGATGGAGCTGCAGCTGCTGGCCGGCCGGCTGCGTGCGGCGGGCGCAACGGCCACGGTGGAACGGGATCGGGATGCCACGGACGGTTAGGGTTCTGGGCGCAGGCCGTGACCCGCTGCTCATGCCGTACGTTCACTGACCGTCCGTTCCCGTTCCGAGCCAGGGCGAGGGCCTCGTATGAATGTGATCGATCTGGACCGGCCGGCTGTCGTACCCCCTGCTCCTCGGCGTAAGTCGCGCCTGCTCGTCGCCTCCGCACTGGTGATCGGCGCCGTCCTCGGCGCCTGTGCCACGTACGGCTGGTCCGTGCACCGGCAGACCGCGGCCCGGGAGGGGCAGGTCGCTGTTTTTGTCTTCGCCGAGGCCAGCCCGTTCGTCGACGGCCTGCCCGCGGACACCGTCGTCTCCGGCGGCCGGGTCGCGACGGTCACACTCACCCGGCGGGTGACGCTCGTGAACGCCGGTCCGCTGCCGATCGACATTCGCGATCTTTTCGCCTCGCGGCCCGGCGTCAGCGTGCGCGGGGTCAACAAGGAGCGCTGGGTCGAGCCCGGTGCGACGGTGCTGGCCGACGCCGACGTGCAGGTCGACTGTGTACACGGGCTGCCGCTCGGCCGGCTCCCGATCACGCTGTCGGTGCGGACCTTCGACGACGAGGACCGCGAGGCCCGCCCCCGCGACGGCTTCGACGGCACCCCCTGGAGCGAACAGGCCGAGGTCGCCTGCGCCGGCTGACCAAGCCGGCCGACGCGAAAGCTAGATCTCGAAGGCCCGCCGGCAGTGGGGGAGCAGCGCCCGCAGCACCATGCTCTCCCCGCGCCACACCAGCGCCAGCATCGCCGGCAGCTCGACGTCCTCGATCGGCACCGACCGCACCCCCTCGTGCTCGGCCGTCATCGACGCGCTGAGGATCGCCACTCCCAGGCCGCGGGCGGCCAGGTCCAGGATCGCACCCGGCGCGGTCGCCTGCAGCGCCACCGCCGGGCGGATCCCGGCGGCCGCGCAGGCCTGGTCGAGCACGCCGCGGACCCCGGCCCCGACCGGCAGGCAGATCAACGGGTACGCCGTCAGCCTGCGCAAAGGCACCGACTCCCGCTCGGCCAGCGCATGACCGGGCGCCACGGCGGCGACCAGTCCTTCGCTGACGATGGTCATCGACTCCAGTCCGTCCGGCATGTCGCCCGCCACCGCCGCCAGCGCGATGTCGAGGCGGCCCGCACGCACGTTCTCCAGCAGTGCGTCCGAGTTGTCCTCGCTCAGCGCGATCGTGATCCGGGGGTGCCGCCGGTGGAACGAGGCCAGCGCGTCGAACAGGGGCGTCACCGTGCAGCCGGTGACCATGCCGATCCGCAGCTGGCCGCGGACCAGGCCGTTCACCTCGTCGCAGGCGGTGCGGATGGCCTGGGCCGCCGCCAGTGCGGTGCGGGCGTGCGGAAGCGCCGCGGCCCCGGCCGGGGTGAGGCGGACCATGCGGGCGGAGCGGTCGAAGAGGTCGGCGCCGAGCTCGCGTTCGAACTGGCGGATCTGGGCGCTGACGCCGGACTGGGTGATGTGCACGCGGTCCGCCGCACGGGTGAAGTTGGCCTCCTCGGCCACCGCCACGAAGTATTCGAGCTGCCGCAGATCCATGAGCGCTGATACTAGCTACGACAAGAACTATCTGTTGGACTTGTCACTCCCGCGTGTCAAGACTAGTCGCATGACCGACCGCGAGAAAGCCGCCAGGCCCGAGGATCTGACCCGGTTGTTCGTCGAGCGCGCGAACGCCAAGGACGCCGAGGGCATCGCCCTGCTCTATGAGGAGGACGCCGTCATGGCCTACCCGCCCGGGGAGCAGACCGTCGGGCGGGAGGCCATCCGCAAGCTGTGGGAGCAGGCCCTGCCGCACCTGCCCGCCTTCGAGCAGGAGCCGCCGCTGCCCACGCTGATCAGCGGCGAGCTGGCCCTGACCTCGACCCCGCCCAAGGACGGCTCCGGCGCCCGCGCCCAGGTGGTCCGCCGGCAGAGCGACGGCACCTGGTTGCGGGTGCTGGACCAGCCGGAGTTCGTCCAGCCGGACCGGTCGGCTTAGGGAGACACCCCCTACAGCTTGGCGAGGATCGCCTGGCCCGCGGCCTCGGCGGAGGCGGGGTTCTGCGCGGTGATCAGGTTGCCGTCGACGACCACGTGCGACGCCCAGGCCGGGGCGGACTCGAAGACGGCGCCGCCGGCGCGCAGCCGGGTCTCCAGCAGCCACGGTGCGTTGTCCGCCAGGCCGGCCTGCTTCTCCTCCTCGTCGGTGAACGCGGTCAGCTTCCGGCCCTTGAAGAGCCAGTTGCCCGCCGCGTCACCGGCGGCCAGGAAGGCGGCCGGGCCGTGGCAGAGCGAGGCGACGACCTTGTTGTCGTCCGGCAGCATCGCGGCCAGGATGCGGGCCACGTCCGGGTTGACCGCCAGGTCCTGCATCGGGCCGTGCCCGCCCGGGATGAAGACCGCGTCGTAGCCGGCCGGGTCGACGTCCTCGAGGCGGGCCGGCGACTCCAGCAGGTCCTTGACGGTGTCCAGGTAGGCCCGTAGCTCCGGGCCGGATTCGTCACCCAGGCTCGCCTCGTCCGCGACCGGGGCGCGGGCGCCCGGCGTCGCGATGGTGACGTCGTGGCCGGCCTCGATCAGCAGGCGGTACGGCGTGACGAACTCCTCCGCCCAGTATCCGGTCGGGTGCTGGGTGCCGTCCTTGAGACTCCACACCCGGGCACCGGAGAGCACCAGCAGGACAGATGACATCAGAACCTCCACGAGTCGACTTCTGCGGCCACCGTACGCCGGACGGTTCTCACCATCCATGCGCTGACGCCCCGAGAGTTAGCACCGTCTCTTTTTTGCCTCTAACGGGACCCGCTAGGCTGGGGGCATGCAGGAGGACGTCTGCACCCCCGCGGTGTGCACCAACAGCGACCTCATCGTGGGCTTCGCCAACAGCGGCACCGAGCTGACCGCCTGGCTGACCCGGTATGCCGGCGAGCCCGCGGTCGACAGGGTCGACGAGGTCGACGTCGTCGCCGCCCGTGATCTGCGGGCCGCCCTGCTGACGCTGCTGCGGGCGCACTCCGGCTGCGCGGCGGAGGACGAGGTGTCCGGGGCCCAGAGCTATCTGGAGCGCATCGCCGCCCGCTATCCGCTGGTCCCGCGGATCAGTGCCGAGGGCTGCACGCTGGTGCCGGCCCAGACCGGGGTGCTCGGGGTCTTCGGTGCGGTGCTCGCGGCGGTCACCAACCTGGCCTACCAGGGCGGCTGGCCGCGGGTGAAAGTCTGCAAGAACATCGGGTGCCACGAGGCTTTCTTCGACAAGACGCGGAATTCCTCGGGGCTCTACTGCAGCCCGGCCTGCAGTTCGCAGGTCTCGATGCGGGCCTACCGGAGCCGGCAGCGCAGCGCCGCCTGAGAACGCGCCGGCCCGCCGGAGCCGGCAGCGCGGTGCTTGAGCACGCGCGCATGTGAAGTCGCCAGGTCGCCGGGGGTCGCGCGTCGCTGAGTCGTACGCCTCATGTGCGAGCAGCTGACCACCCGGTTCGCCGCTGTACTGACCGCAGAACCTGCGGTTTTCGGGCGACCGGTGAGCCCGCCTGGCGACTCGGGCGTCAGCGTACACGGGTGGTGCGAACCGCCGGTCGGCGAAAATCCCGTGCGGCAGCGGGGAAACCGATTCGTGCTACCGTGAGTGTGTTCCCGTTTCGAATCCGTTGACGTTCTCCGCGCCCGATGGGTATTCGCTCCCGTCCGGCGCATTTTTCGTTTTCGACGTCGCGACACCTCTCCAGACGGGCAAAAAATGATCATCCAGAAGAGCGCCATCATCGCCAAACTCCGCGAACGTGGGCTGACTGCGCGGGCCGACTGGGTCGACCGGGAGCTCCCCGACGACGTCGACCCGTTCCTGCACAGCGGTCTGCTGTCCACCCTGCACCTCGATCTCAAAGAGCTGCAGAGCCCGCCCGCGCCCACCCCATAAGAGCATCGGATCGGTCAATGAACTCCACGGACAACAACGACGCCGACCTGTTCCTCGCCCCGGCCGGAAGCGCCGCGCCGGAGGACAAGTCGGAGGTAGCCGACAACAGCGCCGAGGCGATGACGCGGCTGCGTGATCCCTTCGCGGTCGAGGGCGCCGAGCCCACCAAGCCCGGCGAGCGCCAGGCCACCGCCGAGGCGCACTAGCCGTTCGGAAGGGTCGGCCATGGCCGCGTCGCGGATGACGTTCGCGGCCACCGCGGGGACCACGGTCCTTTCGGTGGTGACTGTGGAGTCCGGGCCGGTGACGGTTTTGCGGGCCGTCGGCGACCTGGACATGGACACGGCCGGCCGGTTCACCCGGCAGGTCGACCGGGCCGTTGCCGCCCGCGGGCCCAAGGTCCTGATCGTCGACCTGGCTGATCTCGGCTTCCTCGGCGCGGCCGGCGTCTCGGCGCTGCTCGACGGCGGAGACCGGGTCAGCCGCGGCGGCGGACAGCTGCGGCTGCGCCGGCTGTCCCGACCGGCCCGCCTGGCCCTGTGGGCCAGCCGCACCCTGGACCTGTTCGAGGTCGAGCCCGCGGTGGGCACGGACTGCCGGTCCGGACGAACGATGGCAGACTGACCCGGTGCGACGCCGGTGCCCGGGGTTGCCCGGTGGGCGCCCAGGACTGTCCCGCCCACCGTCTGCCGCTGGTCCGCTGGATTGACGTTGTCACCTACCCCCGCTCGCGACGACTCCGCTCCGGAGGACTCCGCCGGCGGCCGCCTCGCTGTGCTGGACGACGTCCCGGCCACGGGCTCGGCCTGCGGGGTGGGGCGCCGGTTCGTGGCCGGCACGCTGCGCGACTGGGAAGTCCCCGAGGAACTCGTCGAGATCTCGATGCTGATCACCAGCGAGCTGGTCGCGAACGCGGTCAACCACGCCCCGCCACCGGGATACCTGCAGGTCCAGGCGGACGACGAGCGGATCCGCATCGAGGTCAGCGACGCCGGCGAAGCCGAGCCCCGGATGGTCCGGCCGGGTGACGCCGTGGCCGGCGGCCGGGGACTGCTGCTCGTCGACCGGCTCGCCGCCCGCTGGGGTTGGGAAGTCCGGCCCCCGGGAAAGGTGGTGTGGTGCGAGGTGAGCCTCCCGGCCGCCTCCCAGCAAATGTAGGCTGCGATTCGTGGGTGATTCGGAAGCTCCGGATGACCGGCAGAGGGCCAGGGCTGCGAGCTTGGACGAGTGGGAGCGCCGTCTCGACGCACGCGAGAGGGCGGCGGACGAGCGTGACCGGCGTGCCGACCAGCGCGAACGCGATGCCGATCGGCGTGAGCTGGACGCGGACGCGCGGGAGGCCGAGGCCACCGAGCGCGAGCGCAAGCTCGACGAGGAAGCCGAGCACCAGGCCGAGCGGACAGTCGACCCGATCGGGCGTTTCCAGGACGCGATCGAGCGCACCTCGGCCAAGACCGAGCGCAGCAACGAGTTCCTGCAACGCTCCCGCGCGGCGGTCCAGCGCGGCGTCGACCGCATCGACCGGGTCCGCCTGGAGACCTCCCGGTCGGCGGAGGAACGGGCCGACAGCGAGCCCGAGACCGCCGGCGACTGACGGCGCCGGTCAGCGCACCTCGATCTCCAGCAACGAGTAGCTGTAGGCGGTCGAGCGCGCGGTGCCGTACATGCGGACCAGCCTGGCCGGGAGCTTCGGCACCCGCACGGTCACGTCCCTGCCGAGGTCCACCGTGAGCCACTGCGGATCGCTGAAACCGCTGCTCCACCGGGTCGCGGTGTCGTTGTCGATCGCGTAGGCGGCTCCCCAGGACCGAGCGGCTCGCAGCGGCTGAACCGCCGGAGGAGGTCGGCCCGCCGGACGCGCCTGACCCGAGAGTCCCGAGCGACCCACCTTGGTGGAGCCCGTGTTACGGGATGACGACCATCCTGCGGTCGGTGCGGTGCCAGGCCGTGGTGACGTCGCTCAGCCGTACCGTCTCGTGGTCGACCGTCAGGCGGCCGGCTGCCGCATGCGCGGCGATCAGGGTGAGGGCCGCCGACCTTTGCGCCGGGGTCAATTCGTTGTTGGTGTAGCCGAGGATGCGCAGCGAGCCGGCGCGCAGCGTCGCCGAGTCCAGCGGCGCGGTCTCGCCCGCCGCGCTGCCCAGGTTGACCAGCCGGCCGCCGGGCCGCAGCGTCCGCAGGGCGGCCGCCGCGGGGACCCCGAACAGCGGATCCAGGACCAGATCGACCGGGCCGTCCGTGGCCGACTTCAGCCGGGCCGCGAGCTGGGCGACATCGTCGCCGTCCTTCAGCGGTACGACCTCAGCCGCCCCCGCCTGCGCAGCCCGCTGCCGTGCGGCGTGGGAACGGGCGGCCGCGGTCACCCGGCCCGCCCCGGCCAGCAGGGCCAGCTGTACGGCGGCCTGTCCGACCACACCGCCCGCGCCCAGCACCAGCACGTGCTCGCCCGGTCGCAGCTCACCGCGACACGTCAGGGCCATCTGCGCGGCCACCGCCGACAGTCCGAGCGCCGCGATGAGCCGGTGATCGACGTCGTCCGGCAGTTCCACGGTGTCGGCGGCGCGCACGGCGGCGTACTCGGCGAGGCTGCCGTCACCGGGGCGCATGCCCGCAGTCGTGGGGAACCAGACCGCGGTGCCGTCGTCGCGGGTGCCGACACCCTGCACGCCCGGGACGTACGGGGTGGCCGGCGCGCCGAAGTACGACGTACCGGATGCGCACAGCAGGTCGAGCGGGGTGATGGACGCGGCGGTGACCCGTACCAGGATCTCGTCCGCGGCCGGCACCGGCACCGCCCGGTCGCCGACCTCCGGGGGCGCGCCGCAGGCGTGCAGGAGCGCGGCCCGCATCACGTGGCGATGTCCGGGTACGGCATCTCGAAGTGCGCCAGCCGCGCCCCGAACGCCTTCTGGTATTCCAGCGGCCCGTGGTCGCGCTCGAACATCGCGATGAACAGGGTCAGCGTCAGGAACGGGTGCGCGCCGAGCGAGAAGAGCGTGACGTGGTCGTGCGCGGCCAGCGCCTCGCGTTCCTCGTCGGTGAAGCGCAGCCAGGTGCTGGCCTCACCGGCGTGGCAGTTCAGCACGGTGTTCGCGCATTCGGTCTCCCACCACGTCACCGTGCCGCGCGGGTCCTCGCGGTACCGCTCGACCAGCTCGGGATCGCGGTCGACGGTGTAGAGGAACTTGTCCACCAGGTACTTGCTCATGCGTTCATCCCGTTCGGGTACCAGGTGAAGTACGCCTCCATGGTGTGGAACAGGTCGAGACTGTCCACATAGTCGGCCTTCTGGCCGGCGCCGGCGACGCCCATCATCAGCATGAAGTCCATGAAGCCGTGGGTGGCGTTGCCGGGGGAGTGCAGGCTGTCCAGGGTCACCTCGGCCAGGCAGCGTTCCAGGTCACCGGTGGCGATCCACTCGACGGCCTTGCGGTCGAAGTCCGGGTCCGGCCCGTGCGGCCCGAACTGGCGCGGCCCGCCCAGTTCCAGGGAGAGGTGGCCGGTGCCGATCACCGCGACCCGCAGGTGGCTGGGCCACGACTCGACGATGTCGCGGATCGTCTGCCCGAGCTGGACGAAGCGCTTCGGCTGGGGCAGCGGCGGCGCGAAGATGTTGGTGTAGATGGGCACGATCGGCAGATCGGCCTCGGGCCGCAGCGTGATGATCGGGCAGGTGATGCTGTGGTCGATCCGCAGCTCGTTGCTGAACGCCAGGTCGAAGCCTTCGTCGAGGCCGGCCCGCAGGATGTGCGCGGAGAGGTCCTCGTTGCCCTTGAGCAGCATCCGGGGCAGGCCGAACTCGCGTTCCTCGTTGTAGAAGTTGGCGTCGTAGAACGGCGCCTTGCCCACCAGGAACTGCGGCATGTTGTCCAGCCAGAGCTGGTGGAAGTGGTCCGAGCCGACCATCACCAGCACGTCCGGGCGGGCCCGGGTCAGCGTCTCCCGGAACGCGATGATCTTGCGGACCCACTCGTCCGCGAACGGCGGGCGGTCCTCGCCGGTGGCCGTACTGGCCTTGTAATAGAAGGGGTGGTGGGTGGAGGCGATCACCGCGACGACGGTGGCCATGCCGGCTCCTCAATCCTCGTAGACGGCGTTGCGGTCGACGGTCAGGTAGACGTCCATGCCGATCGGGTTGCGGCGCTCCTCGGCCAGGTGGCCGAGCAGGCCGGCCGCGCGAGCCAGCAGCGCGAAGCCGCGCAGCAGATCCACGGGCAGGCCCAGGTCGGCCAGGGCCGCGCCGCAGACGCCGGCACCGTTCAGCGGCAGGGTCCGGTTGAGCACCTGCGGGTGCACCCGGCCGATGGCCTCGAACAGGCGCAGGTGCGGGCCGCGCAGGCCTTCCTCTTCCGCGATGCGGATCAGGACGGGGGTACGCGGATCCTGCTTCTTGTGCACCGGATGCCCGAGCCCCGGCACGAACTTCTTCGCGGCACGCGCTTCGGTGACAGCGGCCAGCGCGAGGGCGTCGAAGCCCGCGTCGTCTTCCGGTACGCCGTCAGCCAGCACTCCGGCCAGGAACCGTCCACAGTCCTCGGTCACGCCCAGGAAGCGCGAGCCGCCACCGAGCAGGCCCGCGGCCAGCGCGCCCTGTAACGACTCCGGCGCGCTCAGGTAGGTCAGCCGGGCGGCGATGGCGGTCGGGGTGAAACCGTGGTCGGCCAGCGCGACCAGCACCGTCTCGAAGACCCGGACCTCGCCCGGAGTGGGCCGGCGGCCGGCCACCAGCCAGTACGCCAGCTCGCCGAAGCCCACCTTGCCCATCAGATCGGCGGCCAGATCCTGGCCGAGCAGCCGGATCTGGGTCTCGTCCGAGGTGCCGATCGCGGTCGGGAACCTCAGTCCTTCGTCAGCCACGCGCGAATCTCCTCACCGTGTTCGTCGAGTCCGGGCGGGGGCAGCTCGTAGCTCGCCGGGGTGCCGGAGAACGTGATCGGGTTGCGGACCCCGGGCACCCCGCCGGTCTCGACCACCGGGTGCAGACCCAGCTCCTCAGCGAGCGCCACGCCGCCGTCGATCGTGTTGATCGGAGCGCAGGGCACCCCGGCCGCGAGCAGCTCGCGGAACCACTCGTCCTTGGTGCGCTTGCTGAGCCGTTCCACCAGCAGCGGGCGCAACGCCTCGCGGTTGGCCGTACGGTCCTGGTTGCGCCCGAAGCGCGGGTCGTCCGGCAGGTCGGCCAGGTCGAGCACCTGGCACAGCTTGCGGAACTGGCCGTCGTTACCCGCGATGACGATGAGCTCGCCGTCGGCGGTGGGCAGCGGCTCGTACGGGAACAGGCTCGGGTGCGCGTTGCCCATCCGGAACGGGACGGTGCCCCCGGCGACGTACGCACTGGAGTGGTTGACCAGGCCGGACAGCGCGGAGGAGAGCAGGTTGACCTCGACGTGCTGGCCGCTGCCGGTGGCCCCGCGGTGGTGCAGCGCGGCCAGGATGCCGATGCTCGCGTGCAGCCCGGCCATCACGTCGAAGACCGAGATGCCGGCCCGGTACGGCGAGCCGTCGGGGTCCCCGGTCAGGCTCATCAGCCCGGAGATCGCCTGCACCATCAGGTCGTAGCCGGGGTAGTTGGCGCCCGCGCCGGTGCCGAAGCCGCTGATCGACGCGTAGATGATCTTCTCGTTGCCGGCCGCGACCGTGTCGTAGTCCAGGCCGAAGCGCTTGAGCCCGCCCGGCCGGAAGTTCTCGATCATCACGTCGGCCCGGCCGGCCAGGCGGCGGGCGACCTCGAGGTCCTCGGGGTTCTTCAGATCCAGCGCGATCGAGCGCTTGTTGCGGTTGATACCCAGGTAGTACGTCGAGACGCCGTCGCGCACCGGGGGCATCCAGGTGCGGGTGTCGTCGCCGGCCGGGCCCTCGACCTTGATCACCTGGGCGCCGAGGTCGGCGAGCAGCATGGTCGCGTACGGGCCCGCAAGGATCCGGGAGAAGTCCGCGACGAGCAGTCCGCTGAGGGGTCCCATGTGCCGCCTTTCCAAGGTTCGACCGCTAGACGGACAAACGTCCGCGCAATCGCCAGTCTCGGCTCGAAGGCGCTGGGCTGTCAACCGTCACTGTGCTGAAACGTGCTCTTGACACTGCTGGTGAGCCGCAACACACTGGCGCCGAGGCAGTGACCGTCAGGCGGACGCATGTCCGGAGGGAGTTGACCGGGAATGACCGACAGTGTTCTGTTCCGCAACGGCACCGTGCTGACGATGGACGATCGGCACACCGTGCTGCCGAACGCCGACGTGCTGGTGATCGATCAGCGCATCGCCGAGGTCGGGGCCGGGCTCACCGCCCCCGAGGGCGCCACGGTGATCGACGCGACCGGCGGCATCCTGATGCCCGGCATGATCGACACCCACCGGCACATGTGGCAGACGGCGATGCGCGGCTACGGCGCCGACTGGACCCTGACCCAGTACTTCGTCTGGTACTACCTGGAGTCCGGCAAGCTGTTCCGCCCCGAGGACATCCACGCGGGCAACCTGCTCGCCGCCATCGAGGCGATCGACGCCGGCGTCACCACCACGGTCGACTGGTCGCACGGCCTGCAGACCCCGCAGCACGCGGACGCCGCGGTCGATGCCCTGCAGGCGGTGCCCGGCCGGTTCGTGCTCGCGTACGGCAACATCCAGCAGGGCCCGTGGCAGTGGTCGGCCAGCCCCGAGTTCCGCGACTTCGTCAGCCGGCGGATCACCCCGGGCGACGACATGCTGGGCTTTCAGATGGCCTTCGACGTCACCGGCGACCCCGCCTTCCCCGAGAAGGCGGCCTTCGAGGTGGCCCGCGAGCTGGGCGTGCCCGTCACCACGCACGCCGGCGTGTGGGGCGCGACCAACGACGACGGCATCCGGCTCATGCACGAGAACGGCTTCATGACCCCGCAGACCATCTACGTGCACTCCGCGACGCTCAACCACGACTCGTACCACCGGATCGCCGCGACCGGCGGCTCGGTCTCCGTGGCCACCGAGAGCGAGCAGAGTGCCGGCCAGGGCTACCCGCCCACCTGGACCCTGCGCGACCACGGCATCCCGGTCTCGCTGTCGATGGACACCAGCGTGTGGTGGAGCGGCGATCTGTTCTCGGCGATGCGCAGCACGCTGGGCGCGGACCGCTCCCGCGAGCACATGGAGGCGCACAGCCGGGCCGAGACCGTGACGCACCTGCACCTGCGGGCCGAGCAGGTCGTGGACTGGGCCACCCGCGGCGGCAGCAAGGCGCTGGGGCTCGACTCGGTCGTCGGCAGCCTGGAGGCGGGCAAGAAGGCCGACATCGTGCTGCTCAAGAACGACGACTCGCCGGTGATGTTCCCGATCCTGCATCCGTACGGCCACGTGGCCTTCCAGGCGCAGCGGGGCGACGTCGACACCGTGCTGGTCGACGGCAAGATCGTCAAGCGGGATCACAAGCTGGTCGGCGTGGACCTGGTCGCCGCCCGTGAGCAGGTCGGCCGGACCCTCGAGCACCTGCGGTCGACGATGGGTGAGGACGCCTGGGCGCGCGGGATGAACCCCGATGTGCCCGAGACGAAGGTGAAGGACAACCCGTACACGTACACCGAGTGGGACGCCGGCTCGGCGCAGTGGAAGCATTAGCTGTCCGACGATCACGAGAGGGGGGCTCGATGGCACGGGAGACCGGTCCTGACTTCATCGAGGCCCTCGCTCGCGGGCTGGACGTGGTGCGCAGCTTCCGGCCGGGCCGCCGGGTGTCGACGCTGAGCGAGATCGCCGCCGACACCGGACTGGCCCGGCCCACCGTGCGCCGGATCCTGCTGACGCTCACCGAGCTGGGCTACGTGCGGGCCGTCGAGCGCGGATACACGCTGACCCCGCGGGTGCTCGAGCTCGGCATGGCGTACGTGAACTCGCTGGACATGTGGGACGTGGCCCGCCCGCACATGGAACGCCTGGTCGCGCTGACCGGTGAGTCCACCTCGATGGCCCAGCTCGACGGCTCCGACATCGTGTACGTGGCCCGGGTCGCGGTGCCCAAGATCGTCACGCTGGCCGTGTCGATCGGCACCCGGTTCCCCGCCGCCGCCACCTCGATGGGCAAGGTGCTGCTGGCCGCCCTGGAGCCCGCCCAGCTCGAGAAGGTGCTGGCGGAGCCGGGCCGGTCCGGCATCAACGCCCGCTGGCAGCCGGACCGCACGGCGCTGGACGCCACCCTGCGCGAGGTGCGCGCCAAGGGCTGGGCGCTGGCCGACCAGGACCTCGCCCTGGGCATCCGGTCGATCGCCGCCGGCGTCCGCAACGGCGACGGCAAGGTGGTCGCCGCGCTCAACGTCACCGTGCACGCGGCGGAGACGTCTGTCGATAAGTTGACAGGCGAATATCTGCCGTTGCTGCTGCATGCGGCCGCAGACATAAGCCACGACTGGTCATTGCTGGATACCGCGCCGATGGTGGTCCGGGGCTGACGGGCGCGACCCGGCTTTCTTAAGGGTCCCCTACTGGCAGGAACCGGTCGCTTACGGGCAGGATCGGCGCATGACGACCGCCGGCCGCCTGCCATACCCGATCGCCCTCACCGGAGACGGCATCTCGCTGCGCGAATGGCGGGACGAGGACCTCGACGATCTGGTGCGGCTGCTGGACGAGCCCGAGATCGCGCGCTGGACGCCGATGCCGTCCCCGTTCGACCTCGAAGCCGGCGTCGCGTACCTGAAACGGGCCCGGCAGAGCCGGGCCAGCGGCCAGCGCATCCAGCTGGCCATCACCGTCGACGGCACCCGGCCGGTCGGCGAGGTGCTGCTCTTCGGCGTCGACGCCGGCGTGCGCGAGGCCGAGCTGGGCTATCTGATCGGGGCCGCCTACCGCCGGCGCGGCCTGGCGTCGGCCGCCCTCTCCCTGCTTTCCGGGTACGCCCGCAGCACGCTGGGCCTGAACCGCCTGGTGCTGCGCATCGACCCGGCCAACACGGCGAGCTGTGCCGTGGCCCGGCGCTGCGGCTACCGGCTCACCGGCGAACCACCCATCCTCCAGGAAGGCCCGTACGGCCCGAGCAGCCTCGACACCTGGGAACTGGTCTCGGCCGGCGGCGGCACGCGCCTGGAACGACTGAGAAATGTCGCAGCCCGGCGCTACGGTCGACGCGGGTGAAAGGTGGTTCCCATGGACGTGGACCGCAGACAGGTATTGGCCTACCGGGTGGCCGCGCTGGGCCTCGCCGAGCGCGGCAAGAAGCGCCCCGGTGACCTGGCCGTGCTCGACCTCGGCGTGCAGGAATACACGCCCGGCTCGGTGCAGGTCGCGCTGGCCGCCCGCACCGACGCCGAGCTCACCGACGACCGCCTCCTGATGGTGTGGGCGGCCCGGGGTGCGCCGCACCTGCATCGCCGCAAGGATCTGAAGTCACTGGTCAAGGCACTTTGGCCGGTCAGCGACGCGGACGCGGCGGCCCGGATCAAGAGCGGGCAGATCCCGGCGGGCGGCAAACTCGGCATCCGGGCGTTCACCGTGACCGCGCAGGCGTTCCGCGACGTGGTGCACTCCTCGATGCCGCGCGGCGAGGTCAGCACCCAGGTCAGCGCGCGAGTGCCGGCGGAGCTGACCTACGACTGCCGCAGCTGCGCGGCCCGGCACATCGCCGGCAACGTCTGGCAGCACTCCGGGCTGGCCGGAGGCGTCCAGGTCGAGTCCCGCGGCAAGGACGCGACGCTCGGCCCGATCCGCGACGCCCCGCCGCTGCCGGCGGAGAACGCCGGCATCGAGGCGCTGATCACGACCTACCTGCGATTGCTGGGACCGGCGACGCCAATGGAGCTGGGCAAATATCTGGGCAGCTCCACGGCGGAGATGAAGAAGGTCTGGCCCGGCGACCTGGCCGAGGTGCGGATCGACGGCCGCAAGGCCTGGCTGCCGAGCGGGGCGGTGGCGGAGCTGGCCGCGGCCGAGCCGGTGCCAGGGGTGCGGCTGCTGCCGGCGATGGACCCGTTGCTGCAGGCCCGCGACCGCGACGTGCTGGTGCCGGATCGCGCGCGGCAGAAAGAGATCTGGAAGCTGCTGGGCAACCCGGGCGTGTTGCTGGTCGACGGCGAGATCGCCGGGGTGTGGCGGGCGAAGATGGCCGGGAAGAAACGCGTCGATGTGACGGTGACGGCGTTTGGTGCGCTCTCGGCGAAGGTGCGCAAGGCGGTGGAGGAGGAGGCGGCCGTGGTGGCCCGGGCTCGGGACGCGGCCGAGGCCACGGTCAGCTTCGGCTGAGCCCGGCCGCCCGGCCGCCCGGCCGCCCGGCGGTGCGGCGGTGCGGCCGTTCGGCCGTTCGGCGGTGCGGCCGTTCGGCGGTGCGGCCGTTCGGCCGTTCGGCGGTCCGGCGGTCCGGCGGTCCGGCGGTGCGGCGGTGCGGCGGTCCGGCGGTGCGGCGGTGCGGCGGTCCGGCGGTCCGGCGGTCCGGCACCGCGGCTGTGCGGTGGTCTTGCTTGCGGGCGCGGGGCGGCCTTGCTCTTCGGCCGCGCGGTGGTCTTACTCCCGGGCCGCTGGGCGGAAATCCGGGGCCTGGTGCCCGGTGCGGCTACCAGGTGGATGGGGGCAGATGGGGGTGGGTTGTGTCGCGGCCGGGGCGGCAGCGGTAGGCCAGTGCCGCCACGATCACCGTGCCCCAGACTGCTGCGACCGCCGCCGCGCCCCACCAGCCGAAGACGGCCAGGGTCAGGGCCGCGGCCCAGATCACCACACCGGTCAGCACCAGCGACAGTGGCATGCGCCGGCGGGTGGGCAGGTCGCCGCGCATCCGGGCGCAGAAGTCCGGGTCGTCCCGGCGGAGCTGGCGTTCCAGCTGCGCCAGCCTGCGGCTGTCTTCCTTGCTGAGCATGTCGCCACCTCCGGCGGGGCCCGGACTGAAAGGCACATCGACCGGAGCCGCTGGGCGACTCCGATCCCTGCCATTGTTACCCGCCGGTCACCGAATTCATACAGTCGGGGCACTTGCGTTCATGCCGGGTTCATGGGCGGTCGCCGGGCTCGCCGACATCGTCTGCGCGGCGCGGAAGACCCAGATCCGCATGAGCAGGAAACGCACCCCGGTGGCGATCAGGTTGGCCGCCACCAGCACGCCCAGTTCCACCGTGGTCGGTGGGTCGCTCACGGCGTGCAGCAACGCCAGCGAGCCACTGGTCAGGCCCAGCCCGACGGCGAAGACGACCAGCCCTTGGGCCTGGTGACGCCAGGCGCCGTCGTGGCCGCGTACCCGGAAAGTGAGCCGCCGGTTGGCCGCCGTGTTCGCCACCGCCGTCACCAGCAGCGCCACCAGGTTGGCCGCCTGCGGGCCGACGCCGGTGCGCAGCAGCGCGTAGAGCAGCAGGTAGGCCAGCGTGCTGGCCACCCCCACCGCGGCGAAGCGCAGCAGCTGGCCGGTGAGTCCGGCCGGCACCCCGGCAACCGGTAGTGGGTTGCGGCCCAACTGCTCACGCAGCGCGCCGAGGGGCAGCCGGCCGGTGCCGAGCGCCCGGGTCAGCCGGGCGATGCCGCGCAGGTCCGCCAGCGCCGTGGCCACGATGTCCACCCGGCTGTCCGGATCGTCGACCCAGTCCACCGGCACCTCGTGGATGCGCAGCCCGGCGCGTTCGGCCAGCACCAGCAGTTCCGTGTCGAAGAACCAGCCGGTGTCCTCGACCATCGGCAGCAGCCGGGCGGCCACGTCCGCGCGGATCGCCTTGAAGCCGCACTGCGCGTCGGAGAAGCGTGCCGCCAGGGTGCCGCGCAGGATCAGGTTGTAGGTGCGGGAGATGAACTCGCGCTTGGCGCCGCGGACGACCCGGGAGCCGCGGGCCAGCCGGGAACCGATCGCCAAGTCGGAGTGGCCGGAGATCAGCGGGGCGACCAGCGGCAGCAGCGCGCCGAGGTCGGTCGACAGGTCCACGTCCATGTAGGCCAGTACGGCCGCGTTCGAGTGGGTCCAGACGAACTTCAGCGCCCGGCCGCGGCCCTTCTCGCTCAGATGCACCGCGGTCACGCCGGGCAGCACCCCGGCGAGGCGGTCGGCCACCTCGGCGGTGGAGTCGGTGCTGGCGTTGTCCGCGATGGTGATCCGGAAGCGGTACGGGAACCCGTCCCGCAGGTACGCGTGCAGCCGGCGTACGCACGGCTCGAGGTCGATCTCCTCGTTGTACACCGGGACGACCACGTCGAGCACCGGAGCAACGGCCCGCACCTGGTCGTCGGCGTACGAGGGCAGCGTGGAAAGGCTCATGCCACCAAGGTCGGCTCCCCGGCTTTGCCCGGATTGTGGCGAACCTGTGGCGGCCCTATGAGTTTCGTGGCCGGCCGGTGACACGCCGGCCGGGCGGCCCCCGACGTGGAGGGCCGCCCGTGGTCCGGTCGTCATCTACCGGGTGGTGAGGTCGTAGAGGGTCACACCGTCGACGGTCTGGCTGGTGAAGTTCGCGCTGACCCACTCCGAGATCTGCGAGCTGGCGTTGCTGCCGCCCGAGCCGGTGCCACCGCGCCCGCCGCCGAAGCCACCACCGCCGATGAAGTAGTGGATCTTTCCTTCGGCGACGTACTGCTGGAACTGGGCCAGGGTGGGGGACGGGTCGCTGCCGTTGAAACCACCGATCGCCATCACCGGGTCGCCGGTGGCCAGCTGGTAGCCGGAGGCGCTCTGCGAGCCGACCGCGGCGGCGACCCAGGTGTACTGGTCGGCGTTGGTGTCCAGCAGCGACTTCATCTCGTCGCTGACCGTGGCGGCGTTCAACAACCCGCCCATGCCGCCACCACCGCGCATACCGCCGCCGGTCGTCGCCCCGCCGTTCGCGGTCCCGCCGTTCGTCGCCCCGCCGTTCGCGGTCCCGCCGTTCGTCGCCCCGCCGTTCGCGGTCCCGCCGTTCGTCGCCCCGCCGGGAGCGGTGCCGCCGGGAGCAGTCCCGCCTTGAGCGGTGCCACCCAGCGGAGTGCCGCCGCCCGGGAAAGCGCCACCCGGGAAACCGCCGCCGGGGAAGCCGCCGCGCTGACCGCGGCCACCATCACCGCCGGGACCACCGCCGCCCGGGCCACCGCGACCGCCGAAGCCGCCGCCCTGTGAGGCCGGGCCGGCCGACGGGATCGAGCCGGTGTGCGGTGTGGCCGCCGTCTGCACCGCGTACGCGGCCGGTCCGGCCAGCACCGCGGCTAGGGCGAGACCCGCGGTGACCAGAGCCAGCCGCGCCGGCAGCCGCAACCCGGCCAGCATGCCGAGCGCCGCCACGATGCCACCGGCCAGCACCACCCAGCGCAGCCACGGCACGAAGTCGGCGCTGCGACCGAGCAGGTGGAAGGACCACCAGGCGCTCACCGCGATCGCCGCCGCCAGGGTCAGCGCCGCGAAGATGTTGTTCCGGCGCCGCCACAGCAGCACCGAGCCCATGCCGACCACCGCGCCGATCGCCGGGGCCAGCGCCACCGTGTAGTACGCGTGGAAGATGCCCTGCATGAAGCTGAAGACGCCGGTGGTGATGACGAGCCACGAGCCCCACAGGATCAGCCCGGCCCGCAACCGGTCGGTACGCGCCGCGCGCAACGTCAGCACCAGCCCGGCGACCAGCACGATCAGTGCGGCCGGCAGCAGCCACGAGACCTGGCCACCCTGCGAGCTGTCGAACATGCGCAGGAGGCCTGTCTCACCCCACATGCCGCCACCCGCGCCACCGCCACCGACGCTGCCGGTTTCCTCGCCGTTGAGCCGGCCCAGGCCGTTGTAGCCCAGGGTCAGTTCCAGCAGGCTGTTGTTCTGCGAACCCCCGATGTACGGCCGCATCGACGCCGGCACCAGCTCGACGATCGCGATGTACCAGCCGGCCGAGACGACCACCGCCAGCCCGGCGAGCAGCAGCTGCCCGATCCGCCTGCCCAGCTTCGGCGGGCCGGCGAACAGGTACGCCAGCGCGTACGCCGGCACCACCAGCAGCGCCTGCAGCATCTTGGTGAGGAACCCGAAGCCGACGAACACCCCGGCCAGCACCAGCCACTTCGTCGAGCCGTTCTCGATGGCCCGGACGGTCGCGTAGGCGCCGGCCACCATCAGCAGCACCAGCAGGGCATCCGGGTTGTTGAACCGGAACATCAGCACGGCGACCGGGGTCAGCGCCGACACCGCTCCGGCGAGCAGGCCGGCGGCCGGGCCGTACCAGCGGCGGACCGTGGTGAACAGCAGGCCGGCCGTCGCGACACCCATCAGCGCCTGCGGCACCAGGATGCTCCACGAGCTGAGGCCGAAGATCCGGACCGACAGCGCCATGATCCACAGTGCACCGGGGGTCTTGTCGACGGTGATCGAGTTCGCCGCGTCGGACGAGCCGTAGAAGAAGGCCTTCCAGCTCTCCGAGCCGGCCTGCACGGCCGCCGAGTAGAACGCGTTGCCCCAGCCGGAGGCGCCCAGTCCCCAGATGTAGAGGACGCCGGTGAGCAGCAGCAGGGCGAGCAGCGCGGGCCGTACCCAGGGGGCGTCGTCCACGCGGCCGCGCAAGAACGCCGACCAGCGGGACCGGGGACGGACCGGCGGTGGGGGCGCGGCCGGCGGTGGGCCGGCCGGCGACACCATCGGCGGTACGGGCAGCGTCGAGGTCATCGGGGTTCCTTAGAGAGGCAGGCGGAAGCACTGACCTCGTTACTGTGTTCCGCCTGCCTGTCGGCCCCTTATGCCCATCCTGTGGGCCGCCTGTGGGATCAGCTCGCGCGTCGTTTCGCCGCGGCGATCGCGAGCCGGTCCAGCACCCCGACGGTCGGTTCCCAGCCCATGCACGCGTCCGTGACGCTCTGCCCGTACGCCAATTCGCCGCCCAGGTCCTGCCGTCCCGGGATCAGGAAGCTCTCCAGCATCACGCCCTTGATGCCCTGCTGGCCGGCCTCCAGCTGGCCGGCCACGTCGTCGGCGACGATCGGCTGGCGCAGGTGGTCCTTGTTGCTGTTGCCGTGCGAGCAGTCGACGATGAGCCGCTCCGGCAGCCCGGCGGCGCGCAGCTGGCCGAGCGCGGCGTTGACGTCGGCGGCGCTGTAGTTCGGGCCCTTGCCGCCGCGCAGCACCAGGTGGCAGTCCGGGTTTCCGGTGGTGTGCATGATCGCGGGGGTGCCGGAGACGTCGATGCCCGGGAACACGTGCTGGGCCGCGGCCGCGTTGATCGCGTCGATGGCGGTGGCGATGCTGCCGTCGGGCCGGTTCTTCATGCCGATCGGCATGGACAGGCCGGAGGCGAGCTGCCGGTGCACCTGCGATTCCACCGTACGGGCGCCGATCGCACCCCAGGCCACGGTGTCCGCGATGTACTGCGGGGTGATCGGGTCCAGGAACTCGACCCCGACCGGCAGGCCCCGGCCCAGCACCTCGAGCAGCAGCGCCCGGGCGACCCGCAGGCCCTTGCCGACGTCGCCGGTGCCGTCCAGCCCCGGGTCGTTGATGAGTCCCTTCCAGCCCACGGTCGAGCGCGGCTTCTCGAAGTACACCCGCATCACGATCAGCAGGTCGTCGGCGAGCCGGGCGGCCTCGCCGCGCAGCCGGTCGGCGTACTCCGTGGCGGCGACGGGGTCGTGCACGGAGCACGGGCCGACGACGACGAGCAGGCGCGGATCTCGGCCGTCGAGCACGGCCTCCACCTGCCGGCGGCTGTCCAGCACGGTCGCCGACAACTCGTGGGTCAGCGGCAGCTCGTGATGGAGCAGCGCGGGGCTCATCAGCGGCACGACGGTCTCGATGCGCTGGTCGCTGACCCGCTGCACCTCGGGGATGGTCACGGCTGTCTTCTCCTCCGCCGGGACCGGGGGCCGGCAGCCCCGGTGTGACCGGCATTCGTGCAAACGAAAAGGCAGCGACGAATGTCGCTGCCTCGGCCGGCCCTACGGGGTGTCTCAGGTCATGGGATCATGGCTGAGGCACCGGCGGGAGCCGGCCTCGTAAACCACTGATACGTCCAGGACACGCGGTGAGCTTAACTCATCGGGGCACCCGGGTGTCCGTCAGCCGGGGTATGGGCACGTGCAAGTTGCTGTGCTGCGATTGAGCACATGAACAACGCGAGCGCGCCGTACCTGCTGGACGGCCTGGCCGAGCTCCCGCCGGCCCGGCGCAGACAGGCCGTGGCGGCGGTCGTGCTCCGGGTCTGGGAGACGCCGTCCGTCCTGCTGGATGAGATACCACCGACGCAGGCGCTGACCGCGATCGCGGCGATCGCGGCCGGACTGCCCGGTGCGGCGGCCCGGCCCTGGCTCGACGACCGGCTGCTGGCGGCGGCTTGCCCGGACGTGACGAGCGAGCTGGCCGGGCGGGCGCTGTGCGCGCTCGACGTGCTGGTGGGCCGGGACCGCGAGTCGGTCCCGCTGGAGCTGCACGTCACCGACGGCGAGGCCGCCGGCGCGCTGCTGGAGGACCTGCGCGACGTGCTCATGGACGCGCTGCGACGGGGACACCCGGCGTAGGCGGCGCGGCGAGGGCCGCGGAGGCCGGCAGCCGTACGGTGAACTCGGTCCGGCCCGGCACCGTGTGCACCGAGACCGTGCCGCCGTGCGCGGTCACCACCGCGTGCACGATCGAGAGCCCGAGGCCGGTGCTGCCCGCCGCCCGCGACCGGGAACTGTCCCCGCGCGCGAACCGCTCGAAGATGTGCGGCTGCAACTCCGCCGGGATGCCGGGCCCGGCGTCGGCCACGGTCAGCACGGCCGCGCCGCCGCTCTCGCTCACCCCGACCGTCACGGTGGTGCCTTCCGGGGTGTGCGTGCGGGCGTTGGCCAGCAGGTTGGCCAGGACCTGGTGCAGCCGCTGGGCATCGCCGACCACCGTGACCGGCTCCTCGGGCAGGGCGAGCTGCCAGTCGTGCCGCGGACCGGCCGCGTGCGCGTCGCTGACCGCGTCGACCACCAGCATCGTCAGGTCGACCGGGTCCTGGGCCAGTGGCCGGCCGGCGTCCAGGCGGGCCAGCAGCAGCAGATCCTCGACCAGCGCGGTCATCCGCGCGGCCTCGGACTCGACCCGGCGCAGCACGTGAGCGATCTCTTCCGGGACCGGCTGCCGGCTGCGCCGGCTCAGCTCGGCGTAACCGCGGATCGCGGCGAGCGGGGTACGCAGCTCGTGGCTGGCATCGGCGACGAACTGCCGGACCTGCATCTCGCTGGCATGCCGCGCCTCGAGGGCGTTGCCGACGTGGTCGAGCAGCCTGTTCAGCGCCGAGCCGACCTGACCGACCTCGGTGCGCGGGTCGGTGTCCGAGGCCGGCACGCGCTGGGCCAGCTCGACCTCACCCCGGTCCAGCTCCAGCTCCGACACACGGGTCGCGGTGGCCGCGACCCGGGACAACGGCTGGAGGGTACGGCGGACGATCACCGCTCCCGCCCAGCCCGCGATGACCAGGGCGGCCAGCACGGCACCGCCGGTCACGAGGGCGACCTGGAGCAGCGTCGCCTGGGTGGAGGCCAGTGGCACGGCGGTGATGCTGACCCCACCGTTGCCGTTGAGGTTCGAGACGACGCGGTAGTCGCCGAGCTCCCCGCCGAGGTCGAGGTCTCTCGGACTGCTGTCCGGGGTCACCGCGGCGAGTTGCGCGACGGTCGGATCGGCCACCTCGTTGTAGATGTCGTCGTAGAAGCCATTCGCGTCCGTGCCGATGGCGACGATGCCGCCGCCGGTGACGGCGCCGGTGCTGTTCAGGCGCACCACGATCCAGTTCGCCTCGGAGCCCGGCGGTGGTTTGTCACTGTTGAAAGCGGGACCGCCGCCGGGGCCGCGTGAGTGGTTGCGGGCGTTGATCTCGAGGAGCTTCGAGTCCAGCTGCTGGTAGAGCGACTTGTGCAGGTAGATCTCGGCGGTGGCTCCGACGACCAGGCCCAGCAGCACCAGCAGGGCGAGCATGATGGCGACCAGCCGGGTACGCAGCGGCCAGCCGGCCGGGTTCCACCGGGCCGGGCGGGCCTCAGTCTGCGGGCTTGAGGACATAACCGGCTCCGCGCATGGTGTGGATCATCGGGTTGCGGCCGGCGTCGATCTTCTTGCGCAGGTACGAGATGTACAGCTCCACCACGTTGGCCTGGCCGCCGAAGTCGTAGTTCCACACCCGGTCCAGGATCTGGCTCTTGCTCAGCACCCGGCGCGGGTTGCGCATCAGGTACCGCAGCAGCTCGAACTCCGTGGCGGTCAGCGTCACGAGGTCACCCCCGCGGCGCACCTCGTGGCTGTCCTCGTCCAGGCTCAGGTCGCCGACGATGAGCTGCGAGTCCGTGCGCATCGGGGAGTGGCCCATCCGGCGCATCAGGCCGCGCAGCCGGGCCACGACCTCCTCCAGGCTGAACGGCTTGGTGACGTAGTCGTCGCCGCCGGCGGTCAGGCCGGTGATCCGGTCCTCGACCGAGTCCTTGGCGGTCAGGAACAGCACCGGCACCTCGGGGGACTCGCCGCGCAGCCGGCGCAGCACCTCCAGGCCGTCGATGTCGGGCAGCATCATGTCGAGCACGACGGCGTCCGGGCGGAAGTCGCGGGCGGTCCGGACGGCGGTCTGCCCGTCGCCGGCGCTGCGCACGTCCCAGCCCTCGTAGCGCAGGGCCATCGAGAGCAGCTCGGCCAGGGTGGGCTCGTCGTCGACCACGAGCACCCGGACGGGACCACCGTCGGGGCGCCGGAGCTCCGTGCTGCTGTCTGCGTTCGCCATCGTCATGCCCCTACTGTCGCGGGCCACGCTTTGCGCCGGCTTTCCGCTTCCTGTGTAGCACCTGTGTGTCCGGGACACAGTCTGACCATGGTTTTCGCACAGCGTCGTGACACCGGCGGCCGACACAGTGAGCGGCATGACGGACATGATGATCTCCCGGGTACAGGGGTGGCGGCGCCGGACGACCGGAGCCGCCCTGGTCGCGACACTTGCTCTGGCGGCGGTGCTGGGGCCGCCGCCGGCCCCGGCGACCCGGTTCGGGGCCGGTGAGCTGGTCGGCTTCTCGACGGTGAGCGCGGCGGACACGATCACCAGCAGTGGTGTGCTCGCCGAAGTTCCGGCCGCGGGGCGCGGCCGGAGCGTGTCGGAAACGGACTAAAAGCTTAAAACTCCGCATAATGTCCCGCGTTGTGCCGGCGAGGGAGAGCGGAGGAACGGTTGCGACTGGGTCGTCTCGGTGGTGCCCTCGCGGCTCTCGCCCTCATCGTTCTGCCGGTGGTCCCGGCGGCGGCCACGCAGGGGCCGTACCCGCCCGGCATCAACGCCGACACGATCCGGCTGGCGAGTCCCGGCACGGCCGCTATCGCCGCAGGTGGTGCCCACTCCTGCGCCATCACCAGCCTCGGTGAGCTGTACTGCTGGGGCGACGACTCCTCGGGGCAACTGGGCGATGGCGTCGCGCCGCACACCCCCGGGCAGGCGGTGCTCGCGCTGCACAAAGCGGTCGCCGTCGACGCGGGCCAGGCGCACACCTGCGCGATCGACGTCCGCGGCGCCGCGCACTGCTGGGGTGACGACTCCGCCGGTCAGCTCGGCGACGGCGCGCGGGCCGACCGGGACGCCCCGGTGGCGGTGACCGGTCCGGCCGGCCGCGACCTGGTGGGGATCACCACCGGTGCCCGGCACACCTGTGCCGTGGACGACGAGGGCGGCGCCTGGTGCTGGGGCGACGGTTCGCACGGCCAGCTCGGCGTGGCCGGGCTGCGCGGCTCGGCGGTGCCGGTCCGGGTCAGCGCGCGCAGCGGCCTGCGGGGTCCGGTGGTCGACATCGCGGCCGGCCGCGACACCACCTGTGCGGTGACCGCGGCGGGGGCCGCGTACTGCTGGGGGTCGGACGCGTACGAGCAGCTGGGGACCGGTGGGCGCGGTGACCGCGACGAGCCGGTGGCCGTCGCGGCGGACGGGCCCACGCGGGGCCGGGTCCGCGAGGTCACGGTCGGCGGGACGCAGGCCTGCGCGCTGGCGGTCGAGGGGAAGGCCTTCTGCTGGGGCACCCGGGGACTGGGATCCGGCACCCGCAAGGCGAAGGCCGAGCCGGTCGGCGTCGACCTGGCCGCGGCGCTCGGCGAGATCAGCGCGGGCGGCGAGCACACCTGCGGGCTGGACCGGGGTGGCCGGGCGTTCTGCTGGGGCGACGGCGCTGACGGGCGGCTGGGCAGCGGTCGCTCGGCGGCCCGGGCGGTGCCGGTCCGCACGGCCGGGCCCGCGCTGCGCGATCTGGACGCCGGCGAGGAGCACAGCTGCGCTTTTGACACCCGGGGGTACGCGTACTGCTGGGGAGCCGGTGCCGACGGACAGCTGGGATCGGGCAGCACCGGGGCGAGTGCTGTGCCCGTACCGGTGACGGGTCTGCCCCGGCCGCCCGGCACCGCGACCGGCATCCGGGTGCTGGCCCTCGACGGCGGTCTGCGGGTCGACTGGCGGCCGCCCGCCGACCTCGGCAGCGGGAAGTTCGCCTACTTCTGGGCGACGACCGCCGGCTACGAGTCCGGCTGCACCCTCACCGTCCCCACCGCGGGGGCCTGCGAGTTGACCGGGCTGCGGAACGACCGGGAGTACGACGTCGCGGTCGTCGTGCGCACCGGCGACGGCATCACCGTCAGCGACTTCGTGACGGCCACGCCCGCCGCGGACGCGCCCCTGCCGTCGGACACCCCGGAATCGCGCCGGATGAGTGCCTCGGTCCTGCCCGGCTCGGGTGGTGGCCTGCCGGTCACCGGGCTCAGCCCGGTCGCGCTCATCGCGCTCGGCACCCTGCTGCTGGGCGGTGGGCTGGCCGCCAGGCTCGTCCGCCGCTCCTGAGGCCTCACGGCCCCGCGGTGTCCAGGGCGGCGTCCCGGAACTGTTCGGCGCCCTGCTTGAGGCGCTCGGTGTAGTACGGCCGGTTCCAGTTCACCCAGGTCGCGGGCCCGGCCGTCTGGTCGGTGCCGGTGGCCGACACGGTGACCCCGACCCCCGGCGCGGCCCGCAGGGTGAGCTTGCGCCCGGCCGGTACGCCGACCATGTGCCGGGACGGATCCGCGAAGCCCAGCATCGCCCACGGCACCCGCACCACGAGGTCGTCGCCGTCGCGTTCCCACAGGGCCCGGCTGTCCGCGTCCGGGCTGCCGTACCGGAGCATCCCGGCGTTCTGCAGCTCGGCCGGCAGCTTCCGGCCGGTGGCCCGGAGGGTCTGGGCCCGGTTGACGATCAGCTCGAAGCGCTGCCAGCCGATCGCCGCCGGCCCGCGGACCGCGATCGGCACCTTGGCGTACAGCGGCAGCGGGTCGAGCTGCCGGCGCAGGTACGCCTGTCCGGTCCGGGCCACCAGGTCCAGGAAGAACGCGGCGTCGGCGCTGCGGTTCGCGGTGCCGGGCGCGGGCTCGCCGGTCAGCCCGGGCAGCACGTCGAAGCCGAGGGTCAGCGTGCTCGGCGCGGGATTGCCGAGCCTGACCCGCAACCGCAGGTACGCCTCGTCGACCCGGGCCGTGACCCGCCGCGACGGCCAGCCGTTCTCGTCGTCCAGCAGATACTGGGTGCTCGCCTCCGGGGAGCCGGCGGCGTCCATCGCGATCAGGCCGAAGTGCTGCTCGTTGGTGAGCACGTCGTGCCAGAGCTGGCGGCGCTCGGGATCCTGCTGCCGCTGGGTGTTCCAGGTGGCCTTGAACCACTCGTCGGTCCAGGCGAAGAGGAAACCGCCCGCCAGGCCCTCGTCGCGGATCAGCCGCAGCAGCTCCGCGTCGATCCGCAGGGCGTCCCGTTCGCTGTGGTCACCCTGGCTGCGCCCGAGCGGGCCGTTGTGCGCCGATCCGAGCGCTGACGGTACGCCGAACTCGGTGATCAGCGTGGGCAGGTCACCGTGGTGCCGTTTCAGGGCGGCGACATAGCCCGCGTACGGGTCGGCGCGTCCCGCGTACCGGTGGGCCAGCAGCGCCGGCTCGTGCCGCTGGAAGTCGGGGTAGTACGGGTAGGCGTGGTAGCTGGCGAAGGTCCCGGCCGGCCACTTCCCGGTTGCGACCACGTGGTTCGCGTCCAGCTGGGCCAGGTCCTCCTCGGGCAGCGGCTCCTCGGGGTGGCGCAGCGGGTCGGTGGTCGGCCAGTTGACGAAGGCGATCGGCTGGCTCAGTCCGGCCGCCGCTTGGAGGGTGGCCAGCTCGTTCAGCCGCGCGGCCAGCCAGCGTTCGGTCGGGGACGCCTGCGGGGTGCTCCGGACGTACCGGCCGCGGACCGGGGGAGCGTCCGCGTTGCGGTCGTCGGAGCGGGCCGTTGCGACGGGGTCGAGCTCGGCGCCGATGATCCAGCCGGCCAGCCAGGGGGTCACGTCGGCGGTCCAGGTGCCGTCGGCCCGCCCCGGTTGCGGCGTACGCGTGAGCTGGCCCCGCACCGCGCTGTCGGCGTCCCGGATCTCCCGCTGGAACGCGGTCGTGACGGCCCGGTCGAAAAGGTTGTTCTTCTCGACGTACGACTCATCCGGCGGGTAGACGCCCTGCATGAGGTAGAGCGGCCGGTCCGGGTTCGCCCGGTTGTGGGCCACCAGCTCGGTGTAGAAGGACGGCGGGTGGATCGTGTAGATCCGCACGACCCGGAGGCCGAGCCAGGCCATCGCCGCGAACCAGGTCCGGTACTGCCCGGTGCTCACCGACAGCTCGCCGGGCTGGTGTCCCGGCGTGGTGCTGCCCAGGTTCACGCCGGGCAGGAAGGTGACGTCTCCGCCCGCGGTGTGCAGCGCGAACCTTCCCTGACCGGCGGTCGCGAGGCTGCGCAGGCCGCCGGTCTCCCGAGGTGTGGGAGCCCAGGAGCGGCCGGTGGGCGGTGAGCCGATCCCGGTCATGCCCGGGATCGCGAAGGCCGCCGAACGCGGCTCGGGCCGTGCTGCCGCGCCGGCCAGGAACAGGCACATGACCAGCGTGACGGCGCCGATCAGCAGCGGCTTGGCGCGCGCGGACCGGTGACGCCGCGGCGCCTGGACGAGATGAAGCGGGAAGTCCCCCACTCCGGCATTCTGTGCCGCGAGGGTTGCGGAATGGGGCGAATTGTCGGGAAGCTGGAGCCAGCGGAACACTCGCCGTTCGAGGAATGTTGTGCCAGCGTTGTCTGAGTCGCTGGTGTGCGAGCGTGGGGAGCGGGGTCGTGGATCTTCTGGAGGAGTACCGCAGGGCCACATTCTTCTTCGAGTCCGGCGACCCCCTCGGGGCGGCCCGGCTGCTGGAACCGATCGTCGAGGCCGAGCCGCACAACGCGGCCGTACGCCAGCTACTGGCCCGGGCCTACTTCAACTCCGCGCAGCTCGGCGGGGCGGAGGCGCAGCTGAGAGCGCTGATCGAGCACGATCCCTCCGATCACTACGCACACCACGTCCTCGGCCGGACCCTCGAAAGGGCCGGCCGCTTTCGTGAGGCCCTGCCGCACCTGCGGCTGGCCGCGGCGATGAAGAATCACGGTGACTACACCGAGGCGCTGCGGCGGGTCGAGACCTGGCTGGGCAAGAACGACGAGGGACGAGGATCGCAGACGTGAAGATCAAGCTGGACCTGCACGACATCTTCAACAAGGGCACCCAGATCGACAAAGCGCTGCGTGACGTCATCGACGAGGCCATCCAGAAGAAGGCCACGCTGGTCGAGATCATTCCGGGCAAAGGGTCGGGTGCCCTCAAGAAGAAGGTGATCCGCTTCCTGGACCAGAAGGAGATCAAGCAGCTCTACCACCGGGTCGAGAAGGACGGCGACAACTGGGGACGGCTCTTCGTGCACTTCAAGTTCGAGTCGGCGCAGGGCAAGGGCCGGCGCGGCCGCTGAGCGGTCAGAGTGTGAAGGTGTGCGCCACCGCGGCCATCTCCGAGCTGTGTGAGCCCACGATCCCGACGTCCGCGGGCCGGGGCCGGAAGCCCGGCAGGGTGGACAACCCGTCGCTGGCGTCCATCGTCCGCAGCCGCAGCGGGGTCTGCGCGGGCACGGTCAGGGTCACCTCGATGCCGTCCGGCGGCGGCGCATGGAACACGAAGCCGAAGCCCCACAGTCCGCCCGCCTTCCGGTCCGTGGGCACCGGACGGCCGGCGACCGTGGCCGCGCTGACCGTCGCCTCCGCGTTGACATGCAGGGTGATCAGGCGCACCGCCCGCTGCGGGGTCAGCCGGAACGTGACCGTGCGCAGGCCTCCGGTCGTCGTGTCGGCCGAAGGGGTCAGCGTCGGAGCCGGCAGGCGCGCGGGCTGGGCCGGGCCGCTGAACACCTCCGCCGGGCCGAACGCCGGCAGGGTGTCGAGGACCGGTGCCCGCCCGCCCGAGACGTACTGACCTGTCCACTCCTGCGGCTTGCTCTCCTGGCTCAGCCAGCGCGCCTGGCCGGTGTCCGTGTCCAGGGCGTACATCAGGTGGGTGGGGGACGGGTGCGCCGGGTCGAAGCGGTCCACGGCCAGCCCGGTCGCGACACACGCCACGGCGGTGAGCGCCGCCACCAGCGTCGGCAGGCCGCCCAGCCGCCGGGCCCGCAGCGCCACCATCCCGCGCTGGCCACCGGCCTCCGGATGCAGCAGGTCGACGATCGGCAGCACGGCCAGGGCGAGCAGCGTCGCGAAGAACGCGCTGGCGGCGCCCAGCACCAGGCCCAGCGCCGGGAAGAACATCACCACGGTGGGCAGCAGCACCACGACCGCGACCGCCGCACCCACCGTCACCGCCAGCACCGACCACCAGCCGCGCAGCAGTACCGCGACGATGCCCGCGAGCGCACCGGCCAGGGCGGGAAGGGCCGCGAGGTAGGAGCCGCCGGGAGCGAAGGCGGCCAGCGCGAGACCGAGCACCGCCAGCCAGCCGAGGCCACCGACGGCCAGCGCCGCCGGGCTCATCCGGCGGCGCAGCAGTGCGTACCAGGCGAACACAATCGTGGCGGTCAGGGCCAGGATCGCCAGCCTGTACCAGAACGGCCGGTACGGGTCGATGAGCTGAGCGGCGTACCCCGGCCGGATGACTTTGAGCATTGCCCACAGGAGCTGGGCCGCCACCGGGGCCGCGATGAGCGGCACCAGGGCCAGCCCGAACCCGCCCGCCAGCCGGGCCCCGGTGGCCAGCCCGCGACGCCGGGCCAGCCAGGCGAGCGCCAGCACGGCCAGCACGGCCAGCGCGGCCAGCGGCCAGGTGAGCGAGCCGGGGTAGACGGCCAGCCCACCGGGCACCGGGAAGTACACCGCGTCGCCGTCGGAGCTCAGCGCGGGCAGATCGCGGCCACCGAGCTCGCGGGTCAGCGCCAGGGTGTTCGCGCCGAGGTGCTGCAGGCTGTCCCGGTCCATCGCCGCCGGGGTGTCGGTGGGCGCGTGATACACGGCCGAGCCGTCGATGTACGCGCTGTTGAAGCCGGTGAAGCCCGCATCGAGGAACGGGGTGAAGTCGGTGTCGTTGGGCAGCAGCCGATAGACCTCGACCGCGAACGAGGTGCCCACCGGCCGTGGCGCTTCGGCGTACACCCCGGTCAGGCCCGCGTTGTCCGTCGCGGTCTCGAACATGATCGCCGGTCCGGTGCTGCCGCGGGCCTCCAGGTTGAGCACGACGCCACCGTCACGGGCCAGCGGATGCTGATCGACGAACGCCTTCGCCCCGCACAGGCAGGCCTCCTCCGCGTCCGTGAACACGAGCACGACGTCGTTGCGCGGTCGCGGTCCCGTCGCCAGCGCCCGGGCGATCTCGAGAATCGCCCCGGTGCCCGCCCCGTCGTCGTTGCCGCCGGGCGAGACCTGGGCCGAGTCGTAGTGCGCGACCAGGAAGATCCGGCCGGTGGACGCCGTGCCGGGCAGCAAGGTGACCACGTTGCGGACGCGGGCCAGACCGCTTCCGCCCGCGCTCGCCGACAGCTCGCCGCCCTGCACCGACACCGTGTCCTGAACCTCGGGCGCCAGGCCCAGGCCACGCAGGGTGGTCAGGAGACGCTCGCGGACCGCGTCGGCCGGTGCGCTGCCCGCCACGTGCGGCTCCGTGCCGATCGCCTGGATGTGCTGGAACGCACGCCCGGCGCTGAACTCCGCGGCCGGGGCATCGGCAGCCCGCGCTCCGGGCGGCTGCACGGACTGCTGTGCCGCCACCGCGACTATCAGCAGCAGCAGGACCGCGAGCAGCGCCGCGCTCACCCGATGGGTGGGCCGGGTCAGGGCCCGGGACGCGGCCTCGATCCGCGGTACGCCCACGTGAGCCTCCTTCACGACGCTTCGGATGCCATCTAAGCCGCTGCGGCTCCGCCCGGGTACCCCGTGGATCTTTCGAAGCGGTGACATAACTTTGTGCGGTGACCGCCCCGCTCGACCCCCCTGCCGTGTTCGCCGAGTTCATCGACCGGGTCGCCTGCTACGACCCGGCGCCCGAGGCCGGTCCCGCCGCCGTGCTCGGCCTGCGCACCGCGCTCGGGGAGGCGACGTTCCAGATCAGCGACCATGTCGTCCGGGCGATGTGCCGGGCCCTGGAGGCGTACCGGGATCCCGCCGACCGGGGCACCTGCACCGGCTGCGGCAGCCGCCGTCTCGACGAGAACCTGCACTGCGGCGACTGCGGCCGGCTGCACGGGATCCTGGGCCAGGTGATCGCCGAGCACGCCCGCCGGGTGGCCGAGGACCAGTCGTACGGGCCGCCGGCGTGAGCCGCGCCGCTGCCGTGGGTGTCCGGTGTTGTGCGTCCGCAGCCGGTGGTGGACTATCAGCGGGTCACGCCCGAAGGAGTCGAGCCATCAAGCGTTCCCACCGCGCCGGAGCCGCCGTTGCGCGCACCCCGTCGTGCGGGGTGGCGTGGTGAGCGAACGCGCTCTCACAGTGCCGCCGGCGGCGTTGAAAACCCCCGAACGGCTGCGCATCCTGCTGGTCGAGGACGACGAGGGCGACGCCTTCCTCGTCAAGGAGCTGCTCGCCGAGGCCGGTGCGCTGTTCGACCTGCGGGTGGCGACCAGCCTGCGCGAGGCCCGGCCGATGATGCGCGGCGTGCAGTGCGTCCTGCTGGACCTGGGGCTGCCCGACGCCGAGGGCATCGACGGCCTGCGCAAGCTGCTCGCGGTGGCCGGCAGCGCCGCGGTCTGTGTGCTGACCGGGCGCTCCGACGAGCACCTGGGGGTCGCGGCGGTCGCCGAGGGCGCCCAGGACTACCTGGTCAAGGGCCAGGTCGACGGTGTCTTGCTGGTCCGCGCCCTGCGGTACGCGGTCGAGCGCAAGCGCGCCGACGAGAACACCCAGCGGCTGCGTGAGGTGGAGCTGCGCCAGGCCGAGTCGGCCCGGCTCGAACGCGGCCTGCTGCCCCAGCCGCTGATGCAGACCACCGAGGTCGCGGTGCACACGTTCTACCGTTCCGGGCGGGCGATGGGCCTGCTCGGGGGCGACTTCTTCGACGTGGTGCAGGTCGGTCCCGACCGCCTGCACGTCATCGTCGGTGACGTCTGCGGGCACAGCGTGGACGAGGCCGCCCTCGGCGTCGAGCTCCGGGTGGCGTGGCGGGCGCTGGTGCTCGGCGGGGTGCCGGAGGATCAGATCCTGGGCGCGCTGGAGCAGGTGCTGATGAGCGAGCGGCGGGCCCGTGAGGTCTTCGCCACGGTCGCGTCGGTGGTCCTCGACCTGAGCGCCAACCGGGCCACCGTACGGCTGGCCGGGCATCCGCCGCCGGTGCTGCTCAGGGACGGCCGGGCCGAGCCGGTGGCCGCGCGCCGCGGCATCGTGCTGGGCGTCAAGCCGACCCCCACGCCCGCGACCGACGTGGAGCTCTCCGGCGACGACTGGTCTCTGCTGATGTACACCGACGGATTGATCGAGGGGCACACCGGCGTGGGCAACGAACGTCTCGACGTGGACGGGCTGTGCGGCGTGCTGGCCGAGCCGGCCGCTAAGGAGGTGCCGCTGGCGGCGCTCCCGGCGTGGCTGGTGGGCCGGGCCGAGCAGGGCAACGGCGGCCCGCTCGCCGACGACGTGGCGATGCTGCTGATCTCCCGGGGCGGCGGCCGATGAGCCTGCTCGACCTGCGCACCTGGACGCTGCGCCGCCGGGTGGTGGCCCTGTCGGTGACCGTCGCGCTGCTGCTGACGATCCTCGGCGTCTTCGCCGCGATCACCGCTGCGAACAGCAACGACCACATCGACAACATCCTGAACAAGACCGGCCCGATGCGGGCCTCCGGCGAGAGCCTCAACACCGCGGTGGTCAATCAGGAGACCGGCATCCGCGGGTACGCGATCAGCGGCGAGCAGAACAACCTGAAGCCGTACAACGACGGCCTCGCCGCCCAGCGGCAGCTGCTGGACCAGATCACGAAGCTGAACGGCGCCGACGGTGACCCGGCCGTGCGCGCCTCGCTGCAGCGCGTGCAGCAGCGTGCGGACCAGTGGCGGGTGACCGTCGCGGAGCCGGTGATCAACGCGGTCCGTGACGAGGGTCCGCAGGCCGGCCAGGTCCTCATCGACCGGGCGGACACCAGGCAGTTCGACGCGCTGCGGGCCGCGATCACCGACCTCCAGCAGGACATCCTGGTGGTCCGCAACGAGTCGGCCGCGTCGGCCAAGCGCACCGGCACGGTGCTGGTGGCGTTGGAGATCTTCGCGGCGGTGGTCGTCATCCTGGCCGGTGCGGTGCTGTTCCTGCTGCTCGACCGCCTGGTCAGCCGGCCGGTGACCGAGCTGGCCGAGCAGGTCCGCGAGGTGGCCCGCGGCGACTACGACAAGCAGATCACCAGCAGCGGTTCCCCCGAGCTGCGCACGCTGGCCGCCGACGTGGACGGGATGCGCCGGCAGATCGCCAGCGAGCTGAGCGAGGTGCGCGAGGCCCGCGGGCAGATCGAATGGGTCAACGACCAGCTCAAGCAGCAGGCGGAGGAGCTCACCCGGTCCAACCGCGACCTCGAGCAGTTCGCCTACGTGGCCTCGCACGACCTGCAGGAGCCGCTGCGCAAGGTGGCCAGCTTCTGCCAGCTCCTCCAGCGCCGCTACGCGGGTCAGATGGACGAGCGCGCGGACCAGTACATCGCCTTCGCGGTAGACGGCGCCCAGCGGATGCAGCGCCTGATCAACGACCTGCTGGCGTTCTCCCGGATCGGCCGGCTCACCGCGGGCTTCACCGACGTGGATCTCGACCGGGTGCTGACCGAGGTGAAGTCGCAGCTGGAGGCCCGGGCCGGGGACGACGCCGAGATCACCTGGACCGACCTGCCCACCGTGGAGGGCGAGGAGCCGCTGCTCACCACGCTCTTCGTCAACCTGATCGGCAACTCGCTGAAGTTCCGCCGCCCGGACGTCGCCCCGGTGATCCAGGTCACGGCCGAGCGGCTGGAGGAGGAGTGGCAGATCAACGTCCGGGACAACGGGATCGGCATCGAGCCCGAGTTCGCCGACAAGGTCTTCGTCATCTTCCAGCGGCTGCACGCGCGGGACGCGTACGAGGGCACCGGCATCGGGCTGGCCATCGTCAAGAAGATCGTCGAATACCATGGCGGACGGATCTGGCTCGACCTCGAGGTGACCGAGGGCACGTCGATCTACTTCACGTTGCCGCTGCTCGCCGGGGTGCCGGTGGCGGAACCCCGGAAACAGGATGAGGTCGCGGCATGACGCCGGAACGTGCGGAAGGAGGCTCGGCATGACGGGTGCGGTGCGGCAGGACGGCACACCCATCGAGGTGCTGCTCGTCGAGGACGACCCGGGCGACGTGCTGATGACGCAGGAAGCGTTCGAGGAGCACAAGGTCCGCAACCGGCTGACCGTGGTGTCCGACGGCGCCGAGGCGCTGGCCTACCTGCGCCGCGAGGGCGCGTACGAGGGTGCGCTGCGACCCGACCTGATCCTGCTCGACCTCAACCTGCCCCGCCGCGACGGCCGGGAGGTGCTCGAGGAGATCAAGAAGGACGACGACCTGTGCCGCATCCCGGTGGTGGTGCTGACCACCTCGGCCGCCGACGAGGACATCCTGCGCAGCTACCAGTTGCACGCCAACGCCTACGTCACCAAGCCGGTCGACTTCGACCGGTTCATCTCGGTGATCCGGCAGATCGACGAGTTCTTCGTCAGCGTCGTGAAGTTGCCGCCGCGTGCGTGACGACCTGATCGACGAGGTCACCACCCTGGTCCGGGAGGTGGCGCAGACCATCGTGCTGCCCCGGTGGCGGCACCTGAGCGACTCCGAGATCCAGCAGAAGTCGCCCGGCGACCTGGTCACCATCGCCGACCAGGAGTCGGAACGGGCGCTGACCGCCGGCCTCACCGCGCTGCTGCCCGGCTCGCAGGTCGTCGGCGAGGAAGCCGTGGCGGCCGACCCGGGCGTGCTGGGCCGCGTCGGTGACTCGGGCGCGGTCTGGATCGTCGACCCGGTCGACGGCACCAACAACTTCGCGGCCGGCAAGACGCCGTTCGCCGTGATGGTCGCGCTGCTGCGCGACGGGGAGCCGGCCGCGTCCTGGATCCTCGACGTGGTCGCCGACCGGATGACGGTCGCGGAGGCGGGCAGCGGCACGTTCATCGACGGGCTGCGGGTCAAGACCCGCACCGACGATCCGGGTGCCGCCGGGCTGACCGGTTCGTTGTCCCGCAATTACTTCCCGGACGACCTCCGCGAGCGGATCGAGCGGCGGATCGCCACGCTGGGCACAGTGACCGGCGGCCACCACTGCGCGGGCTACGAATATCCGGCCGTCGTCTCCGACGAGCAGCAGTTCGCCACCTTCTGGCGGATCCTGCCCTGGGACCACGTGCCGGGCTCGCTGATCGTGCGTGAGGCCGGTGGCACGGTGCTGCACCTCGACGGCTCGGCGTACCGGGCGACCGACGCGGAGCGCGGCCTGCTGGTGGCGGCCAACGAGGACATCTGGCGAACGGCGCACGCCGCCCTGTTCGCCTAGAGCTTCGACAGGATCATCAGCTTGTGGCCGCTGGGATCAACGGCGCGGGCCAGCCGCTCGCCCCAGGGCTGGTCGGCCGGTTCCGCCACGATCTCGGCGCCGGCCGCACCCAGCCGGGCGACGGCCTCGTCGCAGTCGTCGGCGTAGACACACAGCTCGTAACCGGCGGTCGTGTCGGCGCCGATGCCCAGCTCGCTGGTGCCCAGCCGCAGGGTCACGAAGACCGGCTCGCCCTCGGCGGGGAAGCGGTACTGCTCGGTGAAACCCAGCCCGTCGGTGTAGAAAGCGACAGCGGCGGGCAGGTCGGCCACGGTGATGACGGGAAATGCCTCGGTGAACGCCATCCTTCGGATATTAGGGTGCCCGCATGTCTGCGTACCTGTCTGAGCTTTTCGGTCTGACCGGCCGGACCGCGGTCGTGACCGGCGGCAGTTCCGGGATCGGCCGGGCCATGGCCCGCGCGCTGGGCGGCGCCGGCGCCCGCGTCGTGCTGGTCGCCCGGCGCCCGGAGCCGCTGGCCGAGACGATCCGCGAGCTGGCCGCCGAGGGTATCGAGGCCGGCGCGGTGCCGGCGGATCTCGCCGACCGGGCGGCGCTCCCGGCCGCGATCGACACGATCATCACCCGGTACGGGGAACCGGACATCCTCGTCAACGCGGCGGCGGTGAACCGGCGCCCGCCGATGGACGAGCTGACCGACGATGACTGGGACGTCACCATGGCCGCCAACCTGACCGCTCCCTTCCTGCTCGGGCAGCGCTTCGGGCCCGCGATGGCCGAGCGCGGCTGGGGCCGGATCATCAACGTGGTCTCGCAGCAGGCCTTCCGCGCGTACGGCAACAGCGGCGCCTACGGCGTCTCGAAGGCCGGTCTGGTGGCCCTGACCCGCTCGCAGGCCGAGGCGTGGTCGGCCCGGGGCGTCTGCTGCAACGCGGTCGCCCCCGGCGTGGTGCACACGCCGCTGACCGAGCCGGTCTTCGCCGATCCGGAGAAGGTCGCCGCGCACGCCCGGCGCTCGATGATCGGCCGGAACGGGCTGCCGAGCGATTTCGCCGGATGCGCGGTGTATCTGGCGAGTGCCGCTAGCGCTGCGGTGACCGGCCAGACACTCTTCGTCGACGGTGGATATTCATCGACGTGAGCGCGCTGCCGTTTCGAGGTGCGGCGCGGTAGAGTCACCGCGCTCACGACTTGGGAGGTAGACCGTGGCGGCGACTCTCCTGCGCCGGCTCCAGCCTGTCCTGGCCCTTCTCGCTGCCCTCGCGGTGCTGCTCGTCGCCGCCCCGGCCGCGCACGCGGATCCGGACGAGGAGGGCGGCACCAAGACGCTGCGGTCGGCGCTCGAGTCCGCGGCCAAGGGACACATCGAAGCCAAGAACAAGCTCGAGAATTCCCAGAAGCGGCAGAAGCAGCTCACCGTCACGCTGGCCCAGGCCAAGCAGAAGACCGGCGAGCTGCAGGGCCGGGTCAGCGAGGTCGCCAACCGCGCTTACCGGCAAGGCCGCTTCAACACCATGACTCTGCTGCTCAACGCCTCGTCGCCGGACACCTTCATGGAACGCGCGCTGCGCCTGGACCAGATGGCCCAGATCGACGGCAAGGCCCTGACCGGTTACCGGGAGGCGCTGGAGACCACCCGGCGGGCCAAGCAGGCCATCGACCTGGAGATCAAGGAGCAGCAGAAGCAGGTCACGGTCATGGCCAAGAAGAAGCAGCAGGCCGAGCAAGCGCTGGCCATCGCCGGCGGCGGCGCGGCCCGCAGCGGCTTCATCAACGCCAACTCGCCGCTGGCCAAGCCGGCCCCCCGCAACTCCGACGGCTCCTGGCCCAAGGAGTCCTGCTCGGTCAGCGACCCCTCCCCGGGCGGCGGCGGGTGCATCACGCCGCGGACGCTGAACGCGTACCAGCAGGCCCGGGCGGCGGGCTTCAAGCGGTACACGGGTTGCTTCAGTCAGCGTTCCTCCGGTGAACACCCCAAGGGCCGAGCCTGCGACTTCTCCGCGGCCTCCGGCGGCTTCGAGAACGTCAACGCGTCCGGCGGCGACCGTACGTACGGCGACAACCTGGCGGCGTACTTCGTGAAGAACGCCTCACGCCTCGGTGTGCTGTACGTGATCTGGTACCGGCAGATCTGGCACCCCGGCACCGGCTGGCGCGCCTACAGTGGCTCGGGCGGACCGGCCGCGACCCACACCAACCACGTGCACCTATCAGTCATCTGACAGGAGCACGCCGGTAGCATCCGCGCGATGGAGACCTCCGCCCCGCGCGCCCTGCCTTCCGGACTGGCCACCGCCCTGGTGTTCTTCGCCAGCGGCGCCGTGCTGGTCCTGGAGATCGTGGCGCTGCGGCTCGTCGGCCCGTACGTCGGGGTGACGCTGCAGGTGAGCAGCTCGGTGATCGGGATCTCGCTGGCCGCCATCGCGTACGGCACCTGGCTCGGCGGCCGGCTCGCCGACAAGTTCGACCCCCGGCTGCTGCTGGCCCCCGCGCTGTTGCTGGCGGCGATCGGCACGGCGATCACCCTGCCGCTGGTCCGCTGGGGTGGTGAGCTGCTGCGCGGCGGGTCGGCGCCGGCCGTGCTGCTGCTGGCCGTGCTGGCCGTCTTCCTGCCCGCGTTCCTGCTCGCCGCGATCACCCCGCTGACGGTGAAGCTCCAGCTCGGCGACCTGCGCCGGACCGGCGAGGTAGTGGGCCGGCTGTCCAGCTTCGGCACGCTCGGCGCGATCACCGCGACGCTGGGCACCGGGTTCGTCTTCGTCGCCGCGATGCCCAGCAGCTGGATCGTGCTGACCTTGGCCGGCGTGCTGGCCGTGGCCGGCTTCGGGCTGGGCTGGTGGCTGCACCGCAACAACCCGGAGCTGAAGCTGCCCGGCAAGCCGCGGACGAGGGCGGTCGTGGTCACCATCGGGCTGTTCGGGGCCGGGCTGGGTGCCACCGCGCCGACGCCCTGCGACATCGAGACCGCCTATCACTGCGCGCGGGTGGACGCCGATCCCAGCGTGGCCGGTGGGCGGACCCTGATTCTGAACTCGGCGCGGCACTCGTACGTCGACCTGAACGACCCGACTCACCTCGAGTTCGCGTACGTGCAGTGGATCGGTGCCGTGGTGGATGTCGTCCGGGCCGGCGGTGCTCCGATCAGTGCGCTGCACCTGGGTGGTGGCGGGTTCACCGTCCCGGCGTACGTGTCGCGGACGCGGCCCGGCAGCGACCAGCTCGTCCTGGAGCTCGACGGCGGCCTGGTCGACCTGGACAAGCGCGAGCTGGGCCTGCGCACCGGGCCGAACCTGCGGGTCCGCGTCGGCGACGCGCGGGTCGGCCTGGCCGCGCAGCGGAGCCAGGGGTACGACGTGGTGGTCGGCGACGCGTTCGGCCACCTGGTGGTCCCGTGGCACCTCGCCACCCGGGAGATGGCCGCTGACATTGCCCGCGTCCTGCGCACGGATGGCGTGTACGCGCAGAACGTCATCGACTACCCGCCGAACCGTTTCATCCGGGCCGAGCTGGCCACGGTGGCGGACGTCTTCCCGCACGTGGCGCTGGTGGCGCCGCAGGCCGCCCTCGACGGTGAGACCGGCTCGAACTTCGTGATCGTCGCGTCGAAGTCGCCGCTGGCCCTGGACGAGCTGCGCAACCATCTCGACCTGGTGGACGAGCCGGTGCAGCTGTTGTCGGGTCAGCCGCTCACCGATTTCATCGACGGCGCCCGGGTGCTGACCGACGACTTCGCACCGGTGGATCAGCTCCTGGCCGGGTGACGGCGGGGTTATTCCGGACAAAGAGCGATGTGCTGGTCAGAGCACGCCGGGCGGCTCTCCGGATTCCGCCGACCCCCGGTGAGCAGGGCGTCCCTCGGGCCACAATCGGCACATGGGTTGGCTGGCGACCGGGGGACAGGGCGGCCTCGTCGGCGACCGGTACCGCCTGATCGAACGGCTCGGCACCGGCGGCATGTCCGTCGTGTGGCGGGGCCACGACCAGGTGCTGGGCCGGGCCGTCGCCGTCAAGGTGCTGTCGCCGCAACTGGCCGGCGACTCGACGTTCCGCGACCGGCTGCGGCTGGAGGCGCTGGCCGCGGCCCAGCTGTGCCACCCGCACATCACCGGCGTGTTCGACTTCGGGGAATCCCCGCTGGACGAGCACCGCTCCGTCCCGTACGTGGTGATGGAACTCAACGAGGGCGAGTCGGTCGCCGCCCGGCTGAGCCGCCAAGGCCCGTTGCCCTGGCGCGACGCGGTCGTGATCGCGGCCGAGGTGGCCTCGGCCCTGGCCACCGCTCACGCCCGGGGCGTGGTGCACCGCGACGTGACCCCGGCGAACGTGATGCTCACCGGCGCGGGGGCGAAGGTCGTCGACTTCGGCATCTCGGCGCTGATCGGGCAGCGGGACGCCGCACCGGACGGCAGCCTGCTGGGCACCCCGGCATACCTGGCCCCGGAACGGCTGGGCGGTGGCCACGTCTCACCCGCCGCCGACGTGTACGCCCTGGGGCTGCTGCTCTATCGGACACTCACCGGGCGGCTGCCGTGGCCGGCGGGGAACACCACGCAGGCGTTGCGGGCGCACCTGTTCGCTGATCCGGAGCCCGTACCGTCGCTGCCCGGGATGCCGGCGCAGGTCGCCGATCTCTGCCTGCGCTGCCTGGCCAAGCAGCCCGAGGACCGGCCCGGCGCGGCCGTGGTCGCCGCGGAACTGGCCGCGCTCGTCGGACTTCAGCCGATCATCGCCGTCGGTGCGCCATCGTCCGGGCTGCGCCCGTCACCGCATCCGCTGCCGCGCCCGGCCCGGGCGCCCGGGCTGCGGGTCCGAGCCGGTTTGCGGGTGGCCCGGGCGTTGCGGCTCGGCGGTCCGCAACCGCTGGGTGGTGGGCTGTTCCGTGCCGGTGGGCTGCTGCGCTCTGGTGGGCCTCTGCGCTCGGGTGGGCTGCTGCGCTCCGGCGGGCCTCCGCGCGCCGGTGGGCTGCTGCCCGATCCGGTCCCGGGGGCGCGGCTCACGGAGGCGGTGCTGGCCGGGCGGCACCGCATCCAGGCAGGCGTCGCAACGATCATCCTGGCGGCGGCGGTCGGCCTGATCTGGTCGTCGACCCGCGAGCCGGTCGACGTCGGCACAGCCCAGGCGGCGGCGGCCGGTGCCGGGCCGGGGGCGGTGGTCCCGCACGGTACGGGGTGCAAGGTCCGCTACCGCGTGCAGCGCGACTCCGGGTCGGACTTCGGCGCCCAGGTGACCGTGGTCAACACGGGGGAGCATGTGCTGTCGGAGTGGTCGCTGGAGTTCAGTTTCGCGGGTGGTCAGCGGCTCACCGACGCGCCGAAACGGCTCACCCAGCGGGGACGCAAGCTGGTGCTGCGGGCCAAGAACGGGACGAAGCTGCGGCCGGGGCGGTCGGCGAGTGTGACGTTGAGCGGGAGTTACCGGATCAGTAATCCGCTGCCGGTGGCGTTCGTGCTGAACGGTAGGGCTTGCCAGGCTGAGGTGCTCGGGGCGGTGGGGGCGGCGGCTCCTTCGGCGGAGATCTCCGGGGGGATGCCGGCGTCGGATGATGTGCGGAAGAAGCCGTCTCCCCGCAAGAAGGACAAGGCGCCGGAGCCGGCGCCGGCCAAGAGCAGCAAGCCGCCGGCCAAGGCTCCGGAGAAGAAGTCAGGCTTCTCGGTCACCGTCTGACGGCGGTTCGGACCGGCCCGGCCCGGCCCGTCCCCGACCCCGGCCTTCGGCCCCGAACTCCGGCTTCGGGCCGTTGGGCGCGCTTCGGGTCAGGTCACTGCGGCGAACTGCTCCACCTTGGTGGTGTCGCCGGCCACGATCAGGATGCAGCCCGGCGGCACGACCGTCTCGGGTCGCGCGTACGTGAAGTCCTGGCCGGGCAGTTTGGTGCCGACCACCGTCACGCCCCACTTGCTGCGCAGGCCGATGTCGGCCAGCGTGCGGCCGATCGCTTCCTTCGGCGCCCGTACCTTCGCGATGGCGAAGCCGTCGTCGAACTCGATGTAGTCCAGCATCTGGCCGGTGATCAGGTGCGCGACCCGCTCACCCATCTCCGCCTCGGGGTAGATGACGTGCCGGGCGCCGACCGAGGACAGGATCTTGCCGTGCTTGGTGCTGATCGCTTTGGCCCAGATCTCCGGCACGCCGATCTCCGCCAGTGTCAGCACGGTCAGCACGCTGGCCTCGAGGTTCGTGCCGATGCCGACCACGGCCCGGGCGAACTCCTGCACGCCGAGCTGGCGCAGCGCCTCGGTGTCGGTGGAGTCGGCTTCCACGACCTGGGTGAGCCGGTCGGACCAGTCCTGCACGATGTGCGGGTCGGCGTCGATGCCGAGCACCTCGTGACCGAGGTTGACCAGCGACGCGGCGACCTGCCCGCCGAAGCGGCCCAGCCCGACGACAACGACGTTGTCCGGGCTCGCGGTGAGTCTTCTGTCAGCCAACGAGGGGTCGCTCCTCCGGGTAGCGGTAGAGCCGGCGGCGGGTGTTCAGGGCGATCGCCGTTCCCACGGCGATCGTGCCGACGCGGCCGACATACATCAGGATGGTGAGCAGGACCTGCGCGGACGGCGGCAGTGTGGGCGTGATGCCCGTGCTGAGGCCGACCGTAGCGAACGCCGAGGTGACTTCGAACAGCGCCCGGTCGAACGGCACGTGGTCGGTCATCCCGATCAGCGCGAGTGTGCCGCCGGCGACCAGGGCGACGCCGAGCAGCGCGACGGTGATGGCCTGCCGCTGCGTCTCCTCGGCGATGCGCCGCTTGCGGATGACCACGTCGGGCTCACCCCGGATCTCGGCCCAGATCACGAACGCCAGCAGCAGGAACGTGGTGACCCTGATGCCGCCGGCGGTGCTGGCGCTGCCGCCGCCGATGAACATCATGCCGTTGGTGACGGCGATGGTCTCGGTGTTCATTTTGCCCAGGTCGATGCTGTTGAAGCCGCCCGAACGCGTCATCACGTCCTGGGTGAAGGCGGCCAGGATCTTGGTGGGCGTGCCGAGCGGGCCGAGGGTCTGCGGATTGGTCCACTCGAACGTCAGGAAGACCAGGAACCCGATCCCGCTGAGCAGCACGGTGCCCCACACGGTCAGCCGCGTGTGGGTGGACCAGAAGCCGGGGGTGCGCCACTCCCGCGCCAGCTCGAACAGGACCGGAAAGCCGATCGAGCCGGCCAGCACGCCGAGCGCGAGCGGCATGCAGATCCACCAGTCGCCGACGAACCGCGTCAGGCTGTCGGGATAGAGCGCGAAGCCGGCGTTGTTGAAGGCCTGCACGGCATGGAAGACGGCCTCCCACACGGCCCGGCCGAACGGATAGTCGTACGCCAGCCAGAACCGCAACGTGAGCACGACACTGATGGCGGCCTCGGAGGCGAACATGACGATCGCCACGCGGATGAGCACGCCGCCGACGTTGCCGCTGAAGAGGCCGGCGCTCTCGGCCTGCGCCATGAGCCGGCTGCGCAATCCGAGCCGCCGCGACACCAGCAGGCTGAGCAGCGTGGCGAGGGTCATGATCCCGAAGCCGCCGATCTGCGACAGCACGGTGAGCAGCACCTCGCCGAAGCCGGACCAGTAGCTCGGCGTGTCCACCACGGCCAGCCCGGTGACACAGACGGCGGACGTCGCGGTGAACAGTGCGGTCACGAACGGCGCATGCCCGGGCTCGGCCCGCGCGGCCGGCAGCATCATCAGCGCGGTGCCCACGGCGATGGCGCCGAGGAACGCGATCGGCACGATGCGGGCCGGGTACTGCCACGGTGAACGACCCCGCACCCGTACCTCCCCGTTTCGATCTAGAGTGCCTTACCAGCCGACAGAAAGGGTGCGTGATGCAACGCGACATGGCAACGGTCTTCGCCCCGACGCGAGGACGCGCCGCTTAGTCTCCCGCGGCCCGTAGCTCCTCGCACGGGGCGGTCGTCGACCGTCACCCCTGTCTTGAGGAGCAATGTTGCGTGCCCTTTTCCCGCGCCTCGGCGCGGACTTCAGCAAACTCTGGACCGCGAGCGCGGTCTCCAACCTCGGCGACGGCGTCACGATGGCGGCAGGCCCGCTGCTGGTCGCCTCGATCACCACCGCCCCGGCAGCAGTGGCCGGCGCCGTCTTCGCCCAGCAACTGCCGTGGCTGCTGTTCGCCCTGATCAGCGGGGCCTGGGCTGACAGACTCGACCGCCGCCGCCTGGTGGTGACGGTCAACCTGATCCGCGCCGCTGCGATGGCCACGCTGGTGGCGGCGGTGGCCTGCCACGTGGTGACCGTACCGCTGATCTATGCGGTCTTCTTCGTGCTCGGCACAGGGGAGACGCTGGCGGACACGGCGGCGGCGGCGTTCGTCCCGGCGCTGGTGCCGGCCGAGAGCCTGCCGACTGCGAACGCCTGGCTCGGCGCGACGTTCACGGTGCTCAACCAGTTCGCGGCGAAACCGCTGGGTGCCTGGTTGTTCGTGGTGGCCGCGGCGGTGCCGTTCGGAGTGAACGCGTTGTCGTTCGCCGCATCGGCTGCGCTGGTCGCCGGCATCGGTGGCATCCCGGCTCCGGAACCCCGGCCCCGCAGGCCGCTCCGGACAGACATCGCAGAGGGGATCCGATGGCTGTGGCAGCACCGCCTGCTGCGCACGCTCGCGATGACGATGGCATTCGGCAACGTGGTCTTCTGCGCCGCCTTCGCCATCTTCGTGCTGTACGCCTTCGAAAGGCTGGGCCTGGGCCAGCTGAGCTACGGCGTACTGCTGACAGCGTTCGCGGTGGGCGGCCTGGCCGGAACAGTGACGGCTCCGGCCCTGCTCCGCACTGTCAGCGCGACGGCACTGCTGCGAGCCGGCCTACTCGTGGAAGTGGCGCTGCACGCGACGCTGGCCCTGACCCGGACGCCGTGGCTGGCGGCGGCGATGATCGTGGTGTTCAGCGTCCACGCCGCGGTCTGGGGCAACGTGGTGACGACGCTGCGGCAGCGCTCGATCCCCGGGGTGCTCTACGGGCGGGTGGCCGGCGTGTACTCCCTGCTCGACCTGGGCGGGGCCGCGCTGGGCTCGCTGCTGGGCGGAGCGGTGGCGCAGGCCTACGGGATCACCGCGACGTTCGGGACGGCAGCTGCGGCGATGGCAGTGATCATGCTGCTGGCCTGGCGAGGGTTGGGGCCGGCAACCCGTACGCTGCGTTCCGCCGTTCCTGAGAACGCCTGACTGAACGGCGGCGCCGGCCCATCACCCCGGCGCCGCCGCTCCATCACCGCCCTCACCACACCACCCCAGCGGCGTGTACGACCACCGCGTACCCGGCGCAGCGTGGGTCAGGTCTCTTGTGCGGGCCTTCCGGCCGGCGCAGGCCCCTCCTCTAGAGTCGGGGCATGGCGAGGCTTGCGGTGGTCAGCGGGGGCGGCACGGGAATCGGCCGGGCGACAGCGGGAATGCTGGCGGGGGAGGGCTACGACGTCATCATCGTCGGTCGGCGCCCCGACGTACTGGCCGACGCGGTGAAGTGGATCGGCCCGCAAGCAACGGCGGTCACCGCCGACCTGTCAGTTCCCGGCCAGACCACCGCGGTGGTCGAGGCCGTCGGCGGCCGCCCGGTGGACGTGGTCGTCAACAACGCGGGCGCGTACGTGTCCGGCGACGACTCCACCCCCGAAGGCCTGGCGGCGCGCTGGCGGGCGAACCTCGACTCCAACGTCCTGACCGCTGTACTCCTCACCGACGCCCTGCTGCCGTTGCTGCGCCGGCCGGGTGGGCGGATCATCCTGACCAGCTCGATCGCCGCCCAGCGGGGTGGCGGCGGCCCCTACTCGGCGGCCAAGGCGGCCCTGCACGGCTATGCGCTGGACCTGGCCACCCAGCTCGGCCCCGAGGGCATCACCGCGAACGTGATCGCCCCTGGCTACGTGACCGACAGCGAGTTCTTCGCCGGCCGGATGACCGAGGAAGGCCACGCCCAGCGAGTGGCCGCGACGCTGGTCAAGCGGGCGGGCGTGCCGGAAGACATCGCGGAGGCGGTGCGCTGGCTGGCCGGTCCCGGCGGCAGCTTCGTGACCGGCCAGATCATCAACGTCAACGGCGGCACAGTCCTGGGCCGCTGACCTCAGGCGATCTTGCTGAGCACGTCCTTGGCAACGATCAGCCCGTCCCGCACGGTGTAGACGTCGACGCCTCGCAAGGTGGTCCCGTCGACTGCGGCCGGATACGAGAAGTAGCCGAAACCGCGCTCACCCCGTACCGCGATGGGTTCGATCGTGAGGTCGGGATCGCCGTCGAGCTGCTCGGCGAAGACGGCGCCGACAGCCTCGCGACCACGCACGACGCTGCCGTCGGAACTGCTGTAGACGACGTCCGCGGCCAGGCAGTCGACCACGCCTGCGAGGTCCCGACGGGACCAGGCAGCCAGAAACCGGTCGAGAACATCATCAGTGTCCGACATGGCCGCGACCGTACCGCCCGCCAATCCGGTGGTGCTACTTCGCGGCACCACCGGTGAAGCGCTCCTCACCCGGCTTGTTCGGGCGGAACCGCAGCGCCGACCAGCGATCGTCGATCGCCACCTGGCCGTTCGGACGCATGTCGAAGTCCGCCACGATCGGCCAGAGCGTGTCGCGGTTGATGTCCGCCTTGTTGCCCTTCGGATAGGCGATCCAGAGCACCGCGGGCTTGGCCAGATCGTCGGCGTGCTCCTCGAGGAGCTTGCGAGCACTCGCGGCATCGTCCGCGAACAGCACTGCCGTGCTCGCCGACGCGAGCCCGTCGCTCTCCCGCACGCCCTCCGGCATCGGTGTCAGCAAAGGCAGGTGCGCAGCGTGCGACAGCCACACCGTGGTGTGCGGCTTGATCTGCAGCTTCTCGGCGATCGTCTTCGTCATGCCGCCCACGCTGCCACCGACAAATTTAGTTGTCAAGGAACGAATGTCACGGAAGGTCGACCAGGCCCAGCCCGGGCAGAGCCGGCCCAACAGCAGAGCTCACCCGAAACACTCCGCCGACCTTCTCCGGCGTCCAGCCCGCCTCCAGCCCCCACGAGACGAGCCGGCGCACGATGGCCGCGCTGGGGTAGGCATACGTCGTCTCCTCCGATGCAGCCGGAACGGGCAGCTCCGTCATGTCGGCCTGCAGAACACAGCTGTTCTTACCTGCACCCCACACGCGGACCCGGATGTACCGGTGTCGTCTGCCGTCAGCGCCCGGTGCGGCCCGGATCTCCGCCTTCCAGGCGAACTCCCGGCCGTCGACGTGCAGCTTTCGGAGCCTCTCTCGCATGCCGCCAATGGTGGCAGCGCACGAGGTCCAAGCGCGCGGGCAATCGCAGGCCTGTGGACAACGAGCCGGAGGGATCGGGCCTGTGGATAACCCGGGTCTTGTCGGTGCCGGCTGGTAGACATGCTGGCGTGGTGGAGATGACGCGGTCAGCGGTGAGCGAGGTCGAACGGGTGGCGGTGCGCGAATGCGCCGAGGAGGTGCTGCGCCGGCTGGCCGGTGAGCATGCGGTGCTGCGAGAGGATCAGTGGCGAGCCATCGAGGCCCTCGTGGTCGATCGGCGGCGCGTGCTCTGTGTGCAGCGCACGGGGTGGGGGAAGTCGGCGGTCTATTTCGTGGCCACCGCTCTCTTGCGCGATGGCATCACTGCCGAGCCCGGTGATCCACCCGCCGGGCCGACCGTCATCGTCTCGCCCCTGCTCGCCCTCATGCGCAACCAGGTCGAGGCCGCTGCGCGAGCCGGCATCCGGGCCCGCACGATCAACTCCGCCAACCTCGACGAGTGGAGCGAGATCACCGCCGAGATCCGGGCCGGTGAGGTCGACGTTCTCCTGATCAGCCCCGAGCGGCTCAACAATCCGGACTTCCGTGACAACGTGCTGCCCGGCCTGGCCGCGAGCACCGGTCTGCTGGTGGTCGACGAGGCGCACTGCGTGTCGGACTGGGGTCACGACTTCCGCCCCGACTATCGGCGGCTGCGCACCTTCCTGGCCGGTCTGCCCGGTCTCACGCCCGTGCTCGCGACCACGGCCACGGCGAATTCACGCGTGACCGCTGACGTTGCCGAGCAGCTCGGTGACGCGCTGGTGCTGCGGGGCTCGTTGGAGCGGGATTCGCTGCGGCTGGCGGCATTGGAGCTGCCTAACCCGGCGCACCGGCTGGCCTGGCTCGCCGATCACCTCGACCGGCTGCCGGGCTCGGGCATCGTCTATACGTTGACGGTTGCCGCAGCCACGGAGACTGCCGAGTTCCTGCGGTCACGGGGCTTTGCTGTGGCGTCGTACACGGGACAGGTGGAGGACTCCGCCCGTCGCGCCGCTGAGCAGGATCTGCTGGACAACAAGATCAAGGCTCTGGTGGCAACCTCCGCGCTCGGTATGGGCTTCGACAAGCCTGACCTCGGATTTGTCGTGCACCTCGGGGCGCCGCCGTCGCCTATCGCGTACTACCAGCAGGTCGGTCGCGCGGGACGAGCTGTGGAGCATGCCGAGGTCATCCTGCTGCCGGGCCCGGAGGACATCGCGATCTGGCGTTACTTCGCCTCTCTCGCGTTTCCGCCCGAGGAGCAGGTGCGCACAGTGCTCGCCGCGCTGTCGCCTGACCGGCCACTGTCGACGCCGGCGCTCGAGCCGATCGTCGACCTCCGCCGCACCCGCCTGGAGCTCATGCTCAAGGTCCTCGACGTGGACGGCGCGGTCCGGCGCACCCGCGGCGGCTGGCTCGCCACCGGCGAGCCGTGGACCTACGACACCGCGCGCCTGCGCCGGGTCGCCGAGGCGCGGACCGCAGAGCAGAAAACCATGATCGAGTACGCCGGGACGACGGCATGCCGGATGGAATTCCTGCGCCGCTGCCTCGACGATCCCGAGGCCACGCCGTGCGGCCGCTGCGACAACTGTGCCGACCCGCTGTTCGACGCCGAGGTGTCGGCCGAGGCGCTGGCTGCGGCGCAGACCTTCCTTGGCCACGCGGGTGTGGAGATCTCCCCGAAGAAGCTCTGGCCGACCGGCCTGGCCACCGTCGGCGTTCCGCTGAAAGGCAAGATCGGCCCGAGTGAGCAGATCCTGCCGGGCCGTGCCGTCGGACGGCTGTCGGACCTCGGGTGGGGCGACAGGTTGCGAGCCCTGGTGGGTCCGGACGCGGCGGACAGCACGATTCCGGACGAGATGGTGGCTGCCGTGGTCGAGGTCCTGAAAGGTTGGGCGCACGGTGACGACGCATGGGCGCAGCGCCCCGTGGGAGTGGTCTCGGTCGGCTCTCATCGTCGGCCGAAGCTGGTGGACAGCCTCGCGGAGCGGATCGCGGCAGTGGGCAGGTTGCCGCTGCTGGGGACGCTGACTTCCACGCACACGGGTGACAGCGGACCGAGGGGAAACAGTGCGCAGCGGGTTCTCGCTCTGCATGACGCCTTCGCTGTCCCGCCGGAGATGGCGGAGGTCCTTCGAGGCCTTGAAGGACCGGTGCTTCTGGTGGACGACATGTCGGATTCCGGCTGGACGATGGTTCTGGCGGGCCGGGCACTCCGACAAGCCGGCGCGCCCGGTGTCCTGCCTCTCGCCCTGGCCGTGGCGGGCTGACGGCTCTCGCCGGGCCGTGGTGCGGCTGACGGCGCTCGCCCAAGCCGTGGTGCGCTGACGGCCCTCGCCGGGCCGTGGTGCGGCTGACTGCACCGGTGCCTTCGGAGCCCGGTTGGAGGCGGCACGGACTCGGGCGGGACAATGATCGTGCGGACGGCGGTGGTCACGAATGCAACGCCGAAAGAGACAAAAGCCACGCCAGTGGAGTGCCGCAATGGATACGGGTGGGGGGTATTGTGGGTGACATGACCACCGACCACGACGAACATCCCGGACCGCACGGATACTCCGGCGACAAGGCTGCCCTGCTCGGGCGCCTACGCCGCATCGAGGGACAGATCCGCGGCCTGCAGCGGATGGTCGACGAGGACACCTACTGCATCGATGTCCTCACGCAGATCTCCGCGGCGAAGAGCGCCCTGCACGCCGTCGCGGTCGGCCTGCTCGAGGATCACCTTGCCCACTGCGTCGTTGATGCTGCGCGCGCCGGCGACCCGAGTGCCAAGGTCAAAGAGGCTTCGGACGCCATTGCGCGCCTGGTCCGCTCCTGAGCGGAGCGCAACCAACCGCTGCCCGGCACGAAGCGGATCACCTTGCCGGCCAAGGCGCGTGGCGGGTTGAAGGCTTTCGCGAAGATACGTGGGCCGAGGGCCCGAGGAGGGAACGACCATGTCTGTCACCAGCACGTACACCGTGACCGGGATGACCTGTGAACACTGCGTTCAGGCCGTGACCAGCGAGATCTCCGAGCTGCCCGGCGTCGACGCCGTCCAGGTCGACCTCGCTACCGGCGCCGTCACCGTCACGAGCGCGGCCCCGCTTGCCGCCGATGAGGTCCGTGCCGCTGTCGACGAGGCCGGCTACGAGCTTGCTGATGCCTGACGAGCAGACTGGAGGACAGTCTGCGCGGCAGGAAGACGAGCAGACTGGAGGACAGTCTGCGCGGCAGGAAGACGAGCACCCTGCAGGACAGTCTGCGCGGCAGGAAGACGAGCACCCTGCAGGACAGTCTGCGCGGCAGGAAGACGAGCACGTTGCAGCAGAGTCGGCGGCGCAAGTCAGCGGGCAGACCGACGAGGCTGCCGGGCAGCCCAAGACCGATCAGGCCAGCTTCCGCCGGGCGGCATTCGCGGCGGTCATCGTGGTTGTCCTCTTCGCGGGCTACGGCCTCGGCCGCCTCAGCAACTCCGCCGAGCGGGTGCAGGCGACCTCCGCCGCCCTCAACAGCGGCGTGGCCGGAACCGCCGCCCCCCACGACGACACCGGCACGGCGCCGCATGTCCACAACGCCGACGGCACCAACGCCCAGCCACCCGCAGCCGAAGCAGTCGGCGGCCTGACGATCACCTCCGCCGGGCTCACCCTCGTTCCCGAGGCCACCTCGCTCAATGCCGCCCGGTCCCAGCCGTACCGGTTCCGGATCACCGGGCCCGGCGGCGCGCCGATCACCACCTACGCCGTCGTGCACGACAAGCCGATGCACTTCGTTCTCGTCCGCCGCGACCTCACCGGCTTCCAGCACCTGCACCCCACGATGGCCCCCGACGGCACGTGGAGCGTCGACCTCGCCGTCACCGCCCCCGGCAGCTACCGCGCCATCGCCGACTTCACCGCACTCGTCGGCGGCCGGCAGACGCCCGTCACGCTGGGCGTCGACCTGACGGTCGCGGGCGACTACCGGCCGGTCGTGCTACCCGCGCCGGTCACCCAGGCGAGCACTGACGGCTTCGTCATCTCGTACGCCGGTACGCCCCGGACAACCGCGACCCAGCCGCTGCTGATGACAGTGACCGGCCCGGACGGCAAGTCCGCGGCGCTCGAGCCGTACCTGGGTGCGTTCGGTCACCTCGTCGTGCTGCGTGAGGGTGACGTCGGCTATGTGCACGTCCACCCGGAGGCGCAACCCGTCGACGGCGCGGTCAAGTTCTGGCTCACCGCTCCCGGGCCCGGCCGCTACCGGATGTTCTTCGACTTCCAGGTCGCGGGCAAGGTGCACACCGCCGCGTTCACCACCGTCGTCAGGTGAGCAGCTTCTCCAACGCCGGCGTCACGCCCCACTGGCCGGTCAGCGCCTCGTACTCGGCGCGCTGATCGTCAGTCGGGGGTGCGCCGGTCAGCCTGGCCCGCAGCAGCAGGTTCCGGGGCGTGTGCGCAGAGTCCACGAACTCGACGACTTCCACCCTGTACCCGTGCAGCCGCAGCAGCGCCGAGCGCAGTGAGTCCGTCAGCACGTCCGCGAAACGTTCCCGCAGGATCGCGTGCCGGGTCAGCTCCCCGTACGGCGCCGGGGCGGGGTGGCCCTTGAGCTGGGCCGCGATGTCGTGGTGGCAGCACGGCGCGGCCAGCACCCACTTCGCGTCCCAGTGCATCGCGCGGGCCAGCGCCTGGTCCGTCGCGGTGTCGCAGGCGTGCAGCGCCAGCACCAGATCCGGCGCCTCCGCCACGACCGCGTCCTCGATCGTGCCGGCCACGAACGTCACGGCATCGGCGCAGCCCAGCTGCTCGGCGACGGCGCTGTTGCGTACCCTCTGGTCCTCACGGACGTCGACCCCCACGACCCGGACCTTGACGCCGCGATCGGCCAGGAATCGGTAGGCCGCGAACGTCAGATACGCGTTGCCGCAGCCCAGGTCCACCACCCGCAGCTCCGCGGGCAGCTCGTCCGGCAGGGTCGCGGCCAGCGCCCGCAGGAAAGCGTCCACCTGGCGGCGCTTCGCGGCCGTGCCACCGACCACCGTGAACAGCGGATCGCCCGGATCGAGCAGCCACTGCTTCGTCCGGTCGTGACCCTGGGTCACGACCGGCTCGACGGCCGCGGCCCGGTGCACCTGGGCGTCGCCCTTCTTCGTCACGCGGACCTGAACGGTGGTCGCGGCCGTTTCAACATGCCAATTCCCGAAGGGCTCGGCGAGCAGGGCATCGACCGCCGCCGCGGCCTCCGGGCCGGGTTCGACATTCCGGGTGTACGGCCGGGAGCCGTCATCGGTCACGATCTGCAACCGGGGTCCACCCTTGAGGGCGACCGGCCGGAACTCGGCGCGGGTGACCGACGGGGTGGCACCGCGGCGCTTGCCGGCTGCGACCGCGCGGGTGAGCGCCGGATCGAGCAGCAGGCCACGCACCTCGGCGAGGACGGCGTCCAGTGGTTGGGGCATCCCACCATTCTGCCCCGCGGATTTTGCTGATCTTCGGAGCCTATCTGTTTGTTAGGCTCGCCTAACCAAGCATGGAGGTGCTGCGATGACCCTGGCCGACCCTCCCACCGGAAGGCTGTCCGTCCGGCTCCGTAGCGGCACCCGCTCAGACCACGACGCGGCCCAGGGCAGCGGGTTCCTCGACGCGCTGGCCGCGGGCACGCTGCCCCGGCAGGCCTACGCCGACCTGGCGGCGCAGCACTGGTTCATCTACGAGACGCTGGAGCAGGCCGCCGAAGCAATGGCGGCCCACCCGGTCGCCGGGGACTTCGTCTTTCCCGAGCTGACCCGGCTGCCCGCGCTGAGCCACGACCTGGCCACCCTGCTCGGCCCGGCACCCCAGCTCAGCGCCCTGCCGGCCACCGAGGAATACCGCGCCCGGCTACGCGCGGTGGCGTTCGACCAGCCCTGGGGCTTCATCGCTCACCACTACACCCGCTACCTGGGCGACCTGTCCGGCGGCCAATACCTCGGCCCGGCCATCGCCAAGGCGTACGGCCTGAGCGGCGCGGGCCACCGGTTCTTCGTTTTCGAGGGCGTCTCGCCGCCGGCCTTCCGCACCCGGTACCGGGAATTGCTCGACGGGCTCGCCTTCTCCCCGGCGGACGAGCAGAATTTCCTCGCCGAGGTGCAGGAGGCCTACCGGCTCAACATCGCTGTGCTGCGCCAACTCAAGGAGCGCTGGGCATGACCTTCACCCCGGAAGTGGTGGCGCAGATCGCCCGCCACATGAACGACGACCACGCCGACGACAACGTGCTGATCGTGCGCGGGCTCGGTGGCATCGGCACGGCGAGCGCCGCCCGGATGTCCGGGCTGGACCCCGACGGGATGGACTTCGAGGCCACGGTGGACGGCATCGCGGTGCCGGTCCGGATCCCGTTCAGCGAACGCCTGACCGAACGCCGCCAGGTCCGCGGCGAAGCGGTCCGGATGTATCAGCAGGCTTGCGCGGCGCTGGGCGTGACCCCGACCCACTGACCGGCTTCCCGGAAGGGCCCCGGTCCGCCAGGGGCGACGATCGGCGGTTGGTCCCGGAGGTCACGGGCGGCGAGTCCGCTGAGCCATGCGGAATCCGCGGCGCGGCCGTCGAAGGCTCGGGCTGCGTCGCGGAACAGCGGACGGCAGCAGACGGCCATGGGCCGGCTCAAACAGGCCCGGCTCAGACAGGCCCGGCTCAGACAGGCCCGGCTCAGACAGGCCCGGCTCAAACAGCGCCAGCTCGAACAGGATCGGCGTAGACAGGGCCCGGCACGGCAAAATGGGTGCCCCGCCAGCCGGCGGGGCACCCATTCCGGGTTGTTGCGGTGGGTCAGTCCTGGGCGCCGGTGCCGACCCCGGCGTCCGAGCCGCCGGTCATCTCGGCCGGAGCCGATTCCTTCGCAGTCGAGGCCGGAGCCGATGCAGTGGCGCCCGAGGCCGGAGCCGATGCAGTGGCGCCCGAGGCCGGAGCCGATTCCGACGCGGCCGGAGCCGAATCAGTGGCAGCCGATGCCGCGTCGCCGTCCTCGGAGGTCGTCTCCGCGCCGCTGGCACTCCGGGTGCCCCGGCCACCGCGACGACGACGCCGGCGGGGACGGCCCGTTGCGTCGTTGTCACCGTCGTCGGACTGCCCGTCGGAGTCGTCCTCTGCCGTCGGAGCCAGCTCCGGGGTCGCCTCGGAGCCGTCCGAGAAGAGCGGGGCCGGGGACGTTGCTGTGGCCGTACCCTCGTCGGTTGTGGTCAGGGGGTCGCCCGCCCGGCGGCGGCGACGCTGGCGGCGCGGCCGGTCCTCGGCGTCCTCCGCCGCGGGGGCCGGGGCCGTGGGGGCCGCATCCTCGCGGCGCGGTCCGCGGGCCGGCCGGTCGCTGCCGCGACCATCGCGACCGCCGCGGCCACCGCCGCTGCGGCTCGAGTCGCGGCCGCCGTCGCGGCTGCCCCGGCGGCGGGTGCCACCCAGGTCCTCCTCGACCTCGGCCGACAGTCCCACCCGGGTGCGTCCGGCGGTCGGCAGCGTGCCCGAGATGCCCTCCGGGATGTCCAGGTCGGAGAAGAGTGCCGGGGACGTGTGGTACGTCTCCGGGGGCTGCGGCATGTTGAGCCCCATCGACTTGTCGATGAGGACCCAGCGCGGCATGTCCTCCCAGTCCACGAAGGTCACCGCGACGCCCGTGGCGCCCGCGCGGCCGGTGCGGCCGATGCGGTGCGTGTAGGTGTCCGGGTCTTCCGGGCAGTCGTAGTTGATCACGTGGGTGACGCCGGAGACATCCAGGCCGCGGGCCGCGACGTCGGTGGCCACCAGCACGTCGATCTTGCCGGTGCGGAACGCCCGCAGGGCCCGCTCACGGGCACCCTGGCCCAGGTCACCGTGGACCGCGGCGACCGCGAAGCCGCGGAAGTCGAGGTCCTCGGCCACCCGGTCGGCGGCGCGCTTGGTGCGGGTGAAGATCATGGTCAGGCCGCGCTCGCGGGCCTGCAGGATCCGGGCCACCATCTCCAGCTTGTTCAGCGGGTGGCTGCGGTAGACGACCTGCTTGGTCAGCGGGGACATGCCGCTGTCGGCCGTGTGGCCCGCGTGAATGGTCACCGGGTGGTGCAGGAAGCGGCGGCTCAGCGCGACGATCGGGTCCGGCATGGTCGCCGAGAACAGCATCGTCTGGCGCTCGCTCGGGAGCATGGCCAGGATCTTCTCGACGTCCTCGAGGAAGCCCAGGTCGAGCATCCGGTCGGCCTCGTCGAGCACCAGGGCCTTGATCGAGCCCAGCTTCAGCTGCTTCTGCTTGGCCAGGTCGAGCAGGCGGCCCGGGGTGCCGACCAGGATCTCGACGCCCTTCTTCAGGGTGTCGACCTGCGGCTCGTACGCCACGCCGCCGTAGATCGGCAGCACGCGCACGCCACGGGTGGCGCCCGCGGCGGCGATGTCGCGGGCGACCTGCAGGCCCAGCTCGCGGGTCGGGACCACGACGAGCGCCTGGGGCTGGCCGTCGGCGCCCTCGCTCGGGGCGAGCACCCGCTCCAGCAGGGGCAGGCCGAAGCCGAGGGTCTTGCCGGTGCCGGTGGGCGCCTGGCCGATCAGGTCGGTGCCGCGCAGGGCGATGGGGAGCGCGTATTCCTGGATCGCGAACGCGCGTGTGATGCCGGCCGCGGCCAGCGCCTCGACGGTCTCCGCGCGGACTCCCAGCTCGGCGAAGGTGGGGCTGTCCGGGCGGACGGGCGCGCGGTTGAGGACGGGGACCAGGGCTGGTTCTGTCTCGGTGTTCTCGATGTCGGTCATGGAGTTCTGCGGGTGCCTCTCGTGGTGCGCCCGTCGAATTCCTGGGGCGCGGTCTGGGTAGGGCGCGGGCCACACGCGAGGTGCTCGCGGGCCGCACGCGCGTCGCCGCGGCGACTCGATATATCGAGCCGACGTCGACGGCGACAACGGCAAGTCTACCCGACAGAGAGATTCCGCACCTCAGCGCGAAGGTGACGGTGCTGTATAGAAACCGCAGGGAGCCCCGGGTGGGGCTCCCTGCGGTCTTGTCGTGCTGTGCCGTTATCGCGTGGTGAAGCCGAACGGCCGCTCGGACTTCTCGGCGATCTCCACGTAGGCCACCTTGGCGATCGGGACGATCACCTTGCGGCCCTTCTCGTCGGTCAGAGTGAGAACGCTGTCCTTGGCCATCGCCTCGGTCACGGCCTGCTCGACCTCGGCCTGAGTCTGCGCGCTCTCCAGCACCAGCTCGCGCTGGGCGTACTGCACGCCGATCTTGACCTCCACGGGGTCCTCCTCCTCAGATGTCTTCCGACATGAAGGCTAGCCGATTTCCCCGGACGTACCGGGCGTTGACTCACCCTGCAGCGGGAAGCTGGCGATACCCCGCCAGATAAGGGCAGCGACCAGGGCTTCCGCCTCGGCCTTGGGGGTCTGCCGGCCGCTCGCCAGCCAGTACTGGGCCGCCTGGCCGGCCGCGCCGACCAGTCCGGACGCCAGCAGCTCGGCGTTCGCCTGGTTCTGGCCGGTGTCGGAGACCACCGTGTCCGTGACCGCGGCGATGCAGCCCTGCTCGACGCGTTCGACGCGCTCGCGGACCTGGGGGTCGTTGCGCAGATCGGACTCGAAGACCAGGCGGAAGGCCTCGCTCTCGTGGTCCATGAAGTCGAAGTACGCCCGGACGGCGCCCTTGACCCGCTCCTTGTTGTCCGGAGTCGCCAGCATCGCGCCGCGCACCTTGGCGATTATCGCGTCGCAGTGGGTGTCCAGCAGGGCCAGGTAGAGCTCGAGTTTGCCGGGAAAGTGCTGGTAGAGCACAGGCTTGGAAACGCCGGCCTGTTCGGCGATCTCGTCCATGGCAGCGGCGTGATAGCCCTGTGCCACGAAGATCTGCTGCGCGGCGGCAAGCAGCTGCTTACGGCGCGCGGAGCGCGGCAGACGCGTGGGGCGCCCCGCCGTCTGTGCCCCGCCGGACGCAGCGGTCATGTGTACCTCCGAGATGTGTTTCCCCCGCGGTAGGGCGCGGATTGCCCGGTTCGCCGTCTGTCGCTTGCCGGGCGGGCAATTGTCGCGACGCTGCAACTTATCGCCACTGCAAGCACACGGTAGCCTCAGCGGGGGCAAGCGAGGAGCGCACGGTGGACGAAACAGGGCATTCCGGGGACGCCGGTGCAGCGGACGGCGGCACCGGCGCTGAATCGCGCGACCGCACCCTGCTGAACGGCTGGGCCGCGCGCGAGAGCCCGTGGTCCAACGCGGGCTCGGCGCTGGACCCCGAGACCGAGGTGCCCGCCTGGCGCCGGCCCGCCACCGAGATCCGCCCGTTCACCCAGGAACGACCCCTACCGGCGGACCCTCCTTCGGGGGAGATCCGCCCGTTCACGATGCCGCCGCCCCCGCCCTCCTTCTCCCCGGCACCCTTCTCCCCGGCGCCTGAGCCGCAGGGACCGCCGTCGCCGCTGGAGAACGCGGCCGCCCCGCGCTGGTCGGACAGCCGCTCCCGCTACGAGGACCTGCTCGCCCACCTCTCACCCAACGGCAGTGAGCCCAGGGACGAGGAGCCGCGGGCCGGGGGGCCCCGCCCGAATCCACTCGCGCCCGAGCTGCTGCGCCCGGACGCGCAGGACACCACCGAGCTGCGCGCGGTCAACGGCAACCTGCCCTCCAGTGCGCCGCCGTACCCGTACGAGGGTGATCTCGACGACGCGCTTCAGGAGCCGCCACGTCCGCCGGCGAGCCAGCAGCGTGCGGCCGTGCCGGCCGAGCGGCCCTTCCCGGCGGTACGCCCGGCGACTCCCGGAGGCCGGCGGCCCGACTGGATGACGAGTGAGTCCGCCCGCCACGCGCTGGACCCGCCGACGCCCATGGAAGGCCTGCCCAGGGTTGCCGCGCCGCAGGCTACCGACGAGTCGCGTTCCGGTGATCAAGGCATGCTCCGGCCGTCGTACGATCCCACCAGCTTTCCCCGCCGCCTGCCGTACGAGACCGCCGCCCAGCCCCCGGCGTTTCCCGGCCGTCCCACCGGCGACCCCGGTCCGGGCAACACGGGGGAACAGTCCTTCCCCGCGTTGCCGCAGCGCGTCCCGGCCCAGCCGGACGTGCCCACCGTCCCGGAGCCGCCGTCCGTGGAGCCACCCGCCGAGACCCCCGCGCTGGCCCGCATCGCGACGCACCTGCGCCGCGGTGACGTGCTGTCGGCGCAGGAACGGCAGGAGGGCTTCGACGTGAACGCCATCCTGGCGGCGGTCCGCGAGGTCGAAGGGGTGCGCGACGCGTCGCTGCGGTCCACCCCGGCGGGTGCGCACAGTCTGCGGCTGGATCTGTCCGAGGGCGCCGACCCGGCCGAGGTGAGCCGGCAGGTCGCGCGGCTGCTGCAGGACCGGATGGGTCTGGACGCCGCGATGAAGGGCGCCTCGCCGCTCTCCGGGCCCGCGGAGGCTCCGGGGGCTGCGCGGTCGACGCCGCCGGCTCCGCGGTCTGGGCCGCCGGCCTACTCGGGGTCTGCTCCGGCGTCGTCGCCTCCGGCTGCTCCGGCTTCCGCGCCTCCGACGGCCCAGGCGTCTGCGCCGCCGGTTGCGCCGTTCGTGCCGAGCCAGCCCAACCCGACCGGCCGGCCGGTTCCCGGGCCCGGTCTCAGTTCCGGCAGCTACTCGTCCGCCTCCCGGCAGGCTCCTGATGAGCTGACCCGCCCTGGCGAGCGGCGGGGCTCTGATGAGCTGGCACGGCCCGGCGAGCGGCGGGGCTCTGATGAGCTGGCACGGCCCGGCGAGCGGCGGGGCTCTGACGAGCTGTCGCGGCCCGGTGAGCGGCGGGCGGCCGATGAGCTGACCCGCCCCGGTGAGCGGCGGCCGGCCGATGAGCTGACGCGGCCGAGCGAGCGGCAGGATGCCGAGGAGCGGCAGCCTACGAGCGAGCGGTCAGGCGTGAGCGACCGTCAAGGCCTGGGCGAGCGGGGCCTGGGCGAGCGGGGCTTGGGCGACCGGCAGGGCCTGAGCGACCGCCAAGGCCCGGGCGAGCGGGGCTTGGGCGACCGGCAGGGCCTGAGCGACCGCCAAGGCCCGGGCGAGCGGGGCCTGGGCGACCGGCAGGACGTGAGCGACCGCCAAGGCCCGGGCGAGCGGGGCTTGGGCGACCGGCAGGACGTGAGCGACCGCCAAGGCCCGGGCGACCGGGGCCTGGGCGATCGAGGACTGAGCGCCCGTCAGGGCGTGAGCGACCGCCAAGGCCTGGGCGAGCGCCAAAGCCCGAGCACCCGCCAAGGCACAGGGACACGACAGGCCCCCGACGACCGGCAGGGCTCGAACGAACGCCCCACCCTGAGCGAGGCCCCGACCAGCGTCGAGCCCGCCCCGCCGCGCCCGCTGGACATCGGTGAGCGCCCCGGCCCGCGGGTGATGATCGAGAACGTCCGGGTCAACACGTTCGGTACCGAGGCCACCGTCGAGGTGCGGCTCACCGTCAACGGCCAGATCGCCGCCGGTGAGGCCACCGGGCCCGCTGTCGACGGCTACCTGCTGCGGCTGTGCGCGTTGGCCACCGCCCGGGCCGTCGATGAGCTGCTCACTACCTCCGACCACGCGGACGGCCCGGCGAAGTGTTTCGTCGAGCACGCCGCGGCCGTGCCGTTCGGTTCGATGCAGGTCGCCGTGGTGGTCATGCTGCTGTCGGTCGGGGGCTGGGTCGAGCAGCTCTCCGGTTCCGCGGTGATCACCGGTGACGACCGGCACGCCATGGTGCGCGCCACACTCAATGCGGTCAACCGTCGTCTTGAGGCACTGTTGTCCTGATGAAGGGTGCGATCCTCGCCGGCGACGACGTCCTGCCTCCGGACGGTGCCGTGCCGCCGCCGTGGCCGGCTCGCCGGGTCATGATCGACGGGGCGATGCTGCACGTCCGGGACACCCCGGGCACCACGCCGGAGGCCGAGCCCGCGGTCTACGTGCACGGCCTGGGCGGCTCCTCGCAGAACTGGACCGATTTCGCCGCCCTGCTCGCGGACCGGCTCGACGGCCAGGCCGTGGACCTGCCCGGCTTCGGCTACAGCGATCCCAGCCCGCGCTACTCCATCGCGGCGTTCGCCGACAAGCTGATCGGCTACCTGGACTACGCCGGACGCGGCCCGGTCCACCTGGTCGGCAACTCGCTGGGCGGCTCGATCTGCGTACGCGTGGCCGCCCTGCGCCCCGATCTGATCCGGACCCTGACGCTGATCTCCCCGGCCATGCCCTTCCTCGATCCCCGGCGCACGGCTCAGGGCCCGGTGCTGCCGCTGCTCGCGCTGCCGCGCGCCGACCGCCTTCTCGCCTGGGGGATGGCCCGGCTGACCCCGGAGCAGATGGCCCAGCAGGTGCTGCTCGCCTGCTTCGGTGACACCACGAAGGTCAGCCCGCAGCGCCGCGCGGAGGCCATCGAGGAGATCAAGCTGCGCTACACGGTCGAGCACTACGCGAAGGCGTATCTGGGGACGTTGCGCGGGCTGGTGTCGAGCTTCCTGCGGGCGTACCTGCCGGGGGTGAATTCGCAGTGGCGGCTGGCCGCGCGGATCACCGCGCCCACCCTGGTGATCGGCGGCCTCAAGGACGAGCTCGTCGACCCGCGGGTGCCGGCGCAGGTGGCCAAGGCGATTCCGGACAGCCGGCTGCTGGTGTTGCCGGGCGTCGGCCACGTCGCCCAGATGGAGGTTCCGCGCCTGGTCGCGCGGGCTGTGGTGGGCATGCTCGCCGACGTCGGCTCGCCGGTCGGTTGGGGCGGCGAGCGGCGGGTGGCGCCCCCGGCGTGAGCAAGGTCGCCCGGAGTAGCGGCCGGGCGGACAGCGCCGGCGGGGTATGGCACGCTGGCTGACGATGATCGAGTCACGCCTGCCTGTAGCGGCCGCCGGACGGGGTGCACGCAGGCGCCGCTGGTGGCTCGTGGCCCTCGTCATCACGGGGCTGTTGCTGGCCGGCTGGCTGGCGCGGCCGTCCGATCCTCCGCCGCCCACCTCCGCCCCGTCGTCGGCGATGCCCTCGGCTGTCGTCTCGTCGCCGGTCGCGCCGGCTCCTTCGGTCGCGGCGACCTCGGCGGCAGTGCCGCAGGACCTGCTCGCGCTGGCGGGCGCGGTGCCCACCAGGGGCACGGGCAAGTTCACGTACGCGACCGGGCGCGGCCGGGTGCTGGGCACCAAGGGCGAGCTGCGGCGCTTCCGGGTCGCGGTCGAGCGGGGCAGCAACGAGGACGTGGCGGCCTTCGCAGCGCAGGTGGAGGCGACGCTGGGCGACCGGCGCAGCTGGATCGGCGACGGCCGGTTGCGGCTGCAACGGGTGTCCGGCAGTGAGAAGGCGACCTTCACGGTCTACCTCGCCACCCGTGACACCGCCGGGCGGATGTGCCGGATCGGCGGGGTCAACATCACGGTTAACGGGCGGCCGTACACGTCGTGCCGGTCCACCGGGCGCGTGATCATCAACCTGGACCGCTGGCGGCTGTCGGCCAAGCCGTACCGCGACGCGAAGGTGCCGATCACCGTCTACCGGCAGTACGTGATCAACCACGAGACCGGCCACGAGCTGGGCCACAGCCACGAGGGCTGCCCGAAGCGCGGCGGACCGGCACCGGTCATGGTGCAACAGAGTCTGACCGTACGGGGGTGCGTGCCGTACGCGTGGCCCCGCCGCAACGGTCACCGCTTCGTGGGCCCGTCCCTCTGAGGAGTCACGCCAAACGCCTGTGACGGGCCCCTGCCTCTGGCAACGTGGCATCTGTCATGCCCATCGCGCCTCGCTACTCCACGCCGGTCGCCAGGATGCTGGCGCGCCGCCGCCGTGCTGTCGTCCTGTTCTTCCTGCTCCTCACCGTGATCGTCCTCGTGACAGGCCAGGCCATGCGCGACGAGACCGCCGACGCCGGTGCCGTGCCGGCTCCCGCCCCATCGCCACCGGCCGCCGACCAGCGGGAGCCGGCAGCCGCCGCGGTGACCACTCCGGCGCGGGCCGCCGTGCCGCCCGACGCCGCCGACAAGGCGCAGAGCAAGCCGGCCGCGGCCAGGTTCGCCTTCGCCGGTGGTTACGGGCCCGTGCTCGGCAGCTCCGGGACGTTGCGGCGGTTCAAGGTGGCGGTGGAGAAGCGGCTCGCGTCCGGTGACGGCGGGAACTTCGCCGAGGAGATCGATCGGATACTGGGTGATCCGCGGAGCTGGATCGCCGGGCGGCAGTTCCGGTTGCAGCGGGTGCCCGCCCCGGCCGCCGCCGAGTTCACCGTCTATCTGGCCTCGGCCGCCACCTCCGAGAAGATGTGCGCCGACGGCGGCCTGCGTACCGAGGGCTTCACCTCGTGCCGGCTGCCCGGTCAGGTGGTCATCAACAACGACCGCTGGCAGGCCGCGGTGCCTGGTTATGGGGCACCGCTGGCGGCGTACCGGGCGTACGCGATCAACCATGAGGTCGGCCACCAGCTCGGCCACGGTCATGAGCTCTGTCCCGGCGAGGGCAAGCTCGCGCCGGTCATGATGCAGCAGACCTACGGGCTCAAGGGGTGCGTCGCCAATCCCTGGCCGTACGTGGACGGCGAGCGGTACGCCGGTAACCCCGTCGACTGATCCCGCATTCCCCCGTCCCGCATGTCGGGCCGGTGTTCCACGTCATGTCCAATCCGGCAGCCGACGAGCAACAATGGGGTCCACACACCGTCGATCCCGGGGAGTTCACCGTGTCACTGCCCCCGCTCGTCGAGCCGGCCGCCGAGCTGAGCATCGACGAGATCCGCCGCTACTCGCGTCACCTGATCATCCCCGACGTCGGGATGGACGGGCAGAAGCGGCTGAAGAACGCCAAGGTCCTGGCCGTCGGCGCGGGCGGTCTCGGCTCTCCCGCCCTGCTCTACCTGGCCGCCGCCGGGGTGGGCACGCTCGGCATCATCGACTTCGACACCGTCGACGAATCCAATCTGCAGCGCCAGATCATCCACGGCGTCTCCGACGTGGGCCGGCCCAAGGCCGAGTCCGCCGCGGACAGCATCCGGGAGATCAACCCGCTGGTGAACGTGATCATTCACAACACCGCGCTGGACCGCGACAACGTCAAGGAGATCTTCAGCCAGTACGACCTGATCGTCGACGGCACCGACAACTTCGCGACCCGTTACATGGTCAACGACGCGGCGGTCCTGCTCGGCAAGCCGTACGTCTGGGGCTCGATCTACCGCTTCGACGGCCAGGCGTCGGTGTTCTGGGAGGAGCACGGTCCCTGCTACCGCTGCCTCTACCCGGAGCCGCCCCCGCCCGGCATGGTCCCGTCCTGCGCCGAGGGTGGCGTGCTGGGCGTGCTCTGCGCGTCGATCGGTTCCATCCAGGTCAACGAGGCGATCAAGCTGATCACCGGCATCGGTGAGCCGCTGGTCGGCAAGCTGATGGTCTACGACGCCCTGGAGATGGAATACCGCAAGATCAAGGTGCGCAAGGACCCGAACTGCGCGCTCTGCGGTGAGAACCCGACCGTCACCGACCTGCTCGAGGACTACGACGACTTCTGCGGCGCGGTCTCCGAGGAGGCGCAGGAGGCCACCCTCAACGCGACGATCACGGCGCGCGAGCTGAAGGAGTGGCAGGACTCCGGCAAGGACATGTTCCTGGTCGACGTCCGCGAGCCCGCCGAGTACGAGATCGTCAGCATCCCGGGGGCGACCTTGATCCCCAAGGGCGACATCCTGTCCGGTGAGGCGCTGGCGCGCTTCCCGCAGGACCGGCAGATCGTGCTGCACTGCAAGTCGGGTGTCCGCTCGGCCGAGGCGCTCGCCGCGCTGAAGGCGGCCGGGTTCAAGGACGCCGTGCACGTCCAGGGCGGCATCGTCTCCTGGGTCAACACGGTCGATCCGTCCCTCCCGTCCTACTGAGTCATCCCTCGGCGTGACGGCCGTCGATCCCACGATGGGGTCGGCGGTCGTCGATCTGTATACACCGAGTGACCGCGGCCGATCTTCTCCTGCGAGTCTCTCCCGTTGTGGTCACGTTGCGTCGATCGTGTGTCGCCAACGGGACGGAGCGGACCTATTAGACAGTTACCGAGACACCGCAGCGGAACGAGGGGTCGAGCTGTAGCGTCACCGTCGTGGTCGACATCGATGCGGCGATCGGATACGTCGTAGCGCACGGCGACCCGGTGGAACGGGCCCGGTTGTCCTACCTGCGTACGGGCACGCCGCCGCCGGCCTCGGCGCTGGAACGGATCGAGATCGAGCAGACCCCGGCGGGTGGCTGGCCCGCCGCCGGGGACGGTTCCGTGCCCTCGGTCGACGCCACCTGCTTCCGCCTGGCCGAGCTCGACGACCTCGGCGGGCTGCACGGTCCTCCGGTGGAGCGCGCGCTGGCCTGGCTGGCCTCCGTGCAACGCCGGGACGGCACCTGGCAGGAGGACGAGTCACTGGCTGCCGAGGCGCCGGCCTGGGCGATGCCCGGTGACCCGGAGGCGACCCTCTACCTGACGGCGGTGGCCGGCTTCTGGCTCACCGTCGCCGAGGTCGAGGCCCACCCGCATCACGAGGCGCCGGCCCGCTATGCGGCGACGCTGCAGGCCGCGGCCCGGTTCGTGGTCGCCCAGATGCGCCCGGACGGCACCTGGCCGTCCTTCCTGGCCACCGGCTGGCACGCCGCCGGGCTGCTGCACGAGCAGGAGTTCTTCTACGAGTCGGCGCGGGTGCAGCTGGTGCTCGGCGACCGGCTGCCCGACATGTCCCCGGCGGACGCGGCGAACATGGCGGCCGCCCTGCGCCGGGTCAATCTCGGTGACGACTGGTTGCTGCAGAGCGCCCGCAAGCGGCTGAGCGAGACGCAGCGCACGGACGGCGGCTGGGACAGCGACGAAGGGCCGCTGTTCGACGTGAACACCACGCTGACCGCCATCCGCGCGTGCCGGACGTGGACCCCCGCCCGGCACTGAGCGGCGTCAGCGGGTGTGGCCGTTGCCCGTGACGATGTACTTGGTCGAGGTCAGCTCGGGCAGGCCCATCGGGCCGCGGGCGTGCAGCTTCTGGGTGCTGATGCCGATCTCCGCGCCGAAGCCGAACTCGCCGCCGTCGGTGAAGCGGGTCGAAGCGTTGATCATCACGGCGGCTGCGTCCACCCGGGCCGCGAAGCGCCGGGCCGCCACCAGGCTCTCGGTCACGATCGCCTCGGTGTGGCCGGTGCCGTAGCGGCGGATGTGGTCCAGCGCGTCGTCCAGGGAGTCGACCACCGCGACGGCGATGTCGGCCGACAGGTATTCCTTGCCCCAGTCCTCCGACGTCGCCGGCACCACGCCCTCGAAGCCGGCCACCCGGGGGTCGCCGTGCACGGTCACGCCGGCCGCCACCAGCTCCTCGATCACCAGCGGCAGGAACGACTCGGCCAGCGCGGAGTGCACCAGCAGCGATTCCGCCGTGTTGCAGGTGGACAGCCGCTGGGTCTTCGAGTTGAGCACCACGCCGAGGGCCTTCTCCAGGTCCGCGCCCTCGTCGACGTACACGTGGCAGTTGCCGACGCCGGTCTCGATCACCGGGACCGTCGACTCCTCGACCACGGTCTTGATCAGCGACGCGCCGCCGCGCGGGATCAGCACGTCGACCAGGCCGCGGGCGCGCATCAGCTCCTTGACCGAGTCGCGGGTCGTGGCGTCGAGCAGCTGGATGGTGTTGGCCGGCAGGTGCGCGTCGGCGACGGCCTTGCGCAGCACCGACACGATCGCCGCGTTCGAGCTCTGCGCCGAACCGGAACCGCGCAGCAGCACCGCGTTGCCGGACTTCAGGCAGATGCCCGCCGCATCCGCCGTCACGTTGGGCCGGCCCTCGTAGATGATGCCGACCACGCCGAACGGCACCCGGACCTGCCGCAGCTCCAGGCCGTTGGCCAGGGTCGAGCCGCGCACCACGTCGCCGACCGGGTCGGGCAGGGCGGCCAGCTGCCGCAGGCCGTCGGCCATCGCGGCGACCCGCTCGGCGGTCAGCGTCAGCCGGTCGATCATGGCCTCGGACAGCCCACCGGTACGGGCGTTCTGCACGTCCACCGCGTTGGCGGCGACGATGTCCTCGGTGCGCTCGACCAGCCGGTCCGCCATCAGCAGCAGCGCGGCGTCCTTCTCGGCGCGGGTGGCGGCGGCCAGCTCGATGCCGGCCACCCGGGCCTCGGCGGCCTGCTGAAGCACAGTCATGAAGACTCCTCGTTCGTTGCGCCGTGACGGACGGCGACCGCTCAATCCTGCACCGTCGGGCCCGCTAAGTCATGTCCCTGTGCGCTCACAGCAGCACGAGGTCGTCGCGGTGGACGACCTCGCGTTCGTAGCCGGGTCCCAGGGCGGCGGCCAGCTCCGGGGTCGAGCGGCCCAGCAGCGCCGGCAGCTCGACCGCGTCGTAGTTGACCAGGCCGCGGGCGACCGACGTGCCGGAGCCCGCGTCCACCAGGTCCACCGGGTCGCCGGAGACGAAGGAACCGTCCACTGCGGTGATCCCGGCCGGCAGCAGCGACTTGCGCCGGGCCACGACCGCGGTCACCGCGCCCGGGTCCAGGTGCAGGCGCCCGCGCGGCGATGTGGCGTGGGCCAGCCAGAACAGCCGGGCCGCCGGGCGGTGCTCGACCGCGTGGAACAGCGTGCCCACCTCGTCGCCGGACAGGGCGGCGGCGGCCAGCGGCGCGGCGGTCAGCACCACCGGGATGCCGAAGCCGGTGGCGATCCGGGCCGCCTCGACCTTGGTCACCATCCCGCCCGTGCCGACGCCGGACCGGCCGGCCGTGCCGACCGAGACGTCGGCCAGGTCGGCCTCGTCGCGGACCACCGTGATGCGGCGGGCGGCCGGCGACGCCGGGTCACCGGTGTAGAGCGCGTCCACGTCGGAGAGCAGGACCAGCAGATCGGCCTGGACCAGGGCGGCCACCAGGGCGGCGAGCCGGTCGTTGTCACCGAAGCGGATCTCCTCGGTGGCCACCGTGTCGTTCTCGTTGACGATCGGCAGGGCGCCGAGGTCGAGCAACTTGCGGAGCGTCCGGTACGCATTGCGGTAGTGCGCGCGCCGGGTGACGTCGTCGACGGTGAGCAGGATCTGCCCCACGGTCAGCCCGTGCCGGGCGAAGCCGGCCGCGTACCGCCCGATCAGCAGCCCTTGGCCCACGGACGCCGCGGCCTGCTGGGTGGCCAGGTCTCGCGGACGCCGGCGCAGTCTCAGCGGGGCCAGGCCGGCGGCGATGGCGCCGCTGGAGACCAGCACCATTTCCCGGCCCTGCGCGGCCAGACCGCCGATGGCGTCGACGAGGGCGTCCACCCGCCTCTCGTCGATCCCGCCGGCCGCCGTGGTCAGCGAGGACGAGCCCACCTTGACCACGATCCGTCGCGCACCCGTCACCTGTTCCCGCACCCGCCCATTCTGCGCGCCGGGCCCTGCGGCACCGAGCGGAGATCCCATATCGTGGCGTCGGTGACACCGCAGGAGTACGTCGAAGAGGTCCTCCGGCTCGTGGAGAGCATCCCGGAGGGGCACGTCATGTCCTACGGGGCTGTCGCGGACGCGCTCGCGGACATCTCGGGCCGCAACTCGGCGCGACAGGTCGGCACGATCATGGCCCGGCACGGCGGCGGTGTCCCCTGGCACCGGGTCGTCACCAGCGCCGGCCGGATGCCGCCCGGGCACGAGCAGGAGGCACGGCAACGGCTGCTCAGCGAGGGCGTGCCGCTGAAGGGGGAGTACGTGGACATGGCCCGAGCGAGCTGGACGCCCTGATGGAGACCGGACAGCCGAGCCGAACCGCGTTCAGCGCGGCCCGTTACCGGGCGGCCCACCAGCTCATCGAGGGCGGCGAGATCTTCACCGACCCGCTGGCCGTACGCATCCTCGGGGTGCCGCCGGACGCCGAGGAGGCACCGGGCCGCCGGGCGATGCGGCTGTTCATCGCCGCCCGCACGCGGTTCGCCGAGGACGCCCTGGCCGCGGCGGTGCGCGACGGCACCCGTCAGGTCGTCGTGCTGGGCGCGGGGCTGGACACGTTCGCGTACCGCAATCCGTGGCCGGAGCTGCGGGTCGTCGAGGTCGACCACCCGGACACCCAGGCGTTCAAGCGGGAACGGCTGGCCGCGGCGGGCATCGCGGTGCCGGAGTCGCTGACGTACCTGCCGGTGGACTTCGAACGGGAGTCGCTCGCGGACCGGCTCGTCCCTGAGGAGGCGGCGTTCTTCCTGTGGCTGGGCGTGGTGCCGTATCTGAGCCGCGCGGGCTTCGACGAGACGCTCTCGCTGATCGCGGCCACGCCGAGGGCGCAGGTCGTCTTCGACTACGCGATGCCGCCCTCGTCGATGTCACCCGAGCGGCAGGCCGCCCTCGAGGCGCGTGCGGCCCGGGTCGCGAGCATCGGTGAGCCCTGGCGGACGTACTTCCTGCCGGGCGAGCTGGCCGCCGAACTGCGCGGGCGGGGCTTCGACGAGCTGGAGGACCTGGGGCCGGCCCAGCTCGCGGCCCGCTGGTTCGGCCGTTCCGACGTGCCGCCGGACACCCCGGGTGGCCACGTGATCCACGCCCGGCGCGTCAGCGCGGGCGGCTGATCAGGGCCGCGGCGCCGCGCATCTGGAGCTCGAAGAACTCGCGGCGGGCCTCAATCGTGTTGTTGAGCTGCCCGAAGAGCTCCGCGCTGACCGCGCCGCAGAGGTGGATCCAGGCTCCGATGGCCCGGGCGACCAATTGCGGCGGGGTGCCCGGTGCGGCCTGCTCGGCCACGTACGCCAGCTCGTCGCCGAGCTTGCCACCGATCGGCTCGCCGGCCGCCGCCTCGCCCGCGGCGGACGCGTCGCCCACGATCCGGCCGATCACCAGGATGACCCGGATGGCCGGGCCGACCGTGTCGCGGGGCGCCTGGTAGCCCGGGACCGGGCTGCCGTAGATGAGAGCCCACTCGTGCGGATGGGCCAGTGCCCAGTCGCGGACCGAGTGGCACACGCTCAGGAACCGGTCGGTGAAACCGCTGCCGCTCACCGCTGCCTCGGCGGTAGTGCCCAGGGCGTCGTACGCGTCGATGATCATGGCCGTGAGCAGCTCGTCCCGGCTTGCGAAGTAGCGGTAGACGGCGGACGAGGCCATACCCAGGTCTCGGGCGACCGCGCGCAGTGACAGGTTCGCCCCGTCGGTGGCGAGGTGGCGCCGGGCCACGGTTTTGATCTCGTCGGTCATCTCGGCGCGTACGCGGGCTCGGATCGAAGCGGCGGTCATGTCGGCAAGTCTGCCACAAAAGAGAGCACTGCTCTTGCCAAGGCGCCAGCCAAGTGAGATTGTTGTTCTCAACAAAGAGCAGTGCTCACAAAGGAGATCGCAATGTCGAAGCACGTGATCGTCGGTTCCGGTCCGGTCGGTTCCTCGGTGGCCCGCCTGCTCGCCGAGCGCGGCGAGTCCGTACGCGTCGTCACCCGCAGCGGCACCGGCCCCACCCACCCGCTGATCGAGCGGATCGCCGCCGACGCCACCGATGCGCACCGCCTCACCGAGCTCACCCGCGACGCGGTGGCCCTCTACAACTGCGCGAACCCGAAGTACACCCAGTGGGAGGCGCTCTGGCCGCCGCTGGCCGGGGCCATGCTGATCGCCGCGCAGCGCACCGGCGCGGTCCTCGCGATCACCGGCAACCTGTACGTCTACGGCCCGGTCCCCGGCGGCCGGATGACCGAGGACAGCCCGCTCGCCGCGACCGGCCGCAAGGGCCGGGTGCGGATCAAGATGTGGCGGGACGCCCTGGCCGGCGGGGTGCGCACGGTCGAGGTCCGCGGGTCCGACTACATCGGGGCCGGCGCAGCGTCGATCTTCTCCCAGGTGCTGCTGCCGGCGATCGCCAAGGGCCGGACGGCGTGGATGCCGGGCGACGTCGACGCGCCGCACACCTTCACCTACACCGGCGACATGGCCCGGGCCCTGGTCGCGCTGGCCGCCGACGACCGGGCGTTCGGCCGGGCGTGGCACGTGCCGTCCGTCCCGGCGATCAGCGTCCGGGCCCTGGCCGACCGCTACTTCACGCTGACCGGCACCAAGCCCGTCGCGATCCGGCAGCTGCCCCGCTTCGTGATGCGCACCGCGGGCCTGGCGGTGCCGATGGCCCGCGAGCTGGCCGAGATGGACTACCAGTTCTACGCGCCGTTCATCATGGACAGCACGCTGACCGAGCGCACGTTCGGCCTCACCGCCACCGACCTGGACGTGTCGCTGGCCGAGGTCGCCGCGGACGCGCAGGCGACCCTGGCCCGCACGATGTGACGCCGGTCAGAGCAGCAACCCGACGCCGTCGCGGCGGGGGTCGCCGGCCGCACCGCCGACGCCCACCGCCGTGACGCCGCCGAAGTAGTGGTTCAGCTCCGGCCACTCGGTGATCTGCCAGCCCGCCCCGGCCAGCGCGGCGAGTTCGTCGCGCGGGTAGCCCGGCTCGGCGTGGACCGTGTCGTCCACGACGTGGAACCGCGGCCGGGCGATCGCGGTGGGCATGTCCACCCCGTCGACCAGCACCCCGAGCAGCGTGTCGACCAGCGCCGTACGGATCCGCGAGGCACCCGCCGAGCCGGCCGCGACCGCCAGCGCACCCTCGTCGTCGATGACCACCAGCGGGCACATGTTGGACGACATCCGTACGCCGGGCCCGAGGTCCTCGGTGATCAGCTCACCCTCGCCGAGCATGGAGTTGAGGTTGACGCCCAGCCCGGGCAGCCACACCGCGGCGCCCAGCCCCATCGTCGTGGTGATCACGCAGGCGTTGCCGTCGCGGTCGACCACCGAGACGTTGGTGGTGTCGCCGATCTTCTGCCGGCCCCGGTCACGCAGGGCCGCGGCCACCGCCACCGTGCGGGCCGGCCGCGGCAGCACGGCCAGGTCCCGGGGCAGAGCCGCGATGGTGTCGACGGTCCGGTTGAGATCGTGCCGGGCCCGGACCTGGTGCCCGGCGAGCGTGGCCCGGTCGACCGGGGTCTCCAGCACCCGGTAGTCGGCCAGGTCACGCGGGCCGAGCGCTCCGCCGGCCGCGCGGACCGTCTCGACCAGCAGCGGCGCGTAGGAACCGGTGTGGAACAGCGCGGGCCCCTCGGCCGCGAGCGCCGCCATGGCCGTGGCCAGCCCGGGGTGGAAGAGCAGGTCACCGCCTTGCAGCAGCTTGCCCTGCGGTGCGTAGATGGCCGCACCCTCACCGTGGGCCAGCGCCGGGGCGCAGGATTCGAGGGTCCGGGAGTGCGCGGCCGGCAGCGGGACCCCGGCGCGGGCCAGCTCCAAGGCCGGTGCGACCAGCTCCGCCCAGGGCAGCCGGCCCCAGCGCCGGTGCACCTCGCCGCACCCGACCGGCACACCCGGCACGGCCACGCTGGCCCCGCCGATCGAGTACACCTGCGGCACCCCGCCGAAGAACACGTCGACCGCGATCATCGGCCCGGCCACCCGGTCGCCGTCCGTGCCCGGCACCGAGACGAAGAAGTCCAGGCAGGTGACCGAGCCGGTGGCGGCGTCGAAGTAGGTGGCGAAACCACCCCCGCCCAGCCCGGTGTAGACCGTCTCGGCGACACAGGTGGCGAGCACGGCGGCGACGGCGGCATCGGCGGCCGTACCTCCGGCGCGCAGCACCCGCAGGCCGGCCTCGGCCGTCGCGGGATGGCTCGCCGCGACCCCGGCGGCGACCCGGGACGGCGGTGCGGAAATCTCCATTCGGCGAAGCGTAGGCGCAGCGGCCCACCGATGGTTACCATCCGCGTCCATGACGGTCGCCGGTCCCTCGCACGACGTACGGCTCTCCCGCCGCGTCGTCGCCGGATATTCGCTGGGCTCACTGGTGACCGGACCTTTCGGGACAGTGCCCGGTTTGCTCCTGCTGCCCTATCTGACCGACACGCTCGGCGTCGCGGCCGGCGTCGCGGGACTGCTGGTGCTGCTGCCGAAGGCCTGGGACGTGCTGGTGAACCCGGTCGCGGGCCGGATCTCCGACCGCAGCGGGGACCGGCGCGGCTTTCTGCTCGGCGCCGGCCTGGCGCTGGGCGTGCTGTTCGCGGCCATCTTCGCCGGGCCGTTCGCCGCCGGCGCCGCGGCGGGTGCCTACGTCGCGGTCGCCTTCCTGGCCGCGGCCACCGCGTTCGCGTTCTTCCAGGTGCCCTACGTCGCGATGCCGGCCGAGCTGACCTCCGGCCGGGCCGAGCGCACCCGCCTGATGACCTGGCGGGTCGCGGTCCTGGCCCTGGCCATCCTGGTCTCCGGCGCGCTCGCCCCGCTGGTCGTCGACCTGGGCGGCGGTGGCCTGACCGGCCACCGATGGTCCGGCGCGTTCGTCGGCGCGCTCATCGTCGTGGGCACCCTGGGTGCCTTTTTCGGTACGCGCACAGCAGAGTCCCGCAGCGCAGCCGACCAGGAGCCGAGCCTGCGCGCCCAGTTACGGATCGCGGCGGCCAACGCGTCGTTCCGCTCCCTGCTGCTCTGCTACGTGATCCAGGCGGCCGGCATCGGCACGATGCTCGCCGGCGTGCAGTACTTCGCCGACCACGTCATCGGCCAGAAGTCCGGCGCGACCTTCCTCTTCGCCGCCTTCGTCGGCCCGGCGCTGCTGGTCATGCCGCTGTGGACCCGGGTCGGCGCCCGCCACGGAAAGCTCCGCGGCCTGATCGCCGCCTCCCTGCTCTTCGCGGCCGGCGCCCTGATCCTGCTGGCCTCACCCACCCTGCCCGCGGTGGTGATCTACCTGGTCGTGGCCTTGATCGGCTGCGGGTACGCCGGCCAGCAGGTCTTCGCCCTGGCGATGCTGCCCGACCTGATCGAGCGCGACACCGTCCGCACCGGGCGCCGCCAGGCCGGCGTGTTCACCGGGTTGTGGACCGCCGGGGAAACCCTGGGTCTGGCTCTGGGCCCGGGCATCTACGCGCTGGTCCTGCAGCTCTTCGGCTACGCGTCGTCGTCGACCGGCGAGGCGGCGGCCCAGGACCCGACGGCCCGCCTCGGCGTCCTGCTGGGCTTCACTGTGGTCCCGGCCCTACTGGTCGGGGCGGCGGTTGCCCTGCTACGCCGCTACGAGGACTGACGTTGATGAGGCGGCCGACCGGGGTATCTCCCGGGCATGGACGCACTCATCTTCGGCGTCATCGCCTCCAGTGCGCTCGTGATCGGTGCGGTGCTCGGAGCCCGGGTCCAACTGCCGAAGGCGGTGCTGGCAGCGATGCTCGCCTTCGCGTCCGGAGCGCTGATCACCGCGCTGGCGTTCGAGCTGTTCGAGGACGCCTACGAGCACGGCGGCATCTGGCGGGCCGCCCTCGGCCTGATCGGTGGCTCGATCGTCTTCACCACGCTCAGTGCCGGGCTGGACCGGCTGGCACAGGGCAGACACGAGGAGTCCCGCGGCAGCGAGAAGCTCGACCCGGACGCAGCTGCCCAGGACCGGGCGCCGTCAACCGCGTCGACCTCGGGAGCCGCCGGGCTGGCTCTGCTCGGCGCCGTCACCCTCGACGGGGTGCCGGAGAACGTCGCCCTCGGGGTGTCGCTGGGTGAGGGCACCGGCGGACTGGCCCTGCTGGCCGCGATCTTCGTGTCGAACTTCCCGGAGGCGCTGGTCGGCAGCGCGTCCATGCGCGAGCAGGGACGCTCCCAGCGGTTCATCCTCGGCACCTGGCTCGCCTGTGCCGCGGTGCTGACCCTGGCGGTGGTCCTCGGAGCGGGACCCCTGTCCACCGCGTCCCCGAGACCATCTCCCTGCCGCTGGCCTTCGCCGCCGGTGCGGTCCTCGCGTCGCTGGCGGACACGCTGATGCCCGAGGCGTACGAGAAGGGCGGGCCGCTCGTCGCCCTCAGCACCACCGCGGGTTTCGTGCTCTCGTTCGTCCTCGCGACCGTCTAGTTTGAGGCCATGATCGAGGCGTTGCCGGGCACCGGTGTTCCGGGTGAGCAGGTGCTTGCCGAGTTGCGTGAGTTGCGGGCGGCCGACCTGCCCACGCACGGCGGGCGGCTGTTCGCCTATGTCTACGACCCAGCCGTCGCCGGGCTCGATGAGCTGGCCCGGGCCGCGTACGCGATCTCCGCGCACGTCAACGGCCTGGACCCGACCGCCTTCCCGTCGCTGCTGGCGATGGAGAACGCGCTGGTCGCCGCGGCCGGGAGGCTGCTCGGCGGCGGCCCCGGCACGGACGCGCCGGAGGTGGTCGGCAGCGTCACCAGCGGCGGCACCGAGTCGCTGATCCTGGCGGTGAAGGCGGCCCGGGACGCGCACCCGGAGATCGAGCGGCCGCGGCTGGTGGTCCCGTCCACCGCGCACGCCGCGTTCGCCAAGGCGGCGCACTACCTGCGGGTTGCTCTCGATGTCGTGCCGGTCGGCGCGGACCTGCGCGCCGAACCCGCCGCCACGGCCGCGGCGATCGGTTCGGAGACGGTGCTGGTCGCGGCCTCGGCGCCGAGCTACGCGCACGGTGTCGTCGACCCGATCACCGAGCTGGCCGCCCTGGCCGCCGAGCGGGGTGTGCGGTTCCACGTCGACGCGTGCTTCGGTGGCTGGGTGCTGCCCTACCTGCGGCGGCTCGGCGCGGACCTGCCGGCCTTCGACTTCGCCGTGCCCGGCGTCACCAGCATCTCGGTCGACCTGCACAAATACGCGTACGCGCCGAAGGGCGTTTCCGTGCTGCTGCACCGGGACGCGGCGCTGCGGCTGCCGCAGTTCTTCGCGTACGCGGACTGGCCCGGATACACGATGGTCAACCCGGTCATTTCGTCCACCCGGTCCGGCGGTCCGATCGCGGCGGCCCTGGCCACGCTGCGGCACCTCGGCGACGACGGTTACCTGCGGCTGGCCGGCCACACCCGGGACGCGGTCGCCGTGCTCGCGGCCGCGGTCGAGGCCACCGCCGGCGTACGCCTGTTCGCCCCGCCCGAGACCAGCGTCGTTTGCCTGGCCGCCGAGCCCGACGTCGACCTGTTCGTGCTCGCCGACGAGTTGGCCGCGCGGGGCTGGCACACCCAGCCTCAGCTCGCGTACGCGGAGCTGCCCGCGACCATCCACCTCACGGTGACCGCCGCGGTCGCCGGGACCGCCGCCGAGTTCGGGCCCGACCTCGCCGCCGCGGTGGCCGCGACCCGCGGCCGTGGCCCGATTGAGCTGCCGCCCGCGTTGCTCGAGGCGGCCGGCGCGCTGACCCCGCAGATGGTGACGCCGGAGCTGATCGAGGGGCTGGCGGCCGGCCTCGGGCTGGGCGAGGACGTCGGCAAGAGCATGGCCGCGGTCAACTCGCTGCTGAACGTGGCTCCGCCCGCCCTGCGCGAGGCGCTGCTGGCCGGCTTCCTGAGCCAACTCCAGCGTCCTGCTTGGTGAGGGGTAGGTTGACGACTGTGTCCGCCTTGCCAGGAGTCCTCGGGGATCCCATCAAGTTCGTGCTGAACTGGGGTCGCCGCTACTCGCTGTGGGTCTTCAACTTCGGCCTGGCCTGCTGCGCGATCGAGTTCATCGCGACCAGCATGGGCCGGCACGACTTCATGCGGCTCGGCGTGATTCCGTTCGCGCACGGCCCGCGCCAGGCCGACCTGATGGTGGTCTCGGGCACGGTCACCGACAAGATGGCCCCCGCGATCCGCCGGCTGTACGACCAGATGCCCGAGCCCAAGTACGTGATCTCGTTCGGCTCCTGCTCCAACTGCGGCGGGCCGTACTGGGACTCGTACTCGGTGACCAAGGGCGTCGACCAGCTCATCCCCGTCGACGTCTACGTGCCCGGCTGCCCGCCGCGGCCGGAGGCGCTGCTGCACGGCATCCTGCGCCTGCAGGAGCAGATCGCGGCCGAGCAGTCCGGCCCCGGCGGGGTGTCACGGCCCGACCCGCTGGTTCCGGGCCCGCCCCCGGCGCGACCCCGGGACGCCGGCTCGCTGACGGCGCCGTCGGTCAAGCGCCCCGTCTGATGGTGCGAGACAGCTAGTCTGCCCATCATGAGCGAGCAGTCCCGGGCGGACTTCATCATCGACGTATTGACCAGGGAGTTCGGCGACCTGATGGCGCTGGACCCGGCTGCCTTCCGGCGCAAGTTCCGCAAGATGGCCGCGTCGCCGTTCGCGTTCTACCGGGGCAGCGCCTCGCTGTTCTACGCCGACCAGACAGGTGCGTACCGCGACGACGCGTTCCTGGACGAGCGGACCAGCCGGGTCTGGATCCACGGCGACCTGCACGCGGAGAACTTCGGCACCTACATGAACTCGTCCGGCCAGCTGGTCTTCAACGTCAACGACTTCGACGAGGCGTACGTCGGCCCGTTCATCTGGGACCTCAAGCGCTTCGCCGCCAGCCTCGCCCTGATCGGCTACAGCAAGGCTCTGTCCGACCGGGTCATCAGCGACCTCGTCGGCGCGTTCGCCGGGGGCTACCTGACCGAGTTGCGGGCCCTGGCCGCCGGCGGGGACGACGCGATCGGCTCGATCACCCTGGACAACTCCGACGGGGTGCTGCGCCGGGTGCTGCAGCAGGCCCGGCTCAACACCCGGGTCGACATGCTCGCCGGCCAGACCGTGATCGACGACTACGAGCGCCGGTTCGCCGTCGGCGACGGGGTCTACGACGTCGACGAGGCCACCTCCGCCACGGTGCTGGCCGCCTTCCGGGACTACCTGCCGACGCTGCCCTCGCACGGCAACGCGGTGTCCACCACGATCAAGGACATCAAGCTGCGCAAGGGGGTCGGCATCGGGTCGGCCGGGCTGCCGTCGTACAACCTGCTGCTGGAGGGGCACACCCAGGCGCTCGAGAACGACGTGATCATCTACATGAAGCAGGCCCAGGTGCCGGCGGTCGCCCGGTGGATCGACGACGAGCGGGTGCGGTCGTACTTCCGGCACCAGGGGCACCGGACGGCCGAGTCGCAGCGGGCCCTGCAGGCGTACGCCGATCCCTGGCTGGGCTACACCGAGCTCGAGGGGGTCGGCCAGCTCGTCGCCGAGGTGTCGCCGTACGCGGCCGACCTCGACTGGGCGGACGTCAACGAGCCCGAGGACCTGGCCGGTGTCGTCGCCGACCTGGGCCGCGCGGTGGCCCGGATGCACTCGGTGGCCGACGACGAGTCCAGCCACGACCTGGTCGACTTCTCCACCGAGGAGGCCATCGTGGCCGCGGTCGACAAGGACGAGGCCGGCTTCCTGCGGCTGCTGGTCGACTTCGCCCACCGGTACGGCGACCAGGCCCGCGAGGACCACCAGGACTTCGTCGACCTGTTCCGCAACGGCCGCCTCCCCGGCCTGTAGATCACCGGGGCAGGAACTGGTACGCGACGTCGCCCGGCGCCGGTGACGTGCTTTCGTAGGCCAGTGACAGATCCACCTGCCGGTTGCGGATGACACCGACGACGAAGTCCTGCCGCCGCGGCGGATACTGGCACGCCGCCGTCCAGGTCTTCGTCGCGAGCACCGTGCCGTCCGGGTCGGCGGCGCTGCGGGCCAGCCGGAGCCGGACCCGCAACGTGCCGGTGCCGGCGCAGGCCACCGCCAGTCGGAAGTCGCCGTTCAGTTGCTGCCAGCCGGCGTGGAGCCGCCGGTCCGACACCTCGCCACCACCGCCCCAGCCCGAGCCGGGCGGCGGGTCCTGGGGCAGGGCGCCGCTCGGGTTGTTCGTCTCGCTGCGGACTGCGGGCTCGCCGGTGTCGCTGGTCGCCCGATAGGCGAAGCCGGCCCGGCCGCGCGCGCTCCCGGCGTCCACGAGCTCGACCGTGATGTCGAGGAACTGGCCGAGCACGAAGGTGGTGCCCGCGGGCACCGGCGCGGCCGAGCACCGGGCGGTTGTCCGGGCCACCTCCACGGGTGCGGTCGAGCCGCTTTCGCTGCCGGGCCTGCCCCGGACCAGCAGGGTCACCGAGCCGGTGCCCGCGCAGGCGACCTGCAGGTGGATCTCGCCCAGGTAGATCTGCTGGGTCGTGGACATGATGCCGGCGACCGGTCCCCGGCGGGAGAACACGGCCGGCCCCGGATTGCCGGCTGTCACCGCGCGGTCCGCCACGCCGGTGAGGCGGTCCAGCTCGGCCTGGGTCAGCGAGTCCCGGTTGGCCGGTGTGGTCGGCCGGGACGGGAAACCGAGCAGGACCACGGTGCCGCTGAGCGCCAGCAGCAGGACACCGGCGAAGGCGGCGGTCGCGGTCCGGCGGCGTCGCACGGTACGACGTACCCGGTCCGCGCCGGGCGGACGGACCTCCCACACGGTGTCGGCGCGGAACTCCGCGAAGAGGTCCTGGAGATCCTCAGCCACCGTGCACCTCCGTCGAGTCGGCGCCCAGCTCTACGGCGAGCGCGGCGCGGCCCCGGTGCAGCCACGATTTGACGGTGCCCTCCGCGACACCCTCCCGGTCGGCGATCTCGGCGACGCTCAGGTCGGCCAGGTGCCGCAGCACCACGGCACGCCGATGGGTGGCCGGCAGGGTGGCCAGGGCGGCGACCAGCGCCACCCGGTCCGGGCCGGGCCCTTCGAGCTGAGCCTCGTCGCGCCGCTGCCTGCGCAGGAAGTTCAGCGCCGTACGGGAACGCCGCCAGCGGCTGACGGCCAGATTCCAGGCCACCCGCCGGATCCAGGCCACCGGGTCGTCGTAGCGGCTCACCGTCTTCCACCGGCTGTAGGCCCGGCAGAAGGCCTCCTGGACGACGTCCTGCGCCTCCTGGCGGTCCCCGAAATAGGCGTAGAGCTGGACGGTCAGGTCCCCGAAGTGCACGGCGTACACCTCGTCGAAGGTCGGCGGGTCGTCGGGCACGGCTGCTGGCGTCTCCGGTCGGGATCTGGCGCCCAGGGTGATTGCCTGCGCTGTCACGGGCACTACACGTGCCACCGGGGCGATGGGTTGCGGCGCACCCTGCCACAGATCGGCGCGCGTCGTTGTCCCGGACAACCCCCCTGCAACACACCCCGAACGCGCGGCGGCCCCCGGGCCCGGCCGGGCCGGATCATAGGATGTGCGGCATGACCCCCGAAGAGGTCGGCGAGCGGATGATCGCCCTGCTGACGGCAGACGCGGACGACGCCCCCGCCGAGGGCACGATCGTCGCCGGAGTCTCCGGCGGCGGCCCCGGCCACGAGCGGGCCGTGATCGACGTGCCGGCCGCGCTGTGGTGGACGGCGGTCGGCGCCGCCCGTGACCCCGGCGCGCTGGGCTGCGACTTCTTCGACTGGCTGTCGGCGGTCGACGAACTGGACGAGGGCTTCACCGTCGTCGCGCACCTGTGGTCCACCCGCCGCAAGCACGGGCTGCTGCTGCGCGCCCGGGTGACCCGGGACAACCCGGTGGTCGAATCGGTGATCGACCTGTTCCCGGGCGCGGCGTGGCACGAGCGCGAGACCCACGAGATGTTCGGGATCGGCTTCTCCCGCCACCCGGATCTGCGGCCGCTGTTGCTGCCGCCGGGCTTCGAGGGCAACCCGCTGCGCAAGGAGTTCGTGCTGGCGTCCCGGGTGGCCAAGGCCTGGCCGGGCGCGAAGGAGCCGGGGGAGTCGGAGGCGGGCACGGCCAAGCGGGCCCCGATGCGGCCTCCGGGCGTACCGGATCCGAACGAATGGGGTCCGATGAAGGGCAAGGTCCCGCCGCCGGAGACCCCGGCCCGGCGCGCCCCGGGCGACCGGCCCATGCGCGCGGGCGGAGCCGTCCCCGGCGGAGAGCGCCCCGCCCGTCCTGCGGGAGACCGCCCGGCCCGCCCGGCAGGAGATCGTCCGGCCCGCCCAGTGGGGGAACGCCCGGCCCGTCCGGCGGGAGAGCGCCCGGCCCGGCCGGAACGCCGGGCAGCTCCGGCGGCCGAGCCGGAAACGGCTTCGCAGGCGGCCGAGCCCGCAACGGAACCGCAGGCGGTCCAGGCCGGGACCGGCGAGCAGGCACCGCCCGGACCCGGCGGGCAGGCAGCGCCCGGACATGCGGCGCCGCCGACCGTGGATCCCGCCACGGCCAGCCCGGCCGAGACGATCGCCGCCGGGCAGGCCGAGGCAGCCGAGGCCGCGGACCAGGCGAGTGCGGCGAAGGCAGCATCGGACGCCACCCCGGCGCCCGGGACCCCCGGCACGCCGCCGGAGACGGGCACCGCGCCGGAGACCAGCGACGGGAAGGACGCCTGATGCCGCTCTGGCTCGATCTGGGAGTCCGGGTCGTCGCCGTGGTCGCCGCGTTCCTGGTGGTGCCGCTGGTCGTCGGCCAGATGGAACACAAGGTCATGGCCCACATGCAGAGCCGGCTCGGCCCGATGTACGCGGGCGGCTTCCACGGCTGGGCGCAACTCGTCGCCGACGGTGTCAAGTTCGTGCAGAAGGAGGACATCACCCCGCGGGACGCCGACCGCCGGGTGTTCCAGCTGGCGCCGATCGTGGCGCTGTTCCCGTACCTCATCGTCCTGCTGGCCATCCCGCTCGGGCCCGGCGGCCTGGTCGCCCAGCCGATGGACATCGGGTTGTTCTTCGTTCTCGCCGTCCTCGGCGTCGGTGTGGTCGCCGTGCTGATGTCGGCGTGGGCGTCGGCGAACAAGTACAGCCTGCTCGGCGGCCTGCGCGGCGCGGCCCAGCTGCTCGGTTACGAGCTGCCGCTGGTGCTGTCGGCCGCGAGTGTCGCGATGGCCGCGGGCACGCTGAGCCTGCCCGGCATCGTCGAGGCCTGGTCCCCGTGGTGGTTGATCTGGCAGGCGCCGGCCGCGCTGGTCTTCTTCATCTCCGGACTGGCCGAGATCCGCCGCCCGCCGTTCGACATGCCGATCGCCGACTCGGAGCTGGTCTTCGGCTACATGACCGAGTATTCCGGGCTGCGTTTCGCGTTCTTCCTGCTCGCCGAGTACGTCGGCATCGTCGTGATCGCGGCCCTGACCACCGTGCTGTTCCTGGGTGGCTGGCACGGCCCGGACCCGGCCCACTTCGGCTGGCTGTGGACGCTGGTGAAGGTGTTCGCGGTGTCCTTCGTGGTCATCTGGCTGCGGGTCAGCTATCCGCGGCTGCGCGAGGACCAGCTGCAGCGGCTGTGCTGGCTGGTGCTGGTCCCGGTGGCCCTGGCCCAGCTCGTGCTGACCGCCGTGGTGAAACTCGCACTGTAGGGGTGGGGCTGACCCCACCCCCGGTTGGGTGGCTGGCCGGCTCGTCCCGGCCGGCCGTCTCCGAAAGGCTTGAGGGGTCCCAGCAACCCCTGCCGAGGAGCTCTCACCGATGTCCCTGCGTCATGTCGCAGCAGCCGTCCTGACCACCGGCGCCCTGATCGCCGGCGTCGCCCAGCCGGTCAGTGCCGCCCCGCGTGACCCGGTCCAACACCAGTTGCAGCAGCTCGTCGGGGACGGCGGCGCCCCGGGGGCGCTGGCCGCGGTGAAGGGCCGGGACGGCCGCACCCGTGATCTCACCGCCGGGGTCGGTGACCTGCGCACCGGAGCCCGCGTCCCGGCCGACGGCCAGGTCCGGATCGGCAGCAACACCAAGACGTTCGTCGCCGTGGCGGTCCTGCAGCTCGTGGCCGAGAAGAAGGTCGCCCTGGACTCGCCGGTCGACACCTACCTGCCGGGCCTGGTGCGGGGCGAGAAGATCGACGGCCGGCACATCACCGTGCGGCAGTTGCTCCAGCACACCAGCGGTCTGCCCAACTACACGGACCACCTCGACGTGGACGGCTCGTTCGCGTTGCAGCACACCTACATGGAGCCGCGTGAGCTGCTCGATCTCGCGCTGGCGCATCCGGCCGACTTCGCGCCCGGGGCCAAGTGGGCGTACAGCAACACCAACTACGTGGTGGCCGGCCTGCTGATCCAGAAGGTGACCGGGCGCCCGCTGGCCGAGGTGCTCACCGAGCGGGTGATCCGCCGGGCCGGGCTGCGGCACACGTACTTCCCGGCCGTCGGCGAGCAGGGCATCCGGGAGCGGCACCCGCGGGGCTACCACCCGGACGCGGCGGGCAAGCTGCGTGACGTCACCACCCTCGATCCGTCCTGGGGCTGGGCCGCCGGGCAGATGATCGCCACCCCGGCGGACCTGAACAAGTTCTTCGGCGCGCTGCTGGCCGGCCGCCTGCTGCCGGCCGCGCAGCTCAACGAGATGCGCGAGACCGTCCCGGCGGACATGTGGCCCGGCGCCCGGTACGGCCTGGGCCTGGTGAGCTACCCGCTCAGCTGCGGCGGTCTGGCCTGGGGCCACGGCGGTGACATCCCGGGTTACGAGACCCGCGGCGGCGTCACCGAGGACGGTCGCGCGGCGACGGTGGCCGTGACCTCGATGCCGGTCGATGAGGAGTCGGCCGACGAGGTGCTGAAGGCCGTGGACACCGCCCTCTGCGCCTAAGGGCGAGTGCGGCCGGGCGCCCTCGGGACGCCCGGCCGCAACCCGTCGGACAACAGAAGCGGGGGTGTGCTCGCCTACGCCGGTGGGACCGGGCAGGATATGCCCTTATGAGCGAGCAGGGAGATCGGCACACGCCGGGCCAGGGCCTGATCAACGGTCTGGCCGTCACGCTCAAGACGATGACCAAGCGCAGCAGCACGCAGCAGTATCCGGACGTCGAGCCCGAGCTGCCGCCGCGCTCCCGCGGGGTCATCGCCCTGCTCGAGGAGAACTGCACGGTCTGCATGCTGTGCGCCCGCGAGTGCCCGGACTGGTGCATCTACATCGACTCGCACAAGGAAGAGGTCGTCGTTCCCGGTGCCGCCCGGGCCCGGCAGCGCAACGTCCTCGACAAGTTCGACATCGACTTCTCCCTGTGCATGTACTGCGGCATCTGCATCGAGGTCTGCCCGTTCGACGCGCTGCACTGGACCCCCGAGTTCGAGTACGCGGAGACCGACGTGCTGAACCTGCTGCACGACAAGGACCGCCTCGGCGACTGGATGCGGACCGTCCCGCCGCCGCCGGCCCACGACGTGCTCGGTGAGCCGTCGAAGGAGGAGGCCACCGCCGCGCGCAAGGCCGCGGGCCCCGGTGCGGCCACCCCGGCCAAGACCGCGCGTCCCGCCGTACGCCCGGAGCCGGAGAAGTGACGGTCGCCGACGTGCTGCTGCTGGCCCTCGGAGCCGTGGCGGTGGGTTCCGGCGCGGCGGTCGTCACCAGCACCCACCTGGTCCGCTCCGGGCTCTACCTGGTGATCAGCCTGGGTGCGGTCGCCGGGCTCTACCTGGTCCTCGGGGCCGAGCTGGTCGCCTGGGTGCAGATCCTGGTCTACGTCGGCGCGGTGGTCGTGCTGCTGCTGTTCGCGGTCATGCTGACCCGCGCGCCGATCGGCCCCTCCCGTGACCTGGACCGCCCGGCCTGGCCGGCGCTGATCGTCGGTGGCGGGGTCGGGCTGGGCCTGGCGGCGCTGCTGGCCGACGCGTTCCGCTGGACGCTCTACGACCGGCCCGCCCCGGGCACCGCCGAGCGGATGGGCACGCAGATCTTCGGCCAGTGGGTGCTGCCGTTCGAGGTGCTGTCGATCCTGTTGCTCGCCGCCCTGGTCGGTGCGATCGTGCTGTCGCGTCCCGACATCGGCGCCCGCAAGGGGGATGAAGCCTGATGCATGCCGTGATCCCGTACGTGACGGGTGCGCTGCTGTTCGGGCTCGGCGTCTACGGCGTGCTGCGCCGGCGCAACGCGATCCTGGTGCTGATGGCGGTCGAGCTGATGCTCAACGCGGTCAACCTGATCCTCGTGACCGCCGACGCCGCGGTCCGGGCCACCCTGGTCGGCGTGCAGATCGAGTCCTGGGCGTATCCGAACGGAAGGCCTGGGCACTCCGGCGGGGTGTTCGCCCTGTTCGTGATCGTGCTGGCCGCCGCCGAGGTGGGTGTGGGCCTGGCCATCGTGCTGCAGTACTACCGGATGCGCCGGGCGGTGCACGTCGACGAGGTCGCCCTGCACCACGACGACGAGCAGGTCAGCCGGTGATCGCGGAGGTCTTCGGGACGGCGCTGTTCGGCGTACCGGTGCTGGCCGGGCTTGTCGGTCTGTTGCTGCCGGCCGGCGACGGCGGCCGCGCACGACGCCGCCGGGCCGCCGTGCTCGGCATCGCGGGTGCCGCGCTGGCCCTCGCCGACGCGGTCTTCCTGCTGGTGGTCGCGGACGACCCGGTCGAGTTCGGGGTGCAGGCGGTGCGCTTCGGCGACCTGCCGGTGACCTTCGGCGTCTCGCTCGGCCCGGCCGCCCTGTACGTCGCGCTCGCCGTCACCGTGGTCGCGCTCTTCGTGCAGATCTACTCGGTCGGCTACCTGCACGACGACCCGCGTTACGCCCCCTACGCCGCCCAGATCAGCATTTTCACCGGGGCGATGCTGCTGGTCGTGTCGGCCAATGACCTGATCATGCTGCTGGTCGGCTGGGAGGTGATGGGCGTCTGCTCTTATCTGCTCATCGGCCACGACCGGCGGCTGCCCGAGGCACCCCGGGCCGCGGTCAAGGCGTTCCTGGTCACCCGGGTCGGCGACGTCGGCTTCCTGCTCGGCCTCGCCCTGCTCGGGGTCTCGGCCGGCAGCTTCGAGATCTCCGCCGTGCTGGCGAGCTCACCGGCCCATCTGACCGTGGCGCTGCTGCTCATCCTGGCCGGCGTGGCCGGCAAGAGCGCCCAGTTCCCGCTGCACACCTGGCTGCCGGACGCGATGGCCGGCCCGACGCCGATCTCCGCCCTGATCCACGCGGCCACGATGGTCGCCGCGGGCGTGTACGTGGTCTTCCGCCTCTTCCCGCTCTTCGCCCGCTCGCCGGGCGCGCTGGCGGTGCTCGGCGTCATGGCGGCGATCACCCTGCTGCTCGGCGCGCTCGCCGCGACCGCCCAGGACGACCTCAAGCGGGTGCTGGCCTGGTCCACGGTCTCGCAGATCGGCTACATGACCGGCGCCCTGGCCGTCGGCTCGCCCGCCGCGGCCCTGTTCCACCTGCTCACCCACGCCGCGTTCAAGGCGCTGCTGTTCCTCGCGGCCGGCGCGGTGATCCACGCGGTCGGCACCAACCTGATGTCGCGGATGGGTGGCCTGCGCACACATCTGCCCCGCACCTTCTGGGCGTTCGTGATCGGGCTCGGCGCCCTGGCCGGGCTGCCACCCCTGGCCGGCTTCTGGTCCAAGGAGAACGTCCTGGTCGCGGCGGCGCACGCGGCCGACGGCCAGGGCCCGGCCCCGGCCTGGGTGGGCTGGGTGGTCTGGGTGGCCGGGCTGCTCGGCGTCGCGATCACCGCCTGGTACGCGACCCGCCTGCTGCTGCGCACCTTCTTCGGCCACGCCCGGTCCCGCACCGACGAGTGGCACGTCGGCTTCGACGACGCCCGCTACGAGCGTGGCCCCGGCGCCGCGCACGATCCGCCCGGTCTGATGCTGTGGCCGGTGCAGCTCCTGGCGATCCCCGCGGCGTTGCTCGGGCTGGCCGCCTTCCTGCCCGGCTTCCGCAGCGCGCTGGAGCTCGAGGCCCCGCACCTGGAGATCAGCATCGTGCTGCCGCTGGTCCTGCTCGCGCTCGGCGCCGGCAGCTCGTGGTGGCTGTGGCACACCGCGCCCGGCGTGGATCCGGCGCAGGCCCTGGGCCGGTTGCGGCCGTTGTTCGCCGCGGGCTTCCGGCTCGACGACGTGCAGGACCGCCTGGTGGTACGCCCGGTACGCGCCCTCGCCACCGCCCTGCGCCTGCTCGACGAGCGGGTGGTCGACGCGGCCGTCGAGGGCACCGGCTCATCCACCACCCGGCTCGGCGTCGTGCTGGCCAACGCCCACCGCGCGGCCCTGCCCCGGGCGGCGGTCGCGGTCTTCGCCGGCGCGCTCGTGCTCGGAGTCGTCGCGGCGATCTACGGAGCAGCCTCATGACCACGCTCGCGCAGGTGCTGCTCGTCTCGGTGCTGGCGGTGCCGGCCCTCGGTGCGGTGGTCGTCGCGCTGCTGCCGGCCCGCCACGACCGCGGCGCCCGGATCGTGGCGGCCCTGTTCGCGGCGGTCACGTTCGTACTGACCGCGTTGCTCGTGGTGCCGGATGCGGATTACGGCTGGTTCGCGTACACGGGTGGGCCGCCGGCTCTGCTGCCGTGGATCGACGTGTCCGCGTCGTGGGTGCCGTCGCTCGGGGTCGACTTCCACCTCGGCGTCGACGGGATCTCGTACCCGCTGGTGGTGCTGACCGGGCTGCTGACGCTGCTCTGCTGCGCGTACACGGTGGCCAAGGTGCCCGACGGCGGGCGCGGCCGGACGCTGGCGGCGCTGCTGCTGGTGCTCGAGGTCGGCATCCTCGGCACGTTCCTCGCCCTGGACCTCGTGCTGTTCTTCATCTTCTTCGAGGTCGTCCTCCTGCCGATGTACGCGGTCATCGCCGGCTGGGGTGGCCCGGACCGCCGCCGCGCGGCCCGCAAGTTCGTGCTCTACACCCTGTTCGGCTCGCTGTTGCTCCTGCTGGGCGTCTTCACCGTCGTGATCGCGGCCGGCACCGGCGATCTGATGGCCCTGACCGGCGGCACCGGCCTGTCCCGCACGGTGCAGTACACGGCGTTCGCCCTGTTCGCCGTCGCGTTCGCGGTGAAGGCGCCGCTCTGGCCGCTGCACACCTGGCTGCCGGACGCGCACACCGAGGCGCCCACGGTCGGCAGCGTGATCCTCGCCGGCGTACTGCTGAAGATGGGCACGTACGGCCTGATCCGCGTCGGCGTCGGAGTGGCACCGCTCGGCGCGGCCTGGGCCGCCCCGGTCCTGGGCATCCTCGCCGTTGCCGCGATCCTCGTCGGGTCGCTGGTGTGCCTGCGGCAGACCGAGCTGAAGCGGCTGATCGCCTACTCCAGCGTCGGGCACATGGGTTTCGTGCTGCTGGGCATCGCGACGCTGACCGCCACCGGCCTGCAGGCCGCGCTGGTCGGCAACGTGGCCCACGGCGTCATCACCGGCCTGCTGTTCTTCCTGGCCGGCGCGATCAAGGACCGGGCCCACACCGGCGCCCTGGCCGACCTCGGCGGGCTGCGCGAGACCGCGCCGCGGCTGGCCGGCCTGATCGCCTTCGCTTCGATCGCCTCGCTCGGGCTGCCCGGCCTGGCCGGCTTCTGGGGCGAGGCGTTCGCCGTGGTGGCCGCCACCGAGCGCGGCGGCCCCCTGTGGATCACGCTGGCCGTGCTGGCCGCGATCGGGGGTGCCCTGACCGCGGCGTACTTCCTGCGGCTGCTGCGCCGGGTCACCCACGGCCCGGCGAGCCCGGCGGTGGCCGGCTTCGCGGGCATCACCCGCCCCGAATGGCTGGCGTGGTCGCCGCTGGTGCTGCTCGCGCTGGCGATCGGGCTGGTGCCGGCGCTGGTGCTCGCCGCGACCGCCGACCCGGTGGCCGCCCTGACCGGAGCCCTGCCATGACCCAGACCGTGAACCACTTCGCCCTGCTGCCGCTCTACGCGGCGGGCGGCACCGCGCTGCTCGTCCTGGTGCTGGAGCTGGCCTTCGGCCGGTTCGTGCTGCCGGCGGGCATCGTCGGCGGGCTCGCCACGATCGGCGGGGCGGTCGCGCTCGGGCTGCGCCCGGCCTCGACCTTCTGCGGCCCGGAGCACTGCTCCTGGGTGAGCGGCCCGCAGGCGGCGGTGGTGGCGGTGCTGTTCGCGGCGCTGACGATCGGGGTGCTCGCGCTGTCGGCCCCGGCGCTGCGCGCGGGCATCGCCCCGGCCGGCGAGTTCTGCTTCCTGCTGACCAGTTCGATGGCCGGGGGAGTGGTCATCGCGTACGCGGGCGACCTGATCACCCTGATCGTCGGACTGGAGACGCTGACCCTGCCGCTGTACGTGCTGGTGGGCCTGCGCCGCTTCGCTCCCCGTGAGCGGGTGACGACCACCGGCGCCTCGGCCGCGGTCACGTTCTTCCTGGTCAGCGTGATCTCCACGGCGATCGCCCTGCTCGGCGCGGCCCTGCTGTTCGCGTCCACCGGCGTGCTGCATCTGGCCGTGCTGACCGAGGGGCCGGGCCCGCTCGCGCCGCTGGGGGCGGTCGGCGCCGCACTGCTGGTGATCGGCTTCGCGTTCAAGGTGGCGGCGGTCCCGCTGCACGCCTGGGCGCCGGCCACCTACGACGGCGCACCCGTGCCGGTGGCGGCGTACCTGTCGACGGCCTCGAAGCTCGGCGGCGTGGTGGCCCTGGCCGCGGTCGTGCAGCGGCTGGACACCGGGCCGCTGGTGGCAGTCCTGGCCGTGCTGACCATGACGGTGGGCAACCTGGTCGCCCTGCGCCAGACCCGGACGGTACGGCTGCTGGCCTGGTCGTCGGTGGCCCAGGCGGGCTACATCCTGGCGGCGCTGGCGGTGGGCTCGGCGGGCGTGCCGGCGGCGATCGCGTACGCGCTCTTCTTCGTCGTGCTGGAGTTCGTGGCCTTCGCCGTGGTGGTGGCCGTGCGCGGGCCGTCCGCCGACGGTGGCGAGCTGGCGGATCTTCGCGGCGTGGGCCGTCGTCAGCCCTGGCTGGGTGCGGCGCTCGTGCTGGCCCTCGCGGGTCTGGCCGGCCTGCCACCGGGCCTGGCCGGTCTGTTCGCCAAGGTGACCGTGATCGCCGCCCTGATCAACGCGGGCTGGGGCTGGCTGGCCGCGGTCGTGGCCCTGAACGCCCTCATCGCCCTGGCCTACTACGTCCGCGTGGCCGCCCTGCTCTACACCCGCCCCGCGCCGGTGGGCGTCCACTTCGCCGACCTCCCCGCCGCCGAGCCGGTGGCCACCGGATTGACCGTGACCGCGGTCGCCGACCCGGAGCTGCTCCAAGCGGCCACCCACCCCCGGGTCCCCGTGCCCCGCCCGGTGGCCGCGGCGGTCGCGGTGGCTGCCACGGTCACCGTCATCCTCGGCTTCGCACCACAGTGGATCTTCGACGCCCTGCTCGGCTGACCGGGGTGTATCGATGATCACCTACAGCGAACTCACAGCTACAGCTGGATGAATCCACACCCTGTCGATGTTCCATGAGACGTGGGCCTACCGGCCCCAACGTCGAAGGAGCACCATCGTGCACAGCCATCACAACGGCCTCAAGACGGCCGCTCTGCTGGGCTTGCTCACCGCCATGATCCTGGCCGTCGGCTACTGGCTCGGAGGAAGCGGCGGGCTGGTTTTCGCCGTCGTCCTGTCGCTGGCGCTCAACGCCGGCAGCTACTTCTTCTCCGACAAGATCGCCCTGCGGTCCATGCGGGCCCGCCCGGTCTCCGAGGCCGAGTTCCCCGCGCTGCACCAGATCGTGCGCGAGCTCGCCACGGAGGCGGGACAGCCGATGCCACGCCTGTACGTGAGCCCGGCGATGCAGCCGAACGCGTTCGCGACCGGCCGCAACCCGCAGCACGCCGCCGTGGCGGTCACGGTCGGCATCACCCAGCTGCTGGACCGGCGTGAGCTGCGTGGCGTCATCGGTCACGAGCTCTCCCACGTCTACAACCGCGACATTCTGATCTCCAGCGTCGCCGCGGCCCTGGCCGGCATCATCACCATGGTCGCCCAGCTGGCGATCTTCCTGCCGTTCGGCGGCTCGGACGACGAGGACGGCCCGAACCCCGCGTCGCTGCTGCTCATGCTGATCCTCGGCCCGCTGGCCGCGTCGGTGATCCAGCTCGCGATCAGCCGCAACCGGGAGTACCAGGCCGATGCGTCCGGCGCGACCCTGACCCGCGACCCGCTGGCCCTGGCCAGCGCGCTGGAGAAGATCCAGTACGGCGCACAGCGGCTGCCGTTGCCGGCCGACGGTCAGCTCGCCACCTCGGCGCACCTGATGATCGCCAACCCGTTGCGCGGCGGCGGCATCGCGTCGCTGTTCTCGACGCACCCGCCGATGGCCGAGCGGATCAAGCGGCTGCACCAGCTGGCCGCGATCACCGGCACCGGGCCGGTGCAGTTCCAGCGCTGACCCCGTCCCACCGTCACCCCCGTCTCGCGCGCCGAGGCGGGGGTGACGTCTGTGACAGCCCACGTATTTCACGTGTGTTACGTGCCCGCCGACAGTTACGTTCGACGCTCACCGCGAGGAGGTAGGACCTGATGACCGCACTGCGTCAGTACCTTGGCGTGTGGCAGATGCCGGGCGGCCGGGTCCTGTTGATCGTCGGCATCCTCGCCCGCCTGGGCATCGGCATGACCCCGCTCGCCCTGCTGCTGCTGGTCCAGGAGGCCACCGGCCGGTACGCCGCCGCGGGCCTGGCCGGCGGCATGTACGCGCTGGCCGGCGCCGCGATCAGCCCGGTCGCCGGGCGCCTCGCCGACCGGATCGGCCCGTCACCGGTGCTGTGGACGACCGCCGTGCTGCATCCGCTCGCCCTGGTCGGCCTGCTGCTCGTCAGCCGGGGTGGCGAGGCGGCACTGCCGGGCATCTTCGTGGCGTCGGCGCTGGCCGGGGCGACGTACCCGCCGCTGACCGCGGCGATCCGCCGGGCCTGGACCGACGCGACCGCGGTGGGCAGCGGGCGGCACGGCCTGCGGGAGGCCGCGATGGCCGCCGAGACGTCCCTGTTCGAGCTGGTCTTCGTGCTGGGCCCGATGCTGGTCGCGGCCCTGCTCGTGGTCACCCACGACCCGGCGACCGCGCTGGCCACCTCGGCCGTGGCGACCTTCGCCGGCACCCTGTGGATCGCGTCGCTGCCGATCATGCGGCACTGGGTGCGCCACGTGGACGCGGACGCCACCCGGGGCCTCGGCCCGCTGAAGGTCGGCGGTTTCGGCGCTCTGCTGGTCTGTGTCGCCGCGCTCGGTACGGCCTTCGGCGCCGCCGGCGTGATCGTGCCCGCGTACGCCGGCCAGCACGGCGGCGGTGACAGCCTCGGCGGTGTCCTGCTCGGTGTCTGGGGCGTGGGCAGCGCGATCGGCGGCATCTGGTTCGGCACCCGGCGGCCCGCGATGGCCCTGCCCCGGCAGTTCGCCTGGCTGCTCGGCGGGGTCGCCCTGAGCTTCCTGGTGCTGGCCGCCATGCCCAATCCGCTGTCGCTGGGCATCGCCCTGGTCGTGGGCGGCGCGACGATCGCCCCGGCCCTGACCGTGGAGAACAACCTGGTCGGCCGGATCGCCCCGGCCGGCATGCTGAACGAGGCGTACACGTGGGTGGTCACCGTGTCCGTGGCGGGCAGCGCGGCCGGTGGCGCGGTGGCGGGGGCCATCGTGGACCAGCCGGGCGGGCTGCCGTGGGCCTTTGTCTTCGCGGCCGCGGTGCTGGTTCTGGCCGCGCTGGTGGCCGCCGTGCCGAGCGGACCCATGGCCCGCGCGGACCGGCGGGCGGCCGAGCGCCTGGAACGGGCGATGGCGGCGGCGCACTGACGCCTGTCGGATTGTCGTCATCACCCCTTTAGCCTGATAGACGACGGGATTCCCGCTCCGCGCCGTTACGTTCCGGTGATGGCAACAGGTCGTTATCGGACGGTATGGCGGATTCCGTACGCCCCCACGCTCCTGGTGGCCGGGATGGTGTCGCGGCTCGGCATCGCCATGACCCCGCTTGCCCTGCTGCTGCTCGTCGAGGAGGTCACCGGCCGGTACGCCGCCGGTGGCCTCGCCGCGGGTTGCTACGCGCTCGCCGGCGCGGTGGTCAACCCGCTGACCGCACGCGTCGCCGACCGGATCGGCCCCGCGCCGGTGTTGCGCCTCTGCGCGCTGGCCCACGCCCTCGTCCTGACCGCGCTGGCCCTGCTGACCGACGCGGCGTTGCCGCTGCTGCTGGTCGTCTCGGCGATCGCGGGGGCCACCTATCCGCCGCTGACCGGGGCGATCCGGGGCGCCTGGACAACCATGACCGGAGGCGTCGTCGGGCCACGGGTGCGGCAGGCCTCACTGGCGGCCGAGACGTCACTGTTCGAGCTGATCTACGTCATCGGCCCGCTGCTGGTGGCCGCGCTGACCGTGCTCCGGCTCGGCTACGGCCCGGCGCTGCTGGTCGCGGCGGCGGTCACGCTGCTCGGCGGCTTGGCGGTCGCCCGGGTGCCGGTGCTGCGGTTCCCCCGGCGGGTGGCGCGTCGCCCGATGCGGCGGACTCCCGGGTTCGGCACGCTGCTGCTCTGCACCGGGCTGCTGGGGGCCGGCTTCGGCGCGGTCACCGTCGGCGTGCCCGCCTTTGCCGCTGCCCACGGCGGTGGCGCGGGCCTCGGCGGGGTGCTGCTGGGCGTCTGGGCGCTGGGCAGTACCTGCGGCGGCGTGTACTTCGGGACCCGCCGTCCGGCCACGGAACCGAGCCGCCGGTACGCCGTCCTGCTCGCGGCGATCGGGATCGGCTTCCTGGCGCTGGTCGCCGCGCCGGGGCCATGGTGGCTGGCGGTGCTGCTGATCGTCGGCGGCGTCGCGATGGCACCCGCGCTGACCGTGGAGAACAACCTGGTGAGCCGGATCGCCCCGGGCGAGGTGCTGAACGAGGCCTACACCTGGGTGATCACCATGGCGGTCACCGCCAGCGCGGTCGGCAGTGCCGCCGCGGGGACGCTCGTCGACCGGTCGGGGGACGCGCGGTGGGCGTTCGCGCTGGCCGGCGGCCTGGCCCTAGCCGCGGCCGTGGTCGCGGGCCGGCCGGGCGGGGCGCTCGGACGGGCCGACGAGATGGTCGCCGCGCGGTCTCGCGCCGCGCAGGACGTGGCCCGGCTGCTGCCGGCCATGCGCGAGCAGCCGCCCGACCGCGGGGTGGCTGACCCCGTGGACGGCTCGACCGCACCCCTGGAACGTGATCCGCAGCGGCTGCCCTGATCCGTCAGCGTGCCGTGCCGGGTCTGGAGCGGGGCGTGTGGCTCCACTAACCTGCTGTCATGGCCAAGGACGTCGTGCCGCACCGTGATGCCGAGACGCTGCGGGCGGCCGACGCCGACCGGCACAAGATCGCTGATCAGCTGAAAACGGCCCTCGACGAGGGCCGTCTCTCGCTGAACGAGTACGACGACCGGGTGCGCCAGGCGTACGCCGCCCGCACCTACGCCGAGCTGCTGATCCCCGTGGCCGACCTGCCGCGGCCGGGGGTGAGCGCGGCCGAGGTGAGCGCTCGCAAGGCCGCCGAGGTGCGCCGCGCGGAACGCAAGCTGCCGATGGCGCTGCTCGTGCTGTGGACGATCTGGGGCGCGGTCGCCGCCGTCAACCTGATGGTCTGGTTCCTGGTCGCGGTCACCGTCGACGGGTACGTCTATCCGTGGCCCATCTGGCTGCTGGTGCCGGGCGCGGCCCTGGGCGCCTCCACTGTCGGCGTGCAGGCGATCCGGCGGCAGCAGCGCCGGCGCTGACCCGGCCGGTGTGGCGCAGTTCATGCACCGAGTGCAAGTTGCACCGAGTGCAATCGGCGTACGGTCGGGATCATGGTCGTTGCCAGCCCGGTCCGCGAGCGTAAGAAACGCGAGACCTGGCGTCTCGTGCACGCGGCCGCGCTGCGGCTGATGACCGAGCGCGGCTTCGACGCCGTGTCGGTCGACGACATCGTGGCCGCCGCCGGTATCTCCCGGCGCACGTTCTTCAACTACTTCGCCGGCAAGGAGTCGGTCGTCTTCGACCCCGACCCCGACGACCCCGCCCTCTGGGCCACACTGCTGGCCGAGCGCCCGGCCGGCGAGCCGCTCTGGTCGTCGTTGCGCGAAGTCCTGATCGGCTACACCACGGCCGCGGCCGATCGGATGCTGCTGCAGCGCCGCGTCCGGCTCGCCTCGCCCGAGCTGGCCGGCTGCTCCCGCGAGCTGGCCGACCAGTTCTGGGTCGCGGTCCGGGAGTGGGCCGCCGGCCACGCCGACCTGGACGACCTGCGGCTCGACCTGACCATCAACGCCGCCCGTACGGTGCTGAACACCTCCTGCCCGCACTGGGACGCCGACACCGGCATCACCGGCCTGCACGAGCTGCTCCGCGCCGGCTTCGCCTTCGTCACCCCATCTCTTCCGGAACGGATCACCTCATGAGTCGCGTACCCCTGTCCGTGCTCGATCTCGCCACCGTCCGCGAGGGTCACGACAGCACCGACGCCCTGCGCGGGACCACCGAGATCGCCCAGGCCGCCGACGACCTCGGCTACTCGCGGTTCTGGGTCGCCGAGCACCACAACATGCCGGCCGTCGCGTCCACCTCACCGCCCGTGCTGATCGCCCACCTCGCGGCGAACACCCGGCGGATCAAGGTCGGCTCCGGCGGCGTCATGCTGCCCAACCACATGCCGTTCGTGGTGGCCGAGCAGTTCGCGCTGCTGGAGGCCCTGCACCCGAACCGCATCGACCTCGGCATCGGCCGCGCGCCCGGCACCGATCAGGCCACCGCGGCCGCGCTGCGCGGGGTGTCGCCGCACCTGACCGTCGAGCAGTTCCCCGACCACCTCGGCATGGTGCTCGCGCTGCTCGGCGACGACCGGGTCGCCCCCGAGCGGATCGAACGGCTGCGCGCGACACCGGCCCCGGCGACCTCCCCCGAGGTGTGGATGCTCGGCTCGTCGACGTACGGCGCCCAGGTGGCGGCGGCGCTCGGGCTGCCGTTCTGTTACGCGTACCACTTCGCCATGAGCTCCGACGTGGACACCGCCGCCCGGCTCTACATCGACGGTTTCAAGCCGTCGCCGCGCTTCCCCGAGCCGCACCTGATGGTCAGCGCCTCGGTGATCGCCGCCGAGACGCACGAGGAGGCGCAGTTCCTGGCCGGCCCCAGCCGGATCATGGCGCTGAGCCTGCGCACCGGCCGGCTCGGCCCGATCGTCTCGCCCGAGCAGGCCGCCACCCGCGAGCTGTCCGACCTCGACCGCCAGCTGCTCGACCAGCTCCCCGGCACCCAGTACGCGGGCACCGCCGAGGAAGTCGTGCAAGCGCTGGACGAACTGGTCGAGCGGACCGCCGCCAAGGAGCTCATCCTGGCCGGCACGGTCTACGACCCGGCCACGCGGCGGGACTCGCTGGCCCGCATCGCGAAGGCGTGGGGCCTGCCGAATTAGGGATGCGCCGGGCTCCGGCGGGGCCGAGGATGACGGCATGGCCTGGCACATCACCAACAACGTGGACGAGTTCCTGAGCGGGGCGGGGGAGTTCCTGCGCGCTCGCCCGGTGGAGAACACCGTGCTGCTGACGATCACCGGGACGCTGCGGGAACGCGGGCCGCACGCCTTCGGCGACGGCGCGGCGGTGCTCGGCTGGTGTGGCGACGGGGCTTTTTTGCGTACGCCGCCGCGCGGTGCTCTGCTCTCCGAGATGCCCCCGGCGGCCGCCGCTGAGCTGGCCGTCAGCCTCGCCGGGACGGACCTGCCGGGTATCGCCGGGCCGGAGAAGGTGGTGGAGGCGTTCGCCACCGAATGGCAGCGCCTCACCGGTGTCACCCCGCGGCTGACCGGACGCCAGCGGTTGTACCGGCTCGCCGACCTGAGCCCACCCGACCCGCCGGCTCCCGGCGCGGGCCGGGTCGCCGAGGCCCGCGACCGCGACCTGCTGATCAACTGGATGATCGCGTTCCAGCAAACCCTCGGCGAGGACGCGGACCACTCGGCCGAGTTCGTCGACGACAAGCTGTCGCACGGCGGGCTGCTGCTCTGGGAGGTCGACGGCCACCCGGTCTCGATGGCCGGGATCACCAAGCCGACGGCCGGCATGGTGCGGGTGCAGGCGGTCTACACGCCCCCCGAGCACCGCGCCCAGGGCTACGCGGGCGCCGCTACGGTGGCAGTCACCCAGGCCGCGCTGGCCGCCGGAGCCACCGACGTGGTCCTCTTCACGGATCTGGGCAATCCGACCAGTAACGCCCTCTACCAACGCCTCGGCTACACCCCGATCGAGGACCGCCGCACCGTGGAGTTCCCCGCATGAGCAGAGCCACCGTCCTGCAGGTCAACCTGGCCGTCCCGGAGAAGAGCGATGCCAAGAACGTCGGCATCACCGGCATCAACAAGCAGCCGGTCGACCACCCGGTCCCGGTGCGCGCCCCGGGCCCGAAACGGACCGGCCTGCACAGCGGCCTGGTCGGCGATCAGATCTTCGACATCGACAGCCACGGCGGCGACGACCAGGCGGTCTACGCGTACGCCCGGGAGGACTACGACTGGTGGGAGCAGGAACTCGGCCGCAGCCTGCCGGGCGGCATCTTCGGCGAGAACCTGACCACCGAAGGCCTCGACGTCAACGGCGCGGTCCTCGGCGAGACCTGGGCCATCGGCGAGGAACTGGTGCTGCAGACGACATCCGCGCGCATCCCGTGCGCGACGTTCCAGTGGAAGATGGGCGTGCCCCGCTGGGTGAAGCGGTTCGCGGCGGAACGCCGGCCGGGCGCGTACCTGCGGGTGGTGCGGCCGGGCGACGTCCGGGCCGGTGACGAGGTACGGATCCTGGACCGACCCGCGCACGGCGTGACGATCGGCGACAGTTATCACGCCTGGATGCACGACTCGGGCCGGCTCCGGGAGTATCTGGAGCTCGACGACCTGCCCGAGGGCCTGCGGGCGGACATCCGCCGCAAACTCAAGCTCTGAGTTCGCCGATCCAGGTCGCTGGTCTGGTCGCGGCGGATCCGCCGGGCTCGGCGGACCGGGTCGGGCTGGGCAGACTGGGCCGGTGAGCGATGGCCGGGTGGACGACGCGCGAACAGCGCTGGACGAGGTCTGGCGGGTGGACGCGGCCGGGATGCTCGGCGTGCTGGCCCGCCGGCTCGGCGACCTCGACCGGGCCGAGGAGGCCCTCCAGGAGGCGGTCGCCGAGGCACTGAACCGCTGGCCCGCCGACGGCGTACCGGACAACCCGGCCGGCTGGCTGGTCACCACCGCCTGGCGCAAGGCCGTCGACCGGCACCGCCGCGAGGCCACCGGCCGCGACAAACTCGCCGCGCTGGCGAGCACCCCGCCACCGGAACCGACCGGCGACGACCGGCTCGCCCTGATCTTCGCCTGCTGCCACCCGGCGCTCGCCGAACCCGCCCAGCTCGCGCTGACCCTGAACGCGGTGGCCGGCCTGCCCGCGGAGACGATCGCCGCGGCGTTCCTGCTGCCGGCCACGACCATGGCGCAACGCCTGACCCGCGCGAAACGCCGGCTGCGGGACAGCGGCGTCCGCTTCGAGCCACCCCCGCCCCAGGAGTACGCCGCCCGGCTGCCGGCCGTACTCGCCGTCGTCTACCTGATCTACAACGAGGGCTACCTGGCCTCGTCCCGAGACGCTCACGAACGCCGCGACCTGGCCCGCGAAGGCCTGGACCTGGCCCGGCAGCTGAGTGTTCTGATGCCCGCCGAGCCCGAAGTGGCGGGCCTCGTCGCGCTGCTCGAACTCCACGAGGCCCGCTCCGGCACCCGCTTCGACGCCGAGGGGCGGCTGGTGCTGCTCGAGCACCAGGACCGGTCCCGCTGGGATCAAACCTTGATCCACACCGCGGTACGGCGGCTGGCCCGTGCGGCCGGTCACGATCGCCCCGGCCCGTACCAGTTGGAAGCGGCCATCGCCGCCCAGCATGCGGCGGCCCCGTCCTACGAGCGCACCGACTGGGTCGCGCTCCGCAAGCTCTACGACCACCTGCGGATCATGCGTCCGTCGCCGGTGGTCCTGCTGGGCCGGGCGGTCGCCACGAGCTATGTCGAAGGTCCGGCGGCCGCGCTGGCCGAGGTGGACGACCTGGCGGACCGGCTCGCGGGCTACCGGCTCTGGCACGCGACCCGGGCCGACCTGCTGAGCCGGCTGGGCCGCGAACCGGAGGCGATCGAAGCGACGCGCCGAGCCCTGGCCCTGGCCACGAACCCGGCGGAACGGGAGCTGCTGGCGCGCCGCCTCGACGCCCTGGTGGCTACTCCACGATCGGGCGAACCTCGATCCGGTCCCCGGCCGCGGTGATCCCGGGCCAGGTGGCGGCCACGGCCACCGCGTCGTCGATGTCGTCGGCGACCAGGTGGATGAAACCGCCGACGACCTCCTTCAGCTCCAGGAACGGCCCGTCGGTGACGGTCGGCTGCCCGTCGGCGCCGGGACCGACGGTCTTGGCGGTGCTGGAGGGCTGCAGCTCAGCGCCACCCCGAACCACCTTGCCGGCGTCGTGCCACTTCTGCCACCAGGCGTTGACCTCATCGAGCAGGCCGGAAGCGGCGGCCGCCCCGAACCAGTTCGACTCGTCCCCGGTGATGATCATGACGTAGCGCATGATGGTGCTCCTCTCGGTAGGCGTACACCGAGATGACGAACGGCGTAGCCCGTACCTCGACAGCAGCGGCGAACTCAGTCGTCGCGTTCCCGCCGTTCCAGGTCCATCTCGCGCTGATCGGCGAGGTCTTCCCGGATGTCCTCCCACTGCTGATGGTCGGCGACCCGTTGCTGCCGTTCGTCCAGCATCTTCTCGCGTTCGTCCGCGAGGCGGTCCCGATCGTCGGCGCGGCCGCTGCGTTCCCGCATACGACGTGCGTACGCGTCGGGTTCGGTGTGCCAACCGACCCAGGACAATGCCGACCCGGCCGGACCACGCGAAGAAGGATGGTTCTCCAGCAGCAACTCTTGGGCGCCGGTGGTCTCCAGGAGCCAGCGAACGTAGTGCCGCGGGTTCCGGATGACCACCAGGATGCCGTCACCAGCGGCGCGCTGATGCACGCGCAGCAGCGTGCGGAGCCCGCCCAGGTCGAGGAACTCGATCTGGGCCAGGTCGATGTCGATGCGACGGACCGGGCGCTGCATGACGAGGTCCACGAGATCCAGCACGGTGGGGCCGGTCAGCCGGTCGAGATCGCCGGACAGCACGACGGTGACCTGATCGTCGCCGTGGCTCACCCGGAAGCGCAGGGGATCAGCACCCGCCGCGGGGCCGGCCCGGTCATTCATCGATCGCCCGGCCGTCGATGGCGAGGGTGGCCCACACCACTTTGCCGCTGTGCCAGGGCAGCGCACCCCAGGCCGTGGCGGCGGCGTCGACCAGCCACAGGCCGGCGCCGTGCTGGTCCCGGAGCTGGTCGGGATGCCAGGGTTCGGCCTCGGCGACCACGGGGAGCCCGGAATGCCGGTCGTACACGCCCAGGTGGAGCACATCCCCGCGGACGGAGAGGGCGACGTCCAGATCGGTCCGGGCGTGGTCGACGGCGTTGCTGATCAGCTCGGACGCGATCAGCCGAGCGGTCGGGGCGAGCGCCGGCAGGCCGAAACTGCTGCAGAGATCGTGGACCGTCCGGCCGCCCAGGAAGACGGCGACCGGATCCGGCGGTAACGGCATCCGATGCTGATGCGGCCACTGCAGATACCCGGCGGCGGCAGCTCGTGCCGCGGCCACCGTCTCGGCCGTCGTCACGGCACCTCCGGTGGAACTGGCCTGCAGTCGCTCGGCCACCCGGGGCGGGCAGGAACACACGACGAGGCCGATGGGAGCGCGCCGCTGGGCGGCGAACCGCGTGAGCGTCTGCCAGGTCATGGCGGACTCGCCCTGGTCGTCGGAAAGTTCCGACAGATCCACAATGATCATCCGAGGTGTCTCGGCCACACACGCGCGGAGCACGCGCGACATCCTGGTCCGCAGCTGGTTGTCCCAGCGTCCGCGGACCGTCACGGTGGTCACGCATTCGTCCCGGTCATTGAGGCAGCTGACCTGGTCCGTGTTGCGTATCAGATTTGACGTGTCCATGGTCTGTCTTCTGTGCCGAAGCAGGGCCGATGAGTGTCAGACCAGAATATTCCCGGCGTGCGGCCTGCCCATCCCCTGATAGGTGCGGATTTCTCTCGACCGCGTGCCATCCTGCGTACACCGAGATGACGAACGGCATGGCCCGTTCTTCAACGCCCCCTAGGCTGCCGCCATGCAGATCATCGAAGGCGCAGGGGTGTGGACGTCGCCGGTAGGGGCCGTCAACGACTGGGTCGAACACCTGGCCGTGCCGGACCTTTCGGTGGGGACGTACTGCATCCCGGCCGGGGGAGTCGACGACCAGAACCCGCACACGGAGGACGAGATCTACGTGGTCACCGCCGGGCGGGCCACCATCGTCACCCCGGACGGCCGGGCCGAGGTGAGCCCAGGCGCGGTGATCTTCGTACCGGCGGGCGAGGAGCACCGCTTCCTGAACGTGACCGAGGACCTGGCCCTGCTAGTGATCTTCGGCCCGGCGTACGGCTCGCGCGCCGTCACTGGTTGACCGCCCGTCAGAGTGGGTCAGGCCCGGGCCGGGTCTGAGGCCGGACCAGCAGATCCTCCGGAATGCTGGGTTCCCGGAGCGCCCGCCGGTCCCGGCCGGGAAGCATCCATCCGGCCGACACGACAAGCCGGGCAACCTCGATCGCGCCACGCGCCTGCAGATGGGTGTCGTCCGCTGTCAGAAAGTAGTCCTTGGTGACCTCCGGCCCGAGCGAACTCCACAGGGCAAAGGAGAGCGCACTGAGGTCGATCAGCGGCGTACGGGTGGCGGCGGCCAGGGCCCGCATGGCGTCGGGATACTCGCCATGCGAAAGGTACGGGACGCCGTCATTCGTGAAGCGCCGCCGCTCAACTGGGGTGACCAGGACGGGAAGCGCCCGGGTGGCCCGGGCGCCGTCGATGTAGAGCTGCAGGTAGTCCTGAAAGGTCGTCCACGGATCTGTGTGCCGGGAGGGATTCTCGGACTGGTCGCCGTGCCCGAAGGAAATGAGCAGGACGTCCCGGGGCCGGAGGACCGCGAGGATCCGGTTGAGCCGCCCGGCGGCGGAGAAACTCTTGGAACTGGAAGCGGATACCGCCTCGTTGACGACGAAGGTGTTGTGGTTGAGGAAGACCGGAAGAGCCTGCCCCCAGCCGGCCCTCGGAACCTCCGTCACGGCGTACGACAAGGCTGTGGAATCACCCACCACATAGATCGTCCGCGGCCCCCGACCATCCGCTGCGAGGCTGGCCCCAGCCGGCGCGGCGAGGGTCCCTACCCACCCTGCGGCTGCGGCACGAAGCAGCGTTCTCCGACGGACACCCATGCGGTCATACGATCACAAACCGGATGCTGGTGGGCCGTCGTGGCATTACTTCAACTGATCGGCGCACGCCTGTCGTCCGCGCAGCCACAGGGCCTCGAACTCCTCGGCGGAGACCGGTTCCATGGGCGGCTCATCGGCGGTGGGGACTTCCGGAAACGGCGCCTCGGGAACGGTGCCGTACTGGCGCTCGTAGAGAACGACCGCAGAGGTGCCCCCGGCTTCCCGGGCGGCGATCACCTCAGCCAACGAAGCCGCAGCGACTACGGTGCCGTCCCGCCCCCGCACCTCAACGTGCCGGGTCGACCACCGCTCACCGTCAAGTTCCTCATAACTCCAAAGATCCTCATCCGCGTAATACGACCGCACGTACGTCACCACAGCGCCAGTATCCAGGGCGCGTTGACCAGGCCACCCGAATCCCAAAAGACGTTCGGAGTTGCTGCGGGGATGCCTTTCACGAGCGACGGTTCCAGCGCTCGATGTGAGCTCGGAACGATTCGGATGCGACAGCGGCCGCGTCCCGCGGGTCGCCGGCGAGATCGATGCTGAGCCCGTCAGGCGGGCGGGTATCAATGAGCGCTTCTGCCGAGATGGTGGCCGCCATCTCCCACCGCCGACTTGACGAGAACGGCCCCGGAGCGCGTTTCCGCAGCTCTCGGGGCCGTTCTTCTCGCCTGTGGCGGGTAGAGGATTCGAACCTCTGTAGCTTTCGCGACGGATTTACAGGGAGTCCCGAACGGTGGCCCTCGCAGTGGCGTTGACCTGGCGTTTTGTCAACCCGTATCCGTCTGCTTCAGCCTGCCGCCCACAGTCCGCCCACGGCGGGCAAGTCAACTACACCCGCAGGCCGGCCGACCCCCATGACGCTCAGGAGGGGGTGGTGTCGCGGAGCGGTAGACGGCCAAGAACAGCAGCAGCGCGCCTCCGAACGTTCCGCCACCGGTCAGCACTGAAGCTTGCGGGTTGTCTCCTCCGGCCCACGCCACGGCTCCGCCAGTAATGCCAACAACCAAAGCAAGCACGACCATGAGCGCAGTCCAGAGGGCCTGGTTAGGGCTGTTCGGGGCGGGAGGGGTGTGGTCGACGACCATGGGCTTCAGCCTTACTGCTAGACGACGGAACATCGAGCAAGGCTGGTTTGGACAGCGCTCGATGGCACGGCTAGATTAGCCGTGCAGAGCGCTGCGCGTCAACGGTACCACAAAAGACCCCCACGGTGTAGGGGATTTCCGAGGAGGTGGTGTAGAACACCGGTATGGCTGGGTCGATGGTCGAGGTGCAGTGTCGCACCAGGGCGCCGCTACGCCACCGCGTCGAAGGCCCAACGGGGATCAACCGAGCGCCCCGTAGATCCGGTCGTTCATCCCTGCATCGCCGCCGTCGATGCAGGTGGCGTAGACACGAAGCAGCACAGCAACGCTGTGGCCGAGCCGACGTGCAACCTCGGTAGCCGGTACGCCCGCGTTGAGCCACAGGGACGCGGCGGCGTGGCGAAGGTCGTACGGCCGCCGGGCCAGAGGCGAGGCGACCTGGGCTGAGGTGAGCGCCTGCACGCGGGCGAGCTTCCACCACCGGTCGTAGACCGACTCGGAGAGCGGCCCGCCGTGCAGACCTCGGAACAGGCGGCCGTCCGGCGCGGTGTCGTAGTCCCTGATGTGTTTGTGGAGCAGCGCCACGAGTTGCGGCGGGATCGGAACCGGCCGGGTGTCCTTGCGTGCCCGGTGCTTGAGGCCGCGTCGCTCGTGCGCCTGGCCGTCATCGGTCCATGCTGTACCCGACCGAGGCGCAGTCTCGGCGAGAGTGATCCGGCCCCAGCCATACTCGATCTTCTCGTGTTGGCACTGGCCAGCCGGCGCAGCTGTGACGTCGGGTAGTTCGGTGTCGCAGCCGACGCAGCGACCGGGCAGCACGCAGTCCGGCCGGCGCAGGTCGGCCGCCTCAGACGGGCGCGTTCCGGCGTAGTACAGGCAGCCGAAGAAGGCGGTAACCCGATCGGCCCGTTTGCCGAGCGACTGGAGAGCGTTGAGCAGCGCGGCGACCTAGGCCGGATTAGCGACGACCCGGCGATCCACGCCCGAGGCGACCTCAGGCGCCGTCCACTGGATCCGATCGAGTTGCCGTCGAGGCGGCCCAGCTCGACGGCGTAGCCCACCGCGTTGTAGAAGATCGCGCGCTTGCGCCGGATGGTGCTGGCAGCGGCCGGTTTGCCGTCGATCCTGGTGCAAAGGCCGTCCAGGACCCGGCGGACGGTTGCCACCGTGTCCAACTCTGTGACGGGCAACGACGCCCGCTCCAGCCAGGCCAGCGCCGCGGCATTCGTCTCGGAAGGCTCCTCCGACCACCGGCGAGGGTTGAGGGCGTAGACGTACAACGCCTCCCGCAGCACGGCATCGGCAGGGCGCCCGCGCCGAGTGCCTGTCGTCATCAGGAGGGTCACGTGCGTCAGCGCCTCCACGGTGCCCCGCCGCGACTTGGCGGCGAGCCGAGGCCACTTCCCCTGCATGTACTCCCGAACGTGGACGTACCAGGTGACGGCCTGATGTGCCCGCGCCTCAGCCCATGGCCGACCTGATTCGGTGTCGAACGGTTGACCGTCGTTCGCAGCCTTGACCAGCTCTGAGCGGAACGAGTTCGCGAGAGCCTTGGTGCGGAACGTGTCCTCGAATCGCTTGCCGGCCACCGCCCACCGAACGCGCCACGGCTTGGCCTTGCGGTCCACCCGCTTTGTGATCTCCCAGACCTGAAACTCGAAGCTCTTCACGCCGCCTGCCCTTCGAGTTTGCCCAGCCACTCGTGCAGCGCCGACCGGCGAATCCGCAGTTCGCCGTTAGGTAGCTTGATCGTTCGCGGCCCCTTGCCGATCTGCCGCCAGTAGAACCACGTCGAGCGGGATACGCGCAGCTCTGCAAGGACTTCCGGAACCGTCAGCAGCTCGTTCATCCGTCCCCCTCGTGGCCGCACGCCGGTTTGTTCTCGGTTGCCGAAACATCTGGCCCGTTCTGTCTTCTCGCTGCGGCGAGCTGGGCGCGACGTTGGATGCGTTGGGAGATCGCGCGTAGGAGCCGGTGTTCCAGCGGCGTTAGGTCCGGGTCGCCGGGCCGTGTCATCTCCCAGGCGAATGGCGACGGCGTGGCCTGCTGGTGGTCTGCCGGGGGTGCGTCATCGGCAGCCGCCGTCACGCCGAGCAGTGCCTTGACCCAGGCGTGTGCGTCGGCGCGGTGGTCACGCAGGGTCTTGCCGGACCAGTTGCGCGAGACCAACACACGGCGCCCACCGATGCCGAGCGTGCTTTTCTGGTGGACGCGGCCCTTGCAGTGGCCGGGCCGGAGCTTGCCGGTCGCGTTCTTCGGCTGAACGCCATACAGCAGCCAGTTCGCGCACCGGTCCGAGCAGGGCGTGACGCGGAGTTCGCGCCAGAGCCGGTCGGCGTGGTCGCGTTGTGGGTCGCTGGTGTGGTCGTGGCATTCCGCGGCGGCTTTGGTGACGTACTTGGTGATGTAGCCGATGGTCCGTTCGACGTCCTTGCTGCCGGGGTCGACGCCTTTAGCCTTGACCTGCGGGCCGAACCGCACGACGTGCGCAGGCTCTGCGTCCGGGTCGTCATCGATAGCGTCGAGCGCATCCACCCAGCCGGGCAGCGGAGCCCCGGTGTCCGGGTCGACCCACGTCTCAGCATCCGCGTCGAAGACCGGCGGCCGGTCGGGCGCGTACCTCAGCCGGTCGGCGGCCGGCCACCAGACCTGGTGGTAGGTGGCGGTGGAGACCTGTTCGAGCAGCGCGCGGGAGATTGTGCCCCGGATGGCGAAGTGCGCGTGCGGCGCGAGTCGGCGTTGCGGCTCGACGCAGCCCGCGTACTGGACGTTCCAGCCCGCCGCCCGGCGCAGGTTCTGCCACATGCGGTCGAGGAGCCGGGGGAAGTGCACGGCGTCCCAGGCCGCCCGCCGGTAGTCGTAAGAGTTCGGGATGACCGGGGTGCCGAGCAGCGGGTCGTCGTCAGTGTGCCGCCGCCGGCACGGGCACGGACGTCCCTGCGGGACGGAGTGCACCGGGCCGTAGGTGTCGAGGGTCAGGGTCAACCACATCGAGGGCTGATGGGTGCTGCCGTCGCGGCCGACGTAGGTGCGTCCGACGGTGCGGGGTTCGACTTTCTGCCGGGGCAGGTCGGGTACGTCCTGGCGGCGACGGGTGGACCGGACCCGACGCGTTCGGTCGGCGTCGCCCTGGTCGTCATCGTCGCCGGGAGTGTCGTGCGGCGGTGCGACCCGCCCGCGAAGTCCCTCAGCGGCAATGGCCGCTTCCACCTCCGTGATCGCGTCGTCCAGCTCGGCGACCTGGTCCCACTCGGCGGCCTGCTCGGCCTGCGCGCGATAGAACTCGAGGTGCGCCCGCAGCAAGATCAGTCCGATCTGGTCGTCGGTGGCGGCGGCCGGCGTGGGCAGGGGTTCATCGGTACGGTGCCAGCCCTCGCGGATCTGCACCTGCCGGTAGTGCCGTGCCCGTTTGGCGCAGGGCTGGCACTTGACGTCGAGGGTTGCGCCGCAGGGCAGGTCGATCAGTTCGGTGGCGCCGGTGGTCAGGTCGGTGCGGCGTAGCGAGACGGGCCGGATGCAGACGCCGTGGTCGATGGCGAGGTTCTTGAGCGCGTCGACGGCCCGGGGCAGTGCCAGCCGTGCGGCCCGCGACCCCGGCCGGGGCGCGTTTTCCTTGGCCAGGATGGGCAGGGTGGTGGCGATCAACGGTGGTTCACCTCCGAGGTCTGCAAGCGGGTGAAGGCGCCGGCCGGCACGGGAACGACGGCCGCGGTGGTCCGCGGCCGGGGCGCCGGTGGTTCCGGTTCGGCTGGCGGTTCGGTGTCGACCGGTAGGGGAGTGGGCTCGTCAACCGCTGGCGCTCTGTCGGCCGGGGTGGCGAAGACGAGCTTGACCAGGGCCATGAACGCCAGCGCCGGTACGGCGGACAGCAGCCAGCCGGACGGGCTGGGCGAGGCGACCGCGAGTTGCGCGGCCAGTGACAGGGCCGCCGAGGCCAGCAGGAGGACTACCGGGTAGCCGATCGGTGCTCCGGTGCGTTGACGGCGGCGGATGGTGAGGAATGCCGCGACCGGCACGAGTTCGGAGATGACCGCGTTGACCCAGCCGAACGCGCCAGGTGTACCGGCCGGGACGTGCCGCATGGTCCAGTCGTGCACGTGGTGAACGACGCCCACCCGGCCGCGATGGCGACGACTGTGAGGATCAGCACCAGCAGCGTCGATTCGATCCGTTCGCTTCGCGCGGTGCCGGTCATGCCGCACCGCCTTCGACGGTTTCACCGTCGATGACCTGGAGCAGGCTGTAGGTGGCGGCCATCTCGCGGATCTGGTTGTCGGTGAGGAAGGAGAATCGGACCCGCATCGGGGTGGGGTTTCCGTCGAGGACGACGTAGCCGACACCCGGTGTGGTCTCCGAGATGCGATCGCACAGCGCGCCCCGGTCCCTCATCCCGTCGTTCAAGACCAGATCAACTTCATTCGACTCGGACAGCCGCAGCGCGATCCGAGTCGGGAACAGCCCGCGTGCTGGCAGCACTTCTTTGCGCGGGTCTTGAAGAGCGGCGATCACGTGTACGCAGACTGCGCGACCCTGCGTGAGGACGATTCCGAGCGCCGCCTTGATGCGGTCTTTGAGGTGCCGGTCGGTCAGGTACGCAGTGAGGTTCGCCAGCTCATCGATGATTAGGACGATGAGGGGTTCTTCCACCGTCGGCACGTGCTGACGAGTACGGCCCATGAGGCGCACCGCCCGACGCTGTGTCTCTCTTGCCGCGTCTTCCAGCAACGCGGCCAGCGCGGGGAAGTCTTCGCTGGCGAAGCGGTCGAACAGCGGCAGCCCGATGCCGAGTTCCATACCGCCCTTGGGGTCGAGGCCCCAGAGCTTGACCAGTCCGGTACCGACGCCGCCGGCCAGGGACCGCACGATCGACCAGATCACCGAGCCCTTGCCCGACCCGGTCGCCCCGACGACGAGGACCTGAGTACCGAACAGGCGTAGGTCGTAGACGTCGCCGTCTTCCTGCCGAGCCACCGGCAGTGCGGTGAAGTCCGGTACGGCCGTGGTCGGGAACGGCGGGACGGTCTTGGTCAGCGGGTCGCCGCGGAGCAGGACCAACACCACTGTGCCAAACGCTGGGCCGGGGATGGCCTTGACCTGCCGGACGCCGAAGGTTTGCGCGAGGCGTTCGGCGACCTTGCCGAAGTCGTCCGGGATCTGCCCGGTGACCATCCGAACGAGTACGACGTCAGCGCCAGGACGGCACCGGACCCGCTTCAGGATCGGCAGCACCGTGTGCCGGTCGAAGGACACGGCAAGTTTCGCGGTGACCATCGCGGCCTGCCAACGCCGCCGGTAAGTCCAGCGCCGGAACCGGGCCAGGACCGGATACCAGCCGAAGCGTAGGAACGACGGGCGATGCCCGAAGCCCCACCCGGTCGCCGCAGCCGCGATCCCGCCGACCGCGGAGGCCGGGCCGACCCAGCCGTACTCGGCGTAGAGCCACAACAGGCCCGTGGAGGGGCCGGTCGCCCACCAGTACCGCATGTAGGTCATGACCAGCCAGGCCACGGCCTTGACTGCCTGCCACATCACGAGAAGCCAGATGGGCAGCCGCAGCACCGGCGTGCGAACGGTGAACGGCGCGGTCGGGATCGACTCGCCCCGGATCACATTGATCAGCGGCATCTCCCGGCCTCCTTCCGCCGCGCGGCGTGGAAGCGGTCGAGGTCAGCAAGGAACTGGCGAATGTTGTCGAGACGCTCCGCGTCGCTCCGATGGGCCATGTCGACCCACGCCTGAATCCGGCCCACGGTCTCGGCGTACCGATGAGCGATCTCCCAGACGTCCGGCGTAGGCCGCGCGTCTGTTGCAGTGGGCCGGTCGCAGCCGGGACACTTGTCGGCGTCGGTCGGTAGTGCGGCGAGCAGGCCGCAGCCACCACAGGTGCGCCAGACGGCGCCGTCTCGCGTGGTGATCCGGGCAGCGTCATTTACTGTGGGCATCACAGCCCCGTCCCTTCGCAGGTGGTGGGTTGAGCGCCGGACTTTCGATACCGGCACTGCTCGGCGGGTATCCGCACCAGGCGCCCGACGAGCTGCCCAGCGGGAACAGCCAGCCGAGGCGCGATGGCGAACGGGCTAATCACGTCTGCCTCGCAAGGAGCCGGCGGACCGTGCTGGTCACCATCGGTGCCACCGGTTGCCGCGGTGCAGGCTGCGATCGGTGACAGGGTCGAGGCCAGTAATGGCGAAGGTCAGGCCGCGGTCAGCGAGCTGCCGGGCGACACAGGGGTACGTGATGGCCGGCGGGCACAGCAGGCACCACCCGTCCGGACCGGGGCGATGGTCAGCGAGCAGGCTTCGCGACAGCCGCCACACGAGCGGGCTGACGCACTCGGCCGGCGGGTCGATCGGTGGATTGCCGTCGAACGCGGGAAGCGGTTCGCTCATGTGCTGACCTCCGCAAGCGGCATCGACGGCACCGAGGCGGGCGGGGTCGCGACTGGCGTTGCCCCGTGCCCGCCCCGGTGCTGGCTGTCCTCGCGAGACAAGATCAACCGCAGTGCAGCGAGTAACGTCGTGCGAGGCCATATTTGACTAGCTTGGCTAGTCATATCGACCGTACGGAAGTCAGCGTACCTACGCAAGCAGGAGCGCGCTACATTTCCTAGCCTGGCTAGCCAGGCTTTACTCTGCTGGAGTGAACGTGGATGCCCGCAGCCTCGATGACCTGGAGCCGGACGACGCCCGCCCGGCCTCCCAGCAGATCGCCAACGTGCTCCGCGCGGCGATCCTCACCCGCAAGTTCGCGCCGGGGGAACGGCTGCCGTCGCAGAACGACTTGGCCGAGCGCTACGGCGTAGCCCGCGAGACCATCAAATCCGCGTTGCGCATCCTGCGCGATGAGCGCCTGGTCGTCACCCGACAGGGGAGTGGCGCGTTCGTTCGCGCGCAGACAGAGCGGCCGGTCGGCCTACGCCCGCACATCGAGGCCGCGTTCGAGCGACCACACGTCACGATCGACTTCTCGGGATTCTCCAGCGAGACCCTGCACGGCGCGATTCAGGAGCCACTCGACAAGATCCGCGCCGGCCGCCTCACCCCGGAGTCCGTCGCGATCCGGATCCTGCTGCCAGACCTGAGCCTGCCCTCCGTCATCCCGTCACGCGCCGATCCCGTAGGCGACGACCCCGCCGTCCGGGAACGCGCGGCCCGCATCGCCCGCCGCAACACCGAAGCCATCACCGAATCCGTAGGGGAGCTGGGCACCCTCGGACTGGTCCGCAACGCCACCGTCGAAGTCCGTGCCCACGGCACGACCGTGCTGTCCAAGCTTTACGTCCTCAACCGCGACGAAGTCTTCTTCGGCTTCTACCCGGTCGTCACCAACACCGTCTCGGTCGACAAGCAGCCGGTGACGATCTTCGACGTGCTCGGCAAGGACGTCCCGCTGTTCCACTACGCCACCAGCGGCGAGGACGACGACGCCGCGGACCAGTTCGTCCACCAGGCCCGCACCTGGTTCGACAGCGTCTGGACCAGCATCGCCCACGAGTACACCCCATGACCCTCACCGAACTGATCGACCGGGCCCAATGCCTTTTGATCGACTTCGACGGCCCGATCTGCTCAGTATTCGCCGGCTACCCCGCCGCCACCGTGGCCGAGGATCTGCGCGAGGTTGTCCGGGAACGGTTCGGCGGCGAACTGCCGCTCAGCATCGCGGCGTTGAGCGCTGACCCGCTCCAAATTCTCGGCCAGGTCGACGCGCTCGGCGATGACGTGTTGACCCGCTCGGTTGCCGACACCTGTCGAGACGCGGAGATCGCCGCCGTAGCCACCGCCAGGCCGACATCAGGCATCGAGGATCTATTTCGCGCCGCCCACCACTCCGGACGCCGGGTTGTAATCGTCAGCAACAACGCCAGCATGGCCATCGAGACCTACGTACGCGGCCACGAGCTGACCCCCTACATTGACGGCGTCGCGGCCCGATTCGACGGTATGTCCCCGCGTCTCCTCAAGCCGCATCCGTTTCTTATCGAGCGTGGCCTTACGACGGTGAGCGCTCGGCCGACCGATGCGTTCTTCATCGGTGACTCGGTTACCGACGTTGAAGCCGGCCAAGCCGCCGGCACGCTGACGATCGGCTATGCCAACAAGCCCGCCAAACACCAACGCCTCACCGCCGCCGGAGCGGACGCCGTCATCGACAGGATGCAGGCACTGGCGGAGGCACTCCAGTCGACTGCCGCCGGCCCATCTACATGACTGCGGCTCCCGTGGTGCCGGCGGATGTCCTGGCGAACGTCCGGCAGCGCTGGCCTGAGATGGCAGACGCCTGGGCGAGTCATGTCGAGACCGAGTTCCAGGCCCTCTGCGATCAATACCGGGCCGCCTCCCGCACCGTGCTGCCCGCCCGGTACGGATACGTCGTCGCGATCGACACCCCAGACGGTCCGCTCGTACTCCGCAGCAGCCCCGATCCCCACGGACGCGACCAAGCCGCCGTCGCCGTAGCGCTGGCCAACCTCGGCATCTCACCCATGGTGCACCAGACCCTTGCCACCGACCACGGCACCTGGACCGTGCTTGATCGTGTGCTGCCCGGCACGAGCCTCCTCCAGAGTGACCCAACAGTCATCAGGCTGGACGCTCTGTTTGCGCCGCTCGCCGCCATGCGCCACCAGCCAGTGCCCCGCGCCGGCATGCCATCCATCCTGGACTGGCTCCGCGACCGGCTCACCGACGACAAGCTCACCGACCTGCGACCAAGCACCACCATCGCCCCCGCTGAGGAACGCGACACCGCACTGAACCTGCTGGCCGATCTCGCCAGCGATCACACGCCGGGCTTGTGTCATGGTGACGTATCGATGGGAAACCTGATCGCCAGCGGCACCGACCGTTGGATGCTCATTGACCCACGCGGCATGACAGGAGAGAGCGCCTACGATGTCGCCGTACTCGCCACTAGAGCGGCTCGGGCCCAAGAAATTTCGAACCTTGTCCCTCGTGTTGCGGAACTCGCAAGTGTCAACATCGAGCGTGTGCGGGCATGGATTATTGTTGCCAGCGCCGCCCGTGTTTGACCATAGTTGGACAGCCGTTAGCCGTAACCATGGCTTAGGCAGCTGATAGACGCCATATCGAATATGCGAAGAATCCCGTTGCGTATAAACCTGCAAAGACGGCAGGAATCCACTGCTCGATCCAGGTAAGGCGAAAGTACTTACCGCCTTTCCGCTGCGTGTTGATAACCTCCCATTCCGCCGCATAAGGACGTGCAGGCAACGCGTTCTCAATGCCGCCGATGACGCGGTACTTCGCCGAAGAAAGCAAGCGGTACGAGCGCATAAGAAGGAACCATGCTCCGCATTGGGCTCCCAGGGCCAGGAAAGGGGCGATGAGGGCCGCCGGGGAGACCGGTTCACGCCCGATGTTGGCTGATATTACGGTCAGTGCGGCAGTGTTTAACGTCAGAAAGAAGGTGTTGGCGAGGTTGCGCCTGGCGCTCAAGCGGTCTGCCATTTCTACGTACGACTTGTACTGCTCCAGCAGTGCAGTCTGGTACTTTTCCTCAGCGTTATTAATGTACTTCTCCGGCTGGATGCTGGAGCGCCAATTAATAACCTCGAGGTCCGCCGGATTCCTCTCTTGGTTGAGTTCCGGGTCTGATGCCGAATTCACCGGTCTACTACTTCCTTGGTGCTGGTAATAAGAAGAAACGAGTGAAAAGCGCGATGAATCTGATATCGCCGTTTGCTTCGATCGGAACAAAGGCGAGATGCAAGGGCTAGAGCCTTTTCCATCTGTGTGCCCACAGGAGGGAATTCGAACTGATCCGACATAGTCTCAACCCCTAGGAATGAAACGGAGATAAGCTTCTCCAAAATCTCGGTGTGTCTGCTATCCGCAAGGCCCGAAGTTTGAAGCTTGGCGAAGATGTCGGAACCGGCAATTACGCTCGGTGAACCGAGGAACTCGTATAGCGCCTCGCGCATCTCGGGGATGGTCACGCCATTCTCTACCAGGAGAGCCTCGTATGCGTATTGTGAGTAGGTTTCCTCTGCCGACAGAAAGTCGTCCGCCTGTACCTGCTCGTGCCGTCTGTCGATTGCGCGCCCGACGGCGGCATTGCAGAAGTAGACGACGTCCCGCGGACGAGGTAGGACAACTGAGGAAATGTGCGCACGCGTGGGAACGCCCTTAACGTTCTCGCAAAAGTACTTTGTCCACAACTCCCCGACTTTACCTGCCCCCACCTCGTTTGTTAAGAATCGGGCCTCTACCACTGCCAATAAGGTCTCGCTGTCCCGCCATGAGATTGTAGATATTGGCAGCTTGTCCGGCTCCCTCGCTTCGCGGGAGAGGTAGCCGTAAATGTCACTGCGGAGGAACATGGCTACCGTCAGCTTAATTCGATCTCGCCAATAGTCCTGTCGTTCGAAGTCCTTCACGAGCCGGCCTCGTGCTGTCAGTAGCCCTAGAATAAGTCGTGCAAGAAGCTTGAAGTTGGCGCCGCGCTCCCAGCCCTTGTCGAGGTTGTCTACGAAGACAGCTACGCGCTTCTTGTCTTTCAATACGGGTCCTAACTGATGGCGCAGATCAGCTAGTGCACGTGCGTGAAACGCCTCATTGATTAGGTTCCGGCTCTTTTCGGCAGAAGAGTTGGCGCCATCTACCGTATCTAATAAGTGGTCGAGCGCCTGCTCAAGACGGACTGACATGTCGCCTCGAATGTCGAACGGGGCACTATCGGCATAATTGATGAAGGCTGTCTCGGCGGCACCCAAAGGCACGCCAGAGGCGCGACTTTCTATCCGGCCCAGAATTGACGCTGCGATCTCGGTTTGCATAACGAAGCGCCATAGGGCGTCGAAGAAGTAGTCATGCTGAAGGGCGGGCAGTCTCTCAATTACGGATAGCAGTGCGGGGAACTCGAATCCAGGCGGTTTTATTAGTACCGCCATATTCATCTTATTTGCGGCCACTTGTTCAAATGCCTGCGTGGCATTGGCAGTTTTTCCGGTTCCTCGTTGGCCAACGAATATTGTGTCTTTTGATGCAACTACCTGCTCATAAGCCGAAGTGGTGATGAAGTAGTCAGAAAGCTCGGAAAGTTCGTTTTCGGCAACGTGTTCACCGAAATGAAGCCCGGAGAGCGCGCTTCTCAGGCTTCCTCGTGGTGCAGTCCAATGCGCTTTCTCTAGTATGAGGCTATCGAGCCAGGATCGAGCACTCGCAAGGCATTCTTCTGCAGTTGAGTAGGCCTTTAGAAGATTTTGGTAGTCGAACGGCGCTTGATAATCGTCTTCTGAAAGCATAAGAACAGGGACATCGAACCCACAAGCCATTCCGGCTACGAGTGCGTGCCGACGATTATGCAATGAAGCCAAGTTTCGCTCGCGTCCCGCGAAGTGTACCAATACCCCAGCGGAGCGCAGGATGGAGGGCGCATACCAGGTGATCGATTCGAGGCCTGACTCAGTCGGGTCAGATACCAGAACATCTAGCCCGCGTCGCTGGCGATCCGAGATCATTCCTGACAGCCGATTCGAGGCCTCGAAAGGTTCAAACGTTGAACAGTATAACAAGGATTGATGCGTTGGATCCTCGGGCAGCACCGGCTCGATTAGGTCGTCGTAGGCGGTTGTGTCACAGCTGAGTGGGTCCACGCTGATGAACCTCGCCGCGAGCTCAGCGCTGTTGCGATATTTCGTGTAGCCAATCTGGTTCAGTAGTGCCAACTCGCGCCACTGTTCCTTAGCAGTTTTGACCGTGGTGTCCATAATGAGCCAGACCCTCTTCGCCTTAGCAATGGCGTAGCCCGCTTCGAACAACACGTTTTCGCTCTGCCGGGTTAGATCAAAAACGCACATATCTGCGTCTTGTATTGCTTGCAGTAAGTGCGGTACGACTACCCGTCCCTCTGTTTGCATGTCTTGCCATATAACAGGGGAGGCGCCGGTCTGCTGTTCGATCATGGTGGCAGCCGTACGGATCGTCTCGATGTGTGCGGCACGATCAGCGGAATAGCCGTAGAAGATCGATGGCATCGCAATCCAACTTTCGAGGTCGCCGTCCGCCTGAGGGCTCATCTTAGTTGTCTCACATCCCTGATCCGCATCTGATCAACTGCCGAATTGATCTTTTCTGAATCAAGGCGTCGCGCAAGCGCGGCGCGGCCGGCCGCGCTCGGCCTGTTGGCGGCCTCCGGCCGGCATCGGCCGGCGCACCGGCCAATGCTCTCGGACGGCGTTGGATCCAGGTCATGCCTCCGGCGGGGGCGCTTCGGGCTCTGGGATAGAGGTGCCATCCCGACCACCGTCAACCCAGGCGAAGCCGAGCAGACCTACCCCAGGGCGCCAAGGTCGTACGTCCGGTAGGGCGCTCCACCTTGGCGCCCTGGGCCAGGCCCGCTCCACGGTGTGTGGGTCGACGGCGGACGGGATGGCACGGAGCAAGCTGTATCGGGGGAGTGACACGCAAGATCGACCTGCCCACGATCCGCCCACAACCACTCGTGACGAGCCGGATTCGGCTAGATCTTGCTGGACTCAACGAGAACGGCCCCGGAGCGCGTTTCCGCAGCTCACGGGGCCGTTCACGGTGCCTGTGGCGGGTAGAGGATTCGAACCTCTGTAGCTTTCGCGACGGATTTACAGTCCGCTCCCATTGGCCGCTCGGGCAACCCGCCTGGGCATGCCGCCGCGGTCCCCCGCAGCGACGAAGAACAGGATAGCCATACCGACGGCGGGATTCACAACCGGGTACGGTCGGCATGTCGGGGGCCCCTCGCGGCCTTCCGCGGACATCGATACGTGGCCCACCAGCAGGAGTCTGATCATGGCAGCCAGCCCGTCGTTCGACATCGTCAGCAAGGTCGACGGCCAGGAGGTCGACAACGCCTTCCACCAGGCGGAGAAGGAGCTCGGGACCCGGTTCGACTTCCGGGGGACCGGCACCGTCATCGCCAAGTCGGGGGAGAACGGCGTCACCATCACCTCCGAGACCGAGGAGCGGGCCGTCGCCGCGCTCGACGTCTACAAGGAGAAGCTGGTCAAGCGGAACATCTCGTTGAAGTCTCTCGAGGCCGGCGACCCGCGGCAGTCCGGCAAGACGTACAAGATCGATTGCAAGGTCATCGAGGGGATCGAGGCCGACAAGGCCAAGGCGATCAGCAAGAAGATCCGGGACGAGGGTCCCAAGGGCGTGCAGGCGCAGATCCAGGGCGACCAGCTCCGGGTCACCGGCAAGAAGCGGGACGACCTGCAGGCCGTCATCGCCCTGCTCAAGGCCGAGGACTTCGGCGTCGCGCTGCAGTTCACGAACTACCGGTAAGCGCGCCGGCGGCGGCGCAGACTGAGGGCCATGAACCTTGGTACGGCGACGCTGCTGGTCGGCGGCGTGATCGGGCTCGTCCTGGCCCTGTTCGGGGTCAGGATGCTGGTCACCGGCCGCGCCCCCGCCAGCACGGCGCGAAATTTCCCCGGCGTGCGCGCCGCCGCCCTGTACCACCTGCTGTTCGGCCTGGCCCTGGTCCTGATGGTGCTGGGGCAGGCCCTGCTCACCGGCACCGCGAGACTCACCGCGACCGTGCTGGCCGTCGCCCTGGTCGCCGTCGCCCTGGTGCGTTTCCGGCCAAGCAGGCGCAGTTCCGCGGACGGCCCAAGTAAGTAGGCCGCGGACGGCCCAGGTAAGTAAGGAGTCAACGTGATCGATCCGGTCGTCGACCAGGCGTGGGTGCGGGAGCAGGGCGGCCGGGTGGTCCTCGCTGACGTCCGCTGGTATCTGGACGGCCGGTCGGGGCGCGCCGCGTACGATTCCGGGCACCTGCCGGGTGCGGTCTTCGTCGATCTGGATCGCTGGCTGGCCCGGCCGGCCTCCCCGGCCGACGGCCGGCATCCGCTGCCGGATCCCGGGATCTTCGCGGCAGGCATGGCCGCGGCGGGCATCGGCGACGACGACACGGTGATCGGGTACGACGACGCCGGCGGTGTCATCGCGGCGCGACTGGTCTGGATGCTGCGAGCCACCGGGCATGAGGCTGCGCTGCTTGATGGCGGGCTCACCGCGTACCAGGGTGAACTGGTCCGTGATGAGCCGGACCGGCCTCCGGCGGTCTTCACGCCGCGGCCCTGGCCCGCCGACCGCCTGGCCGGAATCGACGACGCGGCCGCGGGATCGTCCGTGGTCCTCGACGCGCGCGACGCGGCGCGGTTCCGGGGCGACACCGAGCCGGTCGATCCACGGCCGGGCCACATCCCGGGCGCGCGGAATCTGCCGTGCCGGGAGAATCTCGACGCCGACGGGCGCTTCCTGCCTGTCGCCGAGCTCCGCGAGCGCTTCGCCGCCGTCGGGGTGGGGGAGGACGCGGACGTCGTCTCCTACTGCGGGTCAGGCGTGACCGCCTGCCACAACCTGCTCGCCCTGGAGCACGCGGGCCTCGGCGTGGGCCGGCTCTACCCCGGCTCGTGGTCGCAGTACAGCGCGACCGGCCGCCCGGCCGCGACCGGCGAGCGCGCTTAGTCCGGCCGGCCGTAAGCGGCGGGACCGGACGCGCTCCTAGTCCGGGCGCCCGGCCAGCCCACGGGCGTCGGAGGCCTCGTCCGGATCCAGCCCCTCGAACCCGGTCAGCTCATGCTGACGCGCCTGCTCCTCGATCCACCGGTTGTGCGCCTCCCACGCGGCCTGCTTACTTGTGCCGAGCGCCGCCCCGATCTGATTCCACGACGCCCCGCTGCCCCGCGCGGACCGCACCATCCCCTGCCGCCCATAGCCGGCCTTGCGGATGACCACCTCGCTGAGGGCCAGCAACTCGAGCGCTTCCTCGCGGGACAGCGGCGGGTTGTCGGCGTCCGCCGTCATCGCCGCGAGGGCATCCCGCATCCTCAGCTCGTCGTAACGCGTTGTGGCGGTGGAGAGCGTGTGCTGTTGCTCCAGTTCGTCGGGAGTAGTCATGAAACGCAGTCTTCCGTCAGGTTTCCCTGACGTCAAGCTGGCCTGACAAACCGAAGCGAATTGCGCTCACTTCTCGCGATAAATCGGGCCTAAAGGTCTCAATTTTGTGTGCCCTAACTGCATGAACACCTCAGCCGTTCAGTCAAGATTTCGGGATGTGCGGTTCCGACCCGCCGTTCGGCGGTGTCTGACGTACTCAGCGTGTGGCACCATCATGGAACCCCCACCCCGACTGACACCTTCAGCACAGGAGCCATAGATGTTCACAAAGAAGCTCGGCCGCTTCACCGCCGGCTTGTTCGTGGCGCTCGGTCTGTCATTCGGTGGGTTGCTCGCAACGAATGCCGTGGGCAGCAACGCCACCGTCGCCGCGCCCATCTCCGTGGTAGAGGCCCAGTTCGACTTCGAGTGGAGCTGATGGGCGCCGGACCACGGCCGCATCACTCCACACCACGTCTGGAGCACACCGACCGGTAGGGGCGTTGGATGGCAGGGCGTCAGTCCCCACCGCGGCGATCAGCTGAGTACGTCTGGTTGATCACCGGGACCTTGTCCATCATCACGATCGTCTTCAGCGTCGTGCTCGCCCTCCGTCATGACGACTGGTCCGACTACTGGCTGCTGGCCGTGCTCGGGCTGCCGTTCTTCGTGCTGCTCGGCATGGGATCCCGGTACATCCAGATCCGCCGGCACGGCGTCACACTCGGGTTGATCGAGATCCCGATCGTCATCGGGTTCTACTTCGCGCCCGCGGTGCTGGTAGTGGCGGTCACCGTGACCGCCATGCTCATCAAAGAGCTACGGCTGCGGGCCGGCGTCGACAAACTCGCCTTCAACGTGGCGCGGGCAGGCGCGGGCGTCGCGACCGGCGGCATCGTGCTCGAGGTTCTGCCCGAGGTCCACGGCACTGGTCCGGGCACCTGGTTGGTGCTCGGGGTGGCGGCCACGGTCACCACGTTGGTGACCCTGCTGGCCATGGTCGCTCTCATGACGACTTTGCAGGGCATGCAGGCTGGTCTCGAGATGCTGCGTGTCGCGTGGCCGGGCCTGCTCGCCGCCGAGGTCTGCATCGTCATCGGGCTCGTCTTCATCGTCGCGCTCGACGCCACCTGGTGGTCCGCGTTCCTGCTCTTCGTGCTCGCCGGTGTGCTCAGCCTGGCCTACCGGTCCTACTCGGACTTCCTGCGCCAGCACCACACCCTCGCCGAGCTCTACGAGCTGGCCAACGCGGTGGTCGAGTCCAGCCAGGGTGTCAGCCTCATCGACTCGCTGCTGGTGCGGGCCCGGGCGCTGATGCAGGCCGAATACGCGACTTTCCGCCTTCCGGAATCCGGGCGCCATCCCGAGGTCCTGCTGACCTCCAAGGTGGAAGCCCAAGGGCTGCTCGACATCAGCCGCACGCCGCCGGAGCTGACCCGGCGGGCCACCACCGAGCGGCGCAGTGTCGCGGTGGGGTCCCGGCTGGACACCGATCAGGATCTGCTGCCGGCGCTGCAGGAGGCCGGCCTCAAGGACTGCATCGTGGTGCCGCTGCGGTCCGGGCAGGCGGTGATCGGCACCCTCGAGGTGATCAACCGGCTGGGCGATCTCAAACACTTCACAACCACAGACGTACGGGTCGTCGAGACGATCGCCGCGCACGCCGCCGCCGCGGTCGAGAATTCACGCCTCGTCGAGCGGCTGCGCTACGACGCGTACCACGACCGGTTGACGTCGCTGCCGAACCGCCGGCGGATCACCGACGCGCTCACCGAGTCCGTCAAGATCCGTACCCCCGGTGAGGTGGTCGCGGTCATTCTCTTCGACGTCGACGGGCTGCGTGACGTCAACGAGTCGATGGGTCACGACGCCGGCGACAAGCTGCTCACCGAGGTCGCCGTACGGCTGCGCAAGATCGCCGGCGCGGGTGCGCTCGTCGGGCGGATCGGCGGTGACGAGTTCGTGGTCACGTTGCGGGCGGAGAGCACCGAGGAGACCGTACGACTGGCCACCGAGATGCGGGAGCAGCTCCGCGGCCCGATGGCCGTCGGCACGCTCACCCTCGACGTGGACACCGCCGCAGGCGTGGCCGTGCAGCCGGACCACGGCGACGACCCGGACGCCCTGCTGCGTCGCGCCGAGCTGGCTGCCAACGCGGCCAAGGCGCTGCCGTACGGCGTCCAGCTCTTCCACCCGGCGCTGGAGTCCCGGGCCGTGCGTCGCCTGGGCCTGGCCGCCGATCTGCGCCGGGCCCTCGACTCCGGCGAGCTCGAGGTGCACTTCCAGCCGAAGGTCACCATTCAGGACCGGCACCTGATCGGGGTCGAGTGCCTGGCCCGCTGGCAGCACCCGGCGCACGGGGAGGTCTCCCCGGAGGACTTCGTCGCGGTCGCCGAGCACACCGGACAGCTGCACCGCCTGACCGAGGTGGTGCTCACCGCGGGCCTGCGGCACTGCCGGGAGTGGGCGGACGCCGGCCGGCCGCTGTCCATCGCCGTGAACCTGTCCGCGCGCACCCTGCTGGACCCGCGCTTCCCCGACCAGGTGCACGAGCTGCTCAAGCAGTACAGAGTGCCGCCGCAGCAGGTGACCTTCGAGATCTCCGAGCCCAGCATGCTCGGCGAGATCGAACGGGCCCTGCCGACCCTGTACCGGCTGCGCGACCTCGGTGTCCGGCTCTCGGTCGACGACTTCGGCACGGGCGCCTCCTCGCTGTCCTATCTGCGGCAGCTTCCGGTGCACGAGGTGAAGATCGACGACAGCTTCGTGCAGGGGATGGCGACGGACTCCGGGGATCTGGCGATCGTCCGGGCGGTGGTCGGGCTGTCCCGCGAGTTCGGGCTCACCGTGGTCGCCGAGGGCGTGGAGAGCGAGCTCACCTTCGATCTGCTGGCCGAGATGGGCTGTGAGATCGGGCAGGGCTACTTCTTCAGCCGGCCGCTGCCGGTGGAGCGGCTGAACACCTGGCTCAGCGCCCAGACCGAGCCGGAGGAGACGCCGACCGGCGAGGTGCGCCGTTTGCGGGCCGTCGGATGACAGGCCGCTGACCAGCGGTTTCGCCACACCGGGGAGGCGATTTCACCTGGGCTGGCCAGCCGTGTAAGCTTCTGTCTGCGCATCACGCGAGAGATCGCGCGCGCCCCCTTAGCTCAGTCGGCAGAGCGTCTCCATGGTAAGGAGAAGGTCTACGGTTCGATTCCGTAAGGGGGCTCCAACCGGGTTCGTCCTTCGCCCTCGCCAAGATCGGTGAGGGCGTTCGATCGTGAGCCTGGCGCGGCGGTGTAGCTCAGATGGCAGAGCAAGCGGCTCATAATCGCTGTGTCGCCGGTTCAAGTCCGGCCACCGCTACTCATCCGGGACCCGTCCCGGATGCCGTACGAACCCGGGCATCCGTCCGCCGGTTTTGCATGTCCGCGTGACTAGCGTCTACGCTGGTATGTCGTATGTGAATCCCGTTAGCAGGAAGGCACCCCGCCGTGGCCAAGGCGACCGACGTCCGTCCCAAGATCACCTTGGCGTGTACGGAGTGCAAGGAGCGGAACTACATCACCCGTAAGAACCGCCGCAACGACCCGGACCGCATCGAGCTGAAGAAGTTCTGCCCCCGGGACGGCAAGCACACCCTGCACCGCGAGACCCGCTGATCTTTCGTACGACGGCGTGGCGGTGACCCTCCGGGGTCGCCGCCACTTCTGTTTACCCGGGCAGTGACGGGCAGGTAGTTTCGCCTCATGCCCCTCGACCAGTCCTTCGTCGGCCGCAGCTGGCCGGCCACCGCGCCCTACCTCGTGGGCCGCGAGAAGATCCGCGAGTTCGCCGCCGCGATCGGTGCCACCGACGCCGAGTATCACGACCCGGAGGCTGCTCGCGCGGCCGGCTATCCCGACGTGGTGGCCCCGCCCACCTTCCCGGTAGTGATCACCATGGCGGCCAGCCGGCAGATCGTCGCGGACCCGGCCCTCGGCCTGGACTACAGCCGGGTGGTGCACGGCGACCAGAAGTTCGCCTACACCCGCCCGGTGGTGGCCGGCGACTCCCTCGTCTGTGTGAACACGGTGGACGAGATCACCTCGCGGGGCGGCCACGACTTCCTGACCACCCGCACCGAGGTCACCACGGAGGCCGGCGAGCCCGTCGTCACGGTCTGGTCCAAGCTCGTCCAGCGCGGGGAGAACTGATCATGACGGACACGCTGCCCACCCAGACGTTCACGGTCACCCGGCTCGACCTGGTCCGCTACTGCGGCGCCTCCGGCGACTTCAACACGATCCACTGGAGCGACCGGATCGCCAAGAGTGTGGGTCTGCCCGGCGTCATCGCCCACGGGATGTACACGATGGCTCTCGCCGGCCGCGCGGTCACCGCGTGGGCCGGTGCGCCCGACGCGGTCGTCGAGTTCGGCGTGCGGTTCAGCCGGCCGGTGCCGGTGCCGGACACCGACGAGGGCACCGAAGTGGTGATCAGCGGGGTGATCAAGGAGGTCACCGACGACGGGCTGACCAAGCTGGAACTGACCGCGACCTGCGGCGGGGAGAAGGTGCTGTCGCTCGCGAGGGCCACCATCCGCAAGAGGTAGGCCCGGGTTGGGAATCACGCGGACCTACCCGTACACTGGTCCGCCGTGGGGTAGTGAACCCTGCCTTTCGCGCTGCGACGGGCAGGATGCCTCACAAAGGGGTGTAGCTCAATTGGCAGAGCAGCGGTCTCCAAAACCGCAGGCTGCAGGTTCAAGTCCTGTCACCCCTGCGCACCGATCGGCCCAGTAACCGGACCGGCCCCATGGCCGGTTCGCCCGGCGGCGGGCGGCCGGCTTGACCGACCGCCGCATACGGCGCCGATGCGACATCCCATCGACGACGGAAGAGGGCGGAAGTGGCCGAGAGGAAGCGACCCGGTGACGACGCTGCAGGCGACCGCCCCGAGGACGAGGCCTACACCGACAGCGACGTCCAGGACGACGCCATCGAGGCAGCCGACGAGTCCGAGAGCCGTGGCGGCGACAAGGCCGAGTCCGGCAGCGTGTCGACCAGGCGTGAGGGCCGGCGCGGTGGCAACCGCATCGGCGGTTTCTTCCGCGAGGTCGTCAGCGAGCTGCGTAAGGTCATCTGGCCGACCCGCAAGGAACTGCTGACCTATACGGGCGTCGTGATCGCCTTCGTCACCGTGATGACCACCATCGTGGCGCTCCTGGATTACGGGTTCGGCAAGGCCATCCTGGCGACGTTCGGCAACTGAAGCTGAGAGTTACGGAAGTGAGCAAGCGTGCCTGAGTACGACGACGAGACCGCCCTGGCCGCCGACGAGCAGTCCGCGGTCGCGACGGCGGACGATGCCGAGTCGGTCGAGGCCGCCAGCGAAGAGCCAGCCGCCGAGGCGGAAGCCCCGGACGCGGACGAGAACTACGACCCGGTCGCCGAGCTGCGGCAGAAGCTGCGCTACGCCCCCGGCGACTGGTACGTGGTGCACTCGTACGCCGGTTACGAGAACAAGGTCAAGACCAACCTCGAGACCCGGATCACGAGCCTTGACATGGAGGAGTTCATCTTCCAGGTCGAGGTGCCGACCCGCGAAGAGGTCGAGGTCAAGAACGGCAAGCGCCTCCAGGTGCAGAACAAGGTCTTCCCCGGCTACATCCTGGTCCGGATGGATCTCACCCCCGAGTCGTACTCGTGCGTGCGCAACACGCCCGGCGTGACCGGCTTCGTGGGTGCGACCGACCGGGTGGACCGCCCGGCGCCGCTCTCGCTCGACGAGGTGCTCAAGTGGCTGGCCCCGGCCGTCGAGGCCGAGGAGAAGAAGGCCAAGCCCGAGGTCCGCGTGCTGGACTTCGAGGTCGGCGACTCGGTCACCGTCACGGACGGCGCCTTCGCGTCGCTGCCGGCCTCGATCAGTGAAATTAATGCCGACCAGCAGAAGTTGAAGGTACTGGTCTCCATCTTCGGTCGCGAGACGCCGGTGGAGCTCAACTTCAACCAGGTCGCCAAGATCTAGTTCACAGACGGAAGTCGTGGGAGGGGCGCGAACGGCGCGCCCCGCCATCTACCACAGGAGTAAGAGAGACATGCAGCGCAGCAAGGCGTACCGCAAGGCAGCTGAGCAGATCGACACCAACGCGCTCTACGCGCCGGCCGAGGCTGTCAAGATCGCCAAGAGTGCCAGCCCCACCAAGTTCGACGCCACGGTCGAGGTCGCGATGCGCCTCGGCGTGGACCCGCGTAAGGCCGACCAGATGGTCCGCGGCGTGGTCAACCTGCCGCACGGCACCGGCAAGGTCTCCCGCGTGATCGTCTTCGCCCAGGGTGCCAAGGCCGAGGAGGCCGTCGCGGCCGGCGCCGACGAGGTCGGCACGGACGAGCTCGTCGCCCGCATCCAGGGCGGCTGGCTCGACTTCGACGCCGCCATCGCGACGCCGGACCAGATGGCCAAGATCGGCCGGATCGCCCGCATCCTCGGCCCCCGTGGCCTGATGCCGAACCCGAAGACCGGCACGGTCACCATGGACGTGACCAAGGCGGTCTCGGACATCAAGGGCGGCAAGATCACGTTCCGGGTGGACAAGCACTCGAACCTGCACCTGATCATCGGCAAGGCCTCGTTCTCCGAGGAGCAGCTGGTGGAGAACTACGGTGCGGTCCTCGACGAGGTCCTGCGGGCCAAGCCGTCCGCGGCCAAGGGCAAGTACCTCAAGAAGGTCACCGTCAGCACCACCATGGGCCCCGGCGTGCCGGTCGACCCGAACGTCGTCAAGAACCTGCGCGGCGACAACGCCGACGCCTGACACCCCTTATCCACAGGAAGCCCCCGGGGAACATCCCGGGGGCTTTCTTTGTGCCAAGCTGTCCGGCGTGCGATTCGACCAGGTCTGGTTCCGGTACGCACGCCGGGCCGAGTGGACCCTGCGGACGGTGGACGCCACTGTCGAGCCCGGCTCCACCGTGGTCGTGCTCGGCCGCAACGGCGCCGGCAAGTCGACGCTGCTCCAGCTCGCCGCCGGAGTGCTGCGCCCGGGCCGAGGTGCTGTGCAGGACAGGCCGCCGGTCATCGGCTGGGTCCCCGAGCGTTTCCCGGCCGACCAGCCCTTCACCGCGGGGCAATATCTGGCGCGGATGGCGGCCCTGCGCGGGCTGCGTGGCACCGCCCGGGTCGAGCACTGGGTCGAGCGTCTGGGCCTCGCCGAGCACCGTCACACCCGGCTGGCCGACCTGTCCAAGGGCACGGCGCAGAAGGTCGGCCTGGCCCAGGCCCTGCTCGTCCCTCCTGGCCTGCTGGTGCTGGACGAACCGTGGGAGGGCCTCGACGCCGTCGCCCGCACGCTGATCCCGCGCATCGTCGGTGAGGTCACCGCGGCCGGGGGAGCGGTGCTGGTCAGCGACCACCGCGGCGAGATCGCCGGCCTGCCGGACGCGATCCGCTGGACGGTGGCCGACAGCACCGTCCACGTCGACGCGGAGGACCCGGCCGGTGACCGCGACGAGGTCGTGGTCGAGGTCGCCGTCCGCCGCGCGGACGCCGACGACACGGTGGCCCGGCTGCGTGCCGACGGTCACCGTGTCCTGGGGGTACGCCCACCCGGCGGACCGTGGCCCAGCAGAGCGACGCATCGAGATGCCGAGACATTCACTGGTGCCACCGACGCCGACGCCGACGCCGACGCCGAAGCCCCCGCCGCAGCCCCCGCCGCCGCAGCCCCCGCCGACGCGGGCGCCGACGCCGCGGGCGCCGCGGGCGGCAGGGCGATCCGGTGATCGCCCTCGTCCGCATGCGTCTCGCCGCCTTCGTGCGCGGTGGTCGTGCCCTCGCCCCGCTGATCGCCGCCCTGGCCCTGCTCGGCGTCATCCACGGCGGCGGCCAGTCGCCGGCCGCCCCGGCCTACGGCTACTCCGCCCTGATGCTCTTCCCGGTGCTGGCCTGGCAGGCCAAACTCGTGCTGGACGCCGAGCCGGACGGCCAGCGGCGGTTGGCCCGTCTCGCTGTCGGCGCCCGCCGCGAGGCAGCAGCCGGACTGCTGGCCGCCACGATCGTGGGCCTGGCGTTCTGCGTCGTGGCCCTGCTGGTGCCGTGGTGGCCGTTCCGCGCCATCAGCTCTCCAGAGCCCGGTTCCGCCGAGCCGTCCCTGGCGGCCGGCATCGCGGTCGGCATCCTGGCTCATCTGCTGGCAGTGCCCGCTGCCGTGGCGCTGGGTGCCCTGGCGAGCCGGGCCGTGACCCGGACGGTCCGTAACGGCCTCACCGTGCTGGTGACCGGTTCCGTGCTGGTGGTCGTGCTCGGCCTGAGTGGCTCGGTCGCCCCGTGGCTCGTGCCGCCGGTGATGGCGACGGCGCGTGCGCTGAGCGCCGACCACCTGCCCGCGGCGGGGACGTTCTGGCTGCTCGCCGGCTGGACGACGCTGTGGTGCGCGGTTGCCCTCGGCGGTTACGGGCGTCTGCGCCGCAGCCGCTCATGACGGTGATTTGGAGGTAGCGCTCGCGCTCGCGTACAGTTTGCCGAGAAGTTCCACCCATAGACCGCTGGTCGTCGCCCTTCCTGTCGTTTGACGGAAGTGGCGGTCGAAGGTCCCGCAGCATTCGGGCGGCCCGCGCAGGGGAGAACGGTTCGTGATCATGTCGACGCGGCAACGTGTCCATGTCCCGCCCCGTGCGCCCTGCGCCGGGGCGTTTCTCGTGCTCGGGCCCGCTGAGAAGTTCCGGCCAGCGGCTGAGCACTGAGAGAGGAGGGACATGGCGGACAAGCCGGTCCGGGCCGACAAGGCCTCTGCCGTCGCCGAGCTCACGGAGAACTTCCGTAACTCCGCGGCCACCCTGCTGACCGAGTACCGCGGCCTCACGGTTTCCGAGATCACCGAGCTGCGGCGCTCGCTGGGCAACGACACCAAGTACTCCGTGTCGAAGAACACGCTCGCCAAGCGGGCGGCGACCGACGCGGGTATCGAGGGCCTCGACACGCTGTTCACCGGTCCTACCGCGCTCGCCTTCGTGGGCGGGGACCCGGTCGAGGCGGCCAAGGGCCTTCGTGCCTTCGCCAAGGCCCACCCCGTCCTGATCATCAAGGGCGGCGTCTTCGAGGGCAAGGCCGTCTCGGCCGAAGAGGTCAGCAAGATCGCCGACCTCGAGTCCCGTGAGGTGCTGCTGGCGAAGCTCGCCGGCGCCATGAAGGGCAACCTGACCAAGGCGGCGGCCACGTTCCAGGCCCCGCTCGCCCAGGTCGCCCGCCTGGCCGCGGCTCTGCAGGACAAGCGCTCACAGGACGGTTCCGCCGAGGCCTGATCGGGCCGCGCGGCAGTTCGATCCATTCACAGAAACAACGAAAGGTTGCCAGACATGGCGAAGCTCAGCACCGACGAGCTGCTTGACGCGTTCAAGGAAATGACGCTGATCGAGCTGTCCGAGTTCGTGAAGCAGTTCGAAGAGGTCTTCGAGGTCACCGCGGCCGCGCCGGTCGCCGTCGCCGCCCCCGGTGGCGCTGCTGCCCCGGCCGAGGCCGAGGCCGAGAAGGACTCGTTCGACGTCGTCCTCGAGGGTGACGGTGGCAAGAAGATCCAGGTCATCAAGGTCGTGCGTGAGCTGACCGGCCTGGGCCTCAAGGAGGCCAAGGACGCCGTCGAGGCCGCCCCCAAGGCGATCCTCGAGGGTGTCAACAAGGAGAAGGCCGAGGCCGCCAAGGCCAAGCTCGAGGGCGAGGGCGCCAAGGTCACCCTCAAGTGACCTGAGCTCCACCGCTTCACCTCGGCGCAGGCGAGGACCCGCAAGGGTCCTCGCCTGCCCCGTTTCCGGACGATGAAATCCCTGGTCAGGGGCGGTTTCGCCGGCCGTCGGATGGCTGACGGACAAATGTGGCCAGCCCCCGCTTTTCGTACGCTAAAGTCGCTATGCCGCGTCCGGTGGACGATGGCGCAGGACCGACCCGTGACGGAACCCTTGACTGTGTGTCCGCTGACAGGCACGCTGACATCAGCAAGTTTCCGCGCTTGCGACAGCCGTCCTGTGGGTACACCCGCTTCGACCGGGTTCTCACAGACCGGCACCCGAGGGAGAGACGCCGCGTTCCGAGCGGCCCCGCACGAGGCACTGACCATGAAGGCGCAGGTCAGAGGCAGCGGGGACACCGTTCCGCAGGCACCCTCCGGTGTGGGCTGGACAGCGGTTAGCCGAGCGGCTACACTGCTAGTTTGCGCTGCCTTCTGTCATGAGCCCTGCAGGAACATCGATCCGGATGATTTCCTGGGGGTTCATTGGAGTGCACGCACACAAGTGACGCAGACAGTTGCATCAGCAGCTCAGCCGCATCAGCAGCACCGGTCCTCGGAAGGACGCATCTTGGCAGCTTCCCGCCCTGCGAAGACCAGTCGTACGTCGAGCGCTTACGCTCCCCGCCGTATCTCGTTCGGCAGGATCGACGAGCAACTCGAAGTCCCCAACCTCCTCGCCCTCCAGACGGAGTCCTTCGACTGGTTGGTCGGGAACGAGGCTTGGCAGACGCGCTCTACGGACGATCCACATGCCCACTCGGGCCTCGCAGAGATCCTCGAAGAGATCAGTCCCATTGAGGACTTCTCCGGCACCATGTCGCTGTCCTTCTCAGCGCCGCGCTTCGACGAGGTCAAGGCCTCTATCGAGGAGTGCAAGGAGAAGGACCTGACCTACTGCGCACCGCTGTTCGTGACCGCGGAGTTCACCAACAACACCACTGGTGAGATCAAGAGCCAGACGGTGTTCATGGGTGACTTCCCGATGATGACCCCCAAGGGGACGTTCGTCATCAATGGCACCGAGCGCGTCGTGGTGAGTCAGCTCGTCCGCTCGCCGGGCGTGTACTTCACGAAGGAGCCGGACAAGACCTCCGACCGTGACCTCTCCAGCGTCAAGGTCATTCCGAGCCGGGGTGCCTGGCTCGAGTTCGACATCGACAAGCGCGACACCGTCGGTGTCCGCATCGACCGTAAGCGCCGGCAGGCCGTCACCGTCCTGCTGAAGGCGATCGGTTGGTCGGCGGACCAGATCCGGGAGCGGTTCGGCTGGTCCGAGCTGCTCATGACGACGCTCGAGAAGGACCACATCGGCGGGCAGGACGAGGCCCTGCTCGACATCTACCGCAAGCTCCGTCCCGGCGAGCCCCCGACGCGTGAGAACGCGCAGACCCTGCTCGACAACCTCTTCTTCAACCCGAAGAGGTACGACGTCGCCAAGGTCGGCCGGTACAAGTTCAACAAGAAGCTCGAGATCGACGTCCCGATCGTCCGGGGCACGCTGACCGAGGAAGACATCGTCAAGACCGTGGACTACCTCTGCCGGCTGCACGCCGGTGAGGAGGGCTACGAGGCCGACGACATCGACCACTTCGGCAACCGGCGCCTGCGCACCGTGGGCGAGCTCATCCAGAACCAGGTCCGTGTGGGCCTGTCCCGGATGGAGCGCGTCGTCCGCGAGCGCATGACGACCCAGGACGTCGAGGCGATCACGCCGCAGACCCTGATCAACATCCGCCCCGTGGTGGCCGCGATCAAGGAGTTCTTCGGCACGTCGCAGCTGTCGCAGTTCATGGACCAGACCAACCCGCTGGCGGGCCTGACCCACCGGCGCCGGCTGAGCGCGCTCGGCCCCGGTGGTCTGTCCCGTGAGCGGGCGGGCTTCGAGGTCCGTGACGTGCACCCGTCCCACTATGGCCGGATGTGCCCGATCGAGACGCCGGAAGGCCCGAACATCGGCCTGATCGGTGCCCTCTCGACGTTCGCGCGGGTCAACCCGTTCGGATTCATCGAGACCCCGTACCGCAAGGTGGAGAACGGCCGGGTCACCGACCAGGTCGACTACCTCACCGCGGACGAGGAGGACCGCTTCGTCAAGGCGCAGGCCAACGCGACGCTGGCCTCCGACGGCACCTTCGCGCAGGATCGCGTCCTGGTCCGCCGTAAGGGCGGTGAGGTCGACTACGTGCCCGGCACCGAGGTCGACTACATGGACGTCTCGCCGCGGCAGATGACCTCGGTCGCGACGGCGATGATCCCGTTCCTCGAGCACGACGACGCCAACCGCGCCCTCATGGGTGCGAACATGCAGCGTCAGGCCGTTCCGCTGGTCAAGGCCGAGGCGCCGCTGGTCGGCACGGGCATGGAATACCGTGCCGCGGTCGACGCCGGCGACGTGGTCGTGGCCGAGGTCGGCGGTCTGGTCGAGGACCTGTGCGCCGACTACGTGACGGTGCACCAGGACGACGGCCACCGCCGCACCTACCTGCTGCACAAGTTCCGTCGCAGCAACGCCGGCTCCTGCGTCAACCAGAAGCCCGTCGTCTTCGAAGGCGATCGGGTCGAGGCCGGCCAGGTCATCGCCGACGGTCCGTGCACCGACGAAGGGGAGATGGCCCTCGGCCGGAACCTGCTCGTCGCGTTCATGTGCTGGGAAGGCCACAACTACGAGGACGCGATCATCCTGTCGCAGCGCCTCGTGCAGCAGGACGTCCTCACCTCGATCCACATCGAGGAGCACGAGGTCGACGCCCGCGACACCAAGCTCGGCCCGGAAGAGATCACCCGCGACATCCCCAACGTCAGCGAGGAAATGCTCGCCGACCTGGACGAGCGCGGCATCATCCGGATCGGTGCCGAGGTCGTGCCCGGCGACATCCTGGTCGGCAAGGTCACGCCCAAGGGTGAGACCGAGCTGACCCCGGAGGAGCGGCTGCTGCGCGCGATCTTCGGTGAGAAGGCCCGGGAGGTCCGGGACACCTCGCTGAAGGTGCCGCACGGCGAGACCGGCACGGTCATCGGTGTCCGCACGTTCTCGCGGGAGGACGGCGACGAGCTGCCCCCCGGCGTGAACGAGCTGGTCCGGGTCTACGTCGCCCAGAAGCGCAAGATCCAGGACGGCGACAAGCTCGCGGGCCGGCACGGCAACAAGGGCGTCATCTCCAAGATCCTGCCGATCGAGGACATGCCGTTCCTGGAGGACGGCACCCCGGTCGACATCGTGCTCAACCCGCTGGGTGTGCCCTCGCGCATGAACATCGGCCAGGTCCTGGAGACCCACCTCGGGTGGATCGCCAAGACGGGCTGGGAGGTCGAGGGCGAGGACGCCGACTGGAAGCGTCAGCTGCGTGCTATCGAGGCCCACGAGTCGCCGAAGGACAGCAACGTGGCGACCCCGGTCTTCGACGGTGCCCAGGAGGACGAGATCAAGGGCCTGCTGGAGTCGACCCTGGTCAACCGCGACGGTAAGCGGCTGGTCAACGGCGACGGCAAGGCGCAGCTCTTCGACGGTCGTTCCGGTGAACCGCTGCCGGACCCGATCTCGGTCGGCTACGTCTACATCCTGAAGCTCAACCACCTGGTCGACGACAAGATCCACGCGCGGTCCACCGGCCCGTACTCGATGATCACGCAGCAGCCGCTGGGTGGTAAGGCGCAGTTCGGTGGCCAGCGCTTCGGTGAGATGGAGTGCTGGGCGATGCAGGCCTACGGTGCGGCCTACGCACTGCAGGAACTGCTCACCATCAAGTCCGACGACGTACTCGGCCGCGTGAAGGTCTACGAGGCGATCGTCAAGGGCGAGAACATCCCGGAGCCGGGAATCCCCGAGTCCTTCAAGGTGCTTCTCAAGGAACTCCAGTCGCTGTGCCTGAACGTCGAGGTGCTCTCCAGCGACGGTGTTGCCCTGGAGATGCGCGAGACGGACGACGAGGTCTTCCGGGCCGCGGAAGAACTCGGCATCGACCTGTCCCGGCGCCCGAACGAGGGCGTCAGCAGCGTCGAAGAGATCTGACGGAGAGCGTCCCCGGCGGTCCGGCCCACTGCAAGGTGAGCCGAGCGCCGGGGACGCCCCCGCCGGCCTGGAATTTATCCGAGCAACGAAACACGAGGGATAGTCCAAGTGCTCGACGTCAACTTCTTCGACGAGTTGCGTATCGGCCTTGCTACCGCTGACGACATCCGGCAGTGGTCTCATGGCGAGGTCAAGAAGCCCGAGACGATCAACTACCGCACGCTCAAGCCCGAGAAGGACGGACTCTTCTGCGAGAAGATCTTCGGCCCTCAGCGGGACTGGGAGTGCTACTGCGGCAAGTACAAGCGGGTCCGGTTCAAGGGCATCATCTGTGAGCGCTGCGGCGTCGAGGTGACCCGGTCCAAGGTCCGTCGTGAGCGCATGGGCCACATCGAGCTGGCCGCGTCGGTCACGCACATCTGGTACTTCAAGGGTGTGCCGAGCCGGCTGGGCTACCTGCTCGACCTGGCGCCCAAGGATCTCGAGAAGATCATCTACTTCGCCTCGTACGTGATCACGAGCGTGGACGCCGAAGCGCGTCACCGCGACATGTCCACGGTCGAGAACGAGATCTTCGCCGAGAAGCGGCAGTCCGAGAACAGCCGTGACTCCGAGATCGAGAAGCGCGCCGGCAAGCTCGAGCAGGACCTGGCCGAGCTGGAGGCCGAGGGGGCCAAGGCGGACGTGCGCCGCAAGGTCAAGGAGGCCGGCGAACGCGAGATGCGCCAGATCCGTGACAAGGCGCAGCGCGAGATCGACCGCCTGGACGAGGTGCTCGACACCTTCCGCAAGCTCGACAGCAAGCAGCTGGTCACCGACGAGCTGCTCTACCGCGAGCTGCGCGACCGCTTCGGTGAGTACTTCACCGGTGGCATGGGTGCCGAGGCGATCAAGGCGCTGCTGCAGAACATGGACCTCGACGCCGAGGCCGAGTCGCTGCGCGAGACCATTCGCAGCGGCAAGGGCCAGCGCAAGATCCGTGCGCTCAAGCGGCTCAAGGTCGTTGCGGCGTTCCTGAACACCCGCAACTCGCCGCTCGGCATGGTGCTGGACTGCGTACCGGTCATCCCGCCGGACCTGCGCCCGATGGTGCAGCTCGACGGTGGCCGCTTCGCCACGTCCGACCTGAACGACCTGTACCGCCGCGTGATCAACCGGAACAACCGGCTCAAGCGGCTGATCGACCTCGGCGCCCCCGAGATCATCGTCAACAACGAGAAGCGGATGCTGCAGGAGGCCGTCGACGCACTGTTCGACAACGGCCGCCGCGGCCGGCCGGTCACCGGCCCGGGTAACCGTCCGCTGAAGTCGCTGTCCGACATGCTCAAGGGCAAGCAGGGCCGGTTCCGTCAGAACCTGCTCGGCAAGCGCGTCGACTACTCCGGCCGTTCCGTCATCGTCGTCGGCCCCCGGCTCAAGCTGCACCAGTGCGGCCTGCCGAAGCAGATGGCGCTGGAGCTGTTCAAGCCGTTCGTGATGAAGCGCCTGGTGGACCTCAACCACGCGCAGAACATCAAGTCGGCCAAGCGCATGGTCGAGCGGCAGCGCGCGGTCGTGTGGGACGTTCTGGAAGAGGTCATCAGCGAGCACCCGGTGCTGCTGAACCGCGCACCGACGCTGCACCGCCTGGGTATCCAGGCCTTCGAGCCGCAGCTGGTCGAGGGCAAGGCGATCCAGATCCACCCGCTCGTCTGTACGGCGTTCAACGCCGACTTCGACGGTGACCAGATGGCGGTGCACGTGCCGCTGTCGGCCGAGGCGCAGGCCGAGGCCCGGATCCTGATGCTGTCGTCGAACAACATCCTCAAGCCGGCCGACGGCAAGCCCGTCACCATGCCCACCCAGGACATGGTCATCGGGCTCTACTACCTGACGCACCTCACCAAGGGTGCGAAGGGTGAGGGCCGGGTTTTCAGCTCGGACGCCGAGGCACGGATGGCGTTCGACAACGGCGAGCTGCACCTGCAGGCGCTCGTGAAGATCCGCCTGCCCGAGGTGCTCGAGGTCGACAACGGCGCCGGCGCCCCCACCTGGGAGCGTCCGGAGGGCTGGGAGTCGGGCGACAAGCTGACCGTGGAGACCACCCTGGGACGGGTGCTCTTCAACGAGACGCTGCCGCCGGGCTACCGCTACGTCAACTACGAGATCCGTAAGGGTCAGCTCTCCGCGATCGTCAACGACCTCGCCGAGCGTTTCCCCAAGGTCGCCCTGGCGGCGACCCTGGACGCGCTCAAGGAGGCCGGTTTCCACTGGGCCACCTGGTCCGGTGTGACGATCGGTATGGGCGACGTCGTCGCCCCGCCGCGCAAGCCGGAGATCATCGCCCGCTACCAGGGTGAGGCCGACCGCATCGACAAGCAGTACCAGCGTGGCCTGATGACCGCCGAGGAACGTCGCGGCGAGCTCATCGACATCTGGACCAACGCGACCAAGGACATCTCGAAGGAGATGGAGACGGCGCTGCCGCAGGAGAACCCGCTCTGGGTCATGATCAACTCCGGCGCCCGCGGTAACCTCCTCCAGCTCCGGCAGATCGCCGCGATCCGTGGTCTGGTGGCCAACCCCAAGGGCGAGATCATCCCGCGCCCGATCACCTCGTCGTACCGCGAGGGTCTGACCGTGCTGGAGTACTTCATCTCCACGCACGGTGCCCGTAAGGGTCTGGCCGACACCGCGCTGCGTACCGCCGACTCGGGTTACCTGACCCGGCGTCTGGTGGACGTCTCGCAGGACGTCATCATCCGCGAGGAGGACTGCGGCACCGACCGCGCGATCCCGATGCAGGTGGCGGACCGCGAGCCGGACGGCACCCTCGCCGTGCACACGCACGCCGAGACCGGCGTGCACGCCCGGACGCTGGCCGACGACATCGACGACGCCCAGGGCAACCGGGTGGTGTCGCGTGGCGACGACCTCAACTCGATCATGGTCGACAAGCTGGTCGCGGCCGGCGTGGAGACGGTCCGGGTGCGCAGCGTCCTGACCTGTGAGTCGAAGCTGGGTGTGTGTGCGGCCTGCTACGGCCGTTCGCTGCCGACCGGCAAGGCGGTCGACATCGGCGAGGCCGTCGGCATCATCGCGGCCCAGTCCATCGGTGAGCCCGGCACGCAGCTGACGATGCGTACCTTCCACACCGGTGGTGTCGCGGGTGAGGACATCACCCAGGGTCTGCCGCGTGTGCAGGAGATCTTCGAGGCCCGCGTGCCGAAGGGCAAGGCGCCCATCGCCGACACCCCCGGCCGCATCCGCATCGAGGACGGCGAGCGTTCGCGGAAGATCATCGTGATCCCGGACGACGGCAGCGAGGAGATCGTGTACGACAAGATCTCCAAGCGCGTCAAGCTGCGGGCCCACGACGGCGACCACGTCGCGGTCGGCGAGAAGCTCACCGAGGGCACCATCGATCCGCACGAGCTGCTGCGCATCATGGGCCCGCGGGCGGTCCAGGTCCACCTGACCAGCGAGGTCCAGGAGGTCTACCGCTCGCAGGGTGTGCTCATCCACGACAAGCACATCGAGATCATCATCCGCCAGATGCTCAAGCGGGTCACGGTCATCGATTCCGGCGCGACCGAGTTCCTGCCGGGCGTGCTGGTCGACCGGGCGCTCTTCGAGTCGGAGAACCGCCGGCTCGTGGGCGAGGGTGGCGAGCCCGCCGCCGGTCGTCCGGTGCTGATGGGTATCACCAAGGCCTCGCTGGCGACCGACTCCTGGCTCTCGGCGGCCTCCTTCCAGGAGACCACCCGGGTGCTCACCGACGCTGCGATCAACTCGCGCAGCGACTCGCTGGTGGGCCTCAAGGAGAACGTCATCATCGGCAAGCTCATCCCGGCCGGTACGGGCATCAGCAAGTACCGCAACATCCGGGTCGAGCCGACCGAGGAGGCCAAGGCCAAGGTGTACTCGATGACCGGGTACCCCGAGACCGACTACGGCTTCGGGCCGGCCAGCGGGCAGGCTGTGCCGCTGGACGACTTCGACTTCGGGTCGTACCGCTAAGGGTTTTCCCACGGCAGCACGGGCGGTCGCGCATCATGCGCGGCCGCCCGTTCGTGTTCCTAAGATGGACGGGTGAGCTACCCCGCGATGACCGCACCCACCCGGCACCCGATGGATCCCGAACCGGCGCCGTCGACCAAGGCCCGAGCGGTCTTCGCGCTGGGGGTCGTGGCGTTGCTGACCGGGGCGCTGGTCGGCGGCGTGATTCCCGCCACGGTCGCCCTGATCCTGGCCCGGCAGGTCCGGCGCCAGGCCTACGCCGCCGGCGGCTATCTCCTCGGGGCCGCCTGGGTCCGCCGCGGGGAGCGGCTGGCCTGGGCCGGGATCGTGCTGGCGTTGACCGCGCTGGTCGTCGCGTCGATCGCCGGGCTGCTGCACCTGGCCGGCACGGCCGGCGGCCAGGACTTCGACTCCAACACCGACTGAGCGCCCGGTAGCGGCCCCAGGGCTGCGCCGGACCACGTTCGGGTGACATGCTCGAAGATCCAGGGGTACGCGGCGAGAGGGACGGTCCGGTGACGCAGCAACCAGGTTCGTGGCCACCGGCCGGACAGCCGGTGTCGGTGGCCGGCCCGCCTCCGCCGGTGCTGCTGCCCAAGCCGAGCGAGGCGTGGACCCCGGAACGCGTCGAGCCGGTCGCCGGCACCGAGTTCGCCCTGGTTCAGCTGCGGGTGGCGCCGATCACGTCCGGCCTGGCCACCGGCTCGCTCATCGCCGGCATCGGCGCGATCGGGATCTCCACGCTGGTGCTCTGCTTCGGTCTGCTCGGCCAGTCCGAGGGCTGGGGTGCCGTGGTGGCGGGCGCGTTCGCGCTGCTGGGAGTGCTGGTCGGCGGGGGTGCGGTGGGTGTCGGACTGGCTGCCCGGCGCCAGATCAAGCGCTCCGGGCAGGACGGCAAGGTCCGCTTCGTGGGCCGGGGCGTGGCCACCGCGGGGATCTCCTGCGGTGCCGCGGGGCTGGGAATTGCCGCGCTGACACTGCTGTTGGTAGTGGTGTTGCAGTTCTCGTGAGGCCTTGTGACGCCGGATCCGACACCGAGGCGTCGTCACCCCGAGGCACCCGGTACACTTGTTAGCTGGAGATGTCCATCAGGGGAAACAGTTCTCGTTTTGACCTGTGTCCCTGTGGTGGGTACTCTTTCCCCTCGTGCCCGGGCTAGCCCGGGCAACTCGTGCGTGCGCCCGAGTCTGTAGTAACCGACGGGGCAGTGGCACGACAGGGTTACAGCCCTGACAAAGACAGAACATCCGCAGCGTGCGTCAAGCGCGCGGCGGGACCGTGAGCCGGACGACACGCCCGACCGCGGGTGCCGGGGATCCAAACGGGATCTCTCGGTGCACAAGGCAGAACGAAGACGGTGCGGCCGCTGAAGGGCGGCCGAAGGGAGCGGAGAAACCCGGTGCCCACGATCCAGCAGCTGGTCCGAAAGGGCCGCCAGGCGAAGACGAGCAAGACCAAGACGCCGGCGCTGAAGGGAAGCCCTCAGCGGCGCGGCGTGTGCACGCGCGTGTACACCACTACCCCCAAGAAGCCGAACTCTGCGCTGCGCAAGGTCGCTCGTGTGAAGCTCAGCAGCCAGATCGAGGTGACGGCGTACATCCCGGGCGTCGGCCACAACCTGCAGGAGCACTCGATCGTGCTCGTGCGTGGCGGTCGTGTGAAGGACCTCCCGGGCGTCCGCTACAAGATCGTCCGCGGTTCGCTGGACACCCAGGGTGTCCGCAACCGCAAGCAGGCCCGCAGCCGTTACGGCGCGAAGAAGGAGAAGAGCTGACATGCCCCGTAAAGGCCCAGCGCCGAAACACCCGCTGGTAGCGGACCCGGTCTACAACTCGCCGCTGGTCACCCAGCTGGTGAACAAGATCCTGGTCGGCGGCAAGCGTCAGCTCGCCGAGCGCATCGTCTACGGCGCCCTCGAGGGCTGCCGCGAGAAGAGCGGCACCGACCCCGTGGTCACGCTCAAGCGCGCCATGGACAACGTCAAGCCGACCCTCGAGGTCCGCAGCCGCCGCGTCGGTGGCGCGACCTACCAGGTGCCGGTCGAGGTGCGCACCCCGCGCCAGACCACCCTCGGTCTGCGCTGGCTGGTCCAGTACTCCAAGGCCCGCCGCGAGAAGACCATGATCGAGCGGCTGCAGAACGAGCTGCTCGACGCCAGCAACGGCCTCGGCGCAGCTGTGAAGCGGCGCGAGGACACCCACAAGATGGCGGAGTCCAACAAGGCCTTCGCGCACTACCGCTGGTAAGACCCGCTGCCGGCCCGGTTCCCGCCGGGCCGTCGCAGTTCAGTCGTACCGGTCCTGCAGAGACGACGACGAAGAAAAGTAGGGATTGAAGTGGCTGCCGCAGACGCGCTCGCCAAGGTACGCAACATCGGCATCATGGCGCACATCGACGCTGGTAAGACCACGACGACCGAGCGGATCCTGTTCTACACCGGTATCACGTACAAGATCGGTGAAGTCCACGAGGGCGCGGCCGTCATGGACTGGATGGAACAGGAACAGGAACGCGGCATCACCATCACCTCCGCCGCCACGAAGTGCGAGTGGAAGGGCTACACGATCCAGATCATCGACACGCCCGGCCACGTCGACTTCACGGTCGAGGTCGAGCGGTCGCTGCGGGTGCTCGACGGTGCCGTCGCGGTCTACGACGGTGTCGCCGGCGTGGAGCCGCAGACGGAGAACGTCTGGCGGCAGGCGGACAAGTACCACGTCCCGCGGATGTGCTTCGTCAACAAGCTCGACCGGACCGGTGCCGACTTCTTCCGCTGCGTGCAGATGATGATCGACCGGCTCAACGCCACCCCGCTCGTCCTGCAGATCCCGATCGGGCTCGAGAGCGAGCACATCGGCGTCGTCGACCTGATCACGATGAAGGCCTTCACCTGGCGCGGGGAGACCCAGAAGGGTGACGACTACGCGATCGAGGAGATCCCGGCCGACCTGGTCGACTCCGCGAACGAGTGGCGCGAGAAGCTCATCGAGACGCTCGCCGACGTGGACGACTTCGTCATGGAGAAGTACCTCGAGGGCGAAGAGGTCTCCCAGGACGAGATCAAGGCCGCCATCCGGCGTGCCACGATCGCCAGTAAGGCGAACCCGGTGCTCTGCGGTTCGGCGTTCAAGAACAAGGGCGTTCAGCCCATGCTCGACGCCGTCGTCGACTTCCTGCCGTCGCCGCTGGACGTCCCGGCCATCGACGGCACCGCGACCGACGGCGAGACGCCGATCGTCCGTAAGCCGTCGAACGACGAGCCGTTCTCCGGCCTGGCGTTCAAGATCCAGACGGACAAGCACCTCGGCAAGCTGACGTACGTCCGGGTCTACTCCGGCACGCTCGAGTCCGGTTCCCAGGTGGTCAACTCCACCAAGGACCGCAAGGAGCGGATCGGCAAGATCTACCAGATGCACGCCAACAAGCGCGAAGAGCGTCCGACGGCGTGGGCCGGCGACATCATCGCCGTGCAGGGTCTCAAGCAGACCACCACGGGCGACACGCTCAGCGACCCGGCGCACCCGGTCATCCTGGAGTCGATGACGTTCCCGGAGCCGGTCATCCAGGTCGCCATCGAGCCGAAGACCAAGTCCGACCAGGAGAAGCTGGGTGTCGCCATCCAGCGCCTGGCCGAGGAGGACCCGACCTTCCGCGTCTTCAACGACGAGGAGACCGGGCAGACCGTCATCGCCGGCATGGGCGAGCTGCACCTCGACATCCTCGTGGACCGCATGCGTCGCGAGTTCAACGTCGAGGCGAACATCGGTAAGCCGCAGGTGGCGTACCGCGAGACGATCCGCGGCAAGGTGGAGAAGCTCACGTACGTGCACAAGAAGCAGACCGGTGGCTCGGGCCAGTACGCCAAGGTCGTCGTCACCGTCGAGCCGCTTGAGCTCGCCGCCGACGGCCCGACGTACGAGTTCGTCAACGCGGTGTCCGGTGGCCGTATCCCCAAGGAGTACATCCCTTCGGTGGACGCGGGCGCGCAGGACTCACTGCAGTACGGCGTCCTCGCCGGCTACCCGATGGTCGGCGTCAAGCTGACCCTGGTGGACGGTCAGTTCCACGAGGTCGACTCGTCGGAAATGGCATTCAAGATCGCCGGCTCGATCGTGATGAAGGAGGCGGCCCGCAAGGCCGACCCCGCGCTCCTCGAGCCGATGATGTCCGTTGAGGTCACCACCCCTGAGGACAACATGGGTGACGTCATCGGTGACCTCAACTCCCGCCGTGGCATCATCCAGTCGATGGAGGAGCGTTCCGGCGCTCGCGTCATCAAGGCTCTGGTGCCGCTCTCGGAGATGTTCGGCTACGTCGGCGACCTCCGGTCGAAGACCCAGGGCCGGGCGAGCTACAGCATGCAGTTCGACTCCTACGCCGAGGTTCCTCAGAGCGTGGCGAAGGAGATCATCGCCAAGGCCACGGGCGCGTAAGCTCCCAGCCTGATGAGGCACGTGCGGTCCGTCGAGGACCGCACGTGCACGAGCAGTCGACAGAGTCCTGATCGCCTTATCGGCGTGCCGGACGAGAAGAAAAGACACAGTCCACAGGAGGACACCAGTGGCGAAGGCGAAGTTCGAGCGGACTAAGCCGCACGTCAACATCGGCACCATTGGTCACATCGACCACGGTAAGACGACGCTGACTGCGGCCATCACGAAGGTCCTGCACGACGAGTACCCGGACCTCAACCCCTACACGCCGTTCGACGAGATCGACAAGGCGCCGGAGGAGAAGGCCCGCGGCATCACGATCTCGATCGCGCACGTCGAGTACCAGACCGCGTCGCGGCACTACGCGCACGTGGACTGCCCCGGCCACGCCGACTACATCAAGAACATGATCACCGGTGCCGCCCAGATGGACGGCGCGATCCTGGTGGTCGCCGCGACCGACGGCCCGATGCCGCAGACCAAGGAGCACGTGCTCCTGGCCCGCCAGGTCGGCGTGCCGTACATCGTCGTCGCCCTGAACAAGAGCGACATGGTGGACGACGAGGAGCTCCTGGAGCTCGTCGAGCTCGAGGTCCGCGAGCTGCTCAGCACCTACGAGTTCCCGGGCGACGACCTTCCGGTCGTGCGCGTCTCGGCGCTCAAGGCGCTCGAGGGCGACGCGGAGTGGACCGGCAAGCTGCTCGAGCTGATGAACGCGGTCGACACCGCGATCCCGCAGCCCGAGCGCGACACCGACAAGCCGTTCCTCATGCCGATCGAGGACGTCTTCACGATCACCGGTCGCGGTACGGTCGTCACCGGCCGGGCCGAGCGCGGCATCCTCAAGCCGAACGAGGAGGTCGAGATCGTGGGTATCCGCGAGAAGTCGACCAAGACCGTTTGCACCGGCATCGAGATGTTCCGCAAGCTGCTCGACGAGGCCCGCGCGGGTGAGAACGTCGGCCTCCTGCTGCGTGGTATCAAGCGCGAGGACGTCGAGCGCGGCATGGTCGTGGTGAAGCCGGGCTCCAGCACTCCGCACACGGAGTTCGAGGGCCAGGTCTACATCCTCTCGAAGGAGGAGGGCGGCCGGCACACGCCGTTCTTCCAGAACTACCGCCCGCAGTTCTACTTCCGCACCACGGACGTCACCGGCGTCGTCACGCTGCCCGAGGGCACCGAGATGGTCATGCCGGGCGACTCCACCTCGATGTCGGTCAAGCTGATCCAGCCGATCGCCATGGAGCAGGGCCTGAAGTTCGCGATCCGTGAGGGTGGCCGCACCGTCGGCGCCGGTACGGTCACGAAGATCAACGTCTGATTGAGGCCTCCGCCTCAATGGTGACCCCGATTAGCATTGCCGCGATCGATACGGCATACTAGTCAGGTTGCGTCCGCGCAGGGTGGTTGGCTGCTCTCGCTCTTGAGAGAGGGCGGTCAGCCACCCTCGCCGGGTGTCCGGCGTGTTTTGACTGGCCGCCGGCATCCCCGATCCCGACGGATCAAGGGCTTCCCTCCGGGGGAATCCTTGCGGGCAAGATCGCTCCAGAGACCTGGGGCGGAGCTTGATTCCAGAGCGCGACACGCCCGACCGCGGGGGTCGGACATCGCAGGACCAACGGTCCTGCGGGCATGCGAGGGCCACAGCTTTCGCACGTAGCGGCATCGAGAGAAGGAAACAGAAGCCACCATGGCGGGACAGAAGATCCGCATCCGGCTCAAGGCCTATGACCACGAGGTCGTTGACTCGTCGGCACGCAAGATCGTCGAGACGGTCACGCGCACCGGAGCTTCGGTCGCGGGCCCGGTGCCGCTGCCCACGGAGATCAACCGTTTCTGCGTCATCCGTTCGCCGCACAAGTACAAGGACTCGCGCGAGCACTTCGAGATGCGCACGCACAAGCGTCTGATCGACATCATCGACCCGACTCCGAAGACGGTCGACTCGCTGATGCGCCTCGACCTGCCGGCTGGCGTCGACATCGAGATCAAGCTGTAGGGATCCGGACAATGGACAGGCAAGTGAAGGGCATCCTGGGCGCCAAGCTCGGCATGACCCAGGTCTGGGACAACAACAAGGTCGTCCCGGTAACCGTGGTGCAGGCCGGCCCGTGCGTCGTGACCCAGGTCCGCACCTCCGAGACTGACGGCTACACCGCGGTTCAGCTGGCGTACGGCGCCATCGACCCGCGCAAGGTCAACAAGCCGGAGGGCGGCCACTACGCGAAGGCGGGTGTGTCGCCGCGGCGCCACATCGTGGAGCTGCGCACCACCGACGCCACCGAGTACGAGCTCGGCCAGGAGGTCACCGTCGAGACGTTCCCGGTCGGCACGCCGATCGACGTCACCGGTAAGACCAAGGGCAAGGGCTACGCCGGCGTCATGAAGCGGCACGGCTTCCACGGCCTCAAGGCCAGCCACGGTGTCGAGCGCAAGCACCGCTCGCCCGGTTCGATCGGCGCCTGCGCGACCCCCGGCCGTGTCTTCCGGGGCACCCGGATGGCGGGTCGCATGGGTAACAAGCGCTTCACCGTGCAGAACCTGACGGTGCAGGCAGTCGACCTCGAGAACAACCTGCTGCTGGTCAAGGGCGCTGTGCCCGGACCCAAGGGCGCGCTGATCCTGGTCCGCACGGCGGCGAAGAAGAAGGGTGGTGCCAAGTGAGCTCGGTTGACGTGATCAACGCCGAGGGCACGAAGGCCGGCTCGGTCGAGCTGCCCGACGACATCTTCGACGTGCAGGCGAACATCCCGCTGATGCACCAGGTCGTCGTGGCCCAGCTCGCCGCCGCCCGTCAGGGCACGGCCAAGGCCAAGACGCGCGGTGAGGTCGCCGGTGGCGGCAAGAAGCCGTACAAGCAGAAGGGCACCGGTCGCGCCCGTCAGGGCTCGATCCGCGCGCCGCAGTTCACCGGTGGTGGCGTGGTGCACGGCCCCGTGCCGCGCGACTACAGCCAGCGGACCCCGAAGAAGATGAAGGCCGCCGCTCTGCGGGGCGCCCTCTCGGACCGGGCCCGCGACGGCCGCGTCCACGTGATCGAGGCGTTCATCGCCGGCGACAAGCCGTCGACCAAGGCCGCGATCGCGACGCTGCGCAAGGCGACCCAGTCCACCAAGGTCCTGGTCGTGCTCAGCAGCTACGACGAGCTGAACTGGATCTCGCTGCGCAACGAGCCGACCGTGCACCTCATCGAGGCCGGCCAGCTGAACACCTACGACGTGCTGGTCGCCGACGAGGTCGTCTTCACCAAGGAAGCTCTCGACGAGTTCCTGGGCGTGCCGGCCGAGGCTGCCGAGGAGGGGGACAAGTGAGCACGATCGCCGACCCGCGCGACATCATCGTCGCGCCCGTGGTCTCCGAGAAGAGCTACAGCGTTCTCGACCAGAACTGGTACACGTTCCTGGTCCACCCGGACGCGAACAAGACCGAGATCAAGATCGCGATCCAGCAGATCTTCGATGTCCGTGTGCTGACGGTGAACACCATCAACCGCCAGGGCAAGCGCAAGCGCACCAGGACGGGCTTCGGTCAGCGCAAGGCGACCAAGCGTGCCCTCGTGAAGCTGGCTGACGGTGACCGTATCGAGGCCTTCGGCGGCCCGGTCAGCTAAGGGGTTTGTAAATCATGGCTATCCGTAAGTACAAGCCGACCACGCCGGGCCGTCGCGGCTCCAGCGTCGCCGACTTCGCTGAGATCACCCGGTCGACGCCGGAGAAGTCTCTGCTGGTTCCGCTGCCCAAGAAGGGTGGTCGCAACGTCCACGGCCGCATCACCACGCGGCACCAGGGCGGCGGTCACAAGCGGCAGTACCGGCTGATCGACTTCCGGCGCAACGACAAGGACGGCGTGCCGGCCAAGGTCGCTCACATCGAGTACGACCCGAACCGCACGTCCCGCATCGCACTGCTGCACTACGCCGACGGCGAGAAGCGCTACATCCTCGCGCCGAAGGACCTCAAGCAGGGCGACCGCGTCGAGTCCGGCGTGGGCGCGGACATCAAGCCGGGCAACAACCTGCCCCTGCGCAACATCCCGGTCGGTACGACGATCCACGGTGTGGAGCTTCGTCCCGGCGGTGGCGCCAAGCTGGCCCGTTCGGCCGGCGTGGGCATCCAGCTGCTCGGTCGTGAGGGTGTGTACGCCACGCTGCGTATGCCCTCCGGTGAGATCCGTCGCGTCGACATCCGCTGCCGCGCGACGGTCGGCGAGATCGGCAACGCCGAGCAGTCGAACATCAACTGGGGCAAGGCCGGCCGCATGCGATGGAAGGGCAAGCGCCCGACCGTCCGTGGTGTCGCCATGAACCCGGTGGACCACCCGCACGGTGGTGGTGAGGGTAAGACCTCAGGTGGTCGCCACCCGGTCAACCCCGCCGGTAAGCCGGAGGGCCGTACCCGCCGCAAGGGCCAGGAGAGCGACCGCATGATCGTTCGCCGCCGCTACGCCACCCGCAAGCGCGGGTAACGGGAGTTAAAAGATGCCTCGCAGCCTGAAGAAGGGCCCGTTCGTCGACGACCACCTGCTCAAGAAGGTGGAAGTCCAGAACGAGAAGAACTCGAAGAACGTCATCAAGACCTGGTCGCGACGCTCGACGATCATTCCCGACATGCTCGGGCACACGATCGCCGTGCACGACGGGCGCAAGCACGTCCCGGTGTTCATCACCGAGGCCATGGTCGGTCACAAGCTCGGCGAGTTCGCTCTGACCCGCACGTTCAAGGGTCACGAGAAGGACGACCGCAAGAGCCGTCGCCGCTAATCAGTCCACGGATCAGAAAGGGGTTACAGCGATGCCAGTCAAGAGCGATGCTCCGGTACTTCCGGGCGCTCGGGCAGTTGCGCGTCACGTGCGCATCTCGCCGAACAAGGCGCGCCGTGTGATCAACCTCGTCCGCGGTCTGCCCGCGAAGGAGGCTCTCACGGTCCTGCAGTTCGCGCCGCAGGCTGCGAGTGAGCAGGTTTACAAGGTGCTCGCGAGCGCGATTGCGAACGCAGAGAACAACGAACGGCTCGACCCGGACGCGCTCCTGGTCAGCGCAGCTTTCGTGGACGAGGGCCCGACGCTCAAGCGGTTCCGGCCGCGGGCGCAGGGCCGGGCGTACCGGATCCGCAAGCGGACCTGCCACATCACCGTGGCGGTCGAGGCGGTTCAGGTGACCACGCCGGCCCGCAAGGCCACGGCCAAGAAGGCCGCGCCGGCCAAGAAGGCTGCTCCGGCGGCCCAGCCGGCCGAGTCCCAGAGCAGCACGGAGCCGCAGGCGGCTGACGCCGCGTCTCAGAGCAGCACGAAGGGTGCCGAGTAATGGGTCAGAAAGTTCACCCCACCGGGTTCCGCCTCGGCATCTCCACCGACTGGAAGAGCCGCTGGTTCGCGGACAAGCTCTACAAGGACTACATCGGCGAGGACGTCAAGATCCGCCGCATGATGTCCAAGGGCCTCGAGCGCGCCGGCATCTCCAAGGTGGACATCGAGCGCACCCGCGACCGGGTCCGCGTGGACATCCACACCGCCCGGCCGGGCATCGTCATCGGCCGTAAGGGTGCGGAGGCCGACCGGATCCGCGGCGAGCTCGAGAAGCTCACCGGCAAGCAGGTCCAGCTGAACATCCTCGAGGTGAAGAGCCCCGAGTCGGACGCGCAGCTCGTGGCGCAGGGCGTCGCTGAGCAGCTGTCCAGCCGGGTCAGCTTCCGGCGGGCCATGCGCAAGGCGATGCAGTCGGCGATGAAGAACCCGATCTGCAAGGGCATCCGCGTGCAGGTCTCCGGCCGCCTCGGTGGCGCGGAGATGAGCCGCACGGAGTTCTACCGTGAGGGTCGCGTTCCGCTGCACACGCTGCGCGCCAACATCGAGTACGGCTTCTTCGAGGCCCGTACGACCTTCGGCCGCATCGGCGTGAAGGTCTGGATCTACAAGGGCGACTTCGTGCCCGGACGTGAGGTCGCCCCCGAGGCGCCCGCGCGTCCGCGCCGTGACCGCGCCGAGCGTCCCGACCGTCCGCGTCGTGGCCGTTCCGGCTCGTCCGGTACGACCGCGGGTGGCACCGAGGCCGGTCGCGCCGCTCAGGCCGCGGCTGCTACCCCCGCTCCGGCGGAGGCTGCGCCCACGACCGACACCGCCGTTGCTCCGGCTGCGGCCGAAACGCAGCAGGAGGGCTGACACATGCTGATGCCGCGTAAGCCCCCGAAGGGCTTCCGCAAGCCGCACCACCCGGACCGCCACGGCGCGTCCAAGGGCGGCAACCGGGTGGTCTTCGGTGAGTTCGGTATCCAGGCCCTGGAGCCGGCGTACGTGACCAACCGGCAGATCGAGTCGGCTCGTATCGCCATGACCCGCCACATCAAGCGTGGCGGCAAGGTGTGGATCTCGATCTTCCCGGACCAGGCACTGACCAAGAAGCCCGCCGAGACCCGCATGGGTTCCGGCAAGGGCTCGCCGGAGTGGTGGGTGGCGAACGTCAAGCCGGGACGCATTCTCTTCGAGATGTCGTTCCCGAACGAGACGATCGCGCGCGAAGCGATGCGTCGCGCGATCCACAAGCTTCCGATGAAGTGCCGCATCGTGACGCGCGAAGGTGGTGACAGCTGATGGCAGCCGGCGTTAAGGCTTCCGAGCTGCGAGAGCTCTCCGAAGAGGAGCTGGTCTCGCGGCTGCGGGAGTCCAAGGCGGAGCTGTTCAACCTCCGCGTACAGGGTGCGACCGGTCAGCTCGACAACCACCGTCGTCTGCAGGTCGTCCGCAAGGACATCGCGAAGATCTACACGATCATGCGTGAGCGTGAGCTGGGGCTCTCGGCCGCGCCGACTGAGGTGACTACAGCATGAGCGAGAACGCAGCAGCTGCGCCCCGGACCCAGCGCAAGGTGCGCGAGGGTCTGGTGGTCAGCGACAAGATGGACAAGACCGTCATTGTCGAGGTCGAGGACCGCGTCAAGCACGCCCTTTACGGCAAGGTCCTACGGCGCACCCGCAAGCTCCAGGCGCACGACGAGCAGAACGCGTGCGGCGTCGGTGACCGGGTCACCCTGATGGAGACCCGTCCGCTGTCGCGTACCAAGCGGTGGCGTGTCGTGGAGATCCTCGAAAAGGCCAAGTGAGTTTGCTGGGCCGGCCGGGACATCCCGGCCGGCCCAGCGGACCATCGTTCCGCCAAGCTCTGGTACGTCCCCGTGCCGGAGAACTGGCAGACATAGGAGACAGACGTGATCCAGCAGGAGTCGCGACTGCGCGTCGCCGACAACACGGGTGCCAAGGAAGTGCTGTGCATCCGCGTTCTGGGCGGCTCCGGTCGCCGTTACGCGAGCATCGGTGACGTCATCGTGTGCACGGTCAAGGACGCCATTCCGGGTGCCGGTGTGAAGAAGGGTGACGTCGTCAAGGCCGTCATCGTCCGCACCGCCAAGGAGCGGCGCCGTCCCGACGGCTCGTACATCCGCTTCGACGAGAACGCCGCCGTCATCATCAAGGACGGTGGCGACCCCCGCGGTACCCGCATCTTCGGCCCGGTCGGCCGCGAGCTGCGCGACAAGCGGTTCATGAAGATCATCAGCCTGGCGCCGGAGGTGCTCTGACCGTGAAGATCAAGAAGGGCGACACGGTCGTCGTCATCGCCGGCAAGGACAAGGGCGCCAAGGGCAAGGTCATCGCCGCCTTCCCGCGGCAGGACAAGGTCCTGGTCGAGGGCGTCAACCGTATGAAGAAGCACGAGAAGATCCGCACGACGCAGCGCGGTTCCAAGACCGGCGGCATCGTCACGCAGGAAGCCCCGATCCACATCTCGAACGTGCAGATCGTGGACTCCGAGGGCAAGCCGACTCGCGTCGGCTTCCGGCGGGACGAGAACGGCCAGAAGGTTCGTATCGCGCGTAGCACCGGTAAGGACCTGTGATGACTGCCGCTACCGAGACCAAGACGCTGCCCCGCCTGAAGCAGAAGTACCGCAGCGAGGTCGCTGCCGCGCTTCAGGAGCAGTACAAGTACGGCAACCCCATGCAGATCCCCGGCCTGGTGAAGGTCGTCGTGAACATGGGTGTCGGCGAGGCTGCTCGCGACGCCAAGCTGATCGACGGCGCCGTGCGTGACCTGACCACCATCACCGGTCAGAAGCCGCTGGTGCGGCGGGCGACCAAGTCCATCGCGCAGTTCAAGCTGCGTGAGGGCATGCCGATCGGCGCGAAGGTCACCCTGCGCAACGACCGGATGTGGGAGTTCCTGGACCGGCTGCTGTCGATCGCGCTGCCGCGTATCCGTGACTTCCGCGGCCTGGACGGGCGCAAGCTCGACGGCCACGGCAACTACACGTTCGGTCTGACCGAGCAGTCGGTGTTCCACGAGATCGACCAGGACCGGATCGATCGGACCCGGGGCATGGACATCACGGTGGTCACCACCGCCACGACCGACGAGGAGGGCCGGCAGCTGCTCAAGCTTCTGGGCTTCCCGTTCAAGGAGAACTGAGCATGGCTAAGAAGGCGCTGATCATCAAGGCGGCCGCGAAGCCCAAGTTCGCCGTACGGGCGTACACCCGCTGCCAGAAGTGCGGACGTCCGCACTCGGTCTACCGCAAGTTCGGTCTGTGCCGGGTGTGTGTCCGGGACATGGCCCACCGCGGTGAGCTGCCCGGCGTGTCGAAGGCTTCCTGGTAATCCTTGTAATACCGCTTCGCCGTAGGCCTGGGGACTTCCCTGGGAACCCCGGCGAGAAAGGTTGACGAATACCCATGACGATGACGGACCCGATCGCAGACATGCTCACGCGTCTGCGTAACGCCAACCAGGCGTACCACGACAAGGTGACCATGCCCTTCTCGAAGATCAAGGCGAGTATCGCCGAGGTCCTCAAGGCAGAGGGCTACATCGCTTCCTGGTCGGCCGAGGAGCCCGCAGAAGGCGAAGTCGGCAAGCGCCTGGTGGTTGAGCTGAAGTACGGCCAGAACCGCGAGCGCAGCCTCGCTGGTATCAAGCGCGTGTCCAAGCCCGGCCTCCGGGTGTACGCCAAGTCCGACGAGCTCCCGCGCGTGCTCGGCGGCCTGGGCGTCGCGATCGTTTCGACGTCCCAGGGGCTGCTGACCGACCGGCAGGCCCGCAAGCGGAGCGTTGGCGGGGAAATCCTCGCCTTCGTTTGGTAACGGAGACTTAGACATGTCGCGAATCGGACGTAAGTCGATCCCGGTCCCGGCCGGCGTCGACGTCACCATCACGGGCCAGACCGTCAAGGTCAAGGGCCCCAAGGGCGAGCTGTCGCACACCGTCGCCGAGCCGATCACCGTCGAGAAGGCGGAGAACGGCGAGCTGGCGGTCAACCGGCCCAACGACGAACGTCGGGCCAAGGAGCTGCACGGCCTCTCGCGTACCCTGGTCGCCAACATGATCGTCGGCGTCACCGAGGGCTACAAGAAGACGCTGGAGATCAACGGCACCGGTTACCGCGTGACCGCCAAGGGCAAGGACCTCGAGTTCGCCCTGGGCTTCTCGCACCCGGTCAACGTGGTCCCGCCGGCCGGCATCACCTTCACGGTGGAGCGGCCGACGCAGTTCACGGTCGCCGGTATCGACAAGCAGCTCGTCGGCGAGGTCGCTGCGAACATCCGGAAGATCCGCCCGCCGGAGCCGTACAAGGGCAAGGGCGTCAAGTACCAGGGCGAGGTCATCCGCCGCAAGGCTGGAAAGGCAGGTAAGAAGTGACCGCCACGCTGCTCAAGCGCCGCAATGGCGGCGGTGCGTCGTACAAGCGCGCCGTCGGCAAGGCACGTCGGCACTTCCGGGTCCGCAAGAACGTCCGCGGCTCCGCCGAGCGCCCCCGTCTGGTCGTCACCCGGTCCACGCGGAACATCACCGCGCAGATCGTCGACGACCTCAAGGGCCACACGCTCGCGTCGGCCTCCACCCTCGACCCGTCCCTGCGGGGCGGAGAGGGTGACAAGAGCTCGCAGGCCGCCAAGGTCGGAGCTCTCCTCGCCGAGCGGGCCCAGGCCGCGGGCATTTCCAAGGTCGTCTTCGACCGCGGCGGTAACCGGTACGCGGGGCGGATCGCCGCGCTTGCCGCAGCCGCCCGCGAAGCCGGACTCGAGTTCTAGGAGGGAAGACCTATGCCTGGTCAGCAGCGCCGAGGCGGCGGGTCCGGCGGTAACAACGAAGGTGGCCGCCGCGACAACCGCCGTGAGGGCGGTCGCGGTAACGCGCCCGTCGAGAAGACCCCGCATCTTGAGCGGGTCGTAGCGATCAACCGTGTCGCCAAGGTCGTCAAGGGTGGTCGTCGCTTCAGCTTCACCGCCCTGGTGATCGTGGGCGACGGCGACGGCACCGTCGGCATCGGCTACGGAAAGGCCAAGGAGGTGCCCGCGGCGATCGCCAAGGGCGTCGAGGAGGCCAAGAAGCACTTCTTCAAGGTGCCGCGCATCGCCGCGACGATCCCGCACCCGATCCTGGGTGAGGCCGCCGCCGGTGTCGTGCTCCTCAAGCCGGCGTCCGCCGGTACCGGCGTCATCGCCGGTGGCCCGGTGCGCGCCGTCCTGGAGTGCGCCGGCATCCACGACGTGCTCTCGAAGAGCCTCGGCTCGTCGAACCCGATCAACATCGTGCACGCGACGGTGGCGGCCCTGAAGGGCCTGGAGTCCCCGGAGGCCGTTGCGGCCCGCCGTGGCCTCCCGGTCGAGGACGTCGCCCCTGCGGCCATGCTGGCGTCGCGCGCGGAAGCGGCGGTGCGCTGATGGCACGCTTGAAGGTCACGCAGCTCCGGTCCGGTATCGGCCGTAAGCAGAACCAGCGGGACTCCCTGCGGTCGCTCGGGCTGAAGCGGATCAACGATGTGGTGGTCAAGGAAGACCGTCCCGAGATTCGGGGCATGATCTTCGCCGTGAGCCACCTCGTCAGTGTCGAGGAGGTCGAGTAATGGCGATCAAGGTTCACCACCTGCGCCCGGCGCCCGGTGCCAAGAAGGCCAAGACCCGCGTGGGTCGTGGCGAGGGCTCCAAGGGCAAGACCGCGGGCCGCGGTACCAAGGGCACCGGCGCCCGCTACCAGGTCTCGGCGGCGTTCGAGGGCGGGCAGATGCCCCTCCACATGCGCCTGCCGAAGATCAAGGGCCTGGGCAACCGCCCGCGCAACAAGGTCGTCTTCCAGGTTGTCAACCTGGACCGGCTCGCCGAGCTGTTCCCGAACGGTGGCGAGATCGGTCCGCTGGAGCTGGCCGACGCCGGCGCGGTCCGTCGGGGCCAGCCGGTGAAGGTTCTCGGCTCGGGTGAGCTGGGTAGCGTGGCGCTGCAGGTCTCGGCGCACGCCTTCAGCGAGTCCGCCAAAGAGAAGATCGCAGCCGCCGGCGGTTCCGTCACCGAGCTGTGAGGTTTTCCGGGGATGCTGGCCCGGGCATCGCGAGATGCTCGGGCGGCATCCCCGTTGTGGCGTCTGACCTGGCATTTCGCCGGGCCGGAAGCCGCCGCTCCGCAGGTCGTCCGGTTGCCCTTCGTCCCAGGGTGTTGCACATAGGGCGACCGTGCCTCACAACAGGCACGTCAGACTGTTAAAGTCCGTTCCCAGCTAGGGATATCGGTCGTCCGGACCGATGCCTCCCCCCATCCGCCGGATACTTGGCGGTCACCTCGCGCAGGAGGAAGAAGTTGCTCTCCGCCTTTTCCAGTGCGTTCCGGACGCCTGACCTGCGCAAGAAGTTGCTGTTCACAGTAGCGATCATCGCGGTCTATCGGCTCGGCGCCACTCTGCCCAGCCCAGGCGTGTCCTACACCAACGTCCGTAACTGTCTGGACGTGGTGAACAGCACCAACGCCGGCGGCGGGGTGTTGAACCTGCTGAACCTCTTCTCCGGTGGCGCGCTGCTCCAGCTGTCCGTCTTCGCGCTGGGCATCATGCCGTACATCACGGCATCGATCATCCTGCAGCTGCTGACCGTGGTGATTCCCCGCCTCGAGCAGCTCCGCAAGGAAGGCCAGTCCGGCCAGGCCAAGATCACCCAGTACACCCGTTACCTCACCCTGGGCCTCGCGGTCCTGCAGTCCGCGGCGTTCGTCGCGCTGGCCCGCTCCGGCCAGCTCTTCGCCAACGCGTGCCCGCAGGACCAGTCGAACTTCCAGATCGTGCCGGAGAACACCGGCATCCCGGTCTGGCTGACCCTCGTCATGCTCGTCGTCACGATGACGGCCGGCACGGGCGTGGTCATGTGGCTCGGTGAGCTCATCACCGACCGCGGCGTCGGCAACGGCATGTCCGTCCTGATCTTCACCTCGATCGCCGCCCGCCTTCCCGGCGAGGGCTGGACGATCAAGGAGAGCAGCGGCGTCGCCAAGTTCCTCCTGGTGATCGCGCTCGTGCTGATCGTCATCTGTGCGGTCGTCTTCATCGAGCAGGCCCAGCGCCGCATCCCCGTGCAGTACGCCAAGCGCATGATCGGCCGGCGCATGTACGGCGGCACCTCGACGTACATCCCGCTGAAGGTCAACCAGGCCGGTGTCGTCCCGGTGATCTTCGCGTCCTCGCTGCTCTACCTGCCGCAGCTGTACCTGCAGTTCTTCGACCAGAACAACCTCAAGGGTTATCAGCAGTGGATCCAGAACAACCTGGCCAACCCGAGCCACTGGATCTACATCACCACGTACTTCCTGCTGATCATCTTCTTCACGTACTTCTACGTCTCGATCACGTTCAACCCGACCGAGGTCGCGGAGAACATGAAGAAGTACGGTGGTTTCGTCCCGGGCATCCGGCCCGGTAAGCCGACCGCCGACTACCTGGACTTCATCCTCAGCCGGATCACCCTGCCGGGTGCGCTCTACCTCGGCTTGATCTCGGTCCTGCCGAACTTCTTCTTCATCTGGCTGAACAGCGCGCAATACCAGAACTTCCCGTTCGGTGGTACGGCGGTGCTGATCATGGTGGGTGTGGGCCTGGAGACGGTCAAGCAGATCGAGAGCCAGCTGATGCAGCGCAACTACGAAGGGTTCCTCCGGTAGTGGGGGCGCGGAGCCGGGGGGCTCTTGCGTCTGTGGTTTGCGAGGCTCGTTCTCACCGAAGCGAGGCGATGTAGGTGCGGCTGGTACTGGTGGGCCCCCCGGGGGCCGGCAAGGGGACCCAGGCTGAGTTCATCGCTGCCCATCTCGCCGTACCGAAGATCTCGACCGGTGACATCTTCCGGGCCAACGTCTCGCAGGGGACGCCGCTCGGCGTCGAGGCGAAGCGTTACATGGACGCGGGCAATCTCGTCCCTGACGAGGTGACCATCAACATGGTCCGCGACCGGCTCGCCGAGCCCGACGCCGGCGACGGCTTCCTGCTGGACGGTTTCCCGAGGACCGTCCCGCAGGCGTCGGCGCTCGACAAGCTGCTGGCCGACCTCGGCATCGCGCTCGATCTGGTGATGGAGCTGGTTGTCGACGACGACGAGGTGATCCGGCGGCTCTCGGGCCGCCGGACCTGCCGTGGTTGCGGCAAGATCTGGCACGTCGAGTTCGACCCGACCAGCAAGGAGAACATCTGCGACCGGTGTGGCTCCGAGCTGTTCCAGCGTGACGACGACAAGGCGGAGACGATCGCCAACCGCCTCGTCGAGTACGCGGACAAGACCGCGCCGCTGGTCGACTTCTACGGCGCCCAGGGCAAGCTGGTGGGCATCGACGCCACCGGGCCGGTCGAGGACGTCACGGTGCGCGCCATCGACGCCCTGCGGTCGTACGGGGGATAACGATGCGCCGTCCGCAGCTGGACATTCAGCTGAAGACCCCGGAGCAGATCGAGCTGATGCGCGGTGCCGGCCTCGTCGTCGCCGCCGCCCTGGCGGCGATGCGCGAAGCGGTCGCCCCGGGCGTCTCCACCGCCGACCTGGACGCGATCGCCGAGAAGGTCATCCGGGACGCCGGCGCGGTCCCGTCGTTCAAGGGCTACCACGGCTTCCCCGCCTCGATCTGCGCCTCGGTCAACGAGCAGGTCGTGCACGGCATCCCGGCCGCCGAGCAGGTGCTCAAGGAGGGCGACCTGCTCTCGCTCGACTGCGGCGCCATCCTGCACGGCTGGCACGGTGACTCCGCGATCACCGTCGGCGTCGGTGAGACCGACCCGGCGCTGCTGACCATGGCCCAGGTGGCCGAGGACGCCATGTGGGCCGGCATCGCCGCCGCCGCCCGCGGTGCCGCCAACGGCCGGGGCCGGCTGACCGATATCTCGTTCAACGTCGAGAAGGCCGTCCGCAAGGCGAGCCGCTACGGCATCGTGGACGGCTACGGCGGCCATGGCATCGGCACCGAGATGCACCAGGACCCGCACGTGCTCAACCACGGCAAGCCCGGCAAGGGCCCGCGCCTGGTGCCCGGCCTGTGCCTGGCGATCGAGCCGATGATCACCATGGGCTCGCCCCGCACGGTGGAGCTCGACGACGGCTGGACCGTGGTCACCCGGGACGGCTCGATGGCCGCGCACGTGGAGCACACGATGTGCCTGCTCGACGACGGCGTCTGGGTCACCACGGCACCTGACGGCGGCCGGGCCCGGCTCGGCGAGCTGGTCACCGCCCGCCAGCCGGTTGACTCCGTAGCGGAGTAAAAGGCCGATGAGCCGGGACGAGATGCGGGCCGGGGACAGCGACCGCCAGGCGATCGCCGACAAGCTCAAGACCGCGCTCGACGAGGGTCGGTTGGATCTGCACGAGTACGACGAGCGGTTGCAACAGACGTACGCCGCCAAGACCTTCGGCGAACTCGATTCCCTGGTGACCGATCTGCCCGGCACCGTCCCGGCCCAGCAGTCACGCGTGCAGCCCTATCAGCCGCCCGCTGCGCCCACGCCGGCGCCCGGGGCGGGCAGTGTGCCCCAGCCGGGCGGTCCGCCGTTCCTGGCCTCGTACGGCGGCGTCGTGCTGCTCTGCTTCGTCATCTGGGCCATTTCCTGCATCGCCTCGCGTGACTTCATCTACCCCTGGCCGCTCTGGATGCTGATCCCGCTGGTCCTGGGCGTGCTCGGCCGGTGGGGCAAGCGCGATCGCTGATGCCGGTCCTGGCCCGCTGCTGGCATGCTGGAGGGTATGGGCCGGGACGAGATGAGAGCGGCCGACGCCGATCGGCAGGCCGTGGCGGATCAGTTGAAGGCCGCGCTCGACGAGGGCCGGCTGGATCTGCACGAGTACGACGAGCGGTTGCAGCAGGCGTACGCGGCCAAGACGTACGGCGACCTGCATCCCCTGCTCAGCGATCTGCCCTCCGCCGCCCTGGTGGTGCCCACCCAGCGCCGGCCCGCGGTCTCGGTGAATTCCTCCGACGCGGAACTGCGGCGGCACTGGCTGCTCACGGTGTGGTCCAGCTGGATCGTCGTGGTGGGCATCAACACCGTCGTGTGGCTGACAGCCAGCCTCGCCTCCGCCGAGCTGATCTACTTCTGGCCCGTCTGGGTGGCCGGTCCCTGGGGAGCGGTGCTGGCCTTCGTCACTGTCTCCGGCCTGGCCACGGGTGAGCCGCGCCGACAGGCGGAGAAGAGGGCTCGCAAGCGCCAGGCGAAGGAGCTCAAACGGGAGCGTCGGGCCCTGGAGGCCGACCCGATTCGACCGGACGAAACGCTCCAGGAGCGTCCGAAGAACGACAAAACGGCGGGCTGACCGGCCCTCCGACACACCCGACCCCGGGTTACGGGGACCTCGGTTTGGTGTCAATGCTCCTCGCGCGTACACTGGCTAGCTGGCGCGCAGCGTCCACTCTTCCATGTCCACCAGCGCTTCGGTGGCGGAGGAGCCGCGGCTGGTCCCGGTGCGAACCCTCAACCCGGGATGAACGTTGTGAGCCCGCCCCAGAACCCGATGTCAGGTAGCGGAGGACATGCCAAAGAAAGACGGAGCCATCGAGATCGAAGGCCGAGTGATCGAGCCTCTGCCGAACGCCATGTTCCGTGTGGAGCTTGCCAATGGTCACAAGGTACTGGCTCATATCAGCGGCAAGATGCGGCAGCACTACATCCGCATCCTCCCGGAGGACAGGGTCGTCGTCGAGCTTTCGCCGTACGACCTGACCCGCGGGCGAATCGTCTACCGCTACAAGTAAGGGTCGCGGGGGCTTTGCCTAGTCCCGTCTGACAGAGAGTCAAGGCACAACCGTGAAGGTCAAGCCGAGCGTCAAGCGGATCTGCAACAACTGCCGGGTCATCCGGCGGCACGGCCGCGTCATGGTCATCTGCAAGACCGACGCGCGCCACAAGCAGCGCCAGGGTTAATCAGCTCAGTCTGATTCCGCTCTGTCTGCTGCCAGATCCGTACCACCGAACAAGCTCGTCCCAGCCGCGGATTCGTCTCACGATGAAGCGCGGCTTCACCCCCGGTCGGAGGCCGGGGCCCGCCCGGGCAGGCGGGATGGGCCGGGCACAGACCTCCGTGAGACATCTGAGGAGTAAGCCCACTTATGGCTCGACTCGTCGGCGTCGATCTTCCCCGCGAGAAGCGGATGGAGATCGCGCTCACCTACATCTTCGGGGTCGGTCGGACCCGCGCCGTGGAGGCGCTCACCTCGACCGGCATTGACCTGAACAAGCGCGCCAAGGACCTCACGGACGAGGAGCTGGTCCAGCTCCGCGACTACATCGAGGGCAATTTCAAGGTTGAAGGCGACCTGCGCCGCGAGGTCGCCGCCGACATCCGCCGCAAGGTCGAGATCGGCTGCTACGCCGGCATCCGCCACCGCCGGGGTCTCCCCGTCCGCGGACAGCGGACGCGGACCAACGCTCGTACCCGCAAGGGTCCGAAGCGCACGGTCGCTGGCAAGAAGAAGCCCGGTCGGAAGTAATAGGAGCGCACTGACTTATGCCACCGAAGGCACGCGCCGGAGCACCCGTCAAGAAGGTCCGGCGCAAGGAACGCAAGAACGTCGCCCACGGGCAGGCGCACATCAAGAGCACCTTCAACAACACCATCGTGTCGATCACCGACCCGACCGGTGCTGTGATCTCCTGGGCCTCGTCCGGCCAGGTGGGCTTCAAGGGCTCCCGCAAGTCGACTCCGTTCGCCGCGCAGCTGGCCGCCGAGGCCGCCGCGCGCCGGGCCATGGAGCACGGCATGCGCAAGGTCGACGTGTTCGTCAAGGGCCCCGGTTCCGGCCGGGAGACCGCCATCCGTTCGTTGCAGGCCGCGGGCCTCGAGGTCGGTCAGATCTCCGACGTCACGCCGCAGCCGCACAACGGTTGCCGTCCGCCTAAGCGTCGCCGGGTCTAAGGGAGAGATCGAAGCATGGCTCGTTACACAGGGGCGGACTGCAAGCGCTGCCGCCGCGAGAAGATGAAGCTGTTCCTCAAGGGCAGCAAGTGCGACGGGCCGAAGTGCCCGTTCGAGTCGCGTCCCTTCCCGCCCGGCCAGCACGGCCGCGGTCGGACCAAGGAGACCGAGTACCTGCTCCAGCACCGCGAGAAGCAGAAGGCCCGCCGCACCTACGGCGTGCTCGAGAAGCAGTTCCGCGGTTACTACGAGGAGGCTGTCACCAAGCCCGGCAAGACCGGTGAGGTGCTGCTGCAGATCCTCGAGTCGCGTCTGGACAACGTCGTCTACCGGGCCGGCTACGCCGCGTCCCGCGACATGGCCCGTCAGCTGGTCAAGCACGGCCACCTGCTGGTCAACGGTGTCAAGGTCGACATCCCGTCGTACCGGGTGAAGGACCACGACATCGTGCAGGTCCGGGAGAAGTCGCGCGAGATGACGCCGTTCGTGATCGCGCAGGCCCAGGCGGGTTCCCGCCCGGTGCCGGCGTGGCTGGAGCCGATCCCGAGCGACATGAAGATCCTGATCCACTCGCTCCCGGCCCGCCAGGTGATCGACACCCAGGTCCAGGAGCAGCTGATCGTCGAGCTCTACTCCAAGTAGCGCTCTGGTCCCGGGGACCCCCCCGGAGGGGGGGGGGGGGGGGCCCCCACAAGAAAGGGGTTATATCGTGGGAGCGCCCAACAAAAAAAGAAAAGAGCGGTTCTCCACCACCGCCCGCACCCCTCCGAA